>DONT01000005.1 GCA_003513765.1 Jeotgalicoccus sp.
GGACGTTGCCGGGCAAATTATTAGTATTATTCCACAGTAGCTCAGTGGTAGAGCTATCGGCTGTTAACCGATCGGTCGTAGGTTCGAATCCTACCTGTGGAGCCATGGCCCCTTGGTCAAGCGGTTAAGACACCGCCCTTTCACGGCGGTAACACGGGTTCGAGTCCCGTAGGGGTCATTTTTATATGGAGAATTAGCTCAGCTGGGAGAGCATCTGCCTTACAAGCAGAGGGTCGGCGGTTCGAGCCCGTCATTCTCCATTTTTTGTCTGGAAGGGTAGCGAAGTGGCTAAACGCGGCGGACTGTAAATCCGCTCCTTCGGGTTCGGCAGTTCGAATCTGCCCCCTTCCACCATAGATTTTGGGCTGTAGCCAAGCGGTAAGGCAACGGGTTTTGGTCTCGTGACGCGAAGGTTCGAATCCTTCCAGCCCAGTTTAATTTAATATTTAGAGCCATTAGCTCAGTTGGTAGAGCATCTGACTTTTAATCAGAGGGTCGCAGGTTCGAATCCTGCATGGCTCATCATGGAACACTTACAATTGTAAGTGTTCTTTTTTATGCATAAATTTATGAGTTATTTATATTTATAAACACTTGTATAAAAGCGCTTTCTTTAGTATATTGTAAATAGACAAAGGAATATTTTAGTGGGGGGATGTCAGTGGTTAAAATAGACATCATAGGCGCACCTACGGCATTTGGACAGCCAAAGTTAGGGGTATCTTTGGGTCCCGATGCGGTGCGCCTTTGCGGTTTGGAGAAACATTTATCTGACCTTGGCCATGATGTGGCTGACAAAGGAAATGTATATGGAAATTACCGTGCTGAATACGGTAATCACAGCGTGAGAAACGACGAAGGCTTAATGAATTTTGAACAGGTTAAGGATTTCAGTGAAGAGTTGGCAGATACTGTTGAAGTTTCACTCAATAATAATCGCTTTCCATTTATCGTTGGCGGTGATCACAGTCTCTCAATTGGTTCTATAAGCGGTGTCACTAAGAAATGTAAAAATCTTGGTGTATTGTGGATTGATGCTCATGGAGATATTAATAACAGCGAGACGTCACCGAGCGGCAATATACATGGTATGCCTTTGGGTGTACTGCTTGGTGAAGGCAGTGAATCACTAGTTAATGTACACCATGAAGGTGCGAAACTGAGTCATAACAATATCGTGCTGATCGGTGTCAGAGATCTGGACATGGGTGAGAAGGCCTATATTAAAGAACACGGAATTAAATGCTATACGATGAGTGACGTCAGGAGAATGGGACTCGATGCTGTTATAACTAAGTCGCTGAAACATCTGCAGGACTGCGACGGCATACACTTATCGCTCGATGTGGACAGCCTGGATCCGCTTGAAATTCAAGGAACAGGGACTAAAGTTGCCGGAGGTATTTTCTTATCGGAAATGCTGCTTGCTTTAAATATACTGAGCAAAACTGAACTGCTTATTTCTGCAGATCTGGTGGAAGTTAATCCACTGCTTGATAGCGGGAATGAAACAGCAGAAAAAGCTGTAACCATTGCGGAGTACATATTCGGTCAGAGCCAACTATAAAAAAGAAGCCGTCAGGCTTCTCTCATATTTTTCATCATATAAACAGCATACTCATTAGCAGTAGCTGTTTCTTTTTTTGCTTTTTTTCGTTTCTGAAGACGGCTTAATTCATCAGTAAGTTTTCCGTGTTCTGTATCATTCATCAGAATTTCATATGCTTCATACGATTCAGAGTCACTCTCTTTATTAAAATTAAAAATATTGATGGACGGCACAATTTTTTCTGCGGCGGGACGGTAGAACTTCTGAATAATACTATTTTTCTCCATAGTATGGGCTACAGTAATAATATTATAAGACAGCAGCTGGTTTAAATGATAATGTATTTTCGCTCGAGGCAGTTCGAGTTCATCGGCAAGCATCTGTCCTGTTTTAGCTTCTTCTGCTATCATGGACAAAAGCTGCAGTCTAAAAGGGTCGCTGATTGATTTAAGCTGGTCGAGTTCAGTAATGATGAGTAATTTTTTCATCAGTGTCCTCCATGTACATTTTCTTTAATTATCATGTAAAATGTAAATACAGTCAATTAAACAGTATTTAAATAAATGAGAATATTTGTTACACAATTGTGAATTTGGTATTATTAAAATGTTAAGTACTTAGGGGGATGAGTATGATAGGTCAAAGAATTAAAGAGATACGTAATAATAATAATTTAACCCAGGAAGAACTGGCTGACGGGATCATCTCCCGAACTTATTTAAGTTTGATAGAAAAAGGGACTGTCCAGCCATCTACCAATGTTTTAGTGAAACTGAGCAAGCGTTTAAATTGTACGGTAAATGATTTTATGGCAGAAGTTTCTCATTTTAAATATAATAATTTTGAAATTCTGAGGGAGATCGGACACTACGAATTAAAAGTGGATAATGAAGATTATGACATTGTGAAACATTTTATCGATAAAGAATATGAACTGATAGAAGATGTGCCTCTGCCTGACAGCGGAAGAATACATTTAATTTATGCACGTTATTTTAAATTCAAGGGGGATTTAAAACGTACGAGACTGCATACTGATAAAGCACTGCAGAAACTGTCGACGATTGCTGTCAATCAGCATTACGTCAATGCTGTACTGTTAAAATCAGAGCTGCTCATGGAAGATGGTGCGGTTGATGAAGCAATAGATATACTGGAGGCAACAGTGTATCTGTTAACTAAGTTTGATGAATTGAATATCTCCGATATTAAATTACGATTTGCACTTGTAAAATGTTATATTATATTTAAACAGTATTATACCGCCCACAGGCTGGTAGAAGATATTAACCAGATTTCTGCCAGATTAAGTATTACTTATAAAAAAGAAGAACTGAAGAAATTTGAAATGCTGCTGCTGGTTAAACTTGAACGGTACGGGGATGTCCTTGTACTTGCAGGGGACAGCAGTGAAACAGACATCAGTATTATGAAGGCATACAGCCTGTGGCAGCTGGACAGAGTCAAAGAAGCTGATCAATTATTAAAAGCGACACCAGCGCCTAACATGGAAATTTCCAGCATACCGCAAATAGGTAGTCTGTATAAAGAACTTACCGGGAGATTAGGTGGCTTATAACATAATAGAAAGGAAAATCATTATGGAAACAGCCAACTTTTTTGATAATATCTCTACATCTTTTGTAATAACGAGCATCATTGACATCCTGATTATATGGTACGTGTTTTATTTAATACTGACGGTCATTAAAGGGACGAAAGCTGTACAGTTAATCAAAGGGATATTTTTCATAATTATTGGACGGGCATTAAGTAATTTTTTAGATTTAACAACGACAACGCAATTGTTCGATATGGTCCTGCAATGGGGTTTCCTCGCCGTTATCGTTATATTCCAGCCGGAATTAAGACGGGCGCTTGAACAGCTCGGGCGCGGCAGTCTGTTCCGCTCTAGCAGCGGCAATGATGTATCCCAGCATGAGAAAATGCGGCAGGATATGGTAACTGCAGTCCGCTATATGGCAAAACGCCGTATCGGTGCATTGATAGTTCTGGAAAAAGAGACCGGACTGAAGGATTATATTGAGACGGGTGTACCGTTAAACGCAGAAATTACGTCACAGCTCTTAATCAACATCTTTATTCCGAATACGCCGCTGCATGACGGGGCGATGATAATTCAGGGCGATAAAATTGCGACAGCCGGCAGTTACTTGCCTCTGTCTGAAAGTAATAAAATCGCAAAAGATTTAGGCACGCGTCACAGGGCTGCTGTCGGTATTTCAGAAGTAACCGATGCATTTACGATAATTGTATCGGAAGAAACAGGTAACGTTTCAGTTACATACGACAGTAAGATGTCTAAGGAAATTACTCTGGAGAAACTGGAAGAACTCCTCCAGAAACACTGGCTGGTTGCTTCTGGTGCTAAAGAAGGAGGCGGTTTGTTTGCTCGAAAGTAAATTGGGACTGAGCATCGTGGCATTGCTGCTCGCATTGTTTATGTTTGTGAACGCAAATAATGTCTTTGAAGACATGAATCTGTTCAGCGATGACGGTGCAGCGGAAAACGACACGCAATTTGTTGAAGGGGTTCCGGTTGAAGTGCTTTATGACGAAGAGTCATATTACGTATCAGGTGTACCGCAGGAAGTCACTGTGGAACTCGGCGGAGCGAATTCGAATGTGAAACGCCTTCAGGCGACGCGTAATTTTGAAGTAATATTAGATCTTAGAAATCGTGAACCGGGGGAACATGAAGTGTTCTTCACGGTGAACGGTCTGCCTGAAAATGTGGCAGGCACAGCGCAGCCGGAAACAGCTAATGTGACGATACAGAATCTTGTAACGCAGACTTTTGAAGTCCAGGCTGAAGTAAGTGAAGGAAGAATCGGCTCAAGCTATCAGCTCGGCTCGGTCAGTGTTGAACCGTCAACAGTAACTGTCAGCGGCGGGGAAAGCACGATGAACCGTATACAATACGTCCGTGCGATGATGTCTGACACTTCGAGTATTACTGAAGAACGTGTTGAAGAAGCTGAAGTCAGCGCATTCGATGCACAGTATAATAAGCTCGATGTCAGCATTGAACCTTCTACAGTAAGAATTGAAATCAATGTTGAAGAACTCAGCAAAGAGGTTCCTGTCAACCTTGAAACGACAGGTGAGGCTGCTGACGGCAGAACGCTATCGGAAGTGGAATTAAATCATGATACAATTGAAATATATGGTGACAGTGAAACATTGAATTCGATATCATCTGTAAATGCAGAAGTGGATGTCGGAGGAATGTCATCATCGGGCACAAAAGATGTCCGGCTTGAGTTACCTGAAAATGTTACAAAAAGTGAACCTGCTGTGTTAGAAGCGGATGTCACGATAGAAAAAGACGAATAATTGCTGCATAAAAAGGAGATTACTATGGGAAAGTATTTTGGTACAGATGGAGTTAGAGGTATTGCAAACGAAGGTTTAACACCGGAACTGGCTTTTAAATTAGGCCGTTTTGGCGGATACACACTGCTTGAAAAAGGCGAAGAACATCCACGCGTTCTAGTGGGAAGAGATACACGTATTTCAGGTGAAATGCTGGAGTCTGCGCTCGTTGCAGGACTATTATCAATCGGTGCTGAAGTGATGCGCCTCGGAGTGATTTCTACACCGGGTGTTGCTTACCTGACGAAAGATATGGAAGCAAATGCAGGCGTTATGATTTCCGCATCACACAACCCGGTTGAAGATAACGGAATTAAATTTTTCGGTCCGGACGGTTTTAAACTGACTGATGAACAGGAAGCTGAAATTGAGGCACTGCTCGACAGCGATGAAGATAATCTGCCAAGACCGACAGGTGTTTCTGTAGGTACAATTTCAGACTACTTTGAAGGCGGCCAGAAGTACTTAAGTTACTTAAAATCAACAATTGATACTGACTTTGAAGGATTGAAAATCGGCCTTGACGGTGCTCACGGCTCAACGTATCACTTAGGACCTTATTTATTCGGGGACCTTGAAGCAGATACAGCGACAGTCGGCAGCAATCCTGACGGCACGAATATAAATGCAGGTGTCGGTTCAACGCATCCAGAGAAACTTCAGGAGCTCGTTAAAGAAGAGAAATGCGACTTCGGTCTTGCATTTGACGGAGACGGGGACAGAATTATTGCAGTAGATGAAAAAGGTGAGATTGTCGACGGTGATAAGATCATGTTTATCCTTGCACATTCGCTGAAAGAAAAAGGCGAACTGAAAGACGATACAGTCGTGTCTACAGTAATGAGTAACCTTGGATTCTATAAAGCAATTGAAGCACACGGTATGAAATCCGATAAAACACAGGTCGGCGATAGATACGTTGTAGCTGAAATGCGTAAAGGCGGCTATTCATTAGGCGGTGAACAATCAGGTCATATCGTGATGATGGATTACAATACGACAGGCGACGGTCTGTTAACAGGAATTCATTTAGCGGCAATCGTTAAAGAATCAGGCAAGAAGATGAGTGAACTTGCTGCAATGGTTGAAACGTTCCCTCAGGAGCTCGTAAACGTGCGTGTAAGCGACAAGCACAACGTTACGAACAATGAAGCAGTTAAAGCAGTTATGACTGATGTAGAACAGCGCATGGCCGGTAATGGACGTATTCTCGTCCGTGCTTCAGGAACAGAACCGCTTGTACGCGTTATGGTAGAAGCTGAAACTGAAGAACTCGCAGCGGACTACAGTGCAGAAATTGCTAAAGTAGTAGAAGCTGAAATGGGTTTAGATAAATAAGAATAAAAATGAAAGTGCTGCCTCCTTAATCCGGAAGCAGCACTTTTTTCTTTTATCACAACGACCCGCTTTTATTGACTGAAAATTCTGTACCGTATACTATTGATGTAAATTGAGTTGCGCATTAACAAGTAAAGCATATAGGGCAGGCTGGCATCCAGGAGCATATACATATAGAAATCTTATACAGTCCGGGATGAGGCTGCTAATATCATTTAATATTTTTCAATGGAGTAGAAGTTTTGGGGTGTCGCTAAAAAGTTTGTTATTGATCCGCATGACATGATGAAATAAAATTTATATTTAAAAAGCGAAGCCGTATTTCTGGCTTCGCTTTTTTATGTATGAGACTAATATGCGGGATTAGCCAGCAGCTCGCCCATATTAAAATCATTTATAAACGTAAATATGTATACACCTAATACCTGAAATCCAAAATATAGCGAAATGAGACACAGCAGGCCGAAAATAATATTCTCTGTAAAGCTGCCTGTTCGTGTAGTAATCGGAAATTTCACTTTAAAACTTACCGGAAAAAACAGCTGTATGCCGCTTTTAGTCGCCATGTCCAATATGTAATGACTGATCATGCCCGTAATTAAACCGAGCTTTATTGCATCATTTGAAAAGAAGTAATCGACGAGAAAAGCAATCAGCACGATAAACAGCAGGCTGTGTGTAAACGAACGGTGACCGAAAACGAAATTAATAAATTTCGAAAGCACCGGAAACGTCTTCCCAATCTTGCTGCCGCCGTGGCATATATCGGGAATTAAAGACCCGGCAATACCGGCGCCAATTAATAAAACAGGATCGGCGTATGTAAAATGAGCGACTGCCAGACTGGATGCGACACCACCGATGATATGAGTTTTACCTTTCATGATGTGACCTCCTCTGACCTGTATATTATAACACTTTTTAGACATAAATATAACTTCTTATGAACAATTATAAGAGGATGTTAAGTCGTACGCTTCAGAGCATCTCGATATAATAAATGTAAAAATGTTATTATTAAATTATAAGAAGACGAACAAAAGGAGAATCATTATGGACGGAACAAAAAGAGCAGATATAAAAGTTGGCAGTACAGTTAAAGTCGTACAGAAAAACCATCAGAGAACAGGTGAACTTACTGAGGGCGTCGTCGCAAGAATATTAACGAACTCAGCTAACCATCATCACGGCATCAAAGTTAAACTTGAAGACGGTATCGTCGGCAGAGTAAAAGAAATTATAGAATAATGATTGCGGCAGGGACGATAATAATATCGTTCCTGTTTTTTAATTTCTTGGTAAGCCGGGAATGCGGGGCTACATTGTCCGATAAATGGGTTTGTCGGACAATGTGGAAATGACACTGTCTGATAAATGGATTTGTCGGACAATGTGGAAATGACACTGTCACTCAAACGAAGATCCAGACGAATAAATAATCAATTAACTATAATTTTTACCATTAAAAGGTAAAAAATTCTTGTAATCAAGAAAAAAATAATTTACACTTTTATTCTGACGAAAAAGGAGGGAAATTTGTAAAGAAATCGGAATAGCGCCTGAGCAGTAGACATTTACTGTTGACGAG
Source organism: Jeotgalicoccus sp. (assembly GCA_003513765.1). GTDB lineage: Bacteria > Bacillota > Bacilli > Staphylococcales > Salinicoccaceae > Jeotgalicoccus. The sequence goes on from DONT01000005.1 coordinate 7,872, forward strand.
GAGGACAGCGATCGAACTTTCGGCGGATGCTGTCCCGGATACTGAAGTATTCGTAAGTGTATCTGTGAAAATTACCGGGTGACCGGTCTGACAAAGCAGATACCCCACAAAACTTAAACGAACGTAGAAGGAGTTTATCTTATGTGCGGAATTGTTGGTTATATTGGAACGGCAGATACGAAGGAAATATTATTAAAAGGGCTTGAAAAGCTGGAGTACCGCGGTTACGATTCAGCGGGTATTGCGGTAAAGAATAATAAGGAAACAAAAGTATTTAAAGAAAAAGGCAGAATTGCCGAACTGCGTAAAAAAGTGGACGGAGATTTCGAGGGAACTATCGGTATCGGCCATACACGCTGGGCCACACACGGTGAACCGAGTGTAGCGAATTCTCACCCGCATCAGAGCACGGATGAGAGATTTACGCTTGTGCATAACGGTGTGATTGAAAACTATAAGCAGTTAAAAGAAGAGTATTTAAACGATACAAAACTTGTGTCGGATACTGATACGGAAATTATCGTACAGCTTGTTGCGAAGTTTGCCGCTGAAGGTTCATCGACACTTGAAGCATTTCAAAAGACTTTATCATTACTGCACGGTTCTTACGCAATCGGTCTCTTGGATAATGACGATGACCACACGATCTATGCAGCTAAAAATAAATCACCGCTTCTTTTAGGTAAAGGTGACGGCTTCAATGTCATTACATCAGATGCAATGGCGATGCTTAATTTAACGAATGAATTTGTTGAACTGATGGACGGCGAAATCATTCAGCTGATGGAACACCAAATGATTATCAGAGATATCGAAGGTGCAGAAATCGAACGTGAATCTTATATCGCGGAAATTGATGCGAGCGACACGGAGCTTGGCACATATCCGCACTACATGATTAAGGAAATCAATGAACAGCCGCAGGTGATGCGTAAAATTATTAAAGAATATCAGGATGAGCACGGCGAACTTAAAATCGATCAAAATATAATTAAACAGCTGAATGAAGCGGACCGCTTGTATATCATCGCAGCAGGTACGAGTTACCACGCCGGACTGATTGGTAAAGAATACTTTGAAAAATGGGCAGGCGTGCCGACAGAAGTACATGTCGCATCTGAGTTTGTCTACAATACACCGTTATTATCAGAAAAGCCGCTATTTATCTTTATCTCTCAATCTGGAGAAACTGCAGACAGCCGTGCAGTTCTCGTTGATATTAAAGAAAAAGGCTACAAATCATTAACGATGACAAATGTGCCGGGATCGACACTGTCGCGTGAAGCGGATGAAACGCTGATACTGCATGCAGGACCGGAAATTGCAGTTGCATCGACGAAAGCCTATGTGGCGCAGATTGCAGTCCTTGCGATTACAGCAGCAGTGACAGCGAGAGAGCTGAACAAAGTTTCAGATATGAATTTAATGGCTGAACTTGGGAAAGTTACGACGGCAATTACAGCAGTTATTGAAGATGCTGATAAAATTGAAAAAATCGTTAAGAGCTACTTGGAAACAGCGAGAAATGCGTTCTTTATCGGCAGAGCCATGGATTACTATGTTGGACTTGAAGGCGCGTTGAAACTGAAAGAAATATCGTATATCCAGGCGGAAGGATTCGCAGGCGGCGAACTGAAGCATGGAACGATTGCCTTGATCGAAGAAGGTACACCGGTATTTGCATTGTCGACACAGAATAAAGTCGATTTAAATATTAGAAGCAACGCACAAGAAGTAAAAGCGCGTGGTGCGAATGTATGTGTCGTAGCAATGGAAGGACTTGAGCAGGAAGGTGACGCATACGTCATTCCAAGAGTGGATGAAATGCTGACACCACTTGTCTCAGTTGTCGTCTATCAGCTGATTTCCTACTATGCAGCACTGCACAGAGGAAATGACGTAGACAAACCGCGTAATCTGGCGAAGTCGGTTACGGTGGAATAGAGTAGTGAAGAACCTGAAAGACCCCTTTGAACTGTAAAGTTTAAAGGGGATTTTTGTTAGACTCAGGTTGTATAGTAGATACTTTTCGTCATCTCTTGCTTCATATGTGTTCTAAATTTCTGGGACTGTTATGACACCGGCTCATATGTGTTCCAGCCCCAATTTTTTAATAAGCTATTCCAACCCTGGACTTAATATACTCATCACTCTCAATTTGCTTATACACAAACTCTGCTGTGTCTCCAACTGTAATCTTCTTGCCGTCTTCAGGCAGGAAGTCACGTTCTTCACGGTGCTCACCAACCGCTTCACCGTCCGGCAGGTAAGTCGGGCAGACAACTGTCCAGTCGAGATCGGACTTTTCAAGCAGCAGGTAAGTCTTATGGTGTTCTTCTGCTGCGCGTGTTAATTTGCGTTTTGACTCGCTGGATTGATAGCGCAGCACGTCAGGCTCGACCCTGCTGTTCAGTATTCCTGCAGTACCAATCGTCACAATCCGTTTAATACCTTCAGCGTTCATAGCGTCAATAATCAGCGGCATGCTTTTTGTCAGTGTATCGGCCCCGTCTGTATTTAACGCACTGATTACCACATCAGCACCTTTCATGGCGTGTTTTACATCTTCTTTAACAGTCACGTCACCTTTTATAATCGATAAATTTTCATCATTAATTGATACCTTTTCAGGTGTCCGTACAAGTGCGGTCACCTGGTGTTTATCTCCCAAAGCCAGCTGTGCAATCTCACTGCCGGCTCTGCCTGTCATTCCTAAAAGTAAAATATTCATCATAGCAACCCTTTCTAAGACTCTTCTTATATAAATAATATCATTATTTTTTCTTATCATTATGTATACTGTTTATAACTTTTGCACAAAAGAAATCGTTATATATAACATCAGACTGGCAATATACCCCAAAAGTCACTATAATAAACGATGTATGGAAAAATAATCAGAAAATCTGAAAACAGCAATAATGATTTCTGAAAGCGCTGTATAAATTCAGTGTTTTCCATATGAGCTCTGCTGCTAAATTGATTATTTATTTAGTTCGATATGGTAGTATAGAGTGTGGAAATAAAATAATAATAGTAAATTATTATATTATAAATGTGAAGAACAGGGAGGAAATTGTAATGGATTTTCGTTATTTACCAGCTACTGAAGCTGATAAAACACAGATGTTAGAAAAGATCGGTGCAAAATCCACAGACGAGCTTTTTCAAGATATTCCTGAAAAAGTTAGACTGGACAGAAAATTAAATCTGAAAGAACCAACTAGTGAGTACGAACTTAAAAAAGAAATGACTGCAATGGCTGCTAAAAACGCAAACCTGCAGGATTACAGTTCATTTTTAGGTGCTGGGGTATACGATCACTTTATCCCGTCAGTAGTTGACCATGTTATTTCAAGACAAGAATTTTATACTTCTTACACGCCTTACCAGCCGGAAATGACACAGGGTGAACTTCAAGCTATGTTTGAGTTCCAGACTATGGTTTCTGAAATTACTGGTATGCCTATCGTAAACTCTTCATTATATGACGGCGGAACTGCTGTTGTAGAAGCAATGTACTTAAGCAACGTTCAAACTAAGAAGAAAAAAATCTTAGTATCTGAAGCATTGCACCCTGAGTACCGTCAATTAGTTAAGACTGCATCTAAAGGTAAAGGCCTTGAGATTGTTGAAATCGGTTTAACTGACGGGAAAACTGACTTAGCACAACTTGAAAAAGAAATTGATGAAGATACAGCTTCAGTTATCGTTCAATACCCTAACTTCTTAGGCCAGATTGAACCGCTTGATAAAATAAATGAATTAATTAAAGCACAGCCTAAAACAATGATGGTTGTTTCAAGTAACCCGTTAGCATTAGGCTACTTAACTCCGCCTTCAGAATTCGGCGCTGATATCGTTGTTGGTGATACACAAGTATTTGGTATCCCTGCACAGCTTGGCGGACCGCACTGTGGTTACTTCGCTACAACTGAAAAGTTAATGCGTAAAGTACCTGGACGTTTCGTTGGTGAAACAGTTGACGAAGACGGCCAGCGCGGCTACGTTCTAGCACTTCAAACGAGAGAACAGCACATTAGACGTGAAAAAGCGACATCAAACATCACGTCTAACCAGGCATTAAACGCAGTAGCAAGTTCAGCTGCAATGAGTGCACTTGGTAAGAACGGTGTTAAAGACATGTCTAAATTAAACATGCAAAAAGCAAGATATACTCAGAAACAGCTTGAAGAAGCTGGTTTACCAGCAGCATTCAAAGGATCATTCTTCAACGAATTCGTAGTTAAGCTTTCACAGCCTGTTAAAGAGGTTAACGAGAAGTTATTCGATAAAGGCATTGTCGGCGGATTTGACCTTGGTATCATTTACCCTGAGTTCGAAAATCACATGCTGATTGCAACGACAGAAATCCGTTCGAAAGAAGAAATCGATGCATTTGTTAAAGAATTGGGGGATATCAACAATGGCTAATGAAAACTTTCCATTAATTTTTGAACGCAGTAAAGAAGGCAGAGTAGGTTATAACCTTCCTGCACTTGATGTACCAGAAGTTAATTTAGAAGAAGAAATTGGTGCTGATTTCGTTCGTAAAGTAGATGCAAATCTTCCGGAAGTTGATGAACTGGAATTAATGCGTCACTACACTGGATTATCGAACCGTAACTTCGGTATCCACACAGGATTCTATCCTTTAGGATCATGTACGATGAAATACAACCCTGTAATTAACGAAGATGTCGTTAGATTACCAGGATTCAGCCACATTCATCCGTATCAGGATACTAGAACTATCCAGGGTGCTTTAGAGTTAATGTATGATCTTCAAGTACACCTTGAAGAAATTACAGGAATGGACGAAATCACTTTACAGCCGGCTGCCGGTTCACAAGGTGAATGGACTGCACTTATGGTATTCAAAGCTTTCCACGAAGCTAACGGAGAGTCACACCGTAATGAAGTTATCGTTCCTGACTCAGCACACGGTACGAACCCTGCGTCTGCAGCAATTGCAGGATTCAAAATTGTTGAGGTTAAATCGAATGATAAAGGTTTAGTTGACGTTGAAGACCTTAAGAAAGTTGTTAACGAAAATACTGCAGCACTTATGCTGACAAACCCGAACACATTAGGTTTATTTGAAACACAAATTCTTGAAATGTCAGAAATCATCCATGAAGCGGGCGGTAAAATGTACTATGATGGTGCAAACCTTAACGCTATTATGGGTTACGCACGTCCTGGAGACATGGGCTTTGATGCAGTTCACCTTAACTTACACAAAACATTCACTGGCCCGCACGGCGGTGGCGGACCTGGTTCAGGCCCAATCGGTGTAACTGATGAGCTTGCTCCATACCTTCCAAAACCAGTTGTACGTGAAGAAAACGGTGTATACGAGTTAGATTACGACCGTCCACAGTCAATCGGTATGGTTAAAAACTTCTACGGTAACTTTGGAATTAACGTCCGTGCCTACACGTACATCCGTACATTAGGTGCTGAAGGACTTAAGAAAGCAAGTGAGCTTGCTGTACTTAATGCGAACTACATTATGCGCAGCCTGCAGGAGAAATACGAACTTCCGTTCACACAGCACTGTAAACACGAATTCGTTATCTCTGGTAATAAACAGAAAGCACAGGGAGTTAGAACATCAGATATCGCTAAGCGCCTGATGGACTTTGATATCCACCCGCCAACTGTTTACTTCCCGCTCATTGTAGAAGAAGCACTTATGATCGAGCCAACTGAGACAGAGTCTAAAGAAACTCTTGATCACTTTATCGATACAATGCTTCAAATTGCTGATGAAGCAGAGAATAATCCTGATATTATTCATTCAGCGCCACACAAAACACCGGTTAAACGTTTAGATGAAACTAGAGCTTCACGTAAACCTGTTTTCCGCTGGAATAAAGAAGAGAAATAAAACTTTTAGAATCCCTGTACCAGGTACATTTAATGTATTTGGTCCAGGGTTTTATTTATAGTGCGCTGATTCACAATGTCACGAATTAATCATATTTCATGAAAAAAATTTTCTTGTGAGCCGCTTTTTACATGCTTCAAAAATGAATGTGCGATAGAATGACGAACAAGTAAGTAATCAAAGGAGAATTACAAAATGAAAAAGTGGTTATCGAGTTTAACAATAATTGGGTCATTGCTGCTGCTGACAGCATGCAATGGCGATGAAGAAACAGCAACAGAAGATACTGGCAGTGCCGAAGAAGCAGCGGCTCCTGAATCAGGTGCTGCGGCAGAACAGCCGGAAATGCCTGAACCGGATTTAGAAGGCGTACCTGATGTTGTTGCTGAAGTAAATGGCACAGAAATTGAAAAAGCAGAATTTGAAGAAGCATATAATATGCAATTCCAGCAAATGGCGATGATGTCTCAGATGTCCGGTGAAGAATTGAATCAGGACGATCTTAAAAAACAAGTCGCAGACGGATTGGTATCACAGGAGTTATTAATTCAGGAAGCGGATAACCGTGAGATTGAAGTGACTGAAGAAGATACTAATGGTGTCCTTGACAGCTTAGTAGAACAAAACGGTATGGAATCACAGGACGATCTGTTCGCAGCATTTGAAGAACAAGGTATGCCTAAAGATGAAGTCATGTCACAGGTAGATATGCAGGTCAAAATTGATAAACTGATTGCAGAAGAAGCAGGCGACATTGAACCGTCTAAAGAGGAAATGCAGGAAATTTACGATGCTCAGGTCGCTCAGATGGAACAAATGGAAACTGAAGAAGAGCCGCCATCATTCGAAGAAATGGAACCTCAGCTTAAAGAACAGGTAGTAATGCAAAAAGAAAGCGAAGCAGCACAAACGTTAGTTGCTGACCTTAAAGAAAGTGCAGATGTAACAATGCACCTGTAATAATGAGTAAAGACTTATGGAATTAAGAATTCCATAAGTCTTTTTTCTATACCCATAATTTAATTAAAAAACCTACTGCAAAGCCGAATATCGCGTGACTGAAAGTCCAGTAAAACCATGAAGAAAAGCTGTCGGAAGCGGGCGGTTTATCCGTAAGCAGACTGAGGAAATAAAGTGCGGCGCTGCCGGCAGTATAAACAAGGACATACGGCCATATATTCAATTCCCAGCCGAAGGGAATAAGCATGTAGAATAGAACAACCGCACTCGCGATACAGGTTGTGTAATGAAAAATAATCCCTGTAATCCATTTATCGCTCCATCTTTTTATGAACGGCATATAATCCATATTATATAAAAGGATTTCAGCTTTGTTTCCTGTTACAATTCGGATGATTTTTCCGGATGCTGCAAGTATTGCTCCGGCAACGAAACCAATTATTATCAACTTTAATAAAGTTATCATCGAAACACTCCATGTCATTATTTACCTTTTCTATACCCAGGATTTACCGGATATAAAGCTGCCGGACAAATTTAATTTGCCCGGCATTTTAAAGTGTTATCTGATAAGCATATAGTAAATAACATAGAACCAGCTGAAGATTCCGTGGATAATTGCCCAGAGTATGGACTGATGGAGACTCCATGAAATAGTAACTGCAAGGACTGTGCCGAAACCGACCCCGGTTTTAACGACTGAAGTGGATTTGCTCATATTATCGCTCCTTTATTGTTGGTATCGATTATTTTGCTTTGAATATATAATATTGTGAGCTGAATAGCGAGAAATACTGATTTGCTCCGCAATGAAACCTTGTCATTCCCGAGAAAAGCTGTTTGCTCCGCAATGAGCCTCTGTCATTCCCTAGTAAAGCCGCTTGCTCCGCAATGAGTCCCTGTCATTCCCGAGAAAAGCCGCTTGCTCCGCAATGACACGCTGTCATTCCCGAGAAAAGCCGCTTGCTCCGCAATGAGCCCCTGTCATTCCCGAGAAAAGCCGCTTGCTCCGCAATGACACGCTGTCATTCCCGAGAAAAGTCGTTTGCTCCGCAATGAAACCCTGTCATTCCCGAGAAAAGCCGCTTGCTCCGCAATGAAGCGGACAATCTAACCTAAAGTTACCGGTATCGTAATCTTCGTCACGTATTTATCGCTGTCATTTACCGAGATGCGGTCGAGGATGGGTTCTGCATATAAGTAATCGACAGGAGTAAGATTGTTTTCTTCTATAAAATCAAAGATGGCGTCAAATGTTACCGCAACGTTTTCGTACTGCCCGGTATGATAGCCGGTGACCCGCATCGTTTTATCTTTTTTTACCAGATGGAGTGCGTCAGTATAATCTGTTTTTGCAAACAGATACTCAAAGCTGTCGATTTTACGTTGTGCAGCATCATCTATACTCATCATTGCACCAATTGAATATTTTTCATGCAATTCACGCATACATACCTTATAAAAATCTGAAATAGCGGCCTTGTTTTCCTCCTCATCATAATTCAAAAGAGGTGCACTCAAATACAAATGTTCTTCGGCAGCTTCAGTCAGCACGATTTCACTGAAGTCGGTTTTCTTCGCTTCTTCAGTAATTAATATTTTCTTTTCTATCGTATTCTGAATGCTAGCAAGGTTATTGATTTTTTCGGAGATCTGCTTCGATTTTTCTGTAAACAATTTAATCATCGTATCAGGTGTTGTTACGCTGATAAATTCTTTGATTTCACGAAGCGGCATTTCCATTTCTTTTAATGATTCAATGACATACATCGTATCAAATTGTGTATACGAGTAATAACGGTATCCCTTCTTATCTTTATGTTCAGGATGAAGCAGGCCGATGTTATCGTAATGAAAGAGTGTCTGCTTTGTCACTTCGCACAGTTTTGCGAAGTCACCTGTAGTAAAATATATTTCCGATTTCATAGTGCTCACCTCTTGACTATATGGTTACCATATACCTTATATTATACTAGGTCATCATTTTGATGTGTATTGGGAATTCTCACTTCTCAATATGAAGAAAATATAAGAGGTGCAGAATGACAGCAGAAAAAAATATAAAGTACGAATTTTTATCGGAGGATCCAAATGCTAAAACATTGCCGATTATGGTTGCCTTAATTATCGGTGCATTCTTCGCTATTTTAAATGAAACATTGCTCAATATTGCTTTAACGACACTGATGGCAGAGTTCGATATTACTCTCTCTACAGTTCAATGGGTGGCGACAGGCTTTATGCTTGTAATGGCTATCGTTATTCCTGTGTCACCATTACTAATGGGATGGTTTACGACCAGACAGCTGTTTATCGGTACGATGGTGACATTCTTTATCGGTACAGTTATTGCGGCAATAGCACCTTCGTTTGGTGTGCTGCTCCTCGGGCGTATGATTCAGGCAATAGGTACGGGTTTAATTATGCCGATTATGTTTAATGTATTCTTATTAATCTATCCCCCTCATAAACGGGGAAAAATTATGGGGATTGTCGGTCTTGTAATTATGTTTGCACCGGCTATCGGTCCGACACTGTCGGGTATTATTGTGGAATACTTCGGCTGGAGATTTTTATTTATCTTCGTCATGCCGTTTACAATTTTCTCAATTTTATTTGCCCTGAAGTACCTGGTCAACATTACCGAAATGACCAAACCAAAAATTGACTGGATTTCTATCGTGTATTCAACGATTGGTTTAGGTTCAACAATTTACGGTTTCAGCCACGCAGGTGAAAGTGCGGATGGATTTATGACACCTTCGGTGTTCATCCCGATTATTATCGGTGTAATCGCAATCTTATTATTTGTTTTCCGTCAGCTTAAACTCGATGAACCTTTAATGGACTTGCGCGTATTTAAATTCCCGATGTTCTCGCATGCCGTAGTATTATTCGTTATTATTATTATGGTGATGTTTGCATCAGAACTTATTCTGCCGGTATTTATGCAGGGGCCGATGGGACTTACTGCAGCGGCAGCCGGTCTGTTACTTCTGCCGGGAAGCTTGTTAAATGGAATAATGAGTCCGTTTATGGGCGCTTTATTCGATAAGGTCGGTCCGAAAGTGATGATGATTCCGGCAACGATTATTCTTGCTGTAACGATGTTTATGTTCAGCAATCTGACTGCTGAGACACCTGAGTGGGTTATTATTGTCGGCTTTATGCTGATTATGCTCAGTGTCTCTGCAACGATGATGCCGGCTGAAACGAACGGTTTAAACCAGCTGCCGAAGCATTTATATGCACACGGTACCGCAGTGGTATCAACGCTTCAGCCATTGGCGGGAGCAATCGGTGTATCGGTGTTTCTCGGACTGCTTAACTCGCGTCAGCAGAGCTATTTAGAAGGTGCTGCAAATCCTGAATCACAAGCGGCTGTGTCAGCGGCAATGGTATCGGGTGTGGAGTTTGTCTACTTCATTATCTTTATTATTGCACTGATTGCATCGGTAATGTCGTTCTTCGTTTATCGTGCGAAACCGCTCGAAGATCTCGTTCCTGCACCAGTTAAAAAAGACAATAATTAGTGAATAATTTATGAAATCACTTCATTTTCGAAATGAAGTGATTTTTTTACGTGTATAATGTATATATGGTGATTTACAAAGGAGCGGGAGTTATGAATAAGTGGTTTATGGGATTCTTAATCGTTGTCATCGCTGGATTGCTAATTTTCACAATTGTGATAGCATTAGGCGGAGTATAATACTTTTAAAAATATATAAAGTTGGGGTGACGCATTATGAGGTTGAATAAAGGTGATATAGTTCGTGCCGGGCATGCTCACATGAGACGTCCGATGAGAGGCGTCGAAGGGCCGTTATATTTAACCAGAACAACATTATTTCACGAAGGCTCAGTCGGACCTTATATCGAATCGGTTGAAACGATTATTGATTTAAAAGAAATTAAGGAAATCAAAACGAAGAACAGTATGGGTGTAATCCCGAACGTCGTTAAAATTATTATGAAAAATAACGATGTGTTTAAGTTCAGTGTATTTAAGCGGGAAGACTGGATTACAGCCATAAATAAAATGCGCAACGAGTTATATGCACCTGCAGATGATTAGTCTCTGCAGGTTTTTTCACGACCATAATACTTTTGTGTAAAATGACTTTTTGTGGTAATATCATCATGGATAAAAATTCGAGATACTAATAGATAAGAAGGTTTAAATATATATGAAAGAAAACTTTTGGCGTGAATTACCGCGTCCATTTTTTGTTTTAGCTCCGATGGAAGATGTTACAGATGTTGTGTTCCGTCATGTTGTCAGTGAAGCGGGAACACCCGACGTATTTTTCACTGAATTTACAAATACAGAAAGCTATTGCCACCCGGAAGGCGTCCACAGTGTACGCGGACGCTTAACGTTTACAGAAGATGAACAGCCGATTGTCGCTCATATATGGGGAGACAAACCGGATCATTTCCGTGAAATGAGTATCGGTATGGCTGAGATGGGCTTTAAAGGTATAGATTTAAATATGGGCTGTCCGGTTCCAAACGTTGCTGCAAAAGGTAAAGGTGCGGGTTTAATACAGCGTCCTGAAACAGCTGCTGAAATTATCCAGGCGGCAAAAGCCGGCGGTATTCCAGTCAGTGTTAAAACGCGTCTCGGCTACTCTGAAATTGAAGAGTGGAGAGACTGGCTGACTCACGTGTTTAAACAGGATATTGCGAACCTGTCGATTCATCTCCGCACGCGCAGGGAAATGAGTAAGGTTGATGCGCACTGGGATTTAATCGGAGAAATTAAAAAGCTCCGCGATGAGATAGCACCGGATACACTTCTGACAATTAACGGCGACATTCCGGATAGAAAAACAGGACTCGAACTGGCAGAGAAGTACGGTATCGACGGTGTTATGATCGGACGCGGAATTTTCCACAATCCGTATGCATTTGAAAAAGAGCCGAGAGAACATACGAGCGAAGAGCTCTTAGGTCTCCTGCGCCTGCATCTTGACCTGTTCGATAAATATTCAAAAGAAGAATCACGTTTGTTTAAACCATTACGCAGATTCTTTAAAATTTACGTACGCGGCATCAGAGGCGCAGGTGAACTGAGACACCAGCTGATGAGCACGAACACAACAGATGAAGTCCGTGGACTGCTTGATGAATTTGAAGCTCAGATGGAACCGGCAGAATAATAAGAAGCTCTTTTGATAAAATATCAAAAGGGCTTTTTGCATTAATAAGTGATACGATAATATTCAAACAGACAGAGGAAGTGACCACGATGTTTACTGCATTACTGGGTGCTGCGATTGGAACGGGAATGTCGATGCAGTCTGCTATTAATTCCGGCTTACGGAGTTATGTGCGGTCCCCGTTCATTGCATCGATGATTTCATTTGTCATCGGCACCGTATTTTTAAGTATTATCGTGCTGGTCAACGGCTTACCGCTCGCACCTGAGCTGACAGTATTTATGGAACAGCCGGCATGGATATGGCTTGGCGGTGTGTGCGGTGTTATAGCACTCACGACGAATATATTTATCTTTCCTAAAATAGGCAGCGTAGAAACTGCGATTATGCCGATTATCGGGATGATTATTACAGGTATGATTATCGATAACTTTGGCTGGTTTAACTCGATGGTACAGCCATTTGGCATAAGCAGATTTTTTGGAGTGGTCTTAATTTTTGCAGGCGTCTTTCTTGCGGTTGTACTGCAGGATGTCATGAAACATCAGCATCATAAACTAAAACCGGTTAATGATGATATCAATAAATGGCCGTGGCGCGCTGCGGGATTTACGGGCGGAGCATTGCTGTCGATACAGGCAGCGATTAACGGAGAACTTGGCAGTGCGGTGAACTCGCCGTTTACAGCTGCATTTATATCGTTCTTTGTCGGTGCGGTAACACTGATTATTCTCGTTTTAATAAGAGATAAAACTTTCGTGCCGGCGAAATACCCAATTACAGAAAAAGCACCGCTCTGGGTTTGGCTCGGTGGAATATTCGGCGGATTTTACGTATTAATCAATATATTTCTCGTCGGTGAAATCGGTACAGGCCCGACGGTTGTACTGGTCTTATTCGGCCAGATTACAGGGAGCATCTTAGTGCAGCAGTTCGGCTTATTCCGGTCGTCAAAGCATGCGATTGTACCGGTGCAGTTTATCGGGCTGATAATTATGCTTACAGGCGTCGTGTTGATTAATTTATTTTAAGTAAATTCATATATATAGATGAAGGTGAAGAATATGAAGAACAATACAATTGGAACTTTAAACTGGATGAGAATTTCACGCTTTAAACATCAAAGTGATATTCTCTCAAATGAATTTTTAAAGCAATTCGATTTAACAGTGGCGCAGTTTGAAGTGCTCAGCCAAATTTCTGTGTATCAGCCGATGACACAAAGTGAACTCGCACAGAAAATCACGGTGACGCAGGGCGGTATTTCCAAAATGCTGACGAGACTGGAAGCCGACGGTTCTATTAAACGTGAAAGAGACTGGAAAACAAAGTGGATTTCTTTGACTGATAAAGGAATGAAGAAAATCGATGATGTAATGGTGCATCAGGTTGCATACCAGACATCGCTGTTTGATAAAAATCTGACGCAGGATGAACAAAAAGAACTGTACAGAATGATGTCAAAGCTGCAGAAATATACCGAGGCAGAAGTAAACAAAAAGAACCTTTAAAATAATTATATTAAATTTAATGTATACCTGTTGACAGTCTTTCACTTTCCTAGTAAAGTAATGATATAAGAAAAAGAGATAAAGATTAAGAGATATTTTTTTAATCATCACTTTCCTAGTCAACTTAAAAGGAGGGAACTAATATGAATACAATTTTAGGACATCACCATATTTCAATGCTGACGAAAAATGCTGTGGACAACAATAAGTTTTATAATCATATACTTGGCATGAGACGTGTAAAAGTTACAGTCAATCAGGACGATCCGTCAATGTACCATTTATTTTACGGAGATAAGACTGGTTCAATTGGAACAGAACTTTCATTTTTTGAAATGCCGATGGCAGGACAGACACACCGCGGAACGAATGCAATTACAAGAATTGGATTGTTTGTACCGAGTATGGAAAGTTTATCGTATTGGCAGCAGAGATTCGATGAGTTTGATGTAAGCCATGAGGAAATTACCGAATATGCAGGCAGAAAATCATTGCTGTTTGAAGATAACGACGGACTCCGTTTAGCACTTCAGGTAGCGGATGAAGAAATTGTTCAGCGTTTCGAGAGCTGGGCAGATTCGAAAATTCCGGCAGAACATCAAATTATAAGTATGGGTACAGTCGAAATGACTGTCCGCCGAATTGATAAGCTGGAAAAAACCCTGACTGAAATGTTCGATTATGTTAAAGTCTCCGGAAATGATCAGGAAAGATTGTATCGGCCGGCATCGAGTGATTTTGAAGGAGAAATCCTGACGAAATTTAAAGATGATAAAAGAGAAAAACCGGGACGCGGCAGTGTACATCATTTAGCTGTCAACGTTAAAAATGAAGACGAACTGGCATATTGGCATGAAAAAGTAACGGCAAAAGGATTTAGATCAACGGGAATAGTCGACAGATATTTCTTTAAGAGTCTGTACTTCCGTGAATCCAACGGTATAATGTTTGAAATTGCGACCGCAGAAGGACCAGGTCTGACAGATGGTATCCCAGATTCCGACATAGGGCAACACTTGGAGTTACCGCCATTTTTAGAAGAAGACAGAGCTGAAATTGAAGCGAAGCTTACACCGGTAGAAATGTTTGAAGATTAATTAGAGGCAATAATGATTTAAAAATATAAAATTAAAGTTTAGAGGAGTAATTATATATGACACTTAAAATTGGAATTATACTAGGCAGTACACGCGACGGACGAAACAGCCCGCAAGTTGGGGAGTGGGTAAAATCAGTAGGTGAAAAACAGGAAGATGCAGCATTTGAAATTATCGATATTATGGATTATGATCTGCCTTTCTTAGGAACAACAGGTATGGAAGATGCTAACGTAATCAGATGGAACCAAAAACTTAGCGAATATGATGGATTTGTGTTTATCGTACAGGAATATAACCATAGTATTACAGGTGCATTGAAAAATGCTCTGGATTCAGCAAGAGCACCCTGGAATAATAAAGCAGCAGGAATTGTCTCATACGGTTCAGTCGGCGGAGCACGTGCAGCTGAGCACTTACGCGGAATTTTAGGCGAATTGGCAATTGCAGACGTTCGTACACACCCGGCACTATCATTATTTACTGATTTTGCAGAAGGCACTAAATTCCAGCCTGCAGAAATGCATACAGGTACAGTGGAATTGATGCTGAGCGAAGTTATTGCATGGAGTACAGCATTAAAAACAGTTAGAGATAAATAATAATATGATATTTTAACCTTCATTAGAGCGATTATGCTCTGATGAGGGTTTTTATTTGAGTAGAGGTGAGCAGGGTGGTGCGATTTTTGCTGGGCTTGCTTATATTAACTTACTAGGAGAGAGCGGAAATACGATAAATTTATAGAGAACAAAAATAACTTCGCATCCGCTTTTAACAGGAAACTTCAGGAAGTCATACCGGAAGCGAGAGAAAAAAGAACTTCTTTGTTAACAGCAGCTGTACCGGTTAATCAAAATGGTCTCAAAGACAGCGTGGACGATTATTACAAAAAGGTTAAACTAATAGAAACGGTATAGATGAAACATTTTTAGAACTTACTAAAGAGGGGACAAAAGTCCTAAAGAGATAAAAGAAACGGGTTGGAAATCTTAAAATTAAGACTTCCACCCGTTTTTGTTGTGTTGAGCAAAGCGACTACTGATTGCTGGACAATTTTTCTTATTTATCGTTTGGATACTTTTGTAGAATGAACATGGTAGTCCAGCCTATCCCGGATGCCGATGTCAAAACCACATGGTAGTCCAAAATATTCCGGATGACTATGTCAAAGCCACATGGTAGTCCAAACAGTCCCGGATGACCATGTCAAAGCTACATGGTAGTCCAAACTCTTCCGGATGACTATGTCAAAGCCACATGGTAGCCCAAACAGTCCCGGATGCCCATGTCAAAACCACATGGTAGTCCAAATTGTCCCAGACGACCATGTCAAAAGCACATGGTAGTCCAAACAGTCCCGGACGACTATGTCAAAGCTACATGGTAGTCCAAACAGTCCCGGATGCCCATGTCAAAACCACATGGTAGACCAAATTGTCCCAGATGCCCATGTCAAAGCCACATGGTAGTCCAACATCATTAAAAAACAAAAATTAGAATTATAATCCACATTATATGTTCCGAGCTCTTCTTCGATATTAATTTACAGTGCTGATTCTGAAAACTCTTCTGTCTCCGCATTAAGCCTTGCTGAACAGGGCGTTAATATCGCAGTCGTCGATGTAAACGAAGAGGGCGGTAACGAAACGGTTGAGATGGTCAAAGAAAAAGGTGCTGATGCATTATTCATTAAAGCGGATGTATCTAAAGCTGAAGATGTAAAAAATTACGTTGATCAGACGGTTGAGAAGTTCGGTACAATCGACTACTTCTTTAATAACGCAGGTATTTCAGGAAGCGGCAAATACTTCCTTGAAACAGATATAGAAGAAATCGATAAAATTGTCGGCATCAACATGCTGGGTGCATTATACGGTATCCGCTACGTTGCAGAAGTAATGCTGGAACAGGGCGGCGGTTCGATTGTGAACACTGCTTCAAGTGCGGGTGTAACAGGTCAGGATTCTGTTGTCACCTACTCAGCAACGAAACACGGCATCGTCGGCATGACGAAAAGCCTTGTAGCTGAATACGCAAAAGACGGACTGCGTGTAAACTCTATCGCTCCAGGTCCGACAGAGACACCGATGGTTGCAGCGTTTTACGCAAATAACCCGGAAATGAAAGAGAACGCAGAAGCGGGCATCCCGCAAAAACGTCTCGGTACACCGGAAGAAGTGGCAGAGCTTGTCAGCTTCCTGTTAACATCGAAAGCAGAATATATTAATGGTGAAGTTATCCGTATCGACGGCGGGTTCACAAATACCAAGTAATGATTACGACCGGTTTTCCCTTTTTGGAAAGCCGGTTTTTATATTAAAAAAACAAATAAAATACTTGAAAGTCAAAGAAGGTCAATGTATAATGAATGTATAAGGTCAAAGATAGTCAGAAAGAAAGTTATTTGTAAGCATCATATTTGAAAATATCTTTTGAGGCCTTTATACTGTATTCATAGTCAAATATAGTCAAAGTCAAATTGACTGTGAACGCGAATATATCAATAGGAGGAAACACATATGAAATGTCAAAATTGCGGATTAAACGAAGCGAATGTAAACCTTGCAATGAATTTTAACAATCAAAAAATGCAGGTTCATTTATGTGACAGCTGTTTCCAGGATATCCAGGGTCAAATGATGAATTCAAATGACTTCTTTAAAGGATCATCTTTCCAAAATAATAATATGAACAATAAATATTTCAATGGACAAGGAAACAAAGGAACGAGTACACAAACTAAAGAACGTGAAAATAAACGCGACGGTCTCTTAGACCAGCTCGGCAATAACATCTCGGACGAGGCAAGAGCGGGTAATATCGATCCGGTTATCGGACGGGACAAAGAAGTAAAACGCGTCATTGAAACATTAAACAGACGCAATAAGAACAATCCGGTATTAATCGGTGAGCCGGGTGTCGGTAAAACAGCAATTGCTGAAGGGCTGGCACTGAAAATCGTAGAAGGCAATGTGCCAACGAAACTGATGGATAAAGAAATTTACGTTCTGGACGTCGCATCACTCGTTGCGAACACTTCAATGCGCGGTCAGTTTGAAGAGCGTATGAAACAGCTCATTGCAGAACTGAAAGAGCGTCAGGATGTCATTCTTTTTATCGATGAGATTCACCAGATTGTCGGCGCAGGTTCTGCTGAAAGCTCACAAATGGATGCGGGTAACATTCTTAAACCGGCATTAGCACGCGGTGAACTGCAGATTATCGGTGCAACAACACTGAAAGAGTATCGTCAAATCGAGAAAGACGCAGCCCTTGAACGCCGTCTGCAGCCGATTATCGTTAAAGAGCCGACGCTCGAGGAATCGGTTTTAATCCTTAAAGGTATTAAAGACCGCTATGAAAAATTCCACGAAGTCAGCTATTCCGACGAAGTCGTTGAGGCGTTTGTGAATTTATCGCACAGATATATTCAGGACCGTTTCTTACCGGATAAAGCAATCGATTTAATGGATGAAGTCGGTGCACGATTAAATCTTGCGAATGCGGAGAATGATACTGAATCCATTAAACAGAAGCTTGAAAAAATTGCTGAAGAAAAAGATGCAGCAGCAGAGCAGGAAGATTACGAAACGGCAGCACGCCTGAAATATCAGGAACTGCAGCTTGAAAAACAGCTGGAGGCTGCAGCAGACGACAAACAGGTCATGGATGTAGATATCGCTGATATTCAGCTGATTGTCGAAGAGAAAACAGGTATTCCTGTAACGAAACTCCAGTCTGAAGAACAGGCACAGATGAGAGATCTCGGTACGAACCTGAGCAGTAAAGTGATCGGCCAGCAGGAAGCAGTCGAAAAGATCGCGAAGGCAGTCAGAAGAAGCCGCGCCGGTCTTAAATCTAAATACCGTCCAATTGGTTCATTCCTGTTCGTCGGTCCGACTGGTGTCGGTAAAACTGAATTAACGAAAGCACTTGCTGAAGAGTTATTCGGTTCAAGAAATTCAATGATCAGACTCGATATGAGTGAGTACATGGAGAAACATTCAATCTCTAAAATTATCGGGTCGCCTCCGGGTTATGTTGGCCACGAAGAGGCTGGACAGCTGACAGAGAAAGTACGTCACAACCCTTATTCAATTATTCTTTTAGATGAAATTGAAAAAGCGCACCCTGACGTGCAGAACATGTTCCTGCAAATTATGGAAGACGGTCAGTTAACGGATTCCCACGGCAGAACAGTCAGCTTTAAAGAAACAGTTGTCATTATGACAAGTAACGCCGGTACAGGAGATAATAACGCGAGCGTCGGCTTTAACGCAGACCAGCACGAATCAGTTAGCACGCTTGAAAACTTAAGCGATTATTTCAAACCGGAATTCTTAAACAGATTTGATGCTATTATTAACTTCAACGAGCTGTCAGAAGAAAACTTAATGGAAATCGTCGATCTGATGCTGACTGAATTACAGGACGCACTGGAAGAAAACGAAATTAAGATATCAATTACAGATGACGCTAAGAAAAAACTCGTCAGCCTGGGCTACGACAAACGCTTCGGTGCAAGACCGCTGCGCAGAGTCATTCAAGACAAAATTGAAGATCAGCTGACAGATTTAATCTTAGAAGAAGAAAACCTTAAAGATGTTAAAGCGCACATTAAAGACGGAGAAATTGCCGTTGTAAAAGCTTAATATATTCTTAAAACCTTAAATCCAATGTTGGATTTAAGGTTTTTTATTTTCTCAGATTAATACATACAGCTGCAGGGTAGTTTATATGTAAATATACATGCGAAAGAGGAATGTCTATGGGTCAAAAAAACATTGGTTCGCATCGTAGTAAAAACATATGGTCGGGTATCCTTTTCGGTATTGGTTTAATGGCGCTTGTCGATGAAATTATTTTCCATCAGCTGCTTCAATGGCATCATTTTTATGACCGTGCAACGACGTTTATCGGTATTTTATCTGATGGACTGCTCAATGCATTTGCTTTGTTCGCCCTCGTAATTGGATTATTTATGTTTGCAGATTTACAGCGTAAACATGGGGTCCATAAACTTAAATGGACAGGTGGAATATTTACCGGTTTAGGAGGATTTCAGCTGTTTGACGGTATTATTAACCACAAACTGCTGCAGATTCACCAGGTTCGTTATGGTGTTAATATACTGCCCTATGATCTGGCATGGAATATTTCAGGAGCCGTTCTTTTAATTGTCGGCATCGTGCTGCTTTTTAAGTCTAAACAGGAAAGAGCAGGTTCTTAAGCATGCATCATACGAATATGACACATTTTTTAATACTGGAAGTTATTGCAGGTTTAATCGCAATTGCTGCATTAATACTTTATCCGGCGGCAATGTATTATTCGAAAAAGAGAAATCGCAGCTGGCATTGGGGACGATATTTTCTGTTTGCAGCCGGTGTAATCATTGCAGCTTCTGCGCTGACAGGACCAATGGCGCGTCTGTCACATACAGACTTTACTGTCCATATGCTCGGTCATCTGCTGCTTGGAATGTTCGGACCGCTCTTTATACTTCACGGTAAACCGATGACTCTTATAATGCGGACGCTGAATGTTTCCTATGCAAGAAAACTGAGCAAAATACTGAATATGAAATATGTAAAATTTATCAGCAATCCTCTGATCGCTTCTATACTTAATATCGGCGGACTATTCCTCATTTATAAAACCGGGTTGTTTGAATTTATGCATACATCCGTCCTGTGGTTTGCTCTGGTACATCTGCATGTTTTCCTTGCGGGATACCTTTTTACAATGTCGATTATATATATCGATATCGTTACGCACCGTTACAGCTTTTTATATCGGGCCGCAGTGCTTGTCGCTGCCCTTGGATTTCATAAAATATTATCGAAACTGATATTCGCTTCACCACCGGAAGGAGTTGCCCGCCCTGATGGCGAAACGGGTGCGATGCTGATGTATTACGGCGGAGATATTGCGGACATCGCACTGATTATTATACTCTGCCTCGAATGGTATAAAGCTGCCGGAAGAGTTTACATCCAGAAATTGACTTAACAGATAAAGAGCTCTGATCCGAATTGGGATCAGAGCTTTATTTATTCTGTTATATCAGCAAATTCACCGCTGGTAACTTCGATTAAATCACCAGGCGGCAGCTCCATCTGCATGCCGCGTTTGCCTGCGGATACAATAATAGTTTCCATCGCTTCAGCTTCAGCTGCAATATAAGTGGGAAAGAGTTTCTTCATGCCGACAGGTGAACAGCCGCCGCGGATATAGCCGGTCGTCTTTTCCAAATCCTTCATATGAAGCATATCGACTTTCTTGTTGCCGCTCGCTTTGGCAAATTTCTTTAAGTCGAGTTCTTTGGAAGCTGGAATACAGGCAGCGATAACACCTGTATTATTCCCTGCTGCAACAAGTGTTTTATAAATTTTCTCAAATGGTATACTGACTTTCTCCGCTGCTGTTTTGGCATCCGTATGCTCTTCGTTCCATGCGTATTCATGCACGTCGTATTTTATCTTATGATTCTCAAGTACACGCATGGCGTTTGTCTTCTGGGTTTTCTTTTTCTTCATATATCTGCACTCCTGATTTGTAAATAAACTTAGTTTCAAAAAGTAAGTGTAGGGTATGTAATATAGTAGTTAAAATCATAACATAAATGGAGGATTTTTAATGAAAATAGGAATCGTAGGCGCAACGGGTAAAGCCGGCAGTTTAATATTAGATGAAGCAGTCAAAAGAGGACATGAAGTCAGAGCGATTGTCAGAGATGCTGCGAGATTAAATAACGATAATGTAAATGTAATAGAGAAAGATGTACATGATACGACGACTGAAGATTTCCGCGGACTGGAAGTGGTGATTAATGCATTCGGTGCGCCGCTCGGTGAGAAAGATGCACACGTTGAAGCGGGACGCGCATTAATCAATGCACTGGCCGGAACCGGCACACGTCTGATTGTTGTCGGCGGAGCAGGAAGTTTATATGTGGATGACAGCAGAACGATGAAAGTCATCGATACTCCTAACTTCCCGGATATGTTTAAACCGACAGCAGGCGGACAGAGTCAAAATCTGGAAGAACTTGAACAGACGACAAATGTGAAATGGACATTTATCAGCCCGTCAGCAGAATTCGACGCGGAAGGAAAACGCACAGGCACATATGAAAAAGGTGAAGATGTGCTGCTCGTGAATAAAGCAGGAGAAAGCTATATCAGCTATGCTGACTTTGCGATCGCAGTTATCGATGAGGCTGAAAATGCGAAACATATTAATGCACGCTTTACGGTAGTAGCGGATAAAGAGTAAAAAACGAACAGATAAAATTTAGAGAAGAGATGCCATTATTTTGGCATCTTTCTTTGCCTTTTCAGGTGATTTATTTAGTATAATTTAAGATAAAGAAAGTTTATGAGGAGCTTAATATGTTTTTAAAATCAGAAGAAGACGACAGACGTCCGGACAGAAAGAAATACCACTTCGATCCGATGAAAGTGCTGATAGGTATGGCCGCAGGATTTATTACTCCGGAAATAGCGCGGTTTTTATCAGAAAACGTACTTGAAAATAATACACTGGAAAACATCGCTGGAGTATCGAGTATCGGGCTCGCGATTATCTTCGGGATTATTATGCTGTTCGTGACTTTCAGAGTAGAGATGATTTATGACGGTGAGGTATCGGGTGCCGATGGTGATGGTGCTGACGGTGGCGGTAAAATCCGAGGCGGTCAGAACGAGGTAACCGATATGCTAAGCGAATACCAGGCAGCGAAAGAAGCAGGCGATACGGTGCGAATGAAAGAAATCAAGGTGTGGCTGAAAGAACGCGGCGTTATTATAAAGAAATAGAATAGAAGAAGCAGAAAGTAAAATCCGGAAAGCCGGGTTTTACTTTTTGTTTTTACAGTGGTTTGTGTTGCCGTTGTATGAGGGGAGTTCATCGGATTGTAATAACAGCTGCTCCAGCGAGTTTAGAAGTGGTATGAACGGAGCTCATATGAATCCCAGCGGTTTGGAAGTGATATGAACAGAGCTCATATGAATCCAACCGCACAACCTGCAATTAATGTGTTAAAAATTCACAGAATCACAAATATAATGTAAATTAATCACATTAATTGCGTTACAATATAAATAGTAAATAATAAAATTAATGCCAAGGTGATACATATGAAGAGAAAAAGACAGGAATATATTGTAAACCGTGTAGCTGGAGACAGCACTGTAACAATCGAGATGCTTGCTGAGGAACTTAACGTTTCAGAGATGACAGTTCGTCGTGATTTGAAGGAGCTTGAATCGGATGAACAGATTATCAGAACGTCTAATTCAATTCTTTTAAAAGATTCCTTCCTAAATGAAGTGCCTTTTGTTAAAAAACAGATGGTTAATATAGAAGAAAAACGGCTGATTGCCAAAAAAGCGATGCAGTTTATCAAGCCTAATCAAACGATTCTGCTAGATGCCGGCACGACGACTCTTGAAATCTGCAAGCTGTTAAAGAACGAAGATTATACAGTGCGTATTATTACTAATGATATTAAAGCAGCGGCTGAGTTAATAGACAGTCATCATGAAGTGATTATTCTCGGCGGTACTGTGCAGCAGAACATCGGATCGATGTACGGTACTCAGACAATAGATGTACTGAATAATATTAAAGTGAATGTATCTTTCGTCGGAACACAGGCGATGACTGTTGATGAAGGGATTTTTGCACCAACTATTGAGAAGGCTAAAGTGAAGAATTTAATGATGGAATGCGGACAAGCGGCGTATCTTGTCGTGGATTCCAGCAAGATGAATCACACTTCATTTGCCAAGATTAGTGATTTCAGCGATTTTACGGCAATCATCACAGATAATCTGCTCGGTAAGAGTGAGCTTGAGAAACTGTCATCCTATACGACAGTAATATAAGGCCGGTTTGACTGCGTTAAGCCTTCACATAATAACATTACAGTTATATTACAAAAGTTTGATAACTTTGAATTTAAAATATACGATAAAACACCCGTAACCTTTATGTATCAAGGGTTGCGGGTGTTTTACTTAAAATTTACAATTCTGAAGACGCTTACTTTATATAACTCTAATCTCATAAATTTTTCTATTAGGTTACAAGTCAGTTACAAATGCCAAATCGCTTGTATCATATGCTATAGTAAGACTCGTGGAAATGACTCGGGACAGAGTTCAATAATTATATTCCCAAACTATGGAGGATTTAAACATGAAAAAAACAATTATCTCTGCAGCATCGCTTACAGCTTTATCAGCAGTAGCTGCAGCTAATATATCAGCATCAGAAATTACAGTAGAATCAGGTGACACGCTTTGGAGTATTTCGGCAGGCGCATCACAATCAGTGAACGAAATTAAGTCATTAAACAACTTAACTTCAGATCTTATTTTCCCTGGCGACGTTCTTAAAATTGACGCTGAAGCACCAAGTGCAGCACCTGCTGAAGCAGTAGAAGCTGAAGAAGGCGCAACTACATACACTATTGAAGCAGGCGACACTTTATTCGCTATTGCTAACCAATTTGATGTAACAATTGACGAAATTAAAGCTTGGAACAACTTATCTTCAGATCTTATCATCGCTGGTAAAACTATTGTAGTTGCTGAATCAGCAGCACCTGCAGCAGTATCGGTAGAAGAAGCAGCACCGGCAGTAGAAACTGCAGCTCCAGCTGTTGAAGAAGTAGAAGTTCAGGAAGTTGAAGAGGCAGCAGCTCCAGCACCTGCAGTACAAGAAGTACAGGCAGCAGAAGTTGCTCCAGCAGTACAAGAAGTTGCACAGCCACAGGCGGCAACTCCAGCGGCAACACCGGTAACAAGTGCAAGTAACGGCGCTAACTACTACGACTGGGGAACATGTGCATGGTATGTATTTGAACAACGCTCTCAGCGCGGTTTAGGCGTAGGCAACACTTGGGGCAACGCTACAAACTGGGCAGCTGGTGCTCAATCAGCAGGCTACTCAGTAAGTAATTCACCTTCAGTAGGTGCAATTATGCAAGCGCCAGCTTATACTAATGGTGCTTATGGTCTTGGTCACGTTGCGATTGTCGAAAGCGTAAATGCTGACGGTTCAGTTACTGTTTCTGAAATGCAATTTGGCGGCGGACTTGGACAGGTGAGCTCAAGAACAATCAGTGCTGCACAAGCGTCTAGCCACAACTTCATCAACTAATAAATAAATAGAACAGCGGATCCGGAATCTAAGAGTGATTCCGGATCCGCTATTTTTTTGCAGTAAAACAGGAGAATAAACTTTATAAATTTCATTCTCCTGCCATTTTTCAATTACTGTGCTAGTGTTCATAAGCTGGATCTTTAACTTCCGCAGCCCGTTGTTTAAGAATTGCTCTGACATAAAGATAGCCTGTAACAGCTACCGGTATTAATCCTCCGATAACAGAAATATTATAATCCAGATTTAATGTCTCAGGCGCATACAGGAAGTAAGTTCCGACGACACCTGTCATAAACAACGCTGGAATACCGGAAATGTAATGGAATTTTCCTTCTTTTAACAGATAAACAGTTGCAACCCATAACATCGTCGCTGCAACGGTCTGGTTAGTGAAACCAAGATAACGCCATAAGAACATGTAATCGATAGTCGACAGCAGGAAGGCAGGGATACCGACACAAAGTGTCATCCAGAACATTTTCGGAGCTTTCTTGCTCTTTCTTATGCCTGCTACTGCTTCAGTAAGCATCATGCGGGAAGAGCGAAGTGCTGTATCTCCAGTAGTGATTGGTAAAATAATCGCACCAAGAAATGCTAATATTGCGCCGACAGAGCCGAGCATTTCAATAGAAATTGTATCGATTACGCCGGCGGGTCCGCCGACTGCAAGTGCGTCTGCCAATCCACCTGTTCCATGGAAGAATGTCATACCGGCAGTTGCCCAGATTAATGCAATAACACCTTCTGCAATCATTGCGCCAAAGAATACTCTGCGACCGTCTGATTCTTTCTTAACGGTACGAGCAATAATAGGGCTTTGAGTTGAATGGAAACCGCTGATTGCACCGCATGAAATAGTAACCATTATAAGCGGCCATACAGGAAGCCCTGCAGGATGCTGATTTTCAAATGTAAGATTTGGAATCGGTGTGCTTGAAAAGATTAAACCGAATAACACTGATACCGCCATAATAATCAATACAGCACCGAAAAATGGATAAATCCGTCCAATGATTTTATCAATCGGTAATACAGCAGCTATAATAAAATATGTGAAAATAATAATTAAAGCAACAAAGAATGGAATCGCACCGCCTGATTTTAATTCAATTAATTCTGCTGGACCGGCAGTAAATGCAGCAGTCACAAGAATCATCAGTGCCAGCGAAACGATATAAATAAAAACTTTAACACCTTTGCCGAGATATCTTTCTACAAGTGCAGGGAACTGTGAACCATTATGTCTCAAGCTCAGCATGCCTGCAAAGTAATCGTGTACAGCACCGGCAAAAATACAGCCGACAACAATCCAGATTAAAGCTGGAGGACCGTAAACAGCACCTGCTACAGCACCAAATACCGGACCAAGACCTGCGATATTTAACAGCTGAATCAACCATCCTTTAAATGGATGCATTGGCATATAGTCCACACCATCATTTGTTTTGTATGCCGGCGTCGGATTTTTATCATCAATAACAAAAATGCGTTCTACAATTTTTCCGTAGATAAAATATCCTGCAATAAGTAAAAATAAAGCTGAAAGTAAAGTAATCATAGCAGTCCTCCTGCAACTGAAAATTTGTGAATTAGTTGCTAAGTGTAGCAAGGAGTGACAGCTGAGTCAATAAGTTTTCAGAAAGTTTAAACTAAAAAGAATATTAAAGCGTTTACATTGTAAAATGAGAGAGGAATTATGTTGGTTTCTGGTCAGCTGAGGGCTTCGAGTACGACACTGAATGACCGTCGTATTCCAAGGTCACTTTAAGTACGACGGCGAATAACCGTCGTATTCCAAGGTCACTTTAAGTACGACGCCGAATAACCGTCGTATTCCAAGCCCACTTTAAGTACGACGCCGAATGACCGTCGTATTCCAAGCCCGCTTTAAGTACGACGCCGAATAACCGTCGTATTCCAAGGTCACTTCAAGTACGACGTCAAACCACCGTCGTATTCCAAATCTCCTAAACTGTTTACAGGCACAAAAAACACCTGCTCCACATGGAAGCAGGTGCTCATACATTACTTATTTAGAATAGCGGTTTTCTTTAAACGGCAACCCAAGTTCGTCGCGTAAAGTTTTACCTTCGTAGGAAGTGTCATAATAGCCTTTACCGACTAAAATCGGAATGACTTTATCGATAAAGTCATGGAAGAAATCACCAAGTACATGCGGTGTCAGAACAAATCCGTCTGCACCGTCGTTATCGATCCATTCAATAATCTGATCAGCGACTTCTTCGTATGTGCCCATAAATGGACTTTCACGTGTCGTTTCTTCCATCGCAACCTGACGCAGCGTTAAGTTGTTTTCTTTCGCGCGTTTCTTAATTTCATCAGTCGTCGACTGGAAGCTGTTCTTCCCGATATCGCCAAGTTCAGGGAATTGTGCATCGACATCGTACTGACTGAAGTCGTGGTGGTCAAAGTAGCGGCCGAGGTAAGCGAGCGCTTCTTCTATAGTAACTAAGTTCTTAATATATTCGTAACGTTCACGGACCTCGTCATGATTTTTCCCGACAATCGGCTGCAGCGTCGGGAATACTTTAATTTCGTCAGGGTTCCGTCCGTTATCAGCTGCCTGCTGGCGCAAATCTGCATAAGTTTTCTGCGCTTTTTCTAAAGTGCTGGCATTTGTAAATACCGCGTCAGCATTACGTGCTGCGAATGCTGAACCTTTCGGTGAAGCACCCGCCTGGAAAATAATCGGCTGTCCCTGAGGGGAACGTTCAATATTAAGCGGTCCCTGAATTTTGAAGAACTCGCCTTCGTAATTCAATTCGTGCATTTTTTCTTTATCGAAATACTGTCCGCTTTCCTTATCGCGCACAAATGCGTCATCTTCCCATGAATCCCACAGGCCCTGAACGACTGACAGATGCTCATCCGCGATATCGTAGCGGAGGCTGTGTTCGGGATGTTTATCCTTGCTGAAGTTTTTAGCACTGCCTTCTAAAGGAGAAGTCACCACGTTCCAGCCGGCACGTCCGCCGCTCATCATATCAACTGAAGCAAGCTGGCGTGCAATCGTAAACGGTTCGCTGTACGACGTTGACACTGTTGCAACAAGTCCGATATGCGAAGTGATTGGAGCGAGTGCGCCGAGCAGTGTTAACGGCTCAAAACGGCTTAAAAAGTGCGGGATTGATTTATCGTTAATAAAAAGACCGTCAGCAACGAAAATAAATGAAAACCCTGCATCTTCAGCTTTTAAAGTGATGTTTTTATAATGATCGAAATTAACGCTGGCATCACTTGGAACGTCAGCGCTTCTCCATGCGTTCATATGGCCGCCCGGCCCGTGCAGCATTACTCCGAATTGTACTTTCTTACTCATAATATCCCAGCCTTTTCTTTGTGTATGGTATGAATCGGTGCGAGTATTTTAACCGTCTGATTACGAACCTCAGCGTCGGTTGATGGTATGTGGAACATGAATTCATCGATTGGATTTAATTTACTGAGTTCGTCTAATTTTGATAAAATCTCTTCCTTATTACCAAGAATCATATCCAGCTGTTTTTTCTCAACTTCAATTTTTTCATCGGTATTTCTAATATAATCATTAACCTGATTTTCAGTAGTGACACGTAATGTTTTGCCGTTTTTAAATTTGAGCGAGTAAACTATATTTTCATCTGCAGCAGCTTTTTTATCCTCTGCAGTTTCAGCTGCGAGTACCGATAAGGCAGCAATGAACTTGCCATCCGGATAATGTTTTTTGTAAGCAGCTGAAACTTCTTTCAGCAGTGCTTCATCATTTTTTATAAAATGAGCAAAGATGAAATTCACTTTATTTTCAGCAGCAAACTGTGCAGACGATGCACTTCCGCCGAGCAGGAACAAATCAGGCTTTGATGATTCTGTATCAGCCGATATTTTAAGCGTTCTGTTATTCTCGTGTGTGCCGTCTACATATGATTTCAAGCTCAGGAATCTGTCATTGAAAGAGTCGATATTGGCACGAAGTTCATGCTGCAGGGCAGCTGTTGAAAGCGGCGTGCCGCCAGGTGCTTTGCCAACGCCGAGATTCACACGATCTGGTGCGAGATGACTGATCAGCTGGAACTGTTCGGCAACGTGAAACGGATTGTGATGCGACAGCATGACGCCGCCCGCACCGATATTTATATTTTTCGTATGATTAATCAGGTGAGTCACTAACACCTCAGGTGCCGTACCGATAAGATTTTCCATATTGTGATGCTCCGACACGAAGTAACGCTTGTAACCGAGAGTATCTGCAAGCTTCGCAAGTTCCACGGTATGGCCGAGAGACTCTACAACAGAATGTCCGTCAAGAATAGGGCTTTGATTTAAAATATTAAACTCCATGAAATTCTCCTTCCAATGCATATGTTTCCTGAATATGTAACATCGTACTTTTCCTACTTGATAACTATGAATTAAAATTAATGATATCACTTATTTAGAATAATTCAATAATTTACTGATAATTTAAGATAGAAAACTTACTATTCTACTAGGAATTTAAGAACGGCAGGGGGTGATGGTGAGTTTTGCAGGAAAAGAAAAGGTATTCCTCTGCCAGCAAACACAAAAAAGCCAGCCCGGAATTTCCGGACTGGCTGTAAAATAAAATTATATTATCCTTTATGGCTTAACACAGGTTCTGACTCAGCAAAATCTGTCTGTTTTAATTCTTCAATACGCTCTTTAACGAATTCACTCGTCATGTTGTGCTCAACGATATATCTGTTGCGTGAGTGTTCAGCACATTCAATTGAACATCCGCCGAGATGGTAATGCTGGTTTTCTTCGGATGCTAAAATCTGCGCATTACATTCAGGGTTCGCACAATTGATGTAGCGTTCGCACGGCTCGCCGTCAAAGTGATCGCGACCGACGACTACGTGTTCAACCTGGTTAATCGGCACTGTCAGTCTTTCATCAAAAACGTACATCTGGCCGTCCCACAGCTGACCTTTAGCGACAGGGTCTTTAGAGTATGTTGCTACGCCGCCGTGCAGCTGTGCTACATTATCAAAGCCTTCGTTTTTCAGCCATCCTGAGAATTTCTCACAGCGGATTCCGCCAGTGCAGTATGTGAGTATCTTTTTACCTTCAAATAAGTGTTTGTTGTCTCGTACCCATTGCGGCGTGTCTCTGAACGTTTCAACATCAGGTTTAATTGCACCGCGGAAATGGCCGACATCGTATTCGTATATGTTTCGTACATCGAGAACAACAGTATCTTCCTGCTGCATCTGTTCATAGAATTCTGCAGGCGATAAATATTCACCTGTCTGTTCACGAGGATCTATATCAGTATCCAGGCTTAAGTTCACAAGCTCGGGACGCGGACGCACGAACATTTTTCTAAATGCATGTTCTTCTGCCTCATCAATTTTAAAGACGATATCTTTAAATAAAGGATGTGCTTTCATATATTCCATATAACGTTCAGTCTGTTCATAATCACCTGAAACCGTTCCGTTAATACCTTCATGGGCAACGAGAATACGGCCTTTAAGGCCTAAGTCCTTGCAGAATCTTAAATGTTCTGCAGCAAATGTTTCCGGATCTTCTACATCCGCATAGTAATAATAAAGTAAAACTCGATATTTCATTATATTTTCCACCTATCAAATTTATTTGCAGGATAAATCCTGATAGTTTTACATGAATTATTGTATCAGATTTTGACACTATTTAGTAATGGAAATTAAAGAACATGGTGACAGAATTCCTAATTTTGTCTGTAAATGTGTTAAAATTTAATAAAGATAAAGGAGTGGTCTTATGGACGTTAAAATATATACTGATATCGCGTGTCCGTTTTGCTATATCGGCAAGAAGAATTTTGAAAAAGCACTGGCTGAATATGAAACTGATGATAAAATTAATATAGAGTATGCAAGCTACGAGCTGGATAACCGGGCGCCGAAAGTACCGGAGAAAAATATGTATGAAGTCCTCGCTGAAAAGCATGACAAGCCGATGGAAGAAATTACTGCAATGGTCGACCACATTGTCGAACAGGGTAAAATTGCCGGCATCGAATTCAACATGGATAAAGTTATACCAGCTAACACGAGAGACGCTCACAGATTATTAAAATTGGCGTATGAATTCGGCCTCGGAGAAGAAGTACTTGAGTCTCTGCACCGTGCTTACTTTATTGAAGGTAAAAATGTGAGTGATAAAGATGTACTCTTAGAAATTGCGAAAGCGAACAGAATGCCTGAAGTTCCTGCCCTCGAAGTAATCAACGATCCCAGTCTGTTTTTAGAAAATGTAATCGGGGACTTTAATATGGCGAAAGTAAACAAAGTTCGTACTCTGCCGTATTACATATTCGATGACAAATTTGCAATCAGCGGTGCACGTGAACCGCGTCACTATACGATTGCGTTAAATAAAACACTGAAGTCTTAAAACACATAAAAAGCTCCGCAGTCATTAATGACTGCGGAGCTTTTGAAAAATTCCATCCCCATGGAACTTAATTTTCTGCTGGAACGTTTCCTGACGGTTTAACGAGTTTAATTAAATGGTAAACCGCACCAGCGATAAGCAGGATCGGCACGATAATTAAAATCAGGAAGAACAGCGATCCGATAAATTCACCTAAACCGAATGATGCAAAGAACTCTGATGTTGTGACTTCAAGAAGCGGCGGTAAAAATGCGAAATAATAAATGAGTCCGACAGCAGCCAATGTAACTAAGTAAAATACCATATTCGAAATATGATACGGAACAGTATTTTTATCAAACTTAAACATTATAAAACCCCTTACATTTTTAGTCTTTTAAATAGTATACAACAATGTATAATTGAATGCATAGTTTATTGACGGTATTTTAAGAAAATTATTATTATAATGGAGGAAAACGAATGTCTTTACGTTCAGCAGTCAGCGATGACGTACCTTATATAATGGAGATTATCAGAAAGGTGATCCCGAGAATGCACGCAGCAGGCAATTATCAGTGGGACGAATACTATCCGACGGATGCGACCTTCAAAAAGGATATTAAAAACGGCACACTCTACGTTTATGAAGAAGACAGCGTAATTAAAGGCTGCATCGTTGCCGATGATAATCATGCTTTTGCCTACGATGATATTCCGTGGGAACTTGCACGC
Organism: Jeotgalicoccus sp.; assembly: GCA_003513765.1. Taxonomy (GTDB): domain Bacteria; phylum Bacillota; class Bacilli; order Staphylococcales; family Salinicoccaceae; genus Jeotgalicoccus. The sequence goes on from DONT01000005.1 coordinate 39,790, forward strand.
ATGGATTGTCTTGCACTGCACAGGCTGGCAGTGGACCCTCAGTTCCAAGGACAGGGAATCGCACAGAAAATTTTAAGCGGCATTATTGAAACAGGTAAAGAAAAATCGTACCTCGGTATACATACAGACACTTCACAGGAGAACAAACCTATGCAGCAGCTATTCAAAAAGCTCGGGTTTGATTACAAGGGGCATTTGAACCTGGATGACAACCTCGATAACTGGTACGCGGCCTACGAAAAAGTATTTTAGAAAACGGTTGCAATCCGGAGTGTAAAAAGATATGTTAGTTGAGATGAAAAAATCAAGGGGGATTTAGTGTGAAATTATTAGCAAAATTAATTGCGGGTATCATTGCCGGTATCGCAGTCGGGGGGATTTATTATCTCGTTGGCGACGGCGGCACGATGGGTTCTATTATGGAGTTCATTGTAAGAGTATTCGTGACGATGCAATCGGTTCTAGGGGCGTTTATCTTCTTTACGATTCCATTTATTATTCTATTTTTTATTGCATCGGGAATTTCAAAAATCGGTACAGGTTCAGGTAAGGTCGTCGGAGCCACTTTAGGGGTGGCCTACTTATCGACTCTCGGAGCAGGACTGCTCGCATATGCAGTAGCAAGTTTTATCATGCCGCGTATTACGGGAGACAGCCAAGTACCGGAAGAAGGGGCAGCAATTGCACCGTATCTGGAATTCGATATTCCGCCTGTAATGGATATTTTACCTGCGCTTGTATTGGCATTCGCAGTCGGCATTGTGATGAATATACTTAAGCTGGATGTAATGATTAAGTTCTTTGATCAGGGGAAAGATATTACAGAATTTATTATTGAAAAAGTAATCATCCGTATATTACCGTTTTACATAGCGGGTGTATTCGCTGGCATGGCAGCCACAGGTACTGTATTTGATACATTACTGGTATTTGGTGTCGTACTGCTGGTTGCAATTATTCTTCACTGGGTATGGCTTGTGTTTCAATACACAATTGCGGGTTCTTTATTAAAACAAAACCCTTTTAAAATGCTTAAAACGATGCTGCCGGCATACTTTACAGCACTTGGAACAATGTCCAGTGCGGCAACAATTCCAGTGACACTTGCACGTGCCAAAGAAAATGGCATCAGAGAACGTATCGCAGACTTTGTCATTCCTCTCGGCGCGACGATTCACCTGTCGGGCAGTACGATTACTATTGTCAGCTGTTCAATCGCAGTGATGACAATACTCCCAGGCTATGATATGCCTGGACTGTGGGAAATGCTCGGTGTCATTCTGCTGTTAGGTGTTGTTATGATTGCAGCTCCTGGTGTACCGGGGGGTGCGATTATGGCAGCGAGCGGAGTGCTTATGGCAAACCTCGGCTTTAATGAAGCGGCAGTTGCATTTATGATTGCACTTTACGTTGCACAGGACAGCTTCGGTACTGCAACTAACGTAACTGGTGACGGTGCGGTAGCGGGAATTATCGATGCTTATGAACAAAGATTGAACAAGAAAGCTTAAATTTAATACGATGACAGGAAAGACAGTCAGGCATACGTGCCTTGCTGTCTTTTTTTAGTTATAATTAAAAGGATAGAAAATGTGAATTTAAGATTGAGGGAATAATGTGAAATCAAAAATTTTATTGTATTTAGTTATCGTTATCTGCTTTTTAGATTTATTTATACAGCTTCCGATTATTACACCGTTCGCGCTGGAACTCGGCGCAACTGAATTTATGGCGGGTATCGTCGTTGCCATGTACTCACTCTTTAATATGGTCGGCAACATCGCCGGCGGATATTTATCGGATAAATTCGGACGCAGAAATACACTGCTTTTCGGAATGATTATGCAGGTGTTTTTCGTGCTCATTTATACGACGACACCGTCGATTGCGGTGCTGCTCGCAGTCAGAGCAATCCACGGGTTCTCGAGCGGACTTTTAACACCGGCAGCGTTCAGTTTAATCGCCGATATCTCCAGGAAGTCTGCAATCGGAAAATCGATGGCACTGACCGGTGTCGCAATCGGAACAGCGGCAATACTTGGACCAGCTGCAGGCGGGATTATATCGAGCACAATCAGCTACGAAATGGTGTACTACATCCTGTCCGGGGTATATGTATTCGGAACGATTCTAACATTCTTCGGTATTAAAGAAAGCTCAACCGGAGAAAGCAGAACACATCATGCGGCAACGCCGTTTAAAGAACTGCTCATCCGTCCATCATTAAATGTGGCGTATATATCATCATTTACATTGATGATTGCTCAGGGCACACTCGCTTTCGGTCTGCCGATAAAAACCGGTTACCTTGGAGCTGACGCATCCATGACAGGGATGATGCTGAGTGTTTTCGGTGTTACAGCGATCATCGTTTTTGCATCACCGATCAACAGAATTTATTCCCGTTATAAGAGTGAAAGTCTCGTTGCAATCGGCATACTGATTTTAAGTGTCAGTATGATTCTGCTGCATTTCGCGCCTTCACCGGGCTTTATCTTTTTAGTGATGGTAATTTACGGCTTCGGTTTCGGATTTATCTTCCCGTCGATGAATAAAATCGTCGCGGAAAATTCCGAAATGAACGAGCGGGGCAAGGCGAACGGAATTTTTTATTCGTACTTTTCACTCGGTTCCGTTGCAGGTTCTGTCCTTGCAGGCTACTTCGCAACGGTATTCAATCTGCCGTTTCTCGGTATCGGCCTTGTCACACTGTTAATGCTGATGATATTAATATATATCCGTTACAGACTGAAACTGAATCGTCCATAGGAGGATTGTTATGAAGAAGAAAAACGTACTGCTTATGGGTGTTCACGGGAGAATTGGTGAGCACTTATATTTAGAGCTGAACGAATCGGCTAACCTGTTTGCCTTTTCAAGCCCGAATCAGGAACCCGATCACGAGAATATTACATTTATTAAAAAGGATTTATTTATCCTGCCGGAAGTCGAAGAAGCGCTCAAGAATATCGATGTGGTAATCTTTTTCGAAGATCCGATTATGCGTCTGAACAGACTGACGCAGGGTAAGTTTTACGATTTATATCTGCTGATTGCAGACAATATTGCACGTGCGGCCGCTGTGAATCATGTTGAACAGATTATTTACATTGCCGATGAATTATCAGATGGCAGTATTGTTTCGATTTTAGGAGCATACGGGACAAATGTTAAAGAAACGGATACGCCGATTCGCCGCTACGGTAAAAACCTGACGTATAGAACTAAGGATTACAACAGCGTGCGGAGCGTCCAGCGTGCACCGCTGCCGCCCGGATGGACTGTTGAGAACGTCGCCTGGTATTACTTCGGCTGGCTCGATGAAATTATTTACGATTTCGTCAATACGAAAATAGAAAACAATACGGTATCGATATACGTACTCGATAAACCGAAACCGGTGCTCGAACTTAAATTTAATGAAGAGCGTTCGGAAGCAGACATCGTTCTTTTCGAAATTACGGGCGGCAGCCTGAAGAAACGCTCGACGAATAAAGAACAGCGTTTTGAATTCAGAAAGCTGCCGGACAGAGATGAGTTCATTATGGCGCTGCACGACTTTGAACCATCGCTGCCGTGGCCGGTGTTTAAAATGACGCAGGCTCCGATACAAGCGCTTGTCAGCAGAATTTATCAGGTGGAAATGATTATTAATAAAGATGTACCTGAACGCCGTCCGCACAACAATAAATAAAAGTGGTAAAATATAAAAGCAAACATACTGAAATAAGGAAGATGACCGATGGGAAGAAAATGGAATAATATTAAAGAGAAAAAAGCACAGAAAGACCAGAACACGAGCCGTATCTATGCCAAATTCGGCAGAGAAATATACGTAGCAGCGAGAAAAGGCGAACCGGACCCGGAAACTAACCAGGCGCTAAAAATTGTCCTGGAACGTGCTAAAACTTATTCTGTACCTAAGCATATTATCGACAAAGCAATTGAAAAAGCAAAAGGCGGCGACGATGAATCATTCGACGAACTCCGCTATGAAGGCTTTGGGCCGAACGGCTCCATGCTGATTGTCGATGCACTGACAAACAACGTGAACCGTACAGTATCAGATGTCCGTGCAGCCTTCGGCAAAAACGGCGGCAATATGGGCGTCAGCGGCGCAGTCAGCTATATGTTCGACAGCGTGTCGGTATTCGTCTTTACAGGCTTTGACGACGAAACCGTGCTGATGCACCTAATGGAAGATGAAGTCGACGTCAAAGACGTTAGGCTGGAAAACGGCATGACGGTAGTCTACGGCGAACCGCAGGCATTTAACGACATTAAAACTTCGCTGGACGCACTAGGTGTTGAAGAATTCAACGTCGCAGAACATGCGATGATTGCGCAAAATGAAGTAACTTTACAAGAAGAAGACCTCGAGCAGTTTGAGAAGCTGATTGATGTATTAGAAGACTTAGAAGATGTATCGAACGTGTTTCATAATGTAAACTTGAGTGAGTAAACATATGAAGGAGTGGTACTGTGTCAGAATTAATGGATTTCGGCTACATAGGCAAAGTGGCAGTCATTACCGGTTCGAGTAAAGGTATCGGACGAGAAACGGCAGAACAGATGGTGAAGCTCGGTGCGAAAGTAATGCTCGTTGCACGCGGTGAAGAAGCGTTAAAAGAAGCAGCTGCACAAATTGCTGAATTCGGAGATGTGGATTACATCGCAATGGATATTACTGATAAGGACGCGGGTGAAAAAATCGTTGAAGCGGCTGTAGAGAAATTCGGCCGGCTGGACGTGCTCGTGAATAATGCAGGGAGTTCGTTCGCTAAAAACTTTGAAGACGTTGAACTGTCAGGCTGGGAAGAAGATATCGATTTGAAAGTCATGGCCGCAGTGAAAATGTCAAAAGCAGCACTCCCTCATTTGAAAAAACAGGGCGGAGCGATCTTAAACTTAACAGCTGTAATGGGGAAAACGCCGCAGCCGAACTCATTGCCGACGACAGTATCACGCAGTGCCGGCCTTGCTTTGACGAAAGCGATGAGTAAAGACTTAGGACAGCACGGTATTCGCGTTAATGCAGTATGCATCGGTCTAATCCGCAGTGATCAGATAGAAAAACGCTGGCAGCAGCAGGCACCTGAATTATCATGGGAAGAATTCTCTGTGAAAAGTGCGGGTAACATTCCGCTCGGGCGTATCGGCGATACCGCTGAGGCTGCGAACGTCATCACATTCTTATGTTCTGATCTGGCATCATACGTGAGCGGTACCGCTGTGAATATAGACGGCGGCAGCGGTCATGCCTGGTAAAATTTTTTATCGGACAGTGTAGAACCGACAGTGTCCGACAAATCTCTTTATCGGACAGTGTAAAATCGACAGTGTCTGACAAATCTCTTTATCGGACAGTGTAGAACCGACAGTGTCTGACAAATCCGTTTATCGGACAGTGTGAAACCGACAGTGTCTGACAAATCAACCTGAACGATGATGAAAAAACTTCAACGTCGTCAAAACACAAAAAAGCATCAAATCCGCATAGATTTGATGCTTTTTCATATTATTTAACAAGCTGCTCAAGTGCCTTCCTGAATTTCTCCAGAGCTTCATCAATTTCCGCGGCAGTTACATTAAGCGGGGGCAGTAATCGCACGACGTTATGTTTCGCCGTGACCACCAGCATCTTCTCACTGTAGCATGCTGACAAGACATCCGCTGCCTCCACCGAATCGTTAAACTGCACGCCAATCAATAAGCCGAGGCCTTTAATTTCAGCGATACAGCCGGTATCAGCAGAAATTTTCTCAAGTCCTTTAACGAGCTGATTGGAACGTGCCGCAACGTTATCCAGCAGCCCGGCTTCCATAATCTCATCGTAAATCGCATTGCCGACTGCTGAACCGAGCGGATTACCGCCGAGCGTGGTCCCGTGATCGCCGGGCTTAAAGTAACCTGCCACTTTATCGGTTGCCATAAACGCGCCCATCGGATAGCCGCCGCCAAGTCCTTTAGCGAGTGTAACGATATCCGGCTCGAGTCCGAATTGTTCAAATGAGAAAAGAGTTCCCGTACGGCCCATACCAGTCTGTACTTCATCGATAATTAAGAGCTGGCCATTATTCTGCAGTTCTTTCAGCGTTTCAACGAATTCATCACTCAAAGAATTGATTCCGCCTTCCCCTTGAATCGTCTCAACTAATACCGCACATGTATTTTCAGTTACAGCATCTTTTAAAGCTTCCGAATCATTTAAAGGGACGTACTTAGAGCCCGGCAGTAATGGCTGGAAATCCTTATGCATATCAGGCTGGCCTGTGGCAGACAAAGCCGCCATTGTGCGGCCGTGAAATGAATCCGTCAGTGTAATAATTTCCGTACAGTTTTCACCGTTCACTTCTTTACCGTATTTACGTGCGAGTTTCAAAGCACCTTCGTTCGCTTCGGCACCAGAGTTAGAAAAGAATACTTTCTGAAGGCTGCCTGCACTTTTATCAGTAACCAGCTTATGCGCCAGTTCAATCGATGGTTTGTTCCAGTACACATTGGAAGTATGAATTAACGTCGATGCCTGTTCAGTAATAGCCTTGACGATTTTCTCATTGGCATGACCTAAAATATTCGTTGCGATACCCGACACGAAATCTAAATATTCCTCGCCGTCGTTATTTTTCACATATGTTCCTTTACCGGAGACGAGTACTTTATCGCCGCGGTTATAAGTATTAAACAATGCTGAGTTTCCGAGTTCAATCAAATCTTCTGTCTTCATAAAACCCTTCCTCCTTCATGCGGCATTATCATCGTGCCGATTCCTGCATCAAAAAACAGCTCCAGAAGCAGTGAATGCTTAATGCGGCCGTCGACGATATGCGCCTGCTTCACGCCTTTTTTAATGGCGTGTGAACAGCATTCCACTTTCGGGATCATGCCGTCTGAAATTACGCCGGACTCTATATGCTGTTCGACTTGTTCCAATGTCAGTTCAGACAGGAGCGTCGATTCATCGTCCTTATCTTCATATACCCCTTTTGTATCCGTTAAAAGAATAAATTTATCCGCGTGAATCGCGCCGGCAATTTCACCCGCCACGTAATCTGCATTAATGTTATGCGTATCGCCGTTCATATCCGCACCGACCGGCGAAATTACGGGTACGAAGTCATTGTTAATTAATAACGTCAGCAAGGCGGTGTCGATCGTTTCAATTTCTCCGACGAGCCCGATATCCACCAGCTCAATTTCGCCTTTGGCATTCTCTTCTTCGATAAACTTCTTCTTCACTTTAATCAGATTGCCGTCTTTACCTGAAATACCGACAGCATTGCCACCGATTTTATTGTAATGCTTTACAATATCTTTATTCACCTGGCCGGACAAGACCATTTCAGCCACATCCATAACGGAATCATCAGTCACGCGGAGCCCCTTTTTAAACTCCGACTCAATGTTGAGATTAGTAAGCATGTCATTAATGAACGGTCCGCCGCCATGCACGATAATCGGTTTAATACCAACCGATTTCATTAAGAGGACATCCTGCATAACGGACTCTTTTAAGCTGTCATTGACCATTGCGTTGCCGCCGTATTTTAACACGATAATATTATTTTGGAACACGTTGATGTAGGGGAGTGCTTCGATCAGTGTATCTATTCTTTCGGTATCATTCATGATCATCATCCTAACTTCTGTAGTCCGCATTGATTTTTACGTAATCGACCGACATATCGCAGGTCCATACCTCTGAGGAATATTCCCCCACATTTAAATCGATAAAGATCTCAACATCCGTATTACTTAAAATATTGTAAGCATGTCCTTCATCAAAAGGGACTGCAAGTCCTTCATGACAAACTAAAATTTCATCATTGGCGGCAGCAAACTTAATCGTTATCGTATCTGGGCTAAGCGTTTCAACATCGCTGTTACCGATAGCCATAATGACACGGCCCCAGTTGGCATCCTGTCCGTAAACAGCTGTTTTTACGAGGCTTGAAGTGGCGACTGTTTTTGCCACACTGACCGCATCATGTTTACTGGCAGCATTTACGACATTAACAGTAACGAACTTTGTCGCACCTTCAGCGTCTCTTGCGATCATTTGCGATAATTTCTGGCACATAACAGTCAGTGCTGCAGTGAACTCATCGAGGTGATTTTCATGCAGCATCACTTTGTTAGTCGAAGCGAGGAGCACTGTATCATTCGTACTCGTATCACCGTCGACAGTCATCACGTTAAAGCTGTCATCTGCCGCAGATTTAAGCGCAGTATTTAAAGCATCCTGAGAGAAACCGGCATCAGTGACAATATAGCCGAGCATCGTGCCCATATTCGGATGAATCATGCCGGCACCTTTAATCATTGCACCGAAATGTACTGTCTGACCGCCGATATCCGCTTCAAATGACAGCTGTTTAGGAACGGTGTCCGTTGTCATAATCGCTTCTGCAGCTGATGTTGAATCGTCCGATTTCAGTCCGGTAACAAGCGTATCAAGGCCCGAGTAAAACGGCTGTAAATTCAGCGGTTCACCAATGACGCCGGTCGAGCTGACGAGGACTTCATGAGCCTCAATATTTAATTTTCCGGCAAGAGCATCCGTCATCGTGTGAACATCTCGTTCACCGGTCAGCCCGTTACACGCATTCGCATTTCCGCTGTTCACGAGTATCGCTTTAAATTTCGTAAAGTTTTTGAGCATTTCCATATCGTAAAGGACCGAATGCGCCTTAACTTTATTTCTCGTAAATACACCTGTAACGGTTGCACCGTCCGGAAAATAGATGAGTGCAAGATCCTTGTCCTGCGCTTTAAAACCGGTATGTATACCGTTCGTTTCGACACCTTCAACTGCACAAAGCCCTTTAAGCACTGATACTTTTTTCTCTGTAATCTGCATATCAAAAACCCTCTCTAAGGCATCATTGCAATGGTATTGAGTCCTGATTTCTCAGGTAATCCAAACATGATGTTCATATTTTGTACCGCTTGTCCCGCTGCGCCTTTTCCTAAGTTATCAATAATCGATAAAACGATGAGTCGATTCGTACGTTCGTCGAGCTGTACAGCAATCTGACAGTTATTCGTTCCTGCAACGTGTTTCATCTGCGGGAGTTCACCTTCGTTAAGCACCTGCACAAACGGCTCATCCTGATAGGCTTGCTGATAGCTTTCGTTAATATCAGCTTCAGTGACGCCGTCTTTTACCGTTGCGTAAATCGTTGAGAAGATACCGCGCTCTGCCGGAATTAAGTGAGGGGTAAACTGTACCTGCACTGCATTTTCTGATGAACTGTTCAATTCCTGTTCGATTTCAGGAATATGGCGGTGGGCGAGAGGATTGTATGCCTTGAAGTTACCCATGAGTTCCGTCAGCAGTTTATCGACTGAAGCACTGCGCCCGGCACCGCTGACCCCTGTTTTACTGTCGATAATAAGCGACTGTTCGTCAACGAGGGCATCACTCACTGCAGGGAGCAGACCGAGCAGGGCACTCGTCACGAAACATCCCGGATTGGCAATATACTTAGCCGTTTTAATGTCAGCTCTGTATTTTTCAGGCAGGCCGTAGACAAAATCTTTCAGTAAATTCGGTGCAGCCTGTTCAACGTTATAAGTCTGTTCATAGACATCGATATTCTTCAGACGGAAATCTGCACCTAAATCGATGATTTTAACATCGTATGCTGAAGCGGTTGCTGCGAGCTCCATAGAATGACCGTGGGGCAGACAGATAAACACCACGTCGCTGTCGTTAAATAACTTGTCCGGTTCGAGTGCTGTAAACTGCTTATTTATGCTGCCTTTTAGGAACGGATAATAGACAGCAGCCTCTGTATCAACGTGGCTGCGTGATGTTAAGTGCACCAGCTCAACTTCCTGATGGGGAATTAAATAACGTAATAGCTCACTTCCTGTGTAGCCTGTTGCACCGACAATACTGACTTTGATCATATGATGACCTCCTGATTAATTATCATTTTAAATCCGGTATAAATAAGTTGCCGTTTGTTGCAGCCATAATTGCTTTAATAGAATGCATACGGTTTTCACCCTGTTCAAACTGTTTCGCGTAATCTGCGTTAAACACGTCGGACGTCACTTCCATCTCTTCAATGCCAAACTCTTCAGCAACGTTTTTACCGTACTCTGTGTGCGTATCGTGGAAAGCCGGCAGGCAGTGCATGAAGATAAAGTTCTCGTTCACATCGGCAAGAAGTTCATTATTCACCTGGTAAGGCAGCAGTGTTTTAACACGTTCTTCGAAATGTTCCTCTTCACCCATCGACACCCAGACATCTGTATAAATGACATTGGCATTAATCACTGCAGCTTTAATGTCTGCTGTGATTTCTACTGTTGAACCTGAGGCTTTCGCATATCCTTTGGCGATATCTACGTATGACTGTTCAGGGAACAGAGATTCAGGTGCTGCGATTGTGACATCAGCGCCAAGCAGGGCCGCTGTAACAAGGAGTGAATTAGCTACATTGTTGCGGCCGTCACCGGCATACACGAGTTTAATACCGGCGAAGGTACCAAATTCTTCTTTAATCGTCATAAAGTCACCGATCATTTGTGTTGGATGCCAGTCATCAGTCAGACCGTTCCAGACAGGCACGCCGGAGTGTTCAGCAAGTTCTTCAACAACTGCCTGGCTCGCGCCTCTAAATTCAAGGCCGTCGAACATGCTGCCTAAAATTTTAGCTGTATCAGCGACGGATTCTTTTTTACCAAGCTGGATATCGCCTGAGCCGAGAAATTCAGGTGCTGCCCCGAGGTCATTCGCTGCGACTGTAAAAGCAGCACGAGTGCGGGTAGAAGATTTTTCAAACAGCAATGCAATATTCTGTCCCTTTAAATACTGATGGGGAATATTATTTTTTTTCAATTGTTTTAAATGAATTGCGAAATCAATCAGATACTCGACTTCCTTCTTATTGAAATCGCTGATTGTTAAAAAACTTTTACCTTGAAAATGCATGAAAACACTCCTTTTAGTCTATTTATCTTATTAATATTCGTTATATTGTATAAATATAATTAATGGTTGTTGTTTATAATATACAAAGTAAATTCATAAATCAAGCTTTTTATCGTATGTATTCTCATATATCTGTATAAATTTAAGTTATAAACATAAAAATAAATATATTGACGAATAACTGTATTAACTGTACTATTCTAATTAATACAGTTAGTGCAGCAAACCGACAGGAGGTGGATACGTGTTTGATATCGATGTGAAAAGCCGCGTTCCTATATATGAACAGATCATTGAAAATGTAAAACGTCTGATCATTCAGGGGGTGCTGCTGCCGGAAGAAAAACTGCCGTCAGTCAGAAGTCTTGCACAGGAACTTACGATTAATCCCAACACGATCCAAAAAGCTTACAGAGAATTGGAAAGGGAAGGGTATGTCATTTCCCGCCCCGGAAAAGGGAGCTTTGTGAATGATATGACAGAACCGATGAACAGAGAGCATATTAAAACGTTAACCGACGAAGTAGAGCGGCTGATTAAGGAGCTGGTATTTCTGGACGTGCCGGGAATATCGTTAAAAGCAATGATAGATAAAGCGGAACAGGAGAAGGAGGGACACGAATGAAGCTGGCAGTGAATGGTGTGGATAAGAATTTTGGGAAAAATATTGCAGTAGAGCAAGTAGATTTAAAGATTACAGAAGGTACAATACACGGGCTGCTCGGCTCAAACGGCGCGGGTAAAACGACGCTGATGAAAGTACTGTCGGGGATTTATAAGGCAGACAGCGGTACGGTAAGTTACGATGGTAACAGTATTTATGAAAATCCGGAAGTTAAGAATAATGTAATTTTCATGCATGACATTCCATTCTTTTTTAAAGGTGCAACCTTAAAAAAGATGGCATCATTTTATAAGGCGATGTATGTGAACTGGTCGGATGAACGTTTCTTGAAACTGTCAGCTCATTTTGGTATTGCACCGGACAAGCAGCTGAACCAGCTGTCTAAAGGAATGAAGCGGCAGGCAGCATTTATACTTGCGTTCTCAGCCAGACCGAAAGTCATGCTCCTGGATGAACCGTTTGACGGCCTCGATCCGATTATGCGCAAACAGGTTAAAAACATTCTCATGCAGGACATCGCAAACCACGGCATGACAGTCGTAGCTTCCAGTCATAACTTAAGAGAAATGGAAGACTTATGCGATTCGGTGTCGATTATGCATGACGGAAAAATACTGTTTCATAAAGAATTGACTGATATCAGGGGGACGCACTGCAAACTTCAGATTGCCTTTAAAGAACTGCCTGATGATAAGTTCTTTACTGATTTAAATGTTGTTCACCAGACAGTTAAAGGAAGAATTATTACATGTATCGTCAAAGGCGATATTTCGAACCTGGAAGAAAAAGTGACGAAATATAACCCGCTGATGTACGACATACTGCCGCTGACGCTGGAAGAAATATTTACTTATGAAATGGGGGAACTCGGTTATGAAATCTCAAACATCATTGTTGAATAAAACATTATTATCCCATTTCAGCGGTACAATATTCTGGCTCACAATTGTTTTTATGGCATTGAATATTATCGCTCTGCCGGTATCGATATGGATTGCGACATTCGACCGGGAAATGTATCCGGGTTACGAAATTGCGGAAAACTTCCTTTTTCAGATGTCTGCGGGACAGATGGTAATCGGCATGATATTCTCAGCATTTTTAGCGATGTTTTTACTCAATTACTTAAACGATGAAGGTTCTTCGGACTTTATGCATGGTCTGCCGGTTAAACGCCCAGCAATACTGATTCATGCATTAGCTGCAGGTGTCGCTGCAATTGTTGTACCGCTTATGGTTACCGGGGTAATACTGCTTTTAGAACGCATGATTTTTATTCCTGAAATTGCATTAATTGATATTGGAAAGTGGTTCTTATATGCAGTATTCGTCCACTCTGTCATCTTTGCAATCGCAATATTTGCAGGATTTTTAGTGAATGGAATATTTCTTCATATGCAGATGATTATACTGGCGCTGTTTCTGCCGCTTGCTGTATGGGGACTGACATTTGCTTCGGCAAATGTACTGTACGACGGAATTTCATCATCATTCATTGAACACTCGAAACCTGTGCTTAATGCAACTTTTCCCTACCTTGCAATTATGCAGCTTTACGAGGGTATTAATTTTACGCACAGCCTAATCTGGGGGGCTGCAGCAATACTGCTCATTGTGTTATCCTTCGTGCTCTATAAGTATCGCCGCAACGAATATGTGACGTCGAACTTTAATTTTAAGTGGCTGAAAGAAATTCTTACAGCGGTGACAACAGTCGTTGGTATGCTGGCAATGGGTACGGTAGTGGGACTGTTCATACCTATTTCGGCTGCGGTTTCTATTTTCGGCTTTGGTGTTGGAGCGATTGTAGCTTATTTAGTAGTGGAGATGTTCTTCCAGAACAGCGTGAAAATACAGTTCAGCTGGAAATCGGCAGTTTTCACATTGATCGTTATCATTCTCTTCTGGCTTGCATTTATTATCGGCTGGACGGCGTATGTGAATAATGTACCATCCAAAGAAGAGGTTGAAAGTGTTTATATCTCGACAGATTATAATTATTATACGGATGAATCCATCGATGAATATTTCGAAGAAGGATTTTTATTCAACGATAACAAGCGGATAATTGACGACGCAGTTACAGCGCATAATACTGCTATCGAAGATAAAACTTTCCCGAGTATATACACTGGTGCTGAAACTACCTATCTGGAAATACAATATAGAATGAAGGATGGCAGTGTGATGAAACGTACGTTCAAAACACTGGAAAATGATTCTGAAGCGGTTCAGATAGTCAATCAGATGACTGCTGACAAATACGATATCAATTCAGATTTTCTTGCAAACATTAAACAGCATCCGGAAATGACCGAATTATGGTTGTTTAACAATATGCTGAAAGCAGACAGTTCACTGATCGAAGATTATAAAGACAATACCGATGAACTAATGCAGTATAATCCTTATATAATAAATAACACTGGCCGTATCGAGGCGAGTGCAAACTACGAAAATAATTATGAATCAGGCATGAGCTCGATTTATAACGAAGCAATTCTCGAGCAGCTTGCAGAATCTGATGTGTCAGTAGAAGAAGTAATGTACATCAATCAGTTGAGTGAGATGTATATCGCTGAACTCTCAGAGGATGAGTTTAATGTATTCGTTGATGATTATAAAGGACTCGATATTAAAGAACTGTCGGATAAATACGAACTTAAAAGTTTATCAGGAGACAGTAAAACAGACGTGCTCGAGCAGTTAAACAATGGTGAATTCGCACCTGAAGGCACTAAGCTGCTGCTTTACAGCTACCCTGAATATACGGAATCAGAAGAAGATTATCCTGCTGAAACAGACTTCAGCATTTTGGCAATACAATAAAATATAAGTAAAAGTTATAGAGATAGGTAAAATTAATGCCTATCTCTATACTTTTGTTTTCTTTTTTTTGTATAATTATCTTTAGGAGATGAATGCCATGAAAACTAAGTATCTGGATAAGAAAAAATGGCGGCGGCTGGTGCGCTCAAAATATGATGAAACAATCATTACCTTCCAGGGTGAGAAAATTTTGGCCGGTATGATTCATATGCATAAAGTCCGTGAACCGTTAAGCGTCCCCGTGGTCGGGGAAGATACGTTAGTCGTGGCTAACAATTTTAAATGGATGCAGCTCCTGCCAGAAAAACGCAATTACAGTATTACTGTCATGTACGATGAAAGATGGCAGGAAATTCAATATTATTTTGATATTAACTATTCTCATACTTTAGAGCTTGGCAAAGCAAGGCGCCAGGATCTGTATCTCGACGTTCTGGTATTACCGGACGGCCGCTATGAGCTCGTAGATGAAGAGGACATCAAACGCGCCTTCAAAAAAGGAATTATCAGTTCGAAAGAAAAAGATTTTGCTTATCAGACCGCACGCGAATTAATGGATGAAATCGACAGAGATTTCGACCAGTTTAAAACACTTGCGGCAGCGTGCTTAAAAGAACTCAAAAAATTAATGTAGAGCCATCCGGTTTATCAGGATGGCTTATTCACTGGAGGTATTGTCGTGAAAGTAGATGACTATCGTTTACTCGCAACATTAAGCGAAGCTAAAACATTGCGTAAAGCTGCTGAAAAGCTGTACATATCACAGCCTGCAGTCAGTCAGCGTCTGAAGTCAATTGAAGACGAGTGGGGCGTGCAGATTTTTATCAGAACGAAAAAGGCGCTCTATACGACAGGTGTCGGAGAGAGAATCATTGCACATGCCAAGAAGGTTGTGGATGAGGAACGTCTTGTAAAAGATTATATTGCGGCAAATGAAGGTGAGATTGAAGGTAAAATTTCAATCGGTGTATCGTCGTTAATCGGCTATACGATTCTGCCGGATATTCTCGCTAAATATTTAAGTGATTTCCCGAGTGTAAACGTTAAAATTGACGTAGGTTCGACGAAAGAAATTATTGCGAATCAGGGAGATTATCACCTGTCAATCATACGCGGTTCCCGTGTATTAAATAAGGAGAATGAACTTCTCTACAGCGATAAACACTACCTAGTTACTCCGAAAGATGTAGAGCTCGAAGATCTTGCCGTTATAGAATTCCAGGCAGACCCCGATTACATTACACATATTAAAAATTACTTTGAAGGCCGTTTCAATATTAAGTACGAACCACAAATCTTTGTCGATCAGATTACGACCTGCCGCGAACTGCTGCGTAAAAAAGTCGGAATTACGGTACTGCCTGAGCTGGTACTCGAGGGCCTCGACCTCGATAACTATCATATTGAAGAAGTTTTAGTAGGCGATAAGCCGCTGACACGTGATACGTATATTTCATATGACAAGAGTGTACTCATGCTGCCGCAGGTGAAATCTTTTATTGATTTAATTAAAAAAGATTCAATTTCCAGCGGAAACTAAAATCGGAGGACGAAGATGATAAAAGACCTGTTTCAAATACAGAACTATAAATTATTTTTAACGAATATGACTATGCTTGGGATGGCGGTTGCAATTACAGCTCCGTTCCTCGTTATTTTTATGACTGAAACCCACGGGTTATCATCTACAGGCTACGGAATATTCATGGCTTCGGCCGCTGTCGGCAGTTTCTTTGTCAATACGCTTATGGGACGCTACAGTGACAGGCTGAAGTTCGACCGTAAATATTTAATTATCGCTGCATTATTTATGCAGATTATGGCATTTTTAAGTTTTTTAATCATTCCAAACACATGGATACTTATCATTTCTTATATTATATTCTTTTCACTTGGTGCTCCGGCAATGCCTCAGCTCTACGCATCTGCCCGCGAATCGATTAACCAGTATCGTTCCGGTATCGCAGTTATGGCAAACATGATACTGCGTTCGATGTTCAGCTTCGGCTTTCTGTTCGGACCTCTTGTCGGTTCCATTCTGCTTGCACGCTACGATTTCACCGGTTTATTCTTCGGTACGGTAATTATGTTCGCTGTTGTCTTTATGTCGAGTTTTTTAATTAAAAATTCAAGTACACCGGCAGTTGAAAATACGGTAGAAATTACGAACTACGAAGAACCTAAAAGTCCGAATATGTTAACAAATATGTCGCTATTACTGCCATTCGTTGCTTTTGTCTTTCTTCACGTGGGACAATGGATGTATCTATTGAATATGCCGCTGTTTGTCACAGGCTATCTCGGAGAAGCGGACAGTGCTGTCGGAATACTCGCCAGTCTGTGTGCAGGACTCGAAGTGCCGCTCATGATCTTTATGGGCTATGTCGCATCGCGCGTTTCATCTAAGACACTCTTAATTATTGCCGGATTTATCGGCAGCATGTACTTTTTATCGATTGGAATATTTGAAAGTTACACGATGATGCTGATTGGCCAGCTGCCATTGGCACTATTCCTGGCAATACTGCTCGGCCTCGGCATCAGTTATTTCCAGGACCTGCTGCCGCAGTTTCCGGGATACGCATCAACGTTATTCGCGAACGCAATGATTGTCGGCCAGCTGCTCGGTAACCTGCTCGGCGGTATCGCAAATGATACACTGGGTGTAGAGAACTCATTTTATATCAGCGGTGCATTTTTATTTATAGCATTTATACTGTTCTTCTTTACTAAGAAGGAAGTTACAAAAGGAGAAATTTGATGGACATTATTTTATGGCTCATTGTTTTTGGTACATTTATACTGGGTTTCGCCGGGATAATATATCCGGTAGTCCCGTCAGTGCTCATGTTCTGGGTCGGATTTTTAGTATATAACTTTTTCATCGGAGACGAACTGTCATGGATGTTCTGGGTCATCGCAGCAGCGCTGACAATCGTAGCACTCATCAGTGACGTTGCAGCAAACAGCTACTTCGTTAAAAAATTCGGAGGCAGCAAAAGAGGCGAATGGGCAGCGATAATCGGTGCCATAATCGGGATGTTTGTCTACCCGCCGTTCGGTGTCCTCTTCGTACCATTTATCTTCGTATTCGTAGTAGAATTTGTGCAGATAAAAGATATGAACAAAGCCTTTAAAGCATCAATAGGCTCATTCCTGGCATTTATCTCGAGCGCAATCTTCGATATAATTATTTACATCTTCCTGATTATCTTCTTCCTGCTGGATGTATTCTTATATTAATTGATTGATGACACCCGCACCTCAGTCGAGGCGCGGGTATTTTTGTGGGAAAATTCTTTGTCGGAACCCTTCACGGAACTGGAGACGGGTTCCGCGGTTAAGCTCACTTTCTTATGTGAAGATTTATATAGCACAGCGTTACAGAATTCCTATGAACTCATTTCATAGAGTGCCTAAACGCCGTGGATGTCTATGAGACTGTGTCATAGAACTTCTAAACGCCGTGGATGTCTATGAGGCTGTGTCATAGAATTCCAAAACGTCACGGATGTCTATGAGATTGTGTCATAGAACTTCTAAACGCGGCGGATGTCTATGAGGCAGTGTCATAGAACTTCTAAACGCGGCGGATGTCTATGAGGCAGTGTCATAGAATTCCAAACAGCCAGTCCGATGAACCTCGCTCATGAGACCCCAATCCGCACTTCAACACACATCCCCAAACCAAAAAAAAGAACCCCGCACATGGCGGGGTTCTTCAATCATTACAGATTATATTTCATAGCTCTGAATACTAACACTGCGGTTGCTGAGATAATAATGAAATAGACGATGCTGAGCAGAGAGTTCACAAAGTTCTGATTCTCAATGAACATGCGTATGGCAAAGATGATTACGGAGTGGGCGATAATGAGCCCGGTAATCCATTTCAGGTTGCCGTTTTTCAACAGCAGCACTGCTACAATACAGAGAATAAGCAGTATCGTTATTATTATTTTAACAACTTCCAGTGTCACTCTTCATCATCTACTTTTCAGTTTTTGTAAATTCTTCTTTAGTTTCCATTGCTGCGTCTTCGCCTTCGTCATCGAGTATTTCACGGACGTTGTACATTTCGTACTGCGGGTCGTGTTTTCCTCTTTGAATGTCTAATGCGTAGTGACATGCAACATTATGGAAGCCTTCATATTCTGTGTCTTTCTTCTCCAGTACAGGTGTTTCCGTGCGGCAATAGTCTGTCGCGAACGGGCACCTTGTGTGGAATCGGCAGCCTGTCGGCGGATCGATTGGTGACGGAACGTCGCCGCGCAGGAAAATACGTTCTGATTTCTTGCGTGGATCCGGTACAGGGATTGCTGATAATAATGCTTTCGTGTACGGGTGCTGAGGGTTTTCGAAAATTGATTCTGTGTCTCCAACCTCAACGATTTTACCTAAGTACATTACGATGATGCGGTCAGCGATATGGCGGACAACACCAAGGTCATGCGAGATAAAGAGATAAGTTAAACCGAGCTCGCGCTGTAATCTCTTTAACAGGTTTAATACCTGAGCCTGGATTGATACGTCCAGGGCAGATACTGCTTCATCACAAATGATGAGTTTAGGATTAACTGACAGCGCACGTGCAATACCGATACGCTGACGCTGTCCACCTGAGAATTCATGAGGATAGCGGTCAATCTGGTGCTTTTGCAGTCCTACGGTTTCCATTAATTCAATAATACGGTTATTACGCTCTTTACGAGGTACAACTTTTTGAATATCCATCGCTTCCCATAACGTCTGTCTGACAGTTTTACGAGGGTTTAATGATGCGTAAGGATCCTGGAAAATAATCTGCATATCTTTTCTCATCTTGCGCATTTCGTCTTTTGACATTGCAAGAACGTCCTGTCCTTCGAACTCAACTTTACCGCCAGTCGGCTCATCCAGACGGAGAATTGCACGTCCTGTCGTAGATTTACCACAACCTGACTCACCAACAACCGCAACAGTTTCACCTTTATCGATTGAAAAAGTAATTCCATCAACAGCTTTGACGTGGTTGACTGTACGTCCTAAAAACCCGCCTTTAATCGGGAAATGCTGCTCCAGATTTTCAACATTTAATAATGGTTTGCTACTTGGCATTTAATTGTACCTCCTTGTCTCCGTCCCACTGATCAGTATGAATCCAGCATCTGACTTCGTTACCGTCTTCCTGAACTTCGAGCTCAGGAAGCGTGTTGCAAATATCCGATGCGAAAGGGCAGCGGGGTGCAAAACGGCAGCCTGTCGGCATTTCATTCGGTGCAGGTACGTTACCTTTGATCGGAATAAGCTCATCCTGCGCTTTATCATGACGAGGCAGTGAGTTTAATAAACCAACTGTATAAGGGTGTTTCGGATTTTCAAATAATGTATAAACGTCAGCGAATTCAACAACTTTACCAGCGTACATTACAGCAACATAGTCACAAGTTTCAGCAACAACGCCAAGGTCATGTGTAATCATTACAACACTCATGCCGATTTCTTCCTGAAGTTCTTTAATCAGTTCAAGAATCTGTGCCTGTATTGTTACGTCAAGTGCTGTAGTCGGCTCATCAGCGATTAAAAGCTCAGGCTTACATGCTAAAGCCATTGCAATCATGACACGCTGTCTCATACCGCCGGACAGTTCGAACGGGTACTGATCAACACGTTTTTCCGGTGAAGGAATACCAACGAGTTCAAGCATTTCAATCGCGCGTTTTGTACCGGCTTTTTTACCGAGACCTTCATGAATTTTATAAGATTCACGGAGCTGCTGCCCAATTGTAAATGTTGGGTTAAGCGATGTCATCGGCTCCTGGAAAATCATTGAGATTTCATTCCCGCGGATTTGGCGCATGCGTGAGTTTTTAACTTTCGTTAAATCTTCACCTTTATATTTAATGCTGCCTCCGACAATTTCGCCGGGGCTTTCAATTAGTCTTAGTACTGAGAGGGCAGAAATACTTTTTCCTGAACCACTCTCTCCAACGATACCTAAAGTTTTACCTTTAGGTACCTGGAATGTCACTCCGTCGACAGCCTTTACTTCGTTGGAATCAACGAAGAAGGAAGTGCGGAGATCTTGTATATCGAGAATCATTTCTTCTGACATGATTTTCACTCCTTCTTAGTTTAAGTCCACTCGTTTGTTAAGCAGTCTGTAGGTTATATCAACGACCAGGTTAACAATAACGAATACTACCGCAATAACCAGTATTGCGCCCTGAACGACAGGGAAGTCACGCTGAAGGATTGAATCGATGATCAATCTTCCGAGACCGTTAATTGCGAATACACTTTCCGTCAGTACAGAACCTGCTAAGAATGAACCGAATTGAATACCGATTACAGTAATTACAGGAATCATCGCGTTTTTAAGTGCGTGGCGTAAAATAACTGTACCTTCTTTTACACCTTTGGCGCGTGCAGTACGTATGTAATCCTGATCAATTACATCGAGCATGCTGCTTCGTGTCATACGTGCGATTATAGCGGCTCCCGCTGTACCTAGAGTAATCACCGGCAGTACGTTCTGTTCAAGACTGCCCCAGCCCGTAGGTTTAAAGATCTGGAATTCAATTGCAAACCATTGAATTAACATAAGTCCAAGCCAGAAGTTTGGCATTGACAGACCAAACAGTGCAACGACCATCATTGCAACGTCTTCAAAAGTATATCTTCTTACTGCAGAAACAATCCCTGCTAACAGACCCCAGAAAATACTGAAGATCATAGCCATTACAGATAATTCAAGAGTAATAGCAAAACGTGCACTTATATGGTCAAAGACGGGAATGTTGTCACGGATAGATGAACCGAAATCCAGCTGGGCCGCGTTCCCTAAGAATCTGAAATATTGCTCGTAAAGCGGGTCATTTAACCCGAGTCTTGCCTCAATGGCTTTAACAGTAGCTTCCGGCGCACTTTCCCCTGCCATAATAACAGCTGGGTTACCCGGAGTGAGGTGCATCAGACTGAATACGAGTACCGTAACTCCGAGGAGCACGGGGATAAGCTGAAACAATCTGCGAATTATAAATTTAGTCATGATATCCTCCTCCTATTTTTTGGCCTTCGGATCGAGAGCATCTCTCAAACCGTCTCCAAACAAGTTAAATGCGAGTACTACGATAACGATCATCATACCAGGGAAGAACGTAATGTGTGCTGCCTGATACATATAGTTACGTCCGTCGTTAAGCATAGCTCCCCACTCAGGCGTCGGCGGCTGTACTCCTAATCCGAGGAATGACAGACCTGCTGCTGAAAGAATCGCTGTTGCGATAAATAAAGTTGTGTTAACGATAATCGGAGACATTATATTGGGCAGAATGTGCTGGAATATAATTTTTCCGTCACGTGCACCAAGTGCTCTGATTGCATCAATGTATTCGAGTTTGCGAGTTGTCAGCGTTGAACCGCGGACGATACGCGCGAATTGCGGCAGTGCCCCGATTGCGATGGCAACAGTTACGTTAAATGTGCTTCCTCCAAGTACACTTACGATTGCAAGTGCAAGTAAGATGCCAGGGAATGCAAGAAGAACGTCCATCAAACGCATGATGATTGTATCAAGCCATCCGCCGAAGTATCCTGCGAGGAGACCGATTGGCACCCCGACTATAGCAGCCATAAAGGTTGCTGCAAAACCTACACCCAGTGTTATGTACATTCCGTGAAGAATACGATAAAAGATATCGCGGCCCAGGTGATCTGTACCAAACCAGTACTGCGCTGAAGGACCCAGCAGCTTATCAGTAAGGTTGGTCGCGTTGGAATTGACGCCTAGTATATTATAGTTGGCGTCCAGCGCACCAAAGATTGAAACGAAAAATAAAAATACCAATACGTAAAGACCGACGAGTGCTGCTTTGTTCTTTCGAAGCTTCTTATAGAAGTCTTTGAAATTGTCGAGTCTACGATTGGCAGGTTTTGTTGCTGGAACCTGACTTGGTTGTATATTGGACATACAACTTAACCCCCTCTTGAAACTGAATATTAAGATAAATCTAAAAATTATAGACATATTTATTAATAATACATCGATGTATAGACTATAACAAGAAAGAATTGCTTTAGTCTATACTTTTTACTGCTAATATTCACAAAACTCAACATATTGGAAGCGTTTCCTTATATATATCAACGGTTTGAGTGAAAATTAGTCTTGCATCTTTTTAATTCCTAGTGATATAATCTGGATTATAATACATACAAGATTCCTATGAATTGAGTGTATCACAATTATGGAGGCTGCAAATTGAAGAGAAAATACTATATATATTTATTAATGGCTGCGCTTATGATAATAATGGCAGCTTGTACGAGCGACTCGGATGTCGAGGTCACTGATGAAGAAGGAAATACAGAAGAAACGAACACCGGCGGAGATCTGGTTGCTTCATATGCAACAGATGTTTCATCACTTGATCCGGCAGGGCAGAATGATTTGCCGTCCGATCAGCGCAGAAACGTCATTTATGAAGGACTGCTTTATTTAAATGATGAGCTGGAGCCGGAACCGCGTTTAGCTGAAGATTATGAGCAGACGGATGAGACAACGTGGGTCTTTAATCTGCGTGAAGGCGTTCAGTTCCATGACGGCACTGAATTTAATGCAGAGGCAGTCAAAGCGAATATCGAAAGAATTGTCGACCCGGCAGTAGCATCATCACGGGCAAATATTTTTGAAATGATTGAAGAAATTAATGTGGTTGATGAGTATACAGTTGAAATCATTACAGAGTATCCATTTGCGGCACTGCCGAACTATCTGGCACATGATGCCGGCGGTATGGTTTCTAAAGCAGTAATTGATGAAGACTACCAGAATGCACTAGACGAAGCGGAGCTCGATATGACACTCGATGAGTTCTACGAACAGCGTGCAGCTGGCGGTGCAGAATATGAAGAAACAGCTGACGTGGCCGGGAGAGCGACAGGAACGATTGTTGAACAGAAACCTGTCGGTACAGGCTATATGCAATTCCAGTCACGCTCACCGGGAGAAAATGTAGTCGTTGAACGATTTGATGACTACTGGGATGAGCCTGCAAAACTCGACACGATTACTTTTCAAGTCGTTGCAGAAGATGCCTCAAGAATCGCTGAACTTGAAAGCGGACAGTCGCACTTCATACAAGGATTTGATAATGCACAGTGGGAACGTATAGAGAACCACCCGGAGATGGAAACTCATCCGGTGTATAACCTATCTAATGAATATGTCGGCATGAATACACAAAAAGGACCGCTCGAAGATAAGAGAGTACGTCAGGCAATCGGGCATATGGTCGACAAAGATACGATTATGGAAGGTATCTATTACGGTGTCGGCCGGACGATGAAAGGCGCACTCCAGGAAGAAATTTTAGGCTATAACGAAGATCTCGAAGATCTGGAGTACAACCCGGAACGTGCGACAGAGCTGCTTGAAGAAGCAGGTTACGGCGACGGCTTTGACTTGACGATTATGACAAATGACACACCTGAACGTGTCGACCTTGCAATTTATCTGCAGGAAGAACTGAAAACAGTGGGGATTAATTTAAACATCGAACAGCTTGAGTGGGGCGCGTACTTAGAAGCAGTCTCAAACGGGGAGCACGATCTCTTCATCTTAGGCTGGCCGAATCCTGTAGGAGATCCGGATCAGGGCATCTGGCCGCTGTTCCATTCATCAATGCAGGGTGCGTCAGGCAACCGTTCGTTCTTTGATAATGCTGAAGTCGATGAACTGCTTGAACAGGGACGCAGAGAATTGGATGATACTAAACGGGAAGAAATTTATCAGGAAATCGATAGAATTCTTGTAGAAGAACAGCCGGCGGTCTTTATCAGACAGTCACAGAGTGCGAATGCTGCACGTACCGAAGTCGAAGGGCTCTACATCAGCCACTTCAATAAACCTGATTTTAGAAATGTCACTATTAATGAGCAGTAGGGGTTTTTCATAAAAAATAGAGATAATCCAGGGGGATATATAAATATGAAGTATTTCAAACGTTTAACAATCGCTGCAATGGCACTGGGGCTTGCGGCATGTACGAGTGATGCAAATGTGGAAGTTGCAGGTGAAGACGGCGAAACGAATACTTCAGGGGGAGATTTCATTGCATCATATGCGAGTGATACCTCCTCGCTTGATCCGGCAGGACAAAATGATCTGCCGTCAGATCAGCGCAGAGACGTATTATATGAAGGGTTATTTGATATAGACGAAAATATGGAGCCGGAAATGACACTGGCAACAGACTTTGAGCAGGTCAATGACACAACATGGAAATTCAGTCTGAGAGATGACGTCACGTTCCACGACGGCACGGATTTTAATGCAGAAGCATTTAAGGCGAGTATCGAACGTATCGTTGACCCGGCAGTGGCGTCATCGCGTGCGAATATTTTTGAAATGATTACTGAAATTAACGTGATTGACGATTATACAGTAGAAGTTGTGACGGAATATCCGTTCGCAGCACTGCCGAACTATCTGGCGCATGATGCCGGCGGTATAGTCTCTAAGGAAGTAATAGATGAAGACTATCAGAATGCTATCGACCAGGCAGGACTTGATATGACTGTAGATGAATATTACGAACTCCGCGCTGCAGGCGGCGAAGAATTTGAGGAGACTGCCAATGCAATCGGCGCGGATACAGGGGCAGTAATCGAACAGAAACCGGTTGGAACGGGCTACATGAAGTTCCAGTCGAGAACACCGGGTGAATCAGTTGTCGTTGAACGATATGATGACTACTGGCAGGAACCGGCAAAAATCGATACGCTGACATTTAAAGTAGTCACAGAAGCGACCGCGCGTATTGCGGAGCTTGAAACAGGACAGTCTCACTTTATTTACGGTATTGAAAACTCGCAGTGGGACAGATTGGCAAGCAATCCGGAATTAATAACTGAAGAAGGCATTTATAACATTTCAAATGAATACATCGGCATGAATACAGAAAAAGGTGCACTTAAAGATAAAAGAGTGCGTCAGGCCATCGGCCACATGGTCGATAAAGAAGCAATTATGGAAGGTGTCTATTACGGGCAGGGACGCACGATGAAAGGTGCGCTGCAGGAAGAAGTACTCGGTTATAACGAGGACCTTGAAGACCTTGAACATAATCCGGAACGTGCAAAAGAGTTAATGAAGGAAGCGGGATATGAAGACGGTCTCGATTTAAAAATAATGACGAACGACGTCCCGGAACGTGTCGATATCGCGATACTGATGCAGGAAGAGCTGAAAGACATCGGCATTAACCTGGAAGTAGAACAGCTTGAGTGGGGGACGTATCTCGAAGCAATATCGAACGGCGAGCATGATTTATTTATTCTCGGCTGGCCGAACGCAGTAGGAGACCCGGATCAGGGCTTATGGCCGCTGTTCCACTCCTCGATGAAAGGTTCGGGCGGAAACCGTGCATTCTTTGATAACGAAGAAGTCGATAAACTGCTTGAAGCCGGGCGCATGGAGTCAGATACAGAAAAACGTGCAGAAATTTATAAGCAGGTCGATGAAATTCTCGTCGAAGAACAGCCTTCTATATTCATCAGACAAGCTCAGGGACCGCAAGCTCACCGTACAGAAGTTAAAAACTTTGATCCAGGAGCTCTCGGTAAGCCTGACTTCAGAACAGTAAAATTGGAAGAACAGCCAGAGTAATAAAAATATAAACAGAAGCAAAAACTGCTAACTATTAATAGTAGGTTTTGCTTCTGTTTTTTTTCTCCAGCATATACAATTTAATTAATATGAAAATTGCACGGCGGAGGTAGTAACATGGATCAGTGGTATAAAATAGATAATACAGGGAAGATATTTCACGCAGTATCGAATGCTTCGAACTCTGCAGTGTTCCGTGTATCGATGACGCTTCACGAAATGATTGATTCTAAAATTCTGCAGGAAGCACTGGATATCGTTGTGATGAGATTCCCGACCCTGACGGTCAGAGTACGTAAGGGCCTGTTCTGGGATTTTTTAGAGCAGAATGATCAGGTGCTGCTTGTTAAAGAAGAAACGGATTATCCGTGTGCACCGATAGACAGAAAAGAAAATAATGCATTTTTAATCCGTGTACTGTACTTTAAAAAGCGTATCTCGGTGGAAGTGTTTCACTCGCTGACAGACGGCGGCGGGGCGACGGAGTTTTTAAAAACGTTAACTTATGAATACTTAAAGCAAAAAGGCGAATCTGTTGAAGCGGACGGTACATATATTATGCTGCCCGACGAGGCACCGAAACGTGAAGAAGTGGAAGACAGTTTTCTAAAATATGCAACATCGCGGACGGTTAAAAATCCGGCATCAAGTGATAAGAAAGCGTACCAGCTGAAAGGAACGGCGTTAAATCCGCCGGGTATTAACGTAATCCAGGGTGTTGTGGATGCCAAAGCGCTCAATACCTTCGCAAAATCACAGGGCACGTCGCTGACGGGATTCATTACGAGTGTGCTGATTAATGCCATTCATATGGAAAAACACCGTGAAAAATCCAAATCATCGCTGATAACTGTAGCGATGCCGGTGAGCCTGAGAAGACATTTCCCTTCAGTTTCAATCCGCAACTTTTTCTCAGTATCGAATATCGGTGTAAAGATGAGCGGCGATGTACCGCTTGAAGAAATTATCAAGCAGGTAACAGAGCAGCTGATTGCAAAAACAGAGAAAAACTTTCTGCAGGAAGGTATTAACCGGTTCGTCGCATTCCAGAGTCACTTATGGCTCAGAATCGTTCCTGTATTCATTAAATATCCTGTCATGCGCTTTGCATTTAACCAGTTCGGTGAACGTGCGAAGACGATTACGGTATCGAACCTCGGCAACGTCCAGCTGCCTGAATCGATGCGGCCGTATGCTGATTCAATGGATGTTGTCCTTTATCCGACGCATAAAAGTCCGATTAACTGCGGCACCGCAACAGTAAACGATAAATTAACTATTACATTTTCACGTTCAATAGAGGAAAATGAAATTATAAAAACATTTTTCAAAGAAATTACAAGACTGACAGGGCTGGATGTAACAGTATCTTCAAACGGATGGGGTGAGTAGCAATGAACAGATGCACGGAATGTGAAATTGTCACGGCGGAGAATACATGTCCGCTGTGCCATAAAGTGCTGTCTGAAGACTTCGGCAAAGAAGAAAACCGGGCATATCCGGTCTATGACCAGCAGGAATATAAAACCCGTGCACGTATATCGAGACTCGCAATTATCGGCGGCATACTTGCAACGCTGATCTGCTTTCTTGTGAACTTAATCGTTATGCCGCACTTCCTGTGGGTGTTTTACGTGGCAGTGGCAATATTTTATCTGCTTGTATCGCTGAGCCATACGATACTGTCAGCATCACATCTCGGCGGTAAAATAACCGCACAGGTCATCAGTCTGACGATACTGCTGCTTGTTATTGACGGAATGTCAGGCTCAGTTCAATGGTCGGTCAATTACGTCGTGCCATTTGTTATTATTGCAGGTATTATGCTGCTTTCAATTATTATGATAAAAGTCCGCATGAACTGGACCGGCTACATCAGCTTCTTATTGATGATGATTGGATTCGGATTTTTGCCGCTTATACTTTATTTATCAGGCATCGCAGACGTTCTCTGGCCGAGCATCTCTGCAGCATCATTCGGTGTGGCGACATTTATCGTAATGCTGCTCGTTGCCAACCAGTCGGTAATGACCCAGCTCAGCAGAAGATTTCATTTTTAATATAACAGAAGGTAAAAGGGACGGATGAGATGAAAACATTATTCAGAGGTATGGCAGTTTTGACTGCAATATCCGGTGTCATTATGTATGTCTGCCGGGCATTGTTTATAAATAAAAGGAGTATCGGCAGCGAGCTTGCCGAAGATTTAATCAGAGTGGCAAACTTTGATCTGGAAGATGTGAATGATGAAATGCTGGAACGGAATGCAGAAGAAAACCGTGAAGAGTATGAAATTCCAAGGAGCATCGTCACTTCAGATATCGAAAGTTATGAAGTATCAGGTATGAAAGTATTCAGAATGTTTCCGAAAACAGAAAAACGCAAACAGCGTGTATTGTACCTGCACGGTGGCGGATACATTCACCAGCCGTCGGTATTCCACTGGAGATTTTTAAGCAAGCTCGTGAAAGAAACAGAGATGGAATTTATCGTGCCGATATATCCGAAAGCACCGGAACATACATATGACGAAGCATACGGAGCAGTGCAGGAATTATATAAAGAACTCGTACAGGACGATAACAATATCGTAATTATGGGAGACTCGGCGGGCGGCGGTCTGACACTTGGACTCGTACAGTGGATTAAAAAAGAACATCTGCCAATGCCGAAAGCGCAAATTGTCATCTCACCATGGCTCGATATTACACTTGGCAATCCCGATATTGAAGCATATGAAAAGGTCGAACCGATGCTGAAAGCAGATAATCTGAAAATTATCGGAAAAATCTGGTCGGGAGATGCAGAGCCGGATGACTATAAAGTATCACCGATGTTTGGGGACCTAAGCGGGCTGCCGAAACTTTATCTTATAGTCGGGACAAGAGAAATCATTCTGCCCGATGCAAGGCGGTACGTTCAGCTGCTTGAAGCGGCCGGCGCCGACTTTGAATATTACGAATACGCGATGCAGAATCACGTCTTTCCGCTGTATCCGATTAAAGAAGGCATCGAAGCGAGAAAGCAGATTGGAGATATACTGATCAGTTATGATGAATAGGTATTGGAAAAGGGAGCGCAGCCTGGGCTGCGCTTTTTTTATTTGGATTTTATGAGCGGGCAGGGTTGCGATACGACGGTGAGTCGGTG
>DONT01000010.1:0-171872 GCA_003513765.1 Jeotgalicoccus sp.
GAGTAGGACGCTGCCAGGCAAAACATAGCGTTACAAAATGGATGCGATGAGCCGCATTGAGACCTTTCGAGGTCTCTTTTTTTGTATTATAATAGATTAATATATTATTTATTAAAGGAGTATCAGCATGCGTACTTTAAAATTTAATTCATTGGCAGATACTGAACGGCTTGCTAAGATTTTATCCGGTGAAATTTCAGGAGGAACTGTTATCCTCCTGTCAGGAGATCTTGGCAGCGGTAAGACAACATTTTCTCAATTTTTAGGTAAGTATTTAGGTGTGAAAAGACATATGACATCACCGACGTTTAATATTATAAAATCATATAATGCAGATGTTAAACTTCATCATATGGACTGTTACCGTCTTGAAAATTCAGAAGAAGACCTGGGCTTCGATGAATATTTTAACGATACTGATATTGCGCTTGTGGAATGGCCGCAATTCATAGCTGAATTTTTACCTGAAGATGTAATCAGCATCAATATTAGTTACGAAAATGAGAATGAACGTCTCGTGACTATGGAAGCTACAGGAGAGAATAATATTAAAATTGCGGAGGATGTTTATGATAAGTTTACTGCTTGATACGAGTAACCAGGCATTATCGGTTGCGGTAAACCGGAATGGTAAAATGCTTGCAGAAATCAATACAAATTATAAGAAGACTCACTCTGAAACACTCGTAGATAACATTCAAAAAGTCCTTTCAATTGCAAATATTAAGAAGTCTGATATAGACAGAATAATTGTCGCAAAAGGTCCAGGGTCATATACAGGTGTAAGAATAGGGATTACAGTTGCCAAGATGCTGGCAAAACAGCTTAATGTTCCTATATACTCAGTATCATCATTATTTGTACTTGCTGTATCGAATCGTGGTCTAGGAAGTATCGCACCGCTTATCGATGCGAGAAGAGCACATGTTTACGGTGCTTTGTACAAGATCGGTGAAGATGATTATACTGAAGTAATTGCGCCGGTATATATTGAATTCGATGCTTTGTCAGCAAAAATTGATGGAGCTGTATATTTACTGAACAGCCAGGAAAAAATTACAATTGATCTTGAAGAGTATACTCATGTAACTCCTCGTATTTCAGAGACAGAACGTTATGAAAAAGCATTAAAACTTGAAGATGCCGATCAGCTCGTACCTGATTATCTGCGCATTTCGGAGGCGGAAAGAAATTGGCAGAACAACCAGTAATTAGAGAAATGAAAATTGAAGATTTAACCGCTGTATACGATATAGAAGTCGAAGCGTTTAAAAACTCAACATGGACGATGGAAGCTTACACGAGAGAACTTGTAATGAATAAATTCGCTCACTATTTTGTTATGGAATACGAAGATGAGATTATTGGATATACAGGAATATGGCTTGTTGTAGACCAGTGTCAGATTACAACGGTGGCAGTTTCTAAGAAAATGCGCGGCAAAGGATACAGTCATCTGCTTATCGAGCATATTAAAGAATATGTAAAGCCGCAGGCGGACGTTGTATCACTGGAAGTGCGGGTTGATAATACACCGGCAATGAGACTGTACGAACGAAATGGCTTTAAATACGGCGGAGTACGTAAAAACTATTACGGAGAAGGGCTTGATGCACACGTGATGTGGGTGAATCTAAATGAGTAAAGATATTAAAATACTGGCGATAGAAACAAGCTGCGATGAGACTGCAGCCAGCGTCATTCAAAATGGACATGAGATTTTATCGAATGTGGTAGTGAGCCAGATAGACAGTCATAAACGATTTGGCGGCGTAGTGCCGGAAGTTGCATCACGTCATCATGTAGAAGCAATTACACACGTTATAGACCAGGCTCTGGAGGATGCAGAGCTTAAACCTTCAGACTTAACAGCAGTTGCTGTTACTGAAGGCCCAGGGCTTATAGGCGCACTGTTAATCGGCATTAATGCAGCGAAAACATTTGCATTTGTGCATGATCTGCCGCTAGTGCCGGTGCATCATATTGCAGGCCATATTTACGCAGCACAGCTTGAAAAGCCTCTCGTATTCCCGCTTACAGCACTTGTTGTGTCAGGCGGACACACAGAGCTAATATATATGAAAAATCATCTATCCTTTGAAATCATCGGCGAGACGAGAGACGACGCTGTCGGAGAAGCATTTGATAAAGTAGCGAGAGTAATCGATCTGCCTTATCCGGGCGGCCCGCATATCGATAAACTTGCCGAGAGCGGAGAAGATACATTTAATTTCCCGAGAGGATTAATGAAAGAAGATACATTTGATTTCAGTTTCTCAGGATTAAAATCTGCAGTGATTAATAAACTTCATAACTATAATCAAAAAGGTATTGAAGTAAACAAGAACGATGTGGCAGCCAGCTTCCAGGCAAGTGTAACTGATGTACTGACAGCGAAAACATTCGCAGCATTGGGAAAATACGAAGTTGAGAACCTGATTATTGCAGGCGGTGTTGCAGGCAACAGTGAAATACGCAGCAGATTTACATCGATGTGCAAAGACAAAGACATTAATCTGCAAATACCAAAACTGAAATTCTGTACAGATAATGCTGCAATGATCGGTGCTGCAGCATATCATTTATATAACAAAAACCATTTAGCTGATTTAACGCTTAATGGCCGGAACTTTATCGATATAGAAGAGTATGCCTTTTAACAGATAGTGAAAGGGTATATTTTCACTATTAAATGTGATATAATATTGATAATTAATTTAAGGAGGGACAAACATGATACCGCGTATTTGGAACACACTTTTGAATCAATAATTTAATAAAATTCAAAAGTCTTGTTCAAACTATATTTATACACGGGAGAAGTATGTCCTTTTTAAAAAAATGTACGTTTGAGACAGCACAGGGCTGTCTCTTTTTTTGTGTAAAAAACTATAGTTTGCAGACTCAAAACAGGAGTGCAAATTATAATGAATGAATTAACTTTAAAGTTAAAAAATATATCATTAAGTTTTGGCAATAAGGATATCTTTGATATTGAGAATATGTTAGCTTACATGAATGACAGAATTGCGATTACAGGAAACAACGGGGCAGGTAAATCGACACTGCTAAAAATAATTGCCGGCGAGTTTAAAGAGTTTACCGGTAAAGTTCAAAGAGAAACAGAGTTTAATTATTTAAGCCAGATAGGAGAAGAAAACGAAAGTACTGATAACTACACAGACTATGAAATGCTCAGCCGGATGAACGTGCCAGAAAATAAAAATTTAAGCGGCGGGGAAGAAATGAAATTCAGACTGGTGCAAACGCTGTCGAATTATAAAATGGGGCTTTTGCTCGATGAACCGACAACGCATCTTGATTATGAGGGTATAAAGTACTTAATCAGAGAACTGGAGTACTACTACGGGACATTAATATTTGTCAGTCATGACAGAAATTTCATTAACAGTCTGGCGACTAAAATCTGGGAAGTGTCGGATGGTACAGTCACAGAGTATACAGGAAATTATAATGACTACGAAGAAATTAAAAATCAAGAGAAACTTGAGCTGGAACGTGCACATGAGAATGTATTAAAAGAAAAAGAAAGATTGAATGCTGCGATTAATAAGCAGAAAGCCAAAGCAGAGAAAATGATGTCAGGCAGCAAGGGAAAAGGACAGGATATTAAACCTGACCGGCTGTCCAGTTCGAAGCAGAAAGATACAGTTCAGAAACAGGCATTTAAAACAGCTAAGGCAATGGAAAGCCGGGTGGAACAGCTGCAGAATACAAAACTGCCGGAAAGCCAAAAAGAACTGGCATTTCCGATGTCGAAAGCGATGGAACTGCATAATAAATTTCCGATAATGGGACAGAATATCACGGTTGAACGTGGAGGTAATATTTTATTGGATAAGGTGAGTTTCCAATTCCCGCTTGGAGAAACCATTGCAATTACAGGAAATAACGGCAGCGGAAAATCGAGTCTGCTTGCTGATATTATAGAGGGTGGAAACAATTTTGATATTTCACCGAAAGTCGTTATTGAGCAGTACAGACAGATGGATTACAAACTTTACGGTAATGAATCGACAGTCGGTTTTTTAATGCGCCATACAGCAATGAATGAACCCATTGTGAGAAGTATGCTGGTGAGTTTAGGATTTTCACCGGATGAAGTCATGAAGCCTGTTAACAAGCTAAGCGGCGGGGAAGCGACGAGAGTGTCACTGGCATTAATGTTTGTCAAACCCTCGAATGTAATTATTCTGGACGAACCAACGAATTTTATCGATTTAATAACGATTGAGGCGCTTGAAAAATTTATAAAAGCGTACCAGGGAACGATTATTTTAACCTCACATGACCAATATTTTTTGGAACGTACAGCAGATCAAATATATAGCATCAAAAATCAAAAATTACAGCGGATAAAATAATTTTTATTTAATCTTCTGGGGTGTATAATGTAAATGAATTTAATCTTGAGAACAGAGGTGGAATTATGATTAAAGCTGTGCAGTACTTTAACTATTCCAATGCACTCGAGGCGCTCGAATTTTACGAAAAAAATTTTGATGCTGTGATTAATTCTAAAGTACTCGCGTCTGATACGTTATTTACTGATGCACTCGATGAGATGGGCATGTCAAAAGAAGATGCCGAGACTTTCGTGATGAATGCCGAGTTTGAAATACTCGGACAGAAATTTATGGCGAGTTCTACCTGGGAACAGAAGGAGATTGATAACTCGGGCGCAATTCTGGCCTTTACGTTCGATATTAATAATTCTGATGAACTTGAACAGGTAAAACAATTCTATGAGAAGGCAATTGAAGCAGGTTGCAGAGCGGACATGGAAGCAGGTCCAACAGAGTGGACTGAATACTTCGCGAGTTTTAAAGATCCGTATGGAATCAACTGGATGATTAGCGGAGAATAAATTAAAATGGACATTGCACCTTAAAATCAGGGTGCAATGTCCTTTTTTTAATATATATAATTATTAATTCGAACGTACATTCACTTAATAATACGTTTGATACAGTGTTAGTTCTGTCAAGACAGAACGTACGTTTTGTCCACAGTTTGTGGATAGATTGTGGGTAACTTATCCAGAACTGTGCACTAATCTGTGGATAAGTGTGTTGATAACTATGAAATCTGTGGATAAACGATGGAGAATGCACTAATAACAGCATTTCTCCTGTGCATAACTTTTTAAGAGAAATTTTACTATTTCATCGAACATACAGTAAATTTTCTGTAAAAATCTTTAAAGTTCAGCCAGTAATTCCTCAGCTTCTGACCATTCGGTCATTAGTTCTTCGAGTTTTTGATTAATTTCCTGCAGCCTGTCATTTAATTCCTGTGCTTTTTCGTAGTCATTAAATACTTCGGGAGCCACCAGTTTATCTTCAATCATCGTAAGTTCAGTTTCTAGTGTTTGTATTTCCTGTTCAAGCTTTTCACTTTGCTTTTTAACACGCTTCAGCTCATTGCGTTTTTGTTTCTGGGCTTCATAGTCAGAGATGTTTTCTTTTTTCTCCATTGCTGTTTCAACAGGTACTTCCATAAATTCAGCCTCTTTTTTCTTATGCAGGAAGTAGCTGTAGTCACCGTCGACCATCATTACCTTATGCGGTTCGATTTCCATAACACGGGTCGCAATTTTATCAATGAAGTAACGGTCGTGAGAGACCACGATAATCGTTCCCGGGAAGTTTTCGAGTGCTGTTTCGAGCACTTCCTTACTGTCGATGTCTAAATGGTTTGTCGGTTCATCGAGGATAAGGAGATTATTTTCTTCCAGCATCAGTTTAGCCAGTTGTATTCTTGCTTTTTCTCCGCCGCTTAATGAGTTGACCTGCTTCATTACTTCATCCTGTGTAAATAAGAAGCGGCCGAGTATTTTTCTGACGTCGCTTTCTTTCATCTGCGGATATTCTTTCCAGAGTTCTTCAAGAACATTATTCTGAGAAGTGAACTCCGCTTGTTTCTGATCATAGTAGCCGATTGTCACATTTGTACCGTACTGAATATTGCCGGACAAGGCCGGAATAATTTTTGCGATTGTTTTAGCAAGTGTCGATTTACCGATACCGTTCGGGCCTAAAATAGCGAGACGTTCTCCTTTATCGACATTAAAAGATAAATCGCTCCGGAGCACAGTTTCATCGTAGCCGATTGACAGTTCTTTTAAGCGGAGCACATCATTGCCGCTTTCACGTTTAATCGTGAAGTGGAAATCTGCACTCGAACGGTCGATAAACGGTTTATCCATACGGTCCATCATTTCAAGTTTCTTGCGGCGGTCCTTAGCCATGCCTGAAGTGGATGCACGCGTAATATTTTTATCGATAAATGTCTCCAGACGTTTAACTTCGCTCTGTTCACGTTCATACTGCTTCATTCTGAGACGGTGTGTTTTCTCTTTTTCTTTAACGTAATTTGTATAGTTCGTATGATAGAGCGTTCCACGATGTAATTCAATTTCATAAATTTTATCGACGGTGCGGTCGAGGAAGTAACGGTCGTGACTAATAATAACCACTGCACCTTGATAACTCTTCAAATATTGTTCCAGCCATTCAACAGTTGCCATATCTAAATGGTTGGTAGGCTCATCAAGAAGCAGCAGATCCGGTTTCGTCAGGAGCATCTTACCTAGAGCAAGACGAGTTTTCTGACCGCCTGAAAACTCTTCAACTTTCCGGTCCAAATCGGCTTCTGTAAACTGAAGCCCCGTCAGTACACTCTTGATCTGGGCATCGATTGTATACCCGTCACTGTGTTCATATCTGAGCTGTATATTTTCATATCTTTTAAGTTTCTCATCATAGTCCGGATGAGTATGTTCATGTTCAGCCAGCCACTCGGCAATTTCTGCCATATCAGTATTCATTTTAAGAATATCAGAGAACGGCTTCTGCATTTCATCTCTGACAGTTTCTTCAGACTCGAGCGTCATCTGCTGGGCTAGATATCCCAGTGAAACATTTTTCGGCATGCTGATTGTGCCGCTGTCATATGTCAATTCATCAGCCATGACTTTCATTAAAGTACTTTTGCCTGCGCCGTTTTTACCGACGATACCAAGCGTTTCCCCGGATTTCACTTCGAGATCCAGATTTTCGAAAATTGTATTCGTACCGTATGACTTCGAGACATTTCCCAATTGTAAAAGTATCATTATTGCCTACCTCATTTCATTCTTTAGTTTACACGAAAAAACGACATATTTCGACCAGATAAACCGGTGGCAGCCACTATATATTATGTTATAATTGAGCGACTAGAAATATAGAGGTGAAAGGGAATGTCTAACAAGAAAAAAATCCCTAATGCAACTATGAAACGTCTACCGCTTTATTATCGTTACTTCAAACAAGAAGAGAATAATGGTAATGATAGAGTTTCCTCGAAAGAAATTAGTGAAGCATTAGACATTGACTCAGCGACTATCCGCAGGGACTTTTCTTATTTTGGAGAATTAGGCAGAAAAGGTTACGGCTATAACGTCAGCAGCCTGCTTAAGTTCTTTTTGGAACACATCCAGGGGAGCAATGTAAAAAATGTAATACTTCTTGGAGCAGGTAATCTTGGCAGTGCGTTATTGAACTACAAATTTGCAAACATTCATGATAAAATGAATGTAGTTGGCGCTTTTGACAGCAACGAATCAATTATTGGAAATGAGATTAACGGCACAAGCATTTTTCATATAAATGATTTAGAGACAATCATACAGCAGGAAAACGTTGAAGTCGCAATTATGACTGTGCCGATTGAAGCTGGACAAGCGTCCGCAGAGCGTTTAGAACAAGCAGGGATTAAAGGCATTCTTAACTTTACACCTATCCGGCTGAGCACTGGTCCTGATGTGACTGTACACAGTATTGACTTAGGCGTAGAGCTGCAGGCACTATTTTTCCAGATGAAAAATAAATAGGAGGGGTATTCATGATAGAAGTTCTTTTACCAAATACATTAATGGCGGTTACTCCAGTAAGCTTAATCGTCATTGCAGTTGTAGCGCTTATCATTTTCGGACCTAAAAAACTTCCGCAGTTCGGGAGAGCAGTCGGTTCTACATTAAAAGAATTCAAAGATGCAACTAAAGGTCTCGCAGATGACGATGACGACGATGACGACAAAGTAAGCAGAAAAGCAGAAACAGAAGCAAAAACAAAAAAAGAAGAACCTAAAAAAATTGAATCAGAAGCATAAATCAGAGGGTGGCGAAAGCCGCCTTTTTTTAAAGAGGTGATTTATTAAATGGCAGATGAGGAAATAGAGATAACCGAGCATTTTGAAGAACTCAGAAAGCGGTTATTGACTGTAATGTACTTTTTCGTGGCAGCATTATTTGTAGGATTTTACTTTTCCAAATCATTGATTTATCAAATGCAGAATGCACCCTGGACAGAAAATGTGCAAATGCATGCATTTCAGGTCACAGATCCGCTTAAAATTTATTTAATTGTTATTGTGATTATTGCCTTTATTATTATTTTACCGGTGATTTTATACCAGCTGTGGTCATTTATTACGCCGGGACTCTATGAGAAAGAGCGTAAAGTCACACTGCTGTACATACCTGTCGTTATGATTCTGATGCTTATCGGTATCGCATTCGGCTATTTTGTTGTTGTACCGTATATTATCAAATTTACATTTGATTTATCCATTGAAATGGGAATTGAGACGACAATCGGTATTAATCAGTATTTCGGTTTCCTGTTCAGAACGATATTGCCGTTTGGCTTTATCTTCCAAATGCCGGTTCTGATATTGTTTTTAACACAACTTGGAATTATCACACCGATGTTCCTGCGTAAAAATAGAAAGTATGCATACTTTATTATGTTTGTACTGGCAGCGATCATTGCACCGCCTGATATTATGACACACCTGCTGCTGACAGTTCCTATGATTCTTTTATATGAAATCAGCATCTATATTTCAAAAATCGGCTACCGCCGGTACTTAAAAGCAGAACAGCAGCAATTAGAAGATGAAATACAATAAAATGGGAGGCTTCCGACATATATGCCAAAAAAACTTGAAGAAATTTCGCGTGCAGAAATAGACGATTTAGTACAAGCAGCTGATGATTCGAAGTGGAAACAGGTATATCATGTTCAGCCGCCATTTGGATTTTTAGGTGCGCCGACGGGGTTTAATTATGTAAATGGTATTTATCATTTATTTTATGAATGGTCGCCGGACAGTGATTTAACAGTCACACCGGACCGTAAATATATATATCATGCAACGTCAAAGGATCTTATAACATTCCGGAATGAAAGCGTAAAAATTAAACCGGACTCGCTGTATGATGCTGAAAATATATTCGGGGGAAGCCTGTCCAAAGTGTTTAATGAAATCAGCTACTTTTATACAGGGGAACGTCTGAAAGGCGATGAGCTGATTACATCCCAGCTCGGCGGCTATATGAATACCGACGGGAAAGTTCAGAAATATTCAGTGCCGCTGATCAGAAGAAATGCTCCAGGTTATACTGAATATTTTCGTAATCCATATGTAACTGTGATCGACAAAGAAGTCGTAATGTTCGTCGGAACGATGAACAGAGAAGAATTCGGCAGGGTATTAATATACCGGGGGCCCTCAGTAACAGAATTAAAGTTTGATGGTGAACTTGATACAGGTTATAAAGTGTTCGGCTACTTATGGGAACAGCCTGAGTTTTTCGATTTGGATATGGACTCGGTATTTATTTTCAATGCGAGAGGACTCGATAAATTTTCTACGAACTTTTGGAATATTTACCAGTCGGGTTATATGATTGGTGATTTCGAACGCCGCGGCAATTATTTCATCCACGATGACTTTTATGAATTTGACGATGGCTTTGATTTTTACCGTCCCGCAACGACCATAGATGAGGACGGCAACAGAGTGCTGATTGCATGGATGGCAGCAGAAGAGAGTGCCTATCCTTCAGCAGCAGATAAAACAGTAAACGCTATGACGATACCGCGTATACTGACAATAGACGGAGACAGAATCAGACAGCTGCCTCATCCTAACTTGGAGAAGATGCGCGGTGAAGCAATTACAGCGGAAGGTTATTTTAAAGAATATCCTACGAAGCTGACGGCTTTTTACGGTGAAGTGTATGAGCTGAGTATCGATATCCTGGAAAACAATGCATCGATACTTCATATATATATGCGCAAAAACACACGCCATGAAACTAAACTTGTTTACGACAGTGACGAACGGGTTCTTACATTGGACCGTACATTCAGCGGTGAGGAAATATTAAATGTTGACGGCGTAATCCGTCAGGTTAAACTTGAAGAAGACCTCAGCAGCATGAGAATCTATATGGACAAATCAAGTATTGAAGTTTTTATTAATGACGGGAAATATACTATGACAGCAAGAATATTCCCGAGTGATAATGCAGTAGGACTTGAGATGGTCACGGAATTTGGAGACTGTCTTGTACAGTTAACACAGTATCCGCTGGAATTAAAAGAATAGGTATAAATATAGAGAAAAATTAGATAGTTTTAAAAATCACGTTAATAAACTGTAACAATATATTGTGATAAGTGATATAATTACACCATATTATTCATATCAAGTGTCAACATAACAGTAAAAAGAGGTGGTTAATTATGTTTTCTGTACTTAGTCAGATTAATAAACGGCTGGAATATATGACGCCGGTCGAACAGCGTATCGCAAATTTTATGCTGGAAAATCCAAATAAAGTTATTAATATGCCTGTTAAGGAAATTGCCAAACACTCATCGACGAGTGATGCTGCAATCGTACGATTCGCTAAAAGAATCGGCCTGCAGGGAATTAAAGAATTAAAAGTGGAACTTGCCAAAGAACTGCACACGCTGGAACAGGAAAAAATTTCACGTGTCATTGAACTTGAAGAAGACACCCATGCGGATATCTTTGATAAAGTGTTTAAAAATACGATACAGGCTCTGTATAACACAGAGAAAATCGTCAATCGTAAACGTATGCAGGAAGCTGCACAGCACATAGTTGAAGCAGATAATACATTTATCTTTGGAGTCGGGGACTCGGCAAACGTCGGGCATGACATGGAACAAAAATTACACCGGGTGAACATCAATGCCTTCTTTACTGCTGATAAGTATTTATGTATGACACGTTTAACAAACGCGAAGTCGAATGATGTACTGTTTGTGATTACTTTATCTGGTAAAACACAGGAAGTTATTGAAATCGTCAAACTCGCTAAAAAATTAGGTGTAATGACGATTATTTTAACGCAGAACCATTCATCGATTGCGAAAAGAAATTCGGATATTGCTATAGAAATTACTGAAGAAGAAACAAATATTCAGTACATGAATATGACAAGCCGTATTGCCCAGCTGATTATTTGTGATGTGCTGTTTTTCTATGTGTGCAAGGAACTCGGTCCGAGCGCGTATGAAACGATTATTAACACATATGACATGACACACTAGTAAAATTACATAATAATACGTGAATATTAAGGTTATGTAACAACTTTGATATTGTATAGAAAAGCACTCTGCCATCAACTATAATAAGTTGTACATTAATGTGAAAAGTCCGTATCAATGTATAATTTATTTCAGGATGCGTGGAGGGGAAACAATGCGAAAATCAAAAGTTAAAAAAATGAAGCTGGCATCTTTACTGCTGCTGTCCACTGTACTAATCCCTAACATTGCTTATGCTGACGAAGAGATAGATGAGAGTATGGAAGCTGAAACTGCGGTTGATCCGGCTGAAGTGGAAGAGCCAGCACAAACGACGGCAGAAACAGCATCACCAGATGTAAATAATAATAATGATATAGAGACCAATACAGAAAACACTGAAGAAGCGGCTGACAACAGCGGTGAAGTTACTGAAAGCGGTAATACTGGAGGAACTGCGACGCCTATATTAGAACCTGCAGAACCTGAAGAAAGACCTGAGGAAACACCGGCAGAAGACTCTGTGGAAATGCCTGCTGAAACAAACGGGAACACAGATGAATCAGAAGAGGAAATGCCTGTAGCAGAAGAAGAGACTACTGCAGACGAATCAGATAACAATGAAGCTGATCTTGATAATTCAACACCGGAAAACCGAGAGGATAATGTACAGGAGGAAACACCGGAAGAAGAGCCGGAAACGCCTGTGCTGCCGACAGAACCAATTGAACCGCTGGAACCGGTTGAGCCGGAAACACCAGATCAACCTAATGAAGAAACGACAGAAAATGTACCTGAATATGAAGAAGAGATGCCTGTTATTGAACAGCCGCCAGAAGAAGCGGCTGAAGATATTCAGAATACATTACCTGAAGAGACTGAGACAAGCACAGAAACATCACCAGCAGAAACTGTCGAAGAAGATTCGAGTACTCTTGGAACTGAGAAGAAGAAACTGTACCGTTATGATTACGGCGATATATTAAATGGTATTTCATTCAGTGAAGAAAGTCTTCATGATGATCTATCTACTTTAGATCAAAGAGTCACACGTGTAATGTCTTCAAAAATTATTGAAGAAAAAGATTTAACTAAAGAACAGAAGCTTGAACTTGAAGAGAAAGTGAAAGCTGAAAAGACGAACTCGTATGAGGGAGAAGAACTGCCGAATACAGGTGAATCGGATTCGACTAACTATGCAGCTGCAGGGTTATTGACGATATTCGGTGCAATATTATTATTTATGAGCAAGAAATTAAAAACAGATAACTAGTAGATTATTGATATCTATAAATTTGAGAGCCTGGCGGCAAACGCCGGGCTCTTTTTATGGAAAGTATAAGATGTTAGAAATATTATAAAAAAATACCAACCAGGGATTACAACGCATCTTCGTTGTCACCTCTATTTTGTATTCAATGTTATAATATTTTTATCAGTATTATTCAATATTCTGAAATTACATACATAACATCGGGGTGAAGGAATGAAAACATTAAAAATCGCATCTATTCCAGGGGACGGCGTCGGCAAGGAGATTATGTCTGAGGCGATTCGCGTAATGGAAAAAGTTGCACAGGTTCACGGGGGACTGCAGTTTAAATTCGAGGAGTTTGACTACAGCTGTGATTATTACTTAAAACACGGTGCAATGATGCCGGAGGACGGTATGGACAGACTCAGCCAGTTCGACAGCGTATTTTTAGGTGCTGTCGGCGATGCAGCGAAAGTACCGGATCATGTTTCCCTATGGGGGCTTTTACTTAAAATCCGTCAGGAGTTCCAGCAGGAGATTAATATCCGTCCTGCAAAACTGTTGAAGGGAATTAATTCTAAATTAGCAGATCCTAAAGATTTCGATATTGTCGTTGTTCGTGAGAATAGTGAAGGGGAGTACAGTTCGATCGGCGGACGTATTTTCCATGATGATCACGAAATTGCGATTCAGAATAATGTCTTCTCAAAACGTGCAACAAAACAGGCAATGAATGTTGCTTTTGACCTTGCAAGTAAGCGTAAAGGTCTTGTAACAAGTGCAACAAAATCAAATGGCATTTTCCATGCTATGCCGTTCTGGGATGAAATTTTTGAAGAGATTTCAGCCAAGCATACAAATATTAAATCCGAATCCAAACATATCGATGCCTTAGCTGCTTATTTTATTACACATCCGCACGAGCTTGATGTGGTTGTCGGCAGTAACTTATTCGGCGATATCTTATCGGATGTTGGCGCAGCGATTATGGGCAGTATCGGAGTAGCACCTTCTGCCAACTTAAATTTAAACGGCAAATATCCTTCAATGTTCGAGCCCGTACACGGTTCTGCTCCTGATATCGTCGGTAAAGGAATTGCCAACCCCATTGGCCAGATTTGGACAGCTAAAATGTTATTGGAGTTTAACGGAGAGGCTAATATTGCCGAGCACTTGATGAAAGTCATTGAATCTGTCACAGCTGATGGTTATCAGACACCTGATTTAGGCGGTAAATACAAGATGACTGAAGTGACTGATGAAATTATTAACAGATTAGGAAAATAATTGTGTTATCCCCGCATAAAATTTTCATTTTATGCGGGGATATTTTTTAGTTACGTATCCATGAAGTCTGCTCATATCAACGCAAAGCCCAGTGCGTATCCATGAAGTCTGCTCATATCAACGTAAGTCCCAATGCGTATACATGAAGTCCGCTCATATCAACGCAACGCCACAAAAAAACAGGACCAGCTCAGCTGATCCTGTTTTTTTATGCATTTTATAATTTTTTATCGTCAATTGAATTTAAATAATCATGAACTTCATCAATCACTGTTTCCAGAGAACCTTCTTCAAACGGAGATTTCAAATTAGCCAGTTCTACAAGTGAGTTGAACGGCAGTGAGCCGCCGACTTTACACAGTGCAAGATAATCAGCCCATGCACCGTCAAAGTCTTCTTTGGCGCGTTTCCAGAACTGCAGCGCACATACCTGAGCGAGCGTGTAGTCAATGTAATAGAATGGTGCGCCGAATATATGACCCTGCTTATGCCAAAATGCGCCGCTTTCCAGCGGTTCAATTCCATCATAGTCAATATGCGGTAAATATTTCGCTTCGATTTTCTTCCATTCCTGACGTCTTTCTTCAGGTGTAAGTTCAGGGTTCTCATAAACTACATGCTGGAATTCATCGACTGCTACACCGTACGGCAGGAACGAAATTGAATCTGCCATATGCGAGAATTTAAATTTATCAGTGTCTTCTTTAAAGAATAACTCCATCCACGGGTAAGTGAAGAATTCCATACTCATCGAATGGATTTCAGCAGATTCGAGTGTCGGGAATGCGTACTCAGGCACTGTTAAGTGACGTGACATATACGTTTGAAACGCGTGTCCCGCCTCGTGTGTCAGTACTTCGACATCGCCCTGTGTACCGTTAAAGTTCGAGAAGATAAACGGCGCTTTATAATCAGCAATCATCGTACAGTAGCCGCCGCCTTCTTTACCTTTCTTAGCTTCTACATCGAACAGATTGCGTTCCGTCATGAAAGTGTAGAACTCATCTGTTTCAGGTGACAGTTCTTTATACATCTCGGTACCGTTTTTCATAATATCTTTTGTTTTGCCTTTAGGCGCTGCGTTACCAGTAATAAACTCAAAGTTCCCGTCATAGCTTTTTAGGGAATCCAGACCAATACGCTCTGCCTGACGTTTTTTCAGTTCGGTAACGATTGGCACAACATATTCTTCAACTTGTTTTCTGAACTTCTCAACCATTTTACGATCGTAGTCGATACGGTTCATACGGATATACCCGAGTTCGACAAAGTCTTTATAGCCGAGTGTCGTCGCGATTTCATTTCTTGTTTTTACAAGAGCATCGTAAATATTATCGATTTCTTCAAGGTGTTCACCCATGAAGCCCTGGACAGCAAGTGTCGCATCTTTTCTGACTGAACGGTCAGGGTTCTGAGTATACGGAGTGAATTCTGACAGGTTTAATTTCTTGCCGTCGAATTCAATTTCAGCTGACGCAAGCAGTTTATCGTACTGAGTTGCCAGTTTATTTTCTTTTTGAAGCAGTGTTTTAACTGAAGGGTCAAATGATTTTAAAGCATTGTCCGACAGTTTGAAAAG
This sequence comes from Jeotgalicoccus sp., assembly GCA_003513765.1. Classification (GTDB taxonomy): domain Bacteria; phylum Bacillota; class Bacilli; order Staphylococcales; family Salinicoccaceae; genus Jeotgalicoccus. The sequence continues at coordinate 15,536 of DONT01000010.1, forward strand.
CTGTTCCCCAAAACGGGCTTCCAGTTTATCGCGGAATTTACTTGTCGTGATTGCTTTACGGTAGCGGTTAGTAATTTCAGTGAACGATGGATCATTCTCATCGAAGTAGTCGCGTTCAGCATCGTAAAACTTATCGCGTGTATCAATTGATGAACGGATTGATGCCAATGTCGCCATGGTATCGAGATGATCAAACTCCGTGTTCAGCTTGTCGATTACAGTAACCTGGGCATCTGCGGAATCAGCAGCATCAAATTCTTTCAGCAGTGAATCTACAGTTTTCTCAAATTGTTCTAAATCCGGACGTTCATATTTAAAATCTTCGAACTTTGTTACCATAAATTAATTCCCCCTTAATGGTCTTAACCCGTATTTTAGCATAAGGATTAAAAAGTCTGTTATAAATATGATAGTGTGTATAGTAATAATTTACTGAAATTGGGGTAATATATAAGAGCAATGTCTTATGCATAAATTTAAAACTTAACGAAAAGAGGACGAACGATGAAGAAATTTCTTATACCTATAGGTGTACTGATTGCGGTAATTGTTATTATTGCAATTATGATTGTACCGAGATATAACAGTCTGGTAAATCTCGATGAAGAAGTAAACCAGAAAGAATCACAAATTGAAACGCAGCTGCAGCGACGCGGCGATTTAATCCCCAACCTTGTAAGCACGGTTCAGGGCTATGCATCTCATGAAGAAGAGATATTTACTGATATCGCAGATGCACGTTCAAGACTTGCGGGTGCAAGCGGTGATGTTGAAGAACTTGCTGAAGCTAACAACGAAATGACAAGTGCCTTATCACGTCTCCTTGCGATTTCAGAGAACTACCCTCAGCTGCAGGCGAGTGAGCAGTTTACAGGCTTAAGAGATGAGCTTGCAGGCGCGGAGAACCGTATTGCTGTAGCACGTCAGGATTACAACACAGCGGTGCAGGAATACAACCGCAATACAAGAACATTCCCGGGCAACATTATCGCAGGAATTTTTAATTTCGATGAGAAAGCTTATTTCGAAGCGGATGAATCTGCACAGGATGTACCGGATGTGGAGTTTAATACTAACCAAGATGATACAGACGGTGGAGAGTAATGCAAAAAAGCTTTGCTTTTATAGCTGTTGTACTTAGTGTTTTATTGCTAAGTTCGCCTGTAGAAGCAAGAGTGGATTTGCCGGCACTCAATGAAAGTCATTATTTTGTGCAGGATAATGCAGGTGTACTCAGCGACAGTACAATTAATGAAATTAACGACAAGGGTACACATCTCGAAAGTGGTACGGGTGCCGAACTGCTTCTAATGACGATGAGTTCAACAGGACAGGAACATCGTCAGGACTTTGCTCTCCGTGCACTGAGAGAATACGGTGTCGGTAAAGCCGAGAAAGATAACGGCATTGTCATTCTTTTGAATCTGGATAACGATAATGAATTCAATAATCGTGGTATTGAGGTGCAGGTCGGTTACGGCGTTGAAGGATACTTAAACGATGCCAAAATAGGACGGATTATTGATAATGTGGCGTACGATGATTTAGTCGCCGGTAATTACGAAACGGCACTCAATAATCTGTATACAGCATTATATGAAGAGTCTTTAACAGCTTACGGCTATGAGGACGGTGAATTCACACGTGAAGAACCGGCTGAAGATACAGAATCGGGACAGAATGACAGTATATTCTCTATTCTGATCCGGCTGGCGATATTTATGACAGTACTGTATATCATTTATAAAATGGTATCAGGCGGTGGAGGCTCCGGCGGTTCCGGAGGTTCGGGCGGCAGACGCAGAAGAAGCGGCGGTCCCGTAATTTTCTTCCCTCCAGGCGGAGGCTTTGGCGGTGGAAGTTCAGGCGGCTTCGGCGGCGGAGGTTTCGGCGGATTTGGCGGCGGCTCCGGCGGAGGCGGCGGTGCAGGACGCGGATTCTAAAACTTTTGAAGAAATAAATAGGCTCGAGAATCTTGATCTTAAGATTCTCGAGCTTTTTTGTCATGACATCCGCTCATGCCTATGCAAACTCTGATGCGTATACATGACACCAGCTCATGTCTATACAAGTTTCGATGCGTATACATGACACAAAAAGCCGGATTACCTAAAACAGGCAACCCGGTTCAAAATATTTACATAAACAGCGAAATAATCGCATTCAGCTGATTTTGAATTTCTTCGGCCTCTTCTAAAAAGTCAGCGAAGACAGTTTGCAGGAGTACCACAAGACCGTTCATAATAATATGAACCATTATCGGTACTAAAAGACGTCCTGTAATAACATATAAGAAACTGAATACATAAGACATCGATAAATAAATCAGAATATGGGTAAAGTCAGCATGTGCGACTGCGAATATTAATCCGCTCACAAGCCCTGCAACTAAAAATGCGAGTACTTTCTGTGCAGTGCTGTTAACGGGTATTAATTCATAAATTTCACCGAATATTGCTCTTCTGAAAACATATTCCTCAATAATCGGACCAAATAATACAACGACTAAAATCATCCATGGAGAGTTAAATATCATATCGACAATATCTGTCGTATTCTGACTCTCTACCGGGTTGCCAAGCACGTAAATATTAATGAGGCCGGCGATAATTTGCGACATATACGCGAGGAACACACCGCCGATAATCCATAACGTAGTAATCAGACCGTCGGATTGATTCCCACGTTCGATTCTGTTTTTATTCTTATGCAGATTGCCAATAAGTATTACAACTACTGTGCCAAGTGCAAATGCAGCAACCTGATATGGCATCAGTTTTTCAATCAGTTCAGCCGGACCGAGAGAAGGATCCATAGCTGTGAAAATTAAGCTGATGGGAAGCAATGCAAACTGCACTGCCAAAAATGTTAATATAATTAATAAACTGTATACGCGTCTCACGTTTAAACCTCCAATAATCAATAGTTTTATCTTACATTAAAAAAGCTGAAGTCCAAAATATTTTAATCTTATTACTTGCATTTTTGACCAACTTTGATTATTATAATTATTGTTAGCACTCAATGTTGATGAGTGCCAAATCACACAGTTGATTTTATAGAATTTAAGATTAATAAGGAGGGCATTTCCGTGTTAAAACCTATTGGAAATCGTGTAGTTGTAGATTTAACAGAGAAAGAAGAAACAACAAAAAGCGGTATCATTTTAACTGATTCTGCTAAAGAAAAACCGCAGGAAGGCACAGTAGTCGCAGTCGGTTCAGGACGAATACTTGAAAGTGGTACACAAGTAGAGCCGGCAGTTAAAGAAGGCGACAGAGTCGTTTATGCAAAATTTGCAGGTACAGAAGTACAACATGGGGATAATGACTATTTAATTCTCTCTGAATCAGAAATTTTAGCAGTAATTGAATAATATTAAAAACACATAAATCACTTTGGGAGGCAATATAATGGCTAAAGAAATAAAGTTTTCAGAAGACGCACGCCGGTCAATGCTGGCTGGTGTGGACAAATTAGCTAATGCTGTAAAAGTAACATTAGGACCAAAAGGACGAAATGTCGTTTTAGATAAAGCATACTCATCACCGTTAATTACTAACGATGGTGTAACTATCGCTAAAGAAATCGAACTGGAAGACAGATATGAAAACATGGGTGCTAAACTCGTGGCAGAAGTTGCGAATCAGACGAATGAAATCGCTGGTGACGGTACGACTACGGCAACAGTACTTGCTCAGGCGATGATTCAGGAAGGTCTTAAAAACGTAACAAGCGGTGCGAACCCTGTCGGAATCCGTACAGGAATCGGCATGGCAGTTGAACGTGCAGTAGAAACATTGAAAGAAGTATCTAAACCTGTTCAGGATAAAGAAGCAATTGCGCAGGTTGGTGCGATTTCTGCAGATGATCCCGAAATTGGTGAATACATTTCTGAAGCAATGGAAAAAGTCGGCAATGACGGTGTCATTACGATTGAAGAATCACGCGGCTTTAAAACTGAACTTGAAGTTGTTGAAGGAATGCAGTTCGACCGCGGATACCTTTCACCTTACATGGTGACTGATTCTGAAAAAATGATTGCTGAGCTTGAGAACCCGTATGTACTCATTACGGACAAAAAGATTTCAAGCATACAGGACTTAGTGCCTTTATTAGAACAGATTGTTCAGCAGTCACGTCCAATTTTAATTATTGCAGATGACGTTGACGGCGATGCAATGACTAACCTGGTATTAAACAAAATCCGCGGTACATTTAATGTGATCGCAGTTAAAGCACCTGGCTTCGGCGATCGCCGTAAAGCGATGCTTGAAGATATCGCAACATTAACAGGCGGACAGGTGATTACTGATGAGCTTGGTCTTGAGCTTAAAGATGCAACGCTTGATTTACTTGGTAATGCGAGCAAAGTTCACGTATCTAAAGACGATACAACAATCGTTGAAGGTGCCGGAGATAAAGAAGTGATCTCAGGACGTGTAAACCAGATTAAAGCGCAAATTGAAGAAACAACTTCAAGCTTCGATAAAGAGAAACTTCAGGAGCGTTTAGCTAAATTAGCAGGCGGTGTTGCGGTAATTAAAGTTGGAGCTGCAACTGAAACTGAAATGAAAGAACGTAAACTTCGTATTGAAGATGCACTGAACTCTACACGAGCTGCAGTTGAAGAAGGTATTGTAGCCGGCGGTGGAACTGCACTGGTTGAAGTATATTCTAAAGTTGCAGAACTTGAAGCAGAAGGCGATGTACAGACAGGTATTAACATTGTACTTAAAGCGCTTGAAGCACCACTGCGTCAAATTGTTGAGAATGCTGGCCTTGAAGGCTCTGTAATCGTGCAGCAGCTGAAACAGCAGGATGCTGGAATTGGCTACAACGCAGCAACTGGCGATTGGGTCAACATGATTGATGCTGGTATCGTGGATCCGACTAAAGTAACGCGCTCAGCACTGCAAAATGCAGGTTCTGTAGCGGCAATGTTCTTAACGACAGAAGCAGTCGTAGCGGATATTCCGGAAGAAAACGGCGCCCCTGATATGGGCGGCATGGGCGGCGGAATGCCGGGCATGATGTAATAATAGTTAATCTATTTCGAATTTAATAGGTGTTAAGAGAAGGTCTTTCATAAGGTTATCCAACCTTGGGAAGACCTTTTTAAAACTCTATTATTGTAGGAAGTAATAAAATGAACAGATGAAAATGTGTTATATGACAATTCTATTTATTTGTTCCTGATGTAAGGTGGATAATGAAGTATATATTTTATAACTTTCAGCAGTAGGCTAAGCCATAAATTCTGCTAATTATATGTTTCAAATAAACCTAACTTTAAAGGAGTATACTATTTATGAGTGAATATAATGCAGTATCAGCAACGAATACAAAAAACGCGCCGAAATTTGACCAGTCATCACAATCAGCGGCTTTTTCCCACTACAATAATCTTTCAGCACAGCTTCCAATAGATCCTGCAACAGGAAAATTAGTTGAAGGCGGAATTAAAGCACAGGCTGAACAGAGCTTTAAAAATATTGAAGCGGTACTTGAGAGTGTTGGTCACGTAATGAGCGACATCGTCAGAATTTCTGTTTTTGTTAAAGATATCCAGGATGTTGACGCTGTGGATGAAGTTTACAAAACTTTCTTCCCGACGTATGCACCTGCACGCACAACAGTTGCTGCTGCTGCGTTACCGATGGATGCTTTAGTGCAGGTGGAAGCACTTGTATCACACGGCGAAGGAACAATTCCAGACGCACCGCAGGCAGGAGATTTAATTAAACTGTCAAACAACACATCTGCTGCACCTGTGAGCAATTTATCTTCACAGACTGTTGCATTCTCACACTACAACAACATTACAGCTCAGCTGCCAATTGATCCTGCAACAGGCAGAATCGTTACAGGCGGAGTAAAAGCAGAAACTGCACAGAGCTTAAAAAATATTAAAGCAATTTTAGCTGGCATCGATGTTCCATTAGATGACATTGTTAAAGTTAATATTTTCGTAAAAGACCTTGCAGATATGGACGCAGTAAACGAAGTTTACTCAACATTCTTCCCGGATTCTGCAATTGCAAGAACTGTTGCATATGTACCGGCGCGTACTGTTATCGAAGCGGCAGACCTGCAGATGGGTGCATCAGTACAAATCGAAGCAGTAGTATCACACGGAGACGGTACGCCGCCACAGGCTATCGAAGACAGACACGGTATTGTAATCAAAGCACACAACACAGAAAATGCACCGGTTGACAGCTTATCTACACAAACTGTAGCATTCTCACACTACAACCACCTGTCAGCTCAACTGCCAATCGACCCTAAAACTGGTAAATTAGTTGAAGGCGGAATTAAAGAACAGACTAAACAGGTTTTAACTAACATTAAAGCGGTTATCGAAAGCGTTGACCACGTAATGGAAGATATGGTTAAAGTAAATATCTTCGTTAAAGACCTTGCAGATATGGATGCTGTAAAAGAAGTTTACGCAGAATTCTTCCCTGAAGGCACACCTGCAAGAAGAGTAGTCGGTGTTTCAGCTTTACAGGAAGATGCTCTAATTCAGATTGACGCAATTGCGGGCAACGCTGAAGGCACACCACCGGAAACTAAATAAAATAAGACACAAAAATGCCTCCATATTAATGGAGGCATTTTTTATTCCGGCAATATTCGATGGCCGATTTTTTTAAAGATAAACGTGCCGATAAATGTCGTAATCAGCGTGGACAGTCCAACGGTTGCTGCACTGAACCAGTAGGGCAGACCGAGTACTAAATACAATGCCAGTCCGACTAACAGTCCTGCAAGCACACTGTACTGCAGTGCATTTATCCAGACGTTTTTTATAAAGTAGCTTAATGAATAAGCGATTACGGATATGGTGACACCGACGAAAACATCGATTAAGCCGAGGCTTGAGAAAACATTTGCGATCCCCACTCCAAGAATCATACCTGCGATATATTTGCGGTTGAAAAATGGAATGACACACAGCATTTCACTTATTCTGAATTGAATAGCGCCTGTGCCGATTGGGTTAATTACAGTAAGTGCGACATAAATTGCCGCTAAGACGGCATTTACAGCCATGTCTTTAACATTCATATTACATAATTCTCCTTAGTTTTTTTGACAGGGAGTTTGCGAACCTGTTTTTTATTGCTTGACTGATATCGTTTCTGATATTTCACCGGTTTCGACACCATTTTTAAATGTACGTTCAATCAGCGTAATATTATCCTGATGATCGACCAGGAGGACAGTAGAGCATCGTGTGCCGTAATCAAAATCAGGAATATCGATAAACAGCGGTGATAATTTCTTTTCGAGGTCGAAATCGACTCCGGTCTTTTGCACGATATCATCTGCTGCTTCTGAATCGATGCGGAGCAGGTTAAACAAAGCGTCAACATCTACGTCCTCTTCAGATAAGACTTCATCTAATTTCGCTTTTCCAATCACGACTTTCGGCCACGGTGTATTTAAATATTCATTCGATAAACCATGTGTGCCGTTGCCGACACGTGAGATTTTGTTGTCGTAGTTGTTCATGTAATATAGCGCATCGGGATTTCCCACCAGCAGATTAAATCCTGCATAGTCACTGCTGTAAGCAGCAAGATTCTTTAAGTAATCTTCAGGATTATCTTCTGAAAGCAGATAATTAACGACGAGCTCACCACGCGATTTTTTAGCTTCCATAGTCATTTCTTCGGGTGTCCGGATATTAGTCAATGCACCTATTTTACCGGATTTTGATACAGCGAGCCAGGTGCCTTTAGCTTTTAAATCACGGCCGCCTAAAATATTCTGATGATCATCCCAGTAATGCACGGGTGCAGTCGGACGGGAATAAAACTCGTCGCGGTTAGCTGCAAGCACCATTTTATATTTTTTATGCGAGCCGATATTAAAATTAATAAGACACATCAAAATCACTCCACGGGAATGTTTCCGGCGGCTTGCAGAATACTTCTACGTATTCATCTTTCGTAGGATGTTTAATACGCAGGTAAGTAGAGTAAAGAGCAATCTGCTGACCGACTTTAGCACGCTTGTTATATTTCTGATCGCCAAACAGCGGGTGACCGAAATGAGAGAGCTGTACACGAATCTGATGTGAACGTCCTGTGTGAAGTTTTACTTTTACCAGTGAATAATTATTATTTTCAACGACCATTTCATAGTCCAATTTAGCCATTTTTGAACCGCGGTGGTTTTTATGAACGACTTTTGAAATGTTTTTCTTTTCGTCTTTAAATAAATGGTTCGTCAAAGTGCCTTTTTTCTGTTCCAGATGATTTTCTACAACCGCGTGATACTGACGGTCGAAGTTTTGTAATCTGATTTCGTTTGATAATCTTGAAGCCGCTTTTGATGTTTTAGCAAATACTACAGCACCGCCGACTGGACGGTCTAATCTGTGTACCAGCCCTAAATAAACCGCTCCGGGTTTATTGTACTTCTCTTTAATATATTCCTTTAACATAGTTAATAAGTCTTTATCTTCTGAACTGTCTTCCTGGACAGGGATGTTAACCGGCTTATCGACAATGAGTAAATGGTTGTCTTCGTACAATACATTAATATTCACACATTTCACTCCTTAAAATTCGTAAGTTATATTATACCATCTATACAGTAAATATCTTATCACTTTCGGAATGTTTATTTGATAGAATGGATATAAGTGTAAAATAATACTATTAATTATAGAGGTGAATAATGAAAAAACGTTATTTATTTTTAATTATTATTGCCGCTTTAATACTTATACCTCTGGTTGTCGCTGGTGTGCGCTACTTTGTTCCAGTACCTGCAGGGGTCTCTTACGAGTCCGAAGAATATCATACAGATAATGCAGAGTTTTTATACGACCTTACATATACAGATAATAAGGGAATTACTGAGGAACAGGAAATTTTTGAAGAAATCTATACGATGATTGACGAAGCGGAAGAGTTTCTTGTTATCGATATGTTTTTATTTAACGATGATTATAACCATGACACGCTCGACTTTCCGCCATTGTCTCAAAATTTAACCGATAAGCTGATAGCTAAAAAGGCAGAACATCCGGAAATGGATATTATTTTTATAACAGATGGGATTAATACTTTCTACGATACGTATACACCGCCTCATATTAATCAACTCAAAGAAGCGGGCATAGAAGTAATTTTCACCGACTTATCTAAGTTACGGGATTCGAACCCCTTGTACTCGGGTTTTTACAGAACATATTTCCAGTGGCTGGGAACATCTGAAGACCAATGGCTGGTCAATGCCTTAAGACCGCAGGGTCCGGAAGTAAATATCCGATCTTATTTATCGATGCTGAACTTTAAAGCCAATCACAGAAAATTAATTATTAATGAAAAGAATGGTCTGATTACGTCGGCTAACCCGCATGATGCAAGTGTTCATCATTCGAATATTGCTGTGAAACTAAGCGGGGATATACTTTACGATATGCTGGAAAGTGAACGGGCCGTCGTGAACTTCAGCGGAGGAAATACGAGAGTGTTCAGTGACTTTGCCGATAAACTTCCTGCAAGAAATGAAGAAGGTGAAGGGCAGTATACTGTACAGCTGATTACCGAGAAGAAAATTAAAGATAATATAATCAGCATGGTCAATAAGGCAGGGGAGGGGGATAAACTCTCTGCTGGACTATTTTATTTATCGGACAGAGATGTCGTGGATGCTTTTAAAGAAGCACTCGATCGCGGTGCAGTGCTGAACATGATTCTCGATATTAACCAGGATGCATTCGGCAATGAGAAAAATGGAGTGCCGAACCGTCCGGTGGCTGATGAACTGATGAGTCACGACACACCGCCTGATATTCGCTGGTATAAATCGAGCGGGGAACAGTATCATGCGAAATTTATAATGCTGGAAACTGCTGATGAAGTTATATTTAACGGCGGATCTGCTAACTTTACGAGGCGGAATCTCGATGATTATAATCTGGAAACAAACGTGCTGATTACAGCACCGGCAGACAGTGAGTTTGCAGAAGACGTTACCGGTTATTACGACAGATTATGGACGAATGAAGGTGCAGAATACACGCTGGATTATGAAGAAGAAGCAGAAGAATCGCTGGTGAAAACAATATTGTACAGAGTTCAGGAATTTACTGGGCTCTCGACGTTTTAATTTGAGCAGGCACTCCACTGGGTGTCTGTTTTTTTATGAGTTAAAGTTTGCTCCGCAATGAAGCACTGTCATTCCCGAGTAAAGCTGTTTGCTCCGCAATGAAGCACTGTCATTCCCGAGTAAAGCCGCTTGCTCCGCAATGAGACGCTGTCATTCCCGAGAAAAGCTGTTTGCTCCGCAATGAAGCTCCGTCATTCCCGAGTAAGACACAAAAAAGCCGGGAATTCACCAACCCCGGCCTCACTCAAAATTATATAATTTTTGCACCAAGCGAATTTTCAAAGTGGCCAAGGGCGACTTCATGAGCGTCCAGGTTAAAGCTTGAGACACCGTTTTTATGTATCACAATATCGAAGCCTTTATTGTACGCATCGATTGCTGTATGCAGAATGCAAATATCCGTACACACGCCGATTAAATGAATTTCTTTAATTTCTCTGGCTCTTAAGCGCTGTTCAACATCAGTTCCTGCAAAAGCGGAATAGCGGGTTTTATCTGTGTAATAAACATTTTTCTTATCTGAATGCGCCTGATAGAGTGTTTCGAGCTCACCGTATAAGTCGCGGCCACCGGTACCAATAATATTATGCGGCGGAAACAGCTTTGTTTCAGGGTGGTACGGATCGTTTTCTTCGTGTGCATCAATTGCAAAAATTGTATAATCCCCATTAACGATAAATTCGCGCGTGACGTTCACGATATAGTCATGCAGCTTTTCGGCAGGTTCACCGGCTGTTAACTTGCCGTCCGGAGCAACAAAGTCACAGGTGTAGTCGATATTCAGCAGTGCTTTCATAATAATTCTCCCCTTATAAAAAAAGACAATGGCAGGCCATTGTCTTTAAACTTCTTATTTTTTGTTTACTGATGCATCGAAGATAGAATCGATTGCTTCAGCTAAGCTGCTGTCAAATTCTTCATCAGACTGTGATGCGCTTAAGTCACTTGACAGTGCGCGTGAGAAGCTTGCGATAATGCCATCATTTTGTTTTAATAAGTTGTTTGCTTCAGTTCTTGTGTAGCCGCCTGACAATGCAACGACGCGAATCACGTTCGGGTGATCGACAAGTTCTTTATACAGGTTAGGTACAGTAGGAATTGTCAGTTTCAGCATGACAAACTCATCTTCAGCGAGACCGTTTAATTCTTCTAAAATCGCATCTCTTAAAATTTCTTCGATTGCTTCTTTGTCTTCAGCATTGATGCTTACTTCAGGCTCTATAATCGGTACAAGTCCTGCAGCTATAATCTGCTTGCCTACTTCAAACTGCTGTTCCACAACTGCAATGATTCCTTCTTTATTTGCAGAAAGAATATTTGAACGCATTTTCGTTCCGAAGATATGACGGTTGTTTGCACGTGCTAATAAATCCTCAAGATCCGGCATAGGTTTCATCAGCTGAACACCGTTTTCCACTTCAGCAAGTCCTTTGTCAACTTTTAAGAATGGCACGATACCTTTGTCAGCTAAATAGTTACCAGTGTACTGCCCTTCAACTTCGCGGTCCATCGTCTGTTCGAAAAGAATTGCACCAAGGACTTTATCAGAAGTGAAAGAAGGCGAAGTGATGATACGTGAACGCATTTCGTGAACCATATCGAACATCTCATCTTCGTTAGTATACTGATCTTCGTTAACACCATATGCTTTTAAAGCTTTCGGTGTACTTCCGCCGCTCTGGTCAAGTGCGGCAATAAAACCATGACCTTGTTTTACTTTATCAAGTTGCTCCTGATTCATTAAAAAACACTCCTTAAATAGTTTTCCACTCCTCTATAGTATGCTAAAAAAAGCGTTTTACTGCAAGGTTTAATCTGCAGCAACGCCGATGTTTAACTAATTTGTTAAAAGGAAAGATATTAAATGTATTGAATATCAGGAGGTATGTAAAATGACAGATTTAGTTGAGCTGGGCAAATCAGGAATTAAAGTACATCCAATCGCCCTCGGAGCGAACTTTGTAGGCGGTTATAATTTATACGGAAATGTTGATGAAGAAGAAGGTAAGCAAACCGTACGGGACGCACTTGATGCGGGTGTGACAATGTTGGATACTGCATTTATATATGGACCGAAACGTTCTGAAGAACTAATAGGTGAAGTATTAAAAGAATATAAACGGGAAGATGTCGTCATTGCAACGAAAGCCGCACAGCGTGAACTGGAGAACGGTGATATGGTCATCGATAACTCGCCGGATTTTCTAAAACAGGCGGTGGATGATGCACTGGACAGATTGCAGACAAAATATATTGATTTGTTTTATATTCATAAACCGGATGAAGATACTCCGAAAGATGAAGCGGTAGAGGCGCTTTATGAAATGAAAGAGCAGGGCAAGATCAAAGCAATCGGTGTCTCGAACTTTTCAGTCGAACAGCTGGCAGAAGCGAATAAAAATAATCACGTAGATGTAATTCAAAATCAATACAACTTGCTAAACCGCGAAGCGGAAAAAGAAATGCTGGATTACACAGCAGCAAATAAAATTACGTTTATTCCATTCTTCCCGCTTGCTGCAGGACTCTTGGCAGGTAAATACGATAAAGATACGCAGTTTGAAGATTTACGTGCAAACCTGCCATTTTACCAGGAAGACCAGTTTAAAGAAAACCTGGAGAAGGTCGATAAGTTAAAAGAACTTGCCAAAAAATACGATGAAGATGTTTCACAGCTTGTTCTCGCATTTTATTTAACGAGACCGTCGCTCGATGTAATTATTCCAGGTGCTAAAAAAGGCGAGCAGATTAAGGCGAATATGCGCGCTGCGGATATTGAACTGGCTCCAAAAGACGTGGAATATATCGATGAAATATTTAAAATTAATTAAAATAAAACACCGGTTAGAGTCATTTCATAATGTCCCTAACCGGTATTTTTTATTTATCCTTATAAAGAATCAGTACAGCAAACGTTGAACCTACGCTGAATTTAATATCAATCACTTCAATATACTGGTTGTCGTAAAAGAATTCTGCAATTTTCTTATCGAGTCCTTTTTCCGTCATGGCGGAAACTGTTTTGGTTTTCAAAGGCTGTCCCATCCCTTCAGTAATATCACTTCACAGCCAGTATATAACGTTTCATTATAATTGTGTACTTTTACGCTGAGGGTACGCCCAAGACTATTTATTATCTCAGCTCTATAGATATGTTTATAATGAAGGTGATTATTTTGTGCCGTGAAAAGTTAAACTAAACGGAGGTGCCCGGATGACATTCGAAATTAGAAAAACTGAAGCTGGAGATGCTGAACGTATCGCAGAAATCTGCAGTGCGGGATGGCGGCAGACCGTCAAAGGTAAATTAAGCAGCACGTTTCAGCAGCAGACGGTTAATTACTGGTACAATGCTGATAAAGTGAAGCAGGATATTAAAAAAGGCAATTATTCTTATACTGCTGTATATGACGGCATCGCTGTCGGTGTAATAGGCGGCGGAATCCCAGAAGCGAAACGTGCTGAAGTGTATGTGTTTTATATCGACAGTCAATACAGGTATCATGGCATCGGCAAGGCATTATTACATAAGCTTACCGAACATCACAAGAACAAAGGTGCATCTGAGCAATGGGTATCGGTTCAGGCGGACAATGAACTCGGACTGCCATTTTATAAAGCGCGCGGTTTTATTCAGCACTCGGTAAAAGAAACAAAAAGCGCATCAGGCGAAGTACAGGTTTCTTTAAGAATGAAGAGAGACATTTAATAATGGTCTGCCTGTAAAATTAAGACCGCACATGAGATAATTACTTTAACAACTAGGATGAAGTGGAGTGTTTACTGATGAGAAATGTTATTTTAGATTGTGATCCGGGGCATGATGATGCGATATCGATAATTATTGCGGCGTCCAACGTGAGTGATTTAAATATTTTAGGTATTACGACTGTTGCAGGAAACGTCGAAGTCGAGAAAAACACTATTAATACATTAAAAATTTGTGAACTCCTGGAGCTGGATGTGCCGGTTGTGCAGGGTGCAAGAAGACCATTGGTAAAGGTGAGTGAAATCGCACCTGAGATTCATGGGGAAACAGGCATGGACGGCCCGGTGCTGGCTGAACCTAAAATGCAGGTGACAGAAGGGCACGCAGTTGATTTTATTATTAATCAGGTCATGAATTCAGCTGAACCGGTTACACTTGTTCCGACGGGACCGCTTACGAATATTGCGATGGCTTTAATCAAAGAACCGAGAATTATTGAAAACATAGATGAGATTGTCTTAATGGGCGGCGGTACATTCGGTAACTGGACACCGGCAGCGGAGTTCAATATCTTTGTGGACGCTGAAGCGGCGAAAGTTGTCTACGACAGCAGCGTGCCTGTTACGATGTTCGGTCTTGATGTGACGCATCAGGTTATTGCGACAAAAGATATTATTGAACGTGTTGGTAAAATCGATAATGAAATTGCGGTCTTTGTTAAAGAACTATTAATCTTTTTCGGAGAAGCCTATAAAGATCATTTCGGCTTTAACGGCGGACCGATTCACGATGCATGTACGACGATGTATCTTTTAAAACCGGAGCTATTTAAGACAGAATATTTAAATGTAACTGTAGAAACAAAAGGTGAATATTCAAACGGTATGACAGTGATTGATACGCTGAGTGTTACAGGCAGAGAGCCGAATACTAATGTTGCACTTGGTGTGGATACAGAAGAATTCTGGACTTTATTTGAAAAGATTTTAACTTCGTTTGGGGATAAAGATAAAAATGAATAAAACAAATATATGGATTGATTGCGACCCTGGAATTGACGATGCGATTGCGTTGGCTGCAGCAGCTGCCAGCAGAGATACTTTGAATATACATGGAATTTCCACTGTAGCGGGCAATCAGACGATTGAACGCGTAACGAATAATGCACTCGCACTGAGTTCTTTTCTCGGACTGGAGATTCCTATTGTTAAAGGTGCGGAAGGTCCGCTGACACGAAATAAAGAAGATGCCGGTCATGTGCACGGTGAGACAGGA
The DNA here is from genome assembly GCA_003513765.1 of Jeotgalicoccus sp. Taxonomy (GTDB): domain Bacteria; phylum Bacillota; class Bacilli; order Staphylococcales; family Salinicoccaceae; genus Jeotgalicoccus. The sequence goes on from DONT01000010.1 coordinate 30,654, forward strand.
CTCGGCAATACTGTATTGCCAAAAACTGCAAAGCAGACTGAAGCAGGAAATTCGTTTCAGGTCATCAGAGATTATATTATGAATCTCCCTGCAGATGAAAAGATGACACTGGTGCCTGTCGGTCCACTCACTAATATTGCCCTGCTGTTAAAAGTATTTCCGGAAGTATCTGAGCGTATTGAAGAAATCGTCTTAATGGGCGGTGGCACGTTCGGCAACAGAACACCGACCGCAGAATTTAATATTTGGGGAGATCCGGAAGCTGCAAAAATTGTTTTTGATTCAGGACTGCCGATTGTAATGTGCGGACTTGATGTGACGCATAAGAGCGGGCTTAATCGCAGTCAGGTTGAAGAATTGTTTAACAGTACAAACGAAGTTCAGAAAACATTCGGCGAGATGCTGAAATTCTACTTCGATTCACCAGCGTATATTAACAGCGAGCTTGTGCATATACATGATGCAGTCGCGGTAATTTATCTGACAAACCCTGAGATATTTAAAGGAATGCAGGTGAGCGTTGACGTCGATTGTACGGACGATATTAACCGTGGAATGACAGTGTGCGATGTGCGGAAAACTGCACCTGAAGCGGGACGTAACGTGAAGCTTCTTAACGATATTGATTTAACAGAGTTTCAAAATATATTGCTGAATAAACTGGGCAATCTATAGTAATTCATGGAGGTATAACAGATGAGTAAGCCTAAAGTAACAATTGTGGGCAGTTTAAATATGGATTTAGTCGTAACAGCAGAACGTCATCCGAAAATAGGAGAGACGCTGACCGGCGAAAAATTCACGACCTTGTGCGGCGGTAAAGGCGCAAATCAGGCAGTCGCAGCAGCACGACTCGGCTGTGATGTGACGTTTATCGGCAGAGTAGGAAACGATGCATTCGGTCTTGAAATGATTGAAAACCTGAAAAATGAAGGCGTGAATGTCGATAATATTGAAATAATTGACGACGTGGAAAGCGGCATTGCAATGATTACAGTAAATCCGATGGACAACACGATTATCGTTGTGCCGGGAGCAAACGCTCATGTTAAAAAAGACGTTATCGATAAACACCAGTCAGCAATTTTAGAAAGTGATGTTGTTGTTACACAGCTTGAGATTCCAATGGATACAGTCGATTACCTTGCACAGATGTGCGGGGAAAATGATATCGATTTAGTCGTGAATCCGGCACCAGCGAGAAAACTGACGGATAATATTATTAATTACAGTACATATATTACGCCGAATCAGATTGAATTAACGCAGCTGGCTGCTGCACACCCTGAAATTTTAAAAGATCACGTCGATAAATTTGTTGTGACGAGCGGCAGCAAAGGCTGTTACTATTCAGTCGATGCATTCCGTGTCGATGTGCCGACGATGAAAGCAGAAGTTGTTGATACGACAGGCGCAGGCGACTGCTTTAACGGTGCATTTGTCAGCTGTATCGCACAAGGAAAAAATTTGCAGGAAAGCTGTCATTTCGCTAACACTGCCGCATCGATCAGCGTAGAAAAATTCGGTGCGCAAAATGCGATGCCGACAATTGAACAGGTGCTGGAAAGAATGCAGCGGTAACTTTATATTGATAAGCCCTGGAAATCTGGAGATTTCCAGGTGTTTTTTGATTTATGCGGGGTTTGCTCCGCAATGAAACGCCGTCATTCCCGAGTAAATCCGTTTGCTCCGCAATGAAATGCTGTCATTCCTCAGAAAGAGTATCGTCCTGCTTATTTCATAACCATAATCGTCTTTCCTTAAAGTTTTTAGCGGGTAGTGTAGTATAAGTGAAGTAAATTAATTTTATGAGGTGACAATAATGGGAGTATTCGATGTAGATTACAACAAGGTGAACGAGATAGAAGACCTGCCATATGATGTCGAGATAACGAATCATACATGGATTGAAACGAGTGACGGCACAAAGTTGTCGGCAAAACTCTGGCAGCCGAAAGGGCTTGAAGTGACCAGAGGAACAGTCCTCGAGTTTCTGCCGTACAGAAAAGATGATTTCACAGCCTTAAGAGATGAAATCAGACATAAATATTTCGCAGGCCACGGATTTACTGCAATGCGTGTCGATATTAGAGGTACAGGTGATTCTGAAGGGATTATTGAAGATGAGTATCATATATCTGAGCAGGATGATGCTGTCGATATTATCAGCTGGATAGAAAACCAGAGCTGGTCAAATGGTTCTGTCGGCATGATAGGCAAATCATGGGGCGGTTTTAACGGACTGCAGGTCGCAGCACGTCAGCCTAAAGCTTTAAAAACGATCATTTCATTATGTTCAACAGACGACCGCTACGCGGATGATGTACATTACCGCGGCGGTGTGATGATGGCTTCGGACATGCTGTGGTGGGCATCGACGATGTTTGCTTATAATGCCAGACCGCCATTTCCGCAGTTTGTCGGTGACCGCTGGTACGATATGTGGATAGACCGCATGGAAAAAACACCGCCTTTTGTTGAGCAATGGGTCAGTCACCAGCGACGTGATGAATTTTGGAAGCACGGTTCTGTCGGTGAAAACTATGATGATATTCAAATACCTGTTCTCACGATGAGCGGCTGGGCAGATGGCTACACTGACGCTGTTTATCGTATGATGGATAAATTAAATGTGCCAAAAAAAGGAATTATTGGACCGTGGGCGCACGAGTTTCCGGATCTTGCGATTCCAGGACCGCAAATCGGCTATTTACAGGAATGTGTCGACTGGTTCTCGAAATGGTTTACAGACGATCAAAGTGCAGTTGAGCACGAAGATGAATTCCATATTTATATTCAGGACAGCGTCCAACCGTCAACAAGTTATGAATACAGAGCAGGACAATGGATCGACGTTTACGCAGAAAAATTTGAATCCGTCGATATTTTAAGTCATTTCCACGATGAAATTACGCTCGCTAATAATCAGCATCATGGCTTGTATTCAGGAGTGTTTTGTCCGTTTGGGCAGGAAGGCGATTTAGCTGCGGATCAGACTATTGATAATGCACTCGCAACAACAATTTCAGTTGATGCCGCTGAAGAACTGAGCATCGCCGGACAGGCGAAACTGAACGTGCGCGTTAAATCTTCACATGATGAAGCGAATCTGCATGTGCGCTTAACAGACGTTCATCCAAACGGCAAACGTACGCTGATTACGAAAGGTCAGTTGAATTTGAATCATGTGAACAGTCACGAGCATCCGAAAAAACTGCCGATTGATGAATATATCAACGCGGAAATTAAGTTTGACGTTATCGGCTATACTGTACCAAAAGGGCACAGCATAGAAATTTCATTTGCACCAAGCTACTGGCCGTTAATGTGGGCATCGAAAGATAAAGTAGAACTGACAGTGGACCTAAACAACAGTTCACTGGATTTGCCGTATGTTGAAAATTACACGCCGGTTGAAATGAAATACAAGACAGCTGAGATGGCAACGCCGCTTGACAAAGAAATCATTGAAGAAGGTTACCGTACACGAAACGTCATCAATGACCTGACGACAAATAATTGGGTTCTCGATGATTATTCAAATGAAGGAAAAAGATTTTTACCGCACCTCGGCATCACTTACGGGACCGAAAACCATAATATTTACACGATAAACAACGATGATCCGTTATCAGCTGCAGTACAGTGTGGCTGGACAGTTGTTGTTGGAGATGCAGAGATTAAAACAGAAATGAAAACAGAAAGCATTATGACATGTGATTATGAAAACTTTTATCTTGTAAACCGTCTAATCGGTTATAACGACGGGGAAGAGTGTTTAAAAAAAGTATGGAAAAAGACAGTGAAGAGAGATTTTAACTAGAAAAATTCTAAGAAAAGTCCCTGCCGATTAAATTCGGCAGGGACTTTTTGTCGTTAAATTATTGATGAAAATAATGAAGTCGGGATAATAATAATCCACGGTGCCATTAATAATGTAGAGATAATACTGGATTTTGTAACTTGTTTAGCATCCAGACCAAATTTCGCATAGATTTTCTGAGTGATTTTAAACTGTATTAAAATAATAACAACGAATAAAATAAGGACGAAAATCATACTGTAAATGCTGTCGAACGGATTCGCGAGAATGCCTTCGAAAAAGGCAACAATCCAGTCGGGTGTAGCATTACTGATTTCTTTAACATCATCGAACGATTCAGGGTTACCTCTGAACAGCGGATCGATGTACAGTGCTGCGTACATGATTCCGACGGCTACGAGATGCAGACCAATATCCGTCAGCCAAATCTTCCATGACGCTTTCACAGTCAGTTCCTTACGGTTATATTTTTGATCGAGTGGTAAATAAATAGCGAACCAGTCGATTAACATTTTTAAAGGTATTATCATAAAAACAACAGGTGGAATTAACCACATCAGCCATACCGGCATAATCATTACGGAAAACCTCTTTCTTATTTTATGGATTATCCTGTACATTTTACGCTTATCGCACAGTTATGTAAATTGAAATGGAGAATAGGAAAGTAACGTAAAAAAAGGTCACTCCTAGGAGTGACCAGAATCATATATTATTCAGCAAACACTGTGCTCCAAGTGCTTCGTCCTTCAAGCATCTTGCGTGCAATTTCTTTAGCGCCTTCAAGACTGTGGCTCGCTGCCCAGCCGCACTGTACTTCGTTACAAGCCGGAACTTCAGTTGCCTCAAGCACATCGTTTAAAGTTTTCTCCATGACATTTTCTATACCTTTTTTATCATCATCATTCATTACTGACAGATAAAAACCTGTCTGGCATCCCATTGGGCTTAAGTCGACAACACGTTCGTGGTGGTTGCGGATATTTTCAGCCATTAAGTGTTCAATAGAATGAAGTGCAGGCATATCCATATGTTCTTTGTTCGGCTGGCAAAAACGGATATCGTATTTGTAAATCGTATCTCCATGCTGGCCTTCGTTTGTCCCTGCAAGTCTGATATAAGGTGCAGCTACTTTTGTGTGATCCAGGTTAAAACTTTCAACGTTCATATTCTTCATTTATGACACACTCCCTAAATTGTTTACTCCAGTTTATCTTATTACAATTTGAAGATGAATGGCAACCGGAAGGATTTTACCGGTGCGAGCCGTCGAGAATCCACGGTGGCACGCGCTCCTCAAAAAAGCAGCACGCACTGAATAGTCAGCGCGTGCCTTCATTAAATATCTATATATTTCTCGGATTAATAATTGATTTAAAGTTAAATACTGCGTTAAGTACGATTGCTGTCAGACTCCCCATTACAATTCCGCTGGAAGTAATGACTGACAGGCTCTCAGGCAGTGCCGCGAACAGGTCTGGAACGACTGTAACGCCAAGTCCCATTGCTACAGAAATTGCCACGACAACCATATTCTCCTGTTTATTTAAATCGACACGGGACAGCATTTTAATTCCTGCACTGATAACCATGCCGAACATGGCGAGCATTGCACCGCCTAATACAGGTCCTGGTATGGCAAGTGTTGCTGCACCGATTTTAGGAACAAGTCCCAGAATAATCAGCATAGAACCTGCGATGTAAATAATTTTATTTCTGCGGACGCCTGACATTTGAATCAGCCCGACATTTTGAGAAAACGTTGTATAAGGAAAAGCGTTAACGAGACCGCCTAAAAATATTGCGATACCTTCTGCGCGGTAACCGCGTTTTAAATCTTCGCCTTTAATTTTCTTCTCTGTAATATCTCCAAGTGCAAAGTATACACCGGTTGATTCAACAAGGCTGACTACTGCAACGAGCGTCATCGTTAAAATTGGAACGATGTGAAACTCAGGTGTGCCGAAGTAAAAGACCTGCGGCAGATGCAGCCATGAAGCATCTGCTACCGGTGTGAAATCAACGCGGCCGAAAAATGCACCGATAATTGTTCCAAAAATAATTCCGGTTAATATCGCAATTGAACCAAAGAAGCCTTTAGCGAATTTAAGAATGATTAATATAATAACTAATGTAGAAAAACCTAAAAATAAATTAAGGGGTGAACCGAAATCTTCAGCTCCCTGACCGCCGGCAAGGTCATTGATTGCTACAGGAATTAATGTGATCCCAATGACTGTGACGACGGTACCGGTAACAATAGGCGGAAAGAATCGTATCAATTTACTGAAAAACGAAGCAATCAGGACGACGAGCAGTCCCGATACTAAAATTGCACCGTATACAGACTGGATGCTGTATGTGTTCGCAATATTTATAATCGGTCCGACGGCAGTAAACGTACATCCGAGCACGACGGGTAAACCGATGCCGGAGAACTTATTCTTCCAAACCTGAAGAATTGTTGCGACACCGCACATCATAATATCGATAGCAATTAAGTAGGTCAGCTGTGCGGGTGTCAGTCCGATTGCATTGCCGACAATCAGCGGCACGATTACCGCACCGGCATACATTGCGAGCACATGCTGAAGACCGAGAGAAAAGTCTTTAACGTTGGATTGGCTCTGCTCCTGCATTATTTTGTATCCTCAAGAAACGTGATTGCGCCGTCAGTCAGAGACTGAATACGTGCGAGTGATTCCACGCGGTAGTTTTTCTCTTTTAGAATGGATGCGCCGCTCTGGAAAGATTTTTCTATAACGATGCCGAGTCCGGCAACGTGAGCGTCAGCCTGTTCAACAATGCTGATTAATGCACCGGCAGCTTCGCCGTTAGCCAGGAAGTCATCGATAATTAAAATATTGTCACCAGGCTGGATAAACTGATTCGATACGCTGATCATGTTCGTTTCCTGCTTAGTGTAGGAAAAGACTTGTGCAGATAATAAATCATCAGTAAAAGTAAGTGACTTTCTTTTGCGTGCGAAAATGGCAGGTACATCAAAGTTCAAGGCCGTCATTACCGCAGGTGCAATACCTGAAGATTCTAAAGTAAGCACTTTTGTAATTTGATTATCTTTGAATCTGTCGTGGAATTCTTTGCCGATTTCCACCATTAATTCAGGGTCAATCTGATGATTTAAAAATTTATCTACTTTTAATACGTTGTCTGAAAGTGCGATACCTTCTGACAGAATTTTATTTTTTAACAAGTCCATTCCAAGTGCTCCTTTTTTTATGTAAGTTAATGAATGTATTTTATATTAACAGAAATAACGAACATATCAACAGTTATTTTTAATAAAGTTCCTAAAATGGTTGATTTAATGATTAAATATATAAAAACATTCGGTTATTGGTATTGTTAGGATGAATTTTGGCCTGCATGTATAATTGATTTATCGTGTAATAAGGAGATTAAGAAAGAATGGAAATAACAAAAGAAACTTTAATCAGAAGTAAAGTTCATGAAATGATACTGCGGGGAGAACTGCAGCCCGGAGATAAACTGCCGAGTGAAAATGACCTTGCTGAACTGTACGATGCCAAAAGAATTGATGCGAGAAATGCACTGGTTCAGCTTGAAAAAATGGGTATCGTTTACGGCAGGCAGGGTGTTGGACGTTTTGTGAATGAACCGCTGCCGACGCTTGAATTTTTGATCACCGGGACGACGAGTTTTTCCGAGAAAATGCAGGCTCAGAATATACCGTATGAAAGCCATGTTATTTACGCGGATTACGCGAGTGATGCCGAACAGGCACATTACCGTGAGTCGCTCAGAACCGGTGAAGGTGTAAAAATATTTAAAGTCTCACGCTTAAGAATTGTTAATGAAGTACCATGCGCAATTCATATTTCATATATTCGTGAAGATCTGTTTCCTCATATATATAGTGAAAGAGCAGAACTTCAATCAGTATATACTTATTTTAAAGCAGCAGGGCGTAAAAATTTAAGCAGTAGAGATCGTGTAATATCGGCACAGTTTCCAACTATGGAAGAAATGAAGTTATTGCAGTGCAGCGAGCTCGTTCCATTAATGGTATTTGAAACTGACACGTACGATAAAGATACAGATGAATGTTTGGAAAGAGTAAAAATATTATACAGAAGTGATTTGTTTAAACATCAGCTGTCTGATGAAAGCTAGACCGGGACTTTATGTTCCGGTTTTTTTGTTGAGGCATACGAGGGTGCTGGGCTGTCGTCCCCGAATGGCGAGAATCTCTGAAATCAATCCCCCTTAACCAACCCCAAACATTCAGCAACTGAATGTTTACATTCCTTTACCAACACTTAATCATACTGAGCTTGGCAACAAGTTAGGATTAAATCATAAGGAGGTTGTGACATGCACAGAAAACAATGGACACGCATTTTTGCGAAGTACGGCAGAACAGAAGCTCTCGAATTTTATAACAAGTATAAAGAAGAACTCGAGTTTGACATCATCAGCGAACCGGATGAAGGTCTCGTAATGGTGAAGACGAGAGAGCATGCCAGAAATACTTTATTTTACATGGGTGAGGTGCTGGTTACCGAATCCAAAATAAGACATGGCTCAACTGTTGGTCTCGGTCTCGTAAAAGGTTCTGATGAAGAATTTTCACAGGCGATGGCTTTTATCGATTTAAGTTTTAAACTGGAAAAATTTACAGCGGAGTTAGATGGAATTCTAAACACGCTTAAAAATATTGAAGCAAATAATGTTGCAGAACGCACTGAAAAGATTTTACAGACTAAAGTCAGTTTCGAAATGATGAACGATTAGGAGGATTCCGGTGAAAACTATAGTACATACAACACAGACGGTTTACCGCCAGCTTGTCAACGCGGCGAGCCGTCCCGGCCACATCGAGTTAATTACTGAAGAGGTTAAAAATTATTCGGACTTCAGCGATGCAGCACTGCTTATTTCAATGACACTCTTCGATAATGAGGTTTCTTTTTTCTCACGTGATAAAACGATGCGAAAAGAATTAAAGGTGTTAACAGGAGGTATCCCGAACAAAGATTACACGACTGCTGATTTTATCGTTTCAAAAGAAGCTGATTTAGAAAGAGAGTATTTTACGGAAGTGATGCACGGCATTTTAATTTCTCCGGAAAAGTCGGCGACCTTAATAATCGAAGCAGACAGTATTGGTGAAGGTAATTCTTATCGCCTCAGCGGACCAGGCATTAAAGAAACAACAGATATAAGAATGTCTTTAGACTATAGCTGGATCGAACTTCGCAATGAAGTATGCAAAGAGTTCCCACTCGGCATTGATCTTTTTATGACCGATAAGAATAACAACCTGGTTATAATCCCGAGAACGTCGAAAGTGGAGGTGTTGTAAATGGGTTACGTTGCAGTTAAAGGCGGCGCACATGCCATAAATAACTCAGTTATTTTGTATAAGAATAGACGCCTCGAAGAAGGCACAGACATCGAAGTCGAAAATATTAAAACGAATATGCGCCAGCTTATCAATCAGATTATGAGTGAAGCGAGCTTTTATGACCGTAATACTGCGGCCCTCGCTATTAAGCAGGCTGAAGGGAATATGGAAGAAGCGGTTTTCTTAATGCGTGCACACCGGTCGACCTTACCGAGGTTATATTACTCAACGGTAACGGATACGCGTGAAATGTTCGTTGAACGCCGTGTGTCAGCGAGCTTTAAAGATATTCCAGGCGGCCAGATTTTAGGTGCGTCTCCTGACTTTACCCACCGTCTTTTGGATGATGCTTTAAAAGAACTCTCGGATGGTCCGAAAGAGGCGATTAAGTATAAAGAAGTTCCGTTTAATTACGAACTCGATAAACTGCCGAAAGTTATCGACTATTTAGAAGATGAAGGGCTCTTCAAAAGAGAAGCAGAAAATAATGATGAGCCGGATGATATTACAAAAAGAGCGATTGAATATCCAAGTACAAGGAGTCAGCGTCTGCAGGCATTAACGCGTGGACAGACAGGTGCAGTAACTTCACTCGGCTATGCTGAAATTCGCGGTTACGGGATATCAGCCCATCCGAATATCGGTGAATGCCGTGTCGGCCAGCAGCCGGTCTACATTAATCCCGATGATGATTATGGAGAATATTTTGTCGGTGACTTTGAAGTCACAGAAATCGATGCATTTATGCCGGACCTTGATGAAGATGACTCCGATAACGGTGATAAAGATCTCATGATTAAAATCGGTTACGGTCTCGTCTTCGGACAAAATGAAACAAAAGCTATTGCGATGAGTGTACTCGATTACAGTTTGGAACATCCGGTGCCGGGTGTTGCAACAAGTGACGATGAATTCGTACTTTATCATATTGATTCGGTTGAATCGACTGGATTTATTTCACACTTGAAACTCCCGCACTACGTAACATTCCAATCGAAACTTGACCGTATGCGTCAAAGTAAGGGGGAACAGCAGTGAGTCAGAACTTTGCCTTTCTAGATGAACATTCTAAAAAAGAAATACGCAGAAAAACGTTAAAAGCTATCGCTATTCCGGGCTATCAGGTGCCGTTCGCTTCGCGTGAATTGCCGATTGCACGAGGATGGGGAACTGGCGGTCTGCAGCTGACACTATCCTTAATCGGTAAAGAAGATACGCTGAAAGTTATTGACCAGGGGTCAGATGAATCAGTGAACGCGGTAAACATAAGAAATCTTGTACAGAACACGACAGGTGTTGCTGAGACAATTCATACAAATGAAGCGACACTTATTCAGTCACGACACAGAATTCCTGAAGTGCCGCTGAAGCCGTTCCAAATATTAGTGCTTCAAGTCCCTCAGCCGGAACCGTTAAGATCGGTTGAAGTCAGCGAACGTAAAACAAAAATGCTCCATGGTGATAAAGAATACAGCGGGGCGTTTATAAAGCTATTCGAACAGATTATGAAATTTGGTCATATTACTGATGATGCCGATTATCCCGTCATGGTAAACGACCGCTACGTAATGGCACCAAGTCCGATTCCAAGGTTTGATAATCCTAAGATGAATTACAACGAAGGATTAATACTGCTCGGCGCCGGACGCGAGAAGAAAATTCACGCAGTGCCGCCTTATACGAAAGTAGAGTCGCTGGCATTTGATGACTATCCATTTGAAGTCGAGCAATTCGACGATAAAGTGTGCAGGGAATCAGGCTTATCTGGTGTCTATATGGATGAACTGCAGGATGAAAAAACAGGAGAAACTTATTATGTAACGAATGACACGAGTTACATGCTTGAGAAGCTGAACGAGGAGGCTGTACAATATGCCGGCAATTGATGATGTAGTTTTATCGATTAGAGGTTTATCGAAACAATTTGGCAGCGGCTGTGAACACTGTCAGGAACAGTCTTTTGAACTCCAGAAAAATATGTGTCCACACTGCCATACGGTATTCGCAGTCAGAGATGCGTCATTTGATTTATATAAAGGAGAAATTCTAGGCATTGTCGGCGAAAGCGGCAGCGGTAAAAGTACATTGATGAAAATGATGTACTTTGATGAAGAAGCAACATCAGGCAATTATATTCTCCCGGAAGACAGTACGGTGGAAGGCAATGTATTCGATGTGTCGAGTCAGAAGAAAAGACAAATCCGCAATGAACAGCTCGGGATGGTCTACCAGAACCCGCTACTCGGATTGAAAATGGATTTTTCATCGATAACTAACATTGCAGAGAAGCTTATTGCAAGCGGCAGCCGTAATGTTGGCGAGATGACCGGCCGTGCTGATCACTTTTTAGAGAAGGTAAATATTTCCCTGGACCGTAAATATGAAGCGCCTAAAAACTTCTCAGGGGGTATGCAGCAGCGTGTACAGATAGCGAAAGCATTATCGAACTATCCGCCAATTTTATTATTGGACGAAGTAACGACGGGACTCGACTTATCAGTACAGGCTGATGTGCTTGAACTGATAAAAGAAATTCAGCGGGATATGGGTGTCAGCATGATTGTCGTATCGCATGACCTGGCAATTATCCGCATGCTCTGCGACCGCACGATGGTTATGCTCGACGGGGAAGTTATCGAGCATGGCATTACCGATCAGATACTGGAAGATCCGCAGCACAAATACACACAGCAGCTCGTGTACTCAATCTTATAAGAGGTGACAGGTTTTGATAATTATAAACAGCAGCGTTATTACAGCAACTGAAATTCTGGAAGATTATGCAGTCGTGATAAGCGGCGATACTATTGAAAAACTGCTCCCGATGAATGAAGTAAACATAGAGAATTACGATAATGTCATAAACGCAAAAGGCGGTTATGTTACTGCGGGGTTTATCGATATTCATTCGGATTATATTGAAGGTATTATCGCACCGAGACCGACGACGATAATGGATTTTAATATTGGCATAAAAGAGTCGGAAAGAATTCTAAGTTCACATGGTATTACGACGATGTTCCATTCACTATCGATTTATAAAGAAGATTTATTCGGGCATAAGCCTGTCAGACAGCCGGATAATGTAAATAAACTGATTCATGCGATTCACCGCACACATTCGGAAAAACATTTAATCAGACACCGCATGCATGCACGCTTTGAACTGGATTCACTCGGCATGGTCGATACTGTAAAAGACCATATTGAAAACGAGCGGGTTCATCTGCTCAGCTTTATGGATCACACACCCGGGCAGGGACAGTACCGAGATATTGAAAATTACCGTCACACGATGAAGGGCTACCAGGATCTTTCTGATGAAGAAATCAATCAACAGATTGAAAACAAAAAAGAAATGAACAGACTGTCAGTTGAAGAGATGGAAAAAATGTCGGAACTGGCGAGGTCAAAAGGTATTGCTGTCGCTTCACATGACGACGATGCAACGGAGAAAATTGATTTTAACGAATCGCTCAACACATCAATCAGTGAATTTCCAATCACTATGGAAGTGGCGAAGTATGCACATGGTAAAGGAATGTACACGCTGGCAGGTGCACCAAATATTATGCTCGGCGGCTCTCACTCCGGAAATTTAAATGCGAAAGATGCAATTATGGAAGGCTGTATATCAATCTTATGCAGTGACTATTATCCGCCGGCAATGCTGCACTCGGTATTTAAACTGCACAGAGAAGCGGACTATCCGCTCGCTGAAGGCTTTAAATTAATTACATTGAACCCGGCAAAAGCAGTACAGATGGATGATGAAATCGGTTCTATTGAAGCCGGAAAAAAAGCAGACATCAATATTATCAGACTGTTTGACGACTATCCGACGATAACAGAATGCATCGTAAATGGAAAAGTAGTCAGCCGTTACCATTACAGAATCGATTAGGAGGAAAATCATGATTACAATAAATGATTTCAGCAAATCATTCACAATCCATCATCTTAACCAGACAAGAGAAGCAATCAACGGCGTATCGTTCAATGTAGAAAAAGGAGAGTTTCTCGGCATTGTCGGGGAAAGCGGCAGCGGGAAATCGACTATTTTAAAAAGTATATACGGTACGTATAAACCGACGTCAGGAAAAGTTAGCTATGATTCTGAAATATTCGGAAACGTAGACCTTCATACTATTTCAGACAGAGCGCTGATTAAACTGCGCACACGTGAAATCGGCTATGTCTCTCAGTTTTTAAAAGTAATGCCGCGTACGACAACGCTTGAACTCGTAATTAACTCCATGCTCGAAATGGGTGAAGATAAAAAAACTGCAGCAAAAAAAGCTGAAGAAACGCTCAAGCATTTCGATATTCCACAAGCGCTGTGGCATAACTACCCAAACACTTTCAGCGGGGGAGAGAAACTGCGTTTAAATATCGCTTGTGCAGTCGTTAAAAATCCCCGTCTGCTGCTGCTGGATGAACCGACAGCGTCACTTGATGAGAAGTCAAAACTGAAAGTCAGAGAGACGATTTCAAAACTGATTGATAATGGCACGACGCTGATTGGTATCTTTCATGATCTTGAATTTATGGACGGACTGTGCAATAAAGTTTACGACATGAATTCAAAAACGCTTGAGGAAAGAGCAATATGAACAGCAAAATAGATCTGCATCTTCACAGTAACTTTTCCGATGGTAAAGATAGTGTAAATAAAGTACTGGATCTTGCAAAAAAACGCAATGTTGAAATGTTAAGCTTCGTCGACCATGACACAAATCTGACATATTCCGAAGCGCTGCCATACGCGGAGGAGCTTGGTATTGAATTAATTCCCGGCATTGAAATATCAGCATATGATTTTAAACGCGGTCGAAAAGTCCATGTGCTCGGATATAACTACAATCCTGACGCACCGAATATTAATAAATTAACAGTGTCTTTACTTAACGAACGCCATAATCACTCACTGGAACAGATAAAAAAGATAGAAGAGTACGGTATTGATATCGATATGGATGCAGTGAAAAAAACTGTCGGACCGCTTGGTGTTATATATAAACAGCATATAATGCACGCAATTTGCGATGATCATTATACGTGCCCGAAGTACACAACGAAGTACCGTACACTGTTTAAAAACAGCGGCCCGGCAGCCGGAGACATTAAATATATCGACTATATTGATGCCTTAAGGGCGATAAAAAAGGACAACGGACTCGCTGTCATTGCCCATCCTGGACAGCTGCACAGCTACGAATTGATTGATGAAAGCTATCAGCTTATAGATGGACTCGAGAAGTTCCATCCTGATCATAGTCAGGAAGATTATGAAAAAATTGATGCACTGATAGAAAAGTACGGTTTCTTCACGACGGGCGGGTCTGACTTCCACGGAGATTTCGGAGCGTCAGTTGAAATTGGTATCGACAGTTCATTATTAAGAGAAACAGCCCGATTATTTAGATAGCATAAACATGTGTTAAGTAGCTGTAAAGTGCATTTACTTGCAGCCGGTAATGACTTTAAATTAAGCATGTAAATAAAACTTAAGGAGTTTGACAATGAAAAAGTTATTCAATGTTTTTCTTGGTTCAGCTTTTGTATTAGCACTTGCAGCGTGCGGCGGCGAAGAGAGTTCTGAAGAAGGTTCAGCAGATGCTGCGGCAAACAGTGATGAGCCTCTAAGTGTCGTTTGGTACCCTAACGAATCGGGCAGTGAACTGGCAGATGCACGTGAAGAAATCGGAGCAATTCTAGAAGAAACAACCGGCAGAGAAGTAGAACATGAGTTGACTACAGACTATGCAATTGCAATCGAGAGCATTGTTAATGATAATGCGGACCTGGCATTTACAGGCGCAGAAGGATACATACAGGCTAAAGAACGTAACGACAACATTGTTCCTTTAGTAGTGCCGTCAGGCCCGTCTGGAACTGAAGAAGACGCTTTATACTACAGCTGGTTTGCAACTGCAGTTGAGAACATGGAGAAATATGAAACTGGAGAAGGCGAATACTCAATTGATGAATTTCCGGGAAGTAACTTCTCATTTGTTTCAACTTCATCAACTTCAGGCTTCAGAGTTCCGACGTCAACAATTTTGAATCACTTCACTGAAACTGAAGAATATGCTGACCTTGAAGAAGCAGACTTAGCTGAAAGCGGACGTTTCTTTGAACAGGTGATGTTTGGCAATACACATCAGGGTTCTGCAGTTAACTTAATTAATGACAGAGCTGACCTTGCAGCATTTTGTGACAGCTGCCTTGAAAACTACGTAGAACTTGCTGAAGGAGAAGAAAATACACCTGGAGCAATTTACGAAGTATCTGAAGGCGCTGCAGATCCATTTTCAAACTTAGCAGGAGAACAATTTGGAATTATTTCAGCAACACCTGTACTGAATGCTCCGTTTATCGCCAACGAAAGCACTTTAGGTGCAGATGTTGTAGCAGAACTTCAGGAAGTATTCGCATCGGATGAAGTAGCGAATAACGAAAAGATTTTCGTACCTGAAGATGCAGAAGAAGGCGGCTTATTCTCTAAATCAGCAGATGAACGCTTTGTCGTAGTTGAAGATGAATGGTTTAACCCGATCAGAGAACTGAGTAACTAATAAATAACTGAACTTACTTAACACTATAAAATATGTATTAAACGAAGAGGGGATTCCCCCTCTTTTTAATTAGGAGGCAATATTCATGGCGGTGGACAGCAAAGTAAAAGAAGTCACAAAAACCAGAACGGACTTTTACAATAAAGAAGCGGAAGAAGTACTTATTTCATTTGAGGAAGATATAGAAATTACAGGTGATGAAGTAGAAATTGCTACGAAAGCAGAACTGAAAGAAATGCCTGTGATTATGTCGATTGAAAACCTGAACAAAGAATATTCAAAAGGGAAGTCAGTGCTTAAAGACGTTAATTTTGAAATTAAGCAGGGTGAACTGCTGTCTATTATCGGTCCATCGGGAGCTGGGAAATCTACTTTACTTCGTTCGATTAACCGCATGATAGAACCGACTTCCGGCAAGATAACGTTCGACAAGCAAAATATAACGAATGTTAAAGGTAAAGAACTTCGTAAAATGCGGACAAATATCGGAATGATTTTCCAGCATTATAATCTGGTAGACAGATTGTCAGTATTTGAAAATGTGATGCATGGAACACTCGGTTATAAAAATAGTCTGCAAGGAATTTTTTCATTGTATACAGAATCGGAAAAAGAAGAAGCGATTGATATCATTACTGAACTCGGCATCGAAGACCATATTTATAAACGCTGTGATGAACTGTCGGGTGGACAAAAACAGCGTGTCGGCATTGCGCGGGCACTGGTGCAGAAACCGAAAATAATTTTATGTGATGAGCCGATTGCCTCGCTTGATCCAAGTTCTTCAAGAGTGATTATGGAACACTTGAGAAAAATTTGCAGCGAAAAAGGAATTACAGTCATCGTGAACCTGCATCAGGTAGATGTGGCGAAAAATTACTCTGACAGAATTATCGGCTTAAACAGCGGTGAAGTTGTCTTTAATGGCCATCCGACTGAGATTGATAAAGAAGTTATTCAGGCTGTATACGGTACAGACTTTGACGATTTAATTATGGAGTAGGTGACGAGTATGAGTAAAACGGGAACTATTAATGCAAATGAAATTACTATTATTCAAAAGAAAAACTTATATCTGCTGCTGACAGTCGTCGTTATCGTCGGCTTGATTATGCTTGCGGGTTACATAACAGAATACAGTCATATTGAAGGAATCATGTCTATTCCAGCGGCAATGTCATGGATGGCAAGCAACATGTGGTTTTCACAGTCAACGCTGTCAAATCTCGGCAGTGTGCTGCGACTTTTATGGGAAACAATTTTAATCTCGATTGTGTCGACAACAACAGCGGCAGTATTCGCAGTCGTTTTTGCACTTTTCGGTTCGAAGCTGACATATATAAATAAGCCGCTGATGTATGCTGCGAAAATCATTGCATCGATTTCACGTAACATTCCTGTAGTGGCATGGGCACTAATTTTAGTTATCAGTTTTGGGACGAACTCAATGACAGGGTTTTTAGCTTTATTCTTTGGCTCATTCGGGTTTTTAGTGAGAGCATTCCTTGAAACTATTGATGAAGGCAGCGAAGACTCAGTTGAGGCGCTAAGAGCAACGGGAGCAACGTACTGGCATACTATTTTTAAAGCGGTTCTTCCTGCGAGCATGCCGCAGATGTTCAGCTGGATTTTATTTATGATTGAAACAAACATTCGCAGTGCAACGCTTGTCGGACTTCTGACAGGTACGGGTATCGGTTACCTATTCGATCTATACTATAAACAGCTGGATTATGAAATGGTCTCGCTGATTACACTTGCGATTGTGCTGGCTGTCTTAGTTATCGAGGCGATCTCGAACATAATCAGAAGGGAGATTTTATAATGACTGCAGTTGTTGAATATAATAAAAATGGCGGCATTAAAGTCTCTAAACCAAACAGAGGGCAGCGGGTCTTAAAAGGATTATTAATCGGTTCGGCGATTTTCACTGTCATCGGGTTTTTCATAATGGATTACACTGGACTCGATTTATCTCATGCAATTCCGATGACAATCGATAATCTCGGACAGATGTTTTTATCGCCGAGTTTAAATAATACAACATGGCCCAGCGCCTTATGGCAAGTTACCATTACATTGTCGCTCGCTTTTTTAGCGACGGTTTTAGGGGCAGTAATCTCGCTGTTTCTCGCCTTCGGTACGGCAGTAAACTTATCGAAACCATGGGTTAGCAACACGATAAAAGCATTTATAACAGTCGTGCGTGCAGTGCCAACGGTATTATGGGTATTGATATTTGCGATTGCAGCCGGACTCGGTGCTGTTGCAGCAGTTATCGGTATGGTATTTCACTCGGTTGCCTATCTCGTAAAAGCGTACTCAGAAGCATTTGAAGAGGTGGATGAAGGTAAGATAGAAGCACTCCGTGCAACGGGCTCAAGCTATCCCCATATTTTATTCCAGGTTGTAGTACCGCAGACGAAAAGCTTTTTAATTTCATGGACGTTTCTGAGGTTCGAAATTAACTTCGGTGTGGCAGTTGCGATGGGCGCAGCGGCAGGCGCCGGAGGTATAGGTTACGAGTTATTCATGGCAAGTTCATTCTATTACGATATGCAGGAAGTCGGTGCAATTACACTGATTATTCTCGTGGTCGCGATTATTCTTGAACTGATTGCTAACCGCTTGAAGGTGGCAGCGTAAATAGGAGTATTAAATAAAAAATCGTCTTTGGCTCACACGAGTCAAAGACGATTTTTTTATCGTTATATAAAGAACAGCATATGAATCAGTGTCGGGAGAACGAAGCTTCCGATAAAAATCATATAGTAAAGATCCGGACGGTCGCCTTCTTTGGCGAATTTATTTGCCAGAGTTCTGAAAAGTACTGATGCAATAAAAGCGAAAATAACGAAAGCGAAAAAGCCGGTCGTATAATAAATGAAGTTAAAGTAAATTAATGCGACAAACATAATGAGGTATAAGAGAAACCCGCATGTAAATGAGAGTATATATTTTTTTTGATTAGACATATTTGCACCTTTATAATTAGTATTTATATCAATAATATATTAACCCTTTAAGATATGCAATTTCACGGCGGAAAGGTTATAATTCCAAGTAACAGAGATTGGAGTGATGAGTTTGTCATTTGTAAAATACATTGAGTCCAAAGACGGAACACTGCTTTACACGAAAGTACAGACGACAGAAAAGCCGGAAACAGCAAAGGCGACAATCATTATTGTCCACGGTCTTGCAGAACATCTTGGAAGATACGATGATATCGCAGGGGTGTTAATAAGGAGCGGATTTAACGTCATTCGCTACGATCAGCGCGGACATGGTCATTCATCAGGAGAGAATACTTTTTATTCTAAAGTCGATGAGATCACGGATGATCTCGGTGCAATTGTGCTCTATACGAGAAAACTTCTGCCTGAACAGCAAGTATTTGTTATCGGCCACAGTATGGGCGGATATACTGCTGCTCTGTACGGCACAAAATATCCAGGTAAAGTTGAAGGGTATATTACATCGGGCGCTTTAACGCGTTACAATCATGAATTATTTGCCGGTGTGCCTGTCGGTCTAGACAGTAATGACTATGTCAAAAATGAACTTGGCAAAGGGCTCTGCAGCACCGAAATCGTCCTTAAGCATTACGTTGAGGATGCGCTGAATAAAAAAGAAATATCTGTCGGTCTGATCAGAACTCTTGAAAAAGGCATCGAATATTTAAAACTTGAAGCAGGAGACTTTAAAGATCCGGTGCTCATTCTTCATGGTGAAAATGACGGACTGGTTTCTAGTGAGGACTCGGTGCAATTCCACGAGGAGATATCTTCAGATGATAAGAAATTGATTATTTATCCTGAGCTGGAGCATGAAATATTTAATGAATTTACTATGAAGACAGAAATTTTCAATACTATTATAAACTGGATTGAGGAGCGTCTGAAAAGTACGGAGGAAAAAATATAATGAATATAACTGAAGCAATACAAACAAGGCGGAGCATTAAAATCTTTAAAGATAATGAGCCGGTTAGTAAAGAAATTGTAGAACAGCTGCTGCAGGCAGCGATAATGGCACCGAATCACCATCACACAGAACCGTGGAAATTTTTCGTGCTGCAGGGTGACGGGCGTCTGCCGCTGTCGCGTGTGCTAGGCGAATGGGCGAAAACACGTGTAGATGATCCGGCTAGTGAAGCGGGACAGAAACGTATTAAAAAACTCAGCGCGAAGCCGCTTATCGCACCGACTGCAATCGTGGTCGCGCTGAGCCCGGAAGCCGGCAATGATAAGGCTATTTACATTGAAGATGTCTCTGCGGTGTCAGCTGCAGTTCAGAATATACTTCTCGCGGCGCATGGCCTCGGTCTGGGTGCGATATGGAAAAGCGGGCCGGCTTATTATGCTGAACCTGTTAAAAAATACTTTGAGCTGTCAGAAGAAGAAGAAATTTTAGGTGTAATCTTCGTTGGAGAGCCGGATATGAAAAAAATACCGGAAGCAAAACGCATTCCGTTTGAAGAGAAGACGGTATGGATTACAGAGGATGACAAATAAATGAAAAAAGCAGCAATATTTTTATTTTTAACAGCAACGCTGCTGATGTTCAGCGTAGGTACAATTATTCCTGTGGAGTATAATTTTATCGTTTATCTGGCAGTGCTTATATTATTCATTGCGGGAATGTACTGCAGTGTAAGTATCGATCCGGATTCTAAATGAAATAAATGTAAAATATGCATTTTTTACGGCAGAGAGGGTAACTTCATTATATGGAGTTACCCTTTTTTTATTTTACAGAGATTTTTAATGAATTTTGAATGGGGTGTTATAGATGAAAAAATACATAATAGCCATAATGCTTAGTGCAGCAATGGTTATACTTGGCGCATGCGGCAGTCCCGAAAATAAAGTTTTATCAAATATTGAAGATTTTGAAGCGGAAACGGCACCGGCATTAACGAGCAGCATTCAGAGTATGATTGATTATGAAGCAGAAATGTCCGGCTTGTTTAATGAATCGCTGACAGATGAGGAACTGGCTGACTTTAAGGATGACCAGTCACCGCTGTATCAGAATTTAAACGAACGGAATGAACTGGCAGAAGGACTGTCAAAAATACATGAAGAACTGGAGAACAGAGCTGAAGAGTTTGAATCGGCTGATGTCAGCAGCAGCGAAACACTGAATGAAGAAACAGTTCAGAATTTATCTGCAACTCTGGGACAGCTGGCCGCTGACGTTAAGAATGTCCAGTCGGGCTATGAAGAAGTCTTAAGTTCAGAAACAGCATTTTTTGAATCACTTAAGAGTGAAGAAGCTGATTATAATACATTGACTGACGGCATGAGAGAAGTAAACGGCGTTCATAAAGAGGTGACTGCACACTATGAATCAATCAATGAACAGCTGGCGGCCTTTCAAAACCACAGTAATGAAGTAAAAACCGCTCTTGGTGAAGACACTTCAGACGATGAATCAGCGGTCCAGGTTGACGCTGATTCAAATGAAGAAGCGGCAGAAAACAGTGAGCCGGAAACCATGTATACAGTAGAAGCTGCAACATCGGCTATAGTACCTTCAGCAGAAGACGCTGAATCTTCGGCTGTGCTCATTACGATAGACGATGCACCGGATGAGAATGCGGTTGCTATGGCTCATACATTAAAAGAACTTGATGCCCCTGCGATATTTTTCGTAAACGGTATGTTTATAGAATCAAAAGAGGGCCAGGAGAAGCTGAGAGAAATTCACGAGCTCGGCTTTGAAATTGGCAATCATACTTATAATCACTTCAATATGCAGGAGATTACGCCGGAAGATACAGCCCTTGAAATTATCGATACAGGTGACTTAATTGAAGAAGCAATCGGGGAGCGTCCAAAATTTTTCAGAGCGCCGTTTGGGGTGAACAGTGAAGCGTCAATCAGCATCGCTCGAGAAGAGAATATGACCGTAATGAATTGGACCTACGGCTTTGACTGGGAACCTGACTATCAGGAGCCGGGAGCACTCAGTGACATTATGGTTAATACTGAAATGCTTGGTGACGGTGCTAATCTGCTGATGCACGACCGCCAGTGGACGAGTGAGGCCTTGCCGGATATCGTTAAGAGTCTCAGGGATAAAGGTTATTCACTCATTGATCCTAAACTTATCGATTCAGAAGGCGGGGTGACTGAATGAGTACGAGAAACTTTTTGATTTTGGTCGGAGGTATTCTGGCTGTACTGTTTCTTCTTCTTGCATTGGCTGTAAGAGGTGAGATGGACAGCGGTGAGCCCGACGTTGCAGAAGAGACAGCAGAAAGTCCGGGAGAGGAAGCTGAAACTAAGGAAATTGCTGAAAAACAGGAGCAGAATGACGAAGAAGAAACTGAGACAGCGCCGTCAGCACTTAACTTAAACGACAGTCCGCTGTATACGGTTAATGAGGATACAACGCCTGTATTTCAGTATCAGTCCGGTGTTGATATTGCTTATCCAGAAGAAGGGGTAAAAGGTATTTTTGTTACTGGGTTTTCCGCAGGCGGTGAAAGAATGCAGGAACTGACGGAGCTCGTTAATAATACGGAGTTAAACTCAATGGTCATCGACGTTAAAGAAGATATCGGGGACATCATGATGCCGCTTGATATCGATAATGAAATTGCACAGAGTCATATGTATGATTACGTTAATCCACAACAGCTGATGACGACACTTGAAGATAATCAGATTTATCCGATTGCACGCATCGTTGTTTTTAAAGATTCTAGACTCGCAATGGATCGTCCGGATTTATCGTATCAGAACAGCGACGGCACCGTTTGGCAAAATGGCAGCGGTGAAAGTTTCGTCAATCCTTTTCTTAAAGAAGTCTGGGATTACAACGTTGATATAGCAATTGAAGCGGCTAAACTCGGATTTAAAGAAATCCAGTTCGACTACGTGAGATTCCCGGAATCATTCGAAACGATGTCTGCTGATTTAATTTATGATTTCGGTGAATATGCTGATTCTGAAGCTGATGAAGTGCAGCAGAGAGTCAATGCTGTTACGGATTTTGTGGCCTATGCAAATGAACAGTTAAAACCTTATGATGTTGACGTGTCGGTAGATGTTTTCGGCTATGCGGCTACTCAAAGGGAAGCGCCTGGAATCGGTCAGAATTTCTCTCAGATAGCAAATAACGTCGATATCATCTCATCGATGATATATCCATCTCACTGGGGTGCAGGCGCATTTGACTTTGCAGCACCGGATACTGAACCGTATGGGGTAATTGATGAGTATATGAAAGTTGAAAATGAAGTGCTCGGCAAACTTGAAAATCCGCCGAAATCAAGACCGTGGATACAGGACTTTACCGCTTCATATTTAGGACCGGGAAACTATATAAATTACGGTGCGGCTGAAGTGGAAGCTCAGATTCAGGCATTAAAAGATAATGGTGTTGAGGAATATTTACTGTGGAATGCTCAAAATACGTATTCTGAAGGCGCGGAATACCAATAAATTTCATCAGAATCCCATGTCAGAAAACCTAGTACTGACGTGGGATTTCATCTATATTTAGGGCTTGCATTTTTGTACGGAATTTCAAAAATATTATGCATTTTGAAATATAGTTTCATAATTAAAGTATTAGTATACTTTCAATTTAATTGTTAATATACATATTATGTCGACTATAATGTGTAAAAGTATACACACCGACTTGATTTATTAACTAAAACAGTGTATAGTGTAAAAGTCGCCTTAATACAAAATTTCATAAGATTGGAGAGGATATTTATGAGTTCTGTAGACACAGAAGGTCAGCAGATTGAATCAAGCGAAAGCGATCACTCATTATCAAAAGTCCCATATAATGAACGTAAAATGGGCTGGCTCAGCATTACAAATATTACATTCGGTATTGCTACAGCAATTTTCTACTTTCAAATCGGAAGTGTAATGGCACTGCAATTCGGTGCGATTAATGCGCTTATATCAGCAGCTTATGCAATTATCGTTGCAGGTGTGCTGGGAACAGTTATCGTATACTTATCAGCAAGATCGGGAATGAACGTTAACCTGATGTCCAGGGGCGGAGGCTTCGGTTACATAGGTGCGTCACTGACATCTTTAATATATGCTTCTAACTTTATTATGTATTGTGCCCTTGAAGGTATGATCCTCGTCTATGCAGTACATGAATTCTTCCCTGTTATTCCTGTATGGCTCCTAATAGTCGTATTTGGAACACTTGTTATTCCACTTAACTGGTTTGGAATTAAACAGCTTGATAAACTACAAAAATGGTCATTACCTATTTTCTTTATATTTTTAATTGCAGCAATCGTTGTGGCATTTATGACACCATCACAATACGACGGTGCATTCTGGACTTACATGCCTGAAGGTATGCAGATCGGCGGGACAGCACTGTTACTTTGTATCGGTATGCAGCACGGTATTATCGGACTGACTGCTCTCATTGCATCAGACTATGCACGATTCTTAAAGCCGGGACACATTAAAGTGGGATCATTTGCGATTGGGTTTATTCCGCAAATATTTGCTTACGGTGTCATGGGTGGACTTGGTATATGGTTTGGTGTGCGTTTAAATGAACCGAATCCAGGAGTTTATATTGTTCACTTACTCGGTATCGGCGGTGCATTATTTACAATGCTGACACAGGTCCGTATTAACGTAACTAACATTTACAGCAGTTCTTTATCGTTATCGAACTTCTTTGAGAATGTATTCCGTTTTAAACCGGGACGCAGATTCTGGGTTGTCGTTGCAGGTGTCACAGCAATGATATTAATGCTCGGCGGTATTACAGATCATTTAGATAATGCTTTGACATTCCAGGGAGTATTCCTGATGTCATGGGCAGCGATATTAGTTACTGACTTTATTGCAGTAAAACGAATCATGAAAATTGGGCCGGGATACTACGAAGAACGCCAGGAGTACTTACACAAATGGAATCCGGTCGGCGTATGGTCACTGATTATTTCAAGTCTGCTTGGAACAATTGCAGCACTTGGCTTTATGGGAACATTTTTACAAAGTACTGCCGCATTCTTTGCAGCAGCACTGGCAGCAGTACTTACAATCGTTCTTGCTTATATGACTAAAGGTAAGTACTACCTGAATGATAAAGCTGATGAAATCAATGATGTTGATGAAAAAGACATTCTGGTGAAAGCAAAATAATTTAAACGTTTGATGAAAGGGCTGGGACAATTTTGTCTCAGTCCTTTTGTTTTGATTAAATGGGGAGGGGTATTTCTGTAAGTATATGAAAATACTTATAGAGGTGAGAGAAGACAATGGAAGATATGATGATGTACGCGCTGAAATTAACGTTTGGGTTAATCGGTGTACTGATTGTTTTAAGGCTAATGGGCAAAAAAGAACTGGCTCAAATTACCCCTCTTGATTTTGTTTACGCATTAATACTTGGAGGAATTATAGAAGAATCGCTTTACGACGCGACCGTTCCTGTTTATGAAATGCTGTTCTCTATATTTTTCTGGGCATTACTTATATTCGTACTGGAAAAATTTGCATTGAAAAGCCGCAGATTTAAAAGTCTTGCACAAGGTGATCCTGTAATTTTGATTAATGACGGACAGCTGAATGCAGAAGTGATGGAGAAAAATAACATGGATGTTGACGAAGTACGCATGCTGCTCAGATTAAACGGTGTATTTTCTTTAAGTAAAGTTAAGTATGCAATACTTGAAGAAAGCGGTGGTTTATCGGTGATGCAGTATGCAGGTGAAGAACCGCCTAGCCGTAATGAATTGAAGACGGACTATCCGGAAAATGTAATATCCTATTTGCTTGTTGATGCAGGCAAGTTGGAAGATCAGAGACTTAAAGAAATCGGCAAGGATGAAACATGGCTCCGTGAGAAGCTGAAAGAAGAAAGAGGAGTGGAACTTGAAGACATATTTTTTGCAGAATGGGATGAACAGAACGGATTCTTTATACAAAAACATCAGAAATAAAAGGAAACCATCCGGGAAATATAATTCCGGATGGTTTTTGTATGAGAATATTTGGTTCATTGCCCAAGTAAAGAATTGTCCCAAAAAATTATGATTCCGCAGAGAAAGTACTTTTCTTATTACGGCGTTTTTCTGATTCATCAATTAATATTGCAGCCGTTGCATCACCTGTGATATTCATTGTTGTATACGCCATATCAAGTATACGGTAGATTGCAGCGATTGGACCCATAAGTTCAATTGGGAGACCAAGCAGTGTAAGGAATGAAGCGCCTAGCACTATACCGCCGCCGGGAATACCGGGTGCTGCCATATTAATTACTGTTGCAATAATTACGAGATAAATAATTTGTCCCACGCTGAGCGGGATATTGTAAAAGTCTGATACGAACACAGCGAGCAGACTAAATGAAATAGCCCCGCCTGCCATATTTATTGTGGTACCGAGCGGAACGACGAAGTTGGTAATTGATTCGCTGACTTTAAAATCATTTTTCGTGACTCTGATAGTTGTCGGCATAGTAACGGCAGAGCTTGTCGTTGCCAGTGACACAAGCCAGACTTTATAAATGCCTTTTAAGAATTGAACGGGAGTCATTCCCGTATAAATCCAAACTGGAATCAGCATTACTATGATAAATGCTATAATACATGCGGCATACGCGGTAACGATGTAAAGACCGAGAGCTGAGAATATACCTGCACCATACTCTGCAATGGCGAATGCCATTAAGGAAATGATTCCAATCGGTGTCAATTCCATAATGTAATTCAATACTTTAAATATGACTGTTGACAGGCTGTTAATGAAGTTTTTAACAGGTTCTGCTTCTTTACCAACTGCAACAATAGCTATGGAAAAAATAACAGTAAAAATAATTGTTGCGAGTATATCTCCTTCAGTCAGTGCCATAAACAAGTTGTCAGGAATAATATTCATAAAGAAATCTTCTACCGACGGGGAAGTAATCTCTCCGTCATATCCTGCAGAATCGATATTAATATGGTTCCCGGGTCTGACGAGATATGAAATTAATAACCCGATACCGGCGGTTGCAATAAACATCAATATAAATACTGATACACTTTTAACGCCTATGCGTCCAAGATCCTTACCGCTTCCGATATTAATAATACCGGTGGATACTGCGACGAATATAATAGGAATAATCATTGCCTGAATTATATTAAGGTAAATATCACCAATAAATTTTATCTGAATAGAAAAATCGGGGAGAAATATACCAAGCAGAATACCAAGAGCAAAACCAATCGCAATTCTTGTAAATAAATGTTTCTTACCTGTCAGTATGTTTTTCATTCTGAATCACTCCTTCATATTCCGGGATTTGCCCTTTAGCATAGCTGCCTAATATATTTATATATGATGTTTCCTTTGTCAGCACTGCAAGTGCCGCATCGAAATTCTGCATATCCGTATCGTTTTCTATATCGATAAAGAACCCGTAAGCGAAGGGTTTGTTTTGAATCGGACGGCTCATTAAATAGAGCAGGTTGATGTTATATGTTTTAAAGATATCCAGAATATCACTTAATGAACCGGTGCTGTGATCGGATTCTATATACAAGGATGTTTTTTCGTGCAGTATTTTCTCACCAAGTTCTTTCGTAAAGATTAAGAAGCGTGTCGTATTGAGCGGGTTATCGCTGATGTTTTTACGGATAATATGCATGCCGTACATTTCTGCTGCATGACTGCCCGCGATGCTCGCAATCGTTTCATCTGCTGATTCTTTTACCATATGTACGGCGCCGGCAGTATCGCTGAATTCCTTAACTTCAATATTCGGATACCGGCTTAAATACGTGTAGCATTGTTCAAGTGCTTCCGGGTGCGAATAAACTTCTGTAACTTTATCGAGTGGAATCGGATTTTTAGAAATGAGTGCATGATCTATCTTTACGTATACTTCTTTAACGGCTTTCACATCTAAATATTTCATCAGATCAATTGTTCTCGTAATCGGTCCGCTTGTCGAATTTTCAACCGGCAGTGCAATGTAGTCCACTTCGTCATTAAGCAGTGCTTCAACCAGCAGTTTAAAGGTCATATAACCCTCAGCTGTATATTCCTCATCACCTGCGTAAGACGCGCATGCAAGTGTGCTGTAACTGCCATCTACACCCTGATAACCTATTTTCATTTGAAACACTCCTTATTTTTAGTATTAAAAAAGACCGAATTGATTTCTGCCTGCAGAAATCAATTCGGTCTGGTGAAAGTAAATATAAAAATACCAGCCAATTAGATTCTGCTAATGGCTGGTTAGTGCATCATTAATTCAGCCATCATAGATTTAGGTCACGCCTATATCCACGATGGAATACAGACGCTATCTAAAATAGCTGAAAAAGAATTTATTTAATTGTGAAATTTTCGTCTGCTGTAACATAAAAATCACTCTCATCAATTAAAGTTTTAATAATGTTAATTAGTCTAACAATTAAGAATTCTTTTGTCAATTTAAATTTGGCTGAATTGTGCCTGATGAAGTCCTTTGTACACTCCGTTATCAAGTGACAGCAGTTCTTCATGCGTGCCGCTTTCGGCAATACCGTCAGTTGTAACCACCATAATACGGTCTGCATTTTTAATTGTTGCCAGACGGTGGGCGATAACAAGTGTCGTCCGTCCTTCTGCAAGGCGGTTCAGTGCATCCTGAATATACATCTCTGTTGCTGTATCAAGTGCGCTTGTCGCTTCATCGAGTACCAGGATCGGCGGGTTCTTTAAGAACATGCGCGCGATTGCGATACGCTGTTTCTGTCCGCCGGACAGTTTAACGCCGCGTTCCCCGACAATCGTTTCAAGTCCGTCTCTGTAACTGTCGACGAGTTCTTTCAGCTGTGCTTTTTCAAGTGCATCGTAAACTTCTTCGTCCGTTGCATCCGGTTTGCCGTAAGCAACATTTTCTTTCAGTGTACCTGCAAAAAGAAATACATCCTGCTGCACAGTACCGATATTTTCACGAAGTGATGATAGTGTTAAATCTCTAATATCCGTACCGTCGATTGCTATGCTTCCTTCTGAGACATCGTAGAAGCGTGGGAGGAGTGAACATAATGTTGTTTTCCCTGCACCTGACGGCCCGACAAATGCGATTGTTTCTCCCGGTGAAATATTAAATGAAATATCTGTCAGAACATTTTTCTCTTCGTATTTGAAAGAAACATTGCTGTAGCGTATATTTCCTCTGACGTCTGTTAATTCAACAGCATCATCACTCTCTTTAATATCCGGCTGAACTGCCATCGTATCGAGGAAATGTTTAAATCCGGCGATACCGTTCGGATAAAGTTCGATAACTGCATTAATTTTCTCAAGCGGTTTGAACAGCACGTTCGAAATTAAAATAAATGCTGCGAATTCACCGTAAGTCAGCTCGCCCTGCATAACGTAATATGCACCTGCAATCAGAATGAAGACAGTAACGAGGCGCATCAGCATATAAGTACTGGATGTATTGAAAGACATAATTTTATACGCCTTTAATTTTGTTGCTCTGAAGCTGTCGTTGATTTTTTTGAAAGCTTCAAATTCTTCCTTTTCACTCGCAAAAGCCTGAACTAAACGGATACCGCCGATTTTATCTCCGATTAAATGATTGAACTCGGAAACGCGGCCGAACAGTTCACGGAAAGCGACAGTCATTTTTTTATTGAAGTAAATCGCGATAACCAGAATCAGCGGCACAACAATAAATGCAATAATTGCGAGTTCCGGATGGATGTAATACATAATTCCAAATGCGCCGAGCAGCGTCATTACTGCAATAAATAAATCCTCAGGTCCATGGTGAGCCATTTCACCGATATTCATCAGGTCATTGGTTAACCGTGTTAACAGTTTCCCTGTCTTCGTGTTGTCGAAAAATCTGAACGATAATTTCTGTATATGACCGTAAAGATCATTACGTATATCCCGTTCTATATTCGTCCCGAGCATATGCCCCCAGTATGTAACCACAAACTGCAGAAAGGTATTAAACAAATAAATAAATACTAAACCCAGAGCAGCAATCAATATCCATTGCCAGTTGCCGGTAGGCAGCAGTTCATCTATAAACATGCTGACGATTACCGGGAACGCGAGTTCCAAAAGCCCGACAATAACAGCGGATAGAAAGTCGACTGTGAATAAGACTTTATAAGGTGCGTAATAAGATAAAAACTTCTTCACCATGCCTCACCCTTTTTCATATAATATAAGCATATAGATTATACCACTATTTAATTTTTACCGGATGAAAATATTTCGGAATCCGCATGATAAAAAATTAACTTATGATGTTAATTGGTGTAAAATCAACAGTAAAAGAATAAACAGATTTGAGGAGCTTAAATATGAGTAAAATAAACGTTGGTATTATATACGGCGGTAAATCGACAGAACATGAAGTATCAATACGTTCTGCAAAAAGTGTATTTGAAGCATTAAATAAAGAAAAATATAACGTCAGTCTGATTCACATTACCAAACAGGGTGAGTGGCTGCTTGCGGCTGATAATGAGAGCATTAAACCGCTTGAGAATACAAACAGTACAAAAATATCTGTAGCACCGTCACAGGGGCTTCTCGCTGACGGCAAACAGGTTCAGCTGGATGCGGTACTGCCGATTCTTCACGGTACTGCCGGTGAAGACGGTACGATTCAGGGGATGCTGGAGCTCGCTGATATTCCTTATGCCGGATGCGGTGTCCGCAGTTCTGCGGTGTGCATGGATAAGGATATGACGAAAAGACTCCTTGAACTTAAAGGGATTAAAGTCACTCCTTCAATCGTGCTGAATTATTATGAAAAAGACGGACAGACATACGAGCATGCTTATGAGAAACTGGGTGTGCCGATGTTTATCAAACCGGTCAACCAGGGATCGTCTGTCGGGGTGTCGAAAGTATCTGACGAAAAATCATTTTATGAAGCACTCGACACAGCATTTTCTTTCGATACGAAAGTGATGATTGAAACAGGTATCGAAGGCCGTGAAATTGAAGTGTCGGTACTTGGAAACGAAGAATTATTCGTCTCGCTGCCTGGTGAAATTGTGTCGCAGACAGACTTTTATTCATACAGTTCAAAGTATCTGGATGAAAACGGCGCGCTGTTAAATATTCCTGCAAAAATGGAACAGGAAACGCTGGAGCAGATACAGCAGACGGCGCATGATACATTTAAAGCACTCGACTGTGAAGGTATGGCAAGAGTGGATGTATTCCTAACACCTGGCGGAGAAATTATCGTCAATGAAGTAAACACACTGCCGGGCTTCACGAGTATCAGCATGTATCCTAAATTACTCGAAGCATCAGGTGTGCCTTACAGCGAGACACTCGACAGACTGATTGAATTAAGTCTTGAGAGATATGAACGTTCCGAAAGATTGAAAACAGATATTTCTTAAATAAAGGAGATACATGTATGACAATCCGTTTAGCAGAACCCGAAGATGCCCCTGGCATCGCAAAAGTTCAGGTGGAAAGCTGGAATACTACTTATCCGGGCATAGTGCCGAAAAGCTATCTCGACAGCCTGGATGTTAAAAAGAGAGAAAAAATCTGGAAACAGGCTGTCGTGAATCAGCCGCTTTACGTTGCAGAAATGGACGGTGAAATTGTCGGTTTTGCAATCGGCGGTGAAAACAGGGATAAGGATACTTATCCCGAATTCGACGGAGAACTGTATGCAATATATTCCTATCAGTGTGTGCACGGCCGCGGGATAGGACGTGCGCTGTTTGAAAGTACAGCACGGAATCTTGCAGAACGCGGCTATAAGAAGATGGTGGTTTCTGTTCTGGCGGAAAACCCTGCTGTGAACTTTTATAAGCATATGGGCGGCTATTATCTCGGCGAAGAAACAATTACAATTGACGGCGTATCAATTCAGGAATCATTTTACGGTTATGATGATATTAATAATATTTAACAACAGGGGATGAATCGAATGAAGGAAGAATTAATCGAACGTTTATCAAGATATGCAAAAATTGACACACAGTCCGACGCATCAAGTGAAACAGTGCCGTCGACTGACAAACAGTGGAATCTGTTAAAAGAACTTGAAACAGAACTGAATGCGATCGGTTTAAGCGATGTTAATCTCGATAACAAAGGCTATCTGTTTGCGACACTTCCAGCAAACACGGAAGGCAAAAAGACAATCGGCTTTTTGGCACACGTCGATACTGCAACTGACTTTACAGGAACTAATGTTAAACCGCAGCTCGTAAAATATGAAGGCGGCAGCATTGTACTAAATGAAGCATTAAATATTGTGCTGACACCGGAACAGTTCCCGAATTTAAATAATTACAAAGGCCATACGCTGATGACGACCGATGGGACAACACTGCTTGGAGCAGACAACAAAGCAGGTGTCGCAGAAATTATAACAGCTGTGGAATACTTAATTAAAAATCCGCACATTAAACACGGAGCGGTTAAGGTCGGATTTACACCCGATGAGGAAATCGGCCGCGGACCTCATGACTTCGACGTTGAAAAATTTGATGCGGACTTTGCATATACAGTCGACGGCGGTCCGCTTGGCGAACTTCAGTACGAAAGTTTTAACGCTGCAGGTGCTGTAGTTAAAGTAACAGGAAACAGCGTGCACCCGGGAACAGCGAAAAACAAAATGGTAAATGCAGTACGTATTACAGCAGATATTATTACCGGCTTTGATGCAGAAGATACACCTGAAAAGACAGAAGGTTACGAAGGATTCAATCATGTTTTAAACTTCAACGGTGACGTTGAAACAGCAGAATTCAATATGATTATACGCGACTTTGATAAAGCATCGTTTAAAGAACGTAAAGAAGCAGTAGAACAGAAAATTGCTGACTTCCGGGAAAAATATCCGGAAGCAGTAATAGAACTGGATATGGCTGATCAGTATTACAATATGAAAGAAATCATAGAAAAAGATATGACGATTGTAAAGCTTGCTGAAGAAGCCATGAAATCATTAGATATTGAACCGGTGATTGAGCCGGTTCGCGGAGGAACAGACGGCTCGCAGCTGTCTTATAAAGGATTGCCGGCACCGAATATCTTTACAGGCGGAGAAAACTTCCATGGGAAATTTGAATTTGCTTCGATAGAAGATATGGAAAAATCAGCGCAGACGATCCTGAAAATTATAGAATTAAATGCAAAATAAAAAAATCAGCAGAGACTAGTCTCTGCTGATTTTTTTTCTGTCTTCATTTATCGGACGTGCTTTAGCAATCGATTTACCAATTGTATCTGTGGCACTCGACTGTTTCAAAAAGAACGAAGCGATAAGTGCCAAGAATAAGAAGCCTGTACCAACTAGGAATGATAAGTTAATACCTTCCAGTGTTGCCTGGTTAATCATTGCTTCTGTAGGGTTATCCATGTTGTTTACAGTAATGTTT
Source organism: Jeotgalicoccus sp. (assembly GCA_003513765.1). Classification (GTDB taxonomy): domain Bacteria; phylum Bacillota; class Bacilli; order Staphylococcales; family Salinicoccaceae; genus Jeotgalicoccus. The sequence goes on from DONT01000010.1 coordinate 63,821, forward strand.
GTGTATGTCTGCATTACTGTAATTAAGAGCGCAATACCGATTGATCCGCTGACCTGATTCAGCATACTGTTCAGCGATGAACCATGCGGTGTCAAATGCGCCGGCAGCGAGTTCATACCGTTGGTCATTACAGGTGTATTAACCATCGTCATACCAAGTGCGCGAATCATATAAATTGTTAACAGATACGTAAATGATGTATCTATTTCGAGACGGCTTAGGAAGAAGGTTGTGACAACAGCCAGAGTCAGTCCGGTAATTGCCATTACTTTCGGTCCGTACATATCAAACAGTTTGCCTGATACTGGACTCATAAGACCCATAATCAATGCTCCGGGAAGCATTAAAAGACCTGTATCCAGCGGACTCAGTCCTTGAATATCCTGCATGAAAATCGGAATTAAAATCATCCCTGCGAATAATGCCATATTTGCAGCACCGATAATCAGTGAAGCAATTGTGTACATCCGATATTTATATACTCTGAAGTCGAGCATTGGATGTTCCAGTTTGAACTGTCTCATAACGTAAAGTGTAACAGCTGCAATACCTAAGAGCAGCGGTATTAACACGCTTGAACTTGCCAGCCCGTTTTCTCCTGCAGAGCTTAAACCGTAAAGCACTCCTCCGAATCCGATAGTGGACAGGATAATAGAAGTGATATCAATATGTGCTTCACGGTGCTGTTGAACTTCCGGAAGTTTCCAGAAACCGACAGCGAGAACAACAATGAGAATTGGAATCATCATATAGAAAAGCATATGCCATGAATAGCTTTCAACCACAATACCGGATACCGTCGGCCCGATGGCAGGTGCGAAGAACATCACTAAACTGAAAAGTCCCATTGCAGTACCGCGTTTGTCAGGCGGGAAACTGCTGATCATAATATTCATTAAGAGCGGCATCAGCATCGCAGAACCCGATGCCTGAATCATACGGCCTAAAATCAGAATGATAAAGGTCGGTGAGAATCCGGCAACAACAGTACCGAGAAGAAACAGCGACATGGCTGTTAAGAATAAAGTTCTGGCACTGAACTTCTGCATCAGATACGCTGTCGTTGGTATAATAATACCGGAAACAAGCATATAGGATGTAGAAACCCATTGAACGGCTGAAGTGGAAATCCCGAAATCATCTTTGATTGCGGGAAGAGCGACGTTTAAAAAAGTGTTCGATAAGAACGAAATGAAAGCGCCGGATAATAAAATGATTATTAATTTGTAATCCGGTTTTTTCTGAGATATTTCAGACATTTATTTTCCCCTTTTATCATAAAATCAATTTAACTATTATACCTTATATTAAATAAAATTTCATTAAAAAGATTTAACTTATACGGTTATCAATCTGAATATAAATAAAGAATCCAACTGTAACTCCTAGTAATACTGAAATTGGCAGGGCATATGTGTCCGGGATTGATGGTAAGAAAGTTTCAATAATCCAATGAATCCCGACAAAGCAAAGTGCCATAATAACGATAGAGCCTAAAACTCTGGTCATAATTCTCCTCCTTTTCGAAAATAACTGTATCTTTAAATCTTATCAAACCTTACGGTGGACATGTGAGTAAAATACCTTGATAATATAAGGTAATCAGTATTAGTGGAGGGAAACTTATTATGAAGACAAATTTTCATAATTATGCCGAGGAGTATTTTAAACACAGAAATGATATTCCAAGTGTATTTTTTGAAGAACTGGCTAAAAGAAACATCGACGTATCAGGAAGTAAAGTTGCAGATATCGGAGCCGGTCCGGGGTTCCTCAGTAAAGCACTGAGCGGCCATGGTGCAATTGTCGATGCAGTTGAACCATCAGAAGAGTTTATTGAAATTGGAAAGAAATATGTCGGCAATGATGACAGAATCAGTTTCACTAAAGGCACTGCAGAAAAAACAGGACTTGCAGATGATACGTATGATGTTGTTATCGTAATGAGAGCATGGCATTGGTTTGACAGCGAGAAAGCAGCTAAGGAAGCGAGACGCATTCTTAAGCCGGACGGCATTTTAATCGTCGCTGATATCGGCTTTAAAGTATCCAGCAAGATGATGAAAGACTCGATGAAGATTGTTAAGAAAAATTCTAAACATGAAGAATTAAAACCGGCTGGATCTAAAGATGATTCAATTCAAAAGATTAACGGTTTCCCTGTTGAATGGTTCAGCGACTGGCGTCATGAAAAATTGGATCTTGAAGAATTCTTCAAGCACGAATACAAAGTTAAGTTTACAGATCAGGAATGGCTCGGAAGATTGGGTACTTCATCATGGCTTGTCAGCTTTAAAAAGAAACAGATGGACAAGACGATGGAAAAAATTGCAGCACTGCTGAATTCCATGGACGATGAGAAGAAACATAAAGTACCTCACGTCTTGAATGTAGCAATATTGAGAAATAAACATAAGTAATATTTAGTATAAAAAAGAGCGATTATTTCGCTCTTTTTTATTTTTTTTGAAAAAATGTGAAAACGTTTCAATACATAATTAATTAATGAAAACGATAACAACACGTGTTATTATGCATGAGAATGAATAATGTATATTAGGTGTAACATTACATAAAATTTTACTGCATGACTTTTTGACCTTAAGTGAATTAACTAAAAATTGGTAATAGATTTACTTTGATAAAATCATCACATAATCTTTGAAATCCCTTGGTGCATATAGTATTATTAAGATGCATAAAAGAGGTACAGAGAAATACTCTAATATAAAATTTCAAAAAGGGGGACCAAAAATGATTATATCTGATAAACTTACAGCAGAAGTTCGTATGCAGGAATATAAAGAAGTTGCGTATAATAATTCAATTTTAACAGAAAAGAAAATTAACAAAAAAGCTAAGCGTCCATTTTTAAATAAATTAATCAGCGCTTTATCTCTGTAGTAAACAGTTAAATATAAATGATGCCATTCCTGAAGAGAGAGGAATGGCTTTTTTTTGCTTAAATTAAATTTAATTGCCACGATACACCGAACTGATCCTGAATCCACGCATAGCGTTTACTCACATTATAGTCATCCAGCGGAATATGAATGGCTCCTTTTTTCTTAAGCTTTCTGTACAGCAGCTCAATTTCATTTAAATCTTCACATTCAATATAGACAGACATACTTGGTGTAAAAGTGAATTCAGAAGGTACTTCTGAATCGCGAATCATCAGATGCATTTCACCGATGCGGATGATTGCCTGCTGTATTTTATTTGAATCTGTATAGTTCACGAGCTGAATAATATCGAAATTTTGGAATACCTCTTTATAGTATTCAAGTGCTTCAAAGGCACGTCCCTCAAACGTTAGGAAGGGCATTGCTGCTCTCATTTTATTTTCCCCCTTTACAACTGATATAGTATTGTTTACAATTTTATGAGAACAGACTGATACAGTTTGGGAACTGTTACATATCTAGATTTATTATAACAGTTTACTGCAGATAAAATTTGTAAAGGAGGCATTGAATGATTGCGATAAATGGTGTTGTTAAACAGTACCAGGGGCAGAATGGACTATTCAGTGCTTTGGATAATATATCTGTTCACATAAAAGAAAGTGAAAAATTCGGCATTATCGGTGAGAGCGGATCCGGCAAGTCGACGCTACTCCGCATGATTAATGCTTTAGAAACACCGAACGATGGAACAGTAATTGTAGACGGGGAAAATGTCAGCAGCTTGTCAGCGAAACAGTTGAGAAAATACCGCAAGAAAATAGGCATGGTTTTTCAGCAGTTCAATTTACTGAACAACAAGACAGTGGTGGAAAATATTATGCTTCCGTTAAAACTGCATAATTTTGAATCCGCTTTAAATATCGATGAAGTCTTGGCATTCGTCGGTTTGAGCGATAAGAAAGATAACTATCCGGGACAGCTGTCAGGCGGTCAGAAGCAGCGTGTCGGCATTGCCCGCGCTTTAATAACGAATCCGAAAATCCTGCTGTGCGATGAGCCGACCAGTGCGCTGGATGAAAAAACGACCGACGAAATTGTCAGCGTGCTGAAACGTGCACATGAAGTTTACGGTATGACCATCGTTGTGGTTACGCATGAATTAAATGTTATTAAACAACTTTGCGACCGGACGCTGGTATTGGAAGAGGGCAGGGTCATCGATACAATCGATATAAAACCGTCAGCTCATGTACTGTCTGATGCCTCGTACTATGACCGTATAGTAGAGGTGCTGAAAAATGACTGAGATGATATCAATTTATTTTGAGCGTGTTGCAGAATACTGGCCGAACTTATTAACCAGTTTAAACGAAACAGGAATTATGATGGGTTTCGCAATGGTTGCAGCAATAGTGCTTGGACTGCCGCTCGGCACACTGCTTTACTTAACAGATAAAGATAAACCGTTACATAACAAATTTATTTACCATACGGCAAACGTTTTCGTAAATATCGTGCGGTCATTTCCGTTTCTGCTGCTCGTTATTACGATGCAGCCGCTGATACGTGAAGTATACGGCAGGGCCACCGGAGATCCCGTTGCTGCATCATTTCCTTTGATGGTCATCGCGATTGCACTGTATGCAAGATTTGTACAGCAGTCTCTCCTCGATGTGCCAAAAGGTGTTGTTGAAACAGCCCAGGCGCTCGGAGCATCAATACCGCAGCTGGTTTACCGATTTTTATTTGTAGAGGCGAGAAGTTCTTTAATTATCGGCTTTTCCACTGCGTTTGTAAGTTTTATTTCCTACTCAACAATAATGGGTGTTGTCGGGGGCGGAGGTATTGGTGACTTTGCAATCCGTTACGGATACCAGCGCTATGAAACGGACATTATGTACACTGCGATTGTTATTATTATTATCTTTGTACAAATTGCGCAGTGGTTCGGTTTATGGCTGGCGAGAAAAATTGATAAAAGATAAAAGGGGATTAGTATTATGAAGAGAAAGTATTGGTTAGTGAGTATTTTAAGTGCCTTTGTTTTAATGCTGGCAGCATGCGGCAATGATGAAGAAACTGCACAAGAAGATAATGAGATTACAGTTGTCGCACAGACAACGCCAATGACGGATGTTGTTGAAATTGTTGCGGAAAATATCGAAGAGGCCTACACGGTTAAGTTAGTTGAAGTCGCAGACAACATTCAGTACAACGAAGCGGTATTTAACGATGAAGCTGATGCGAGTTTCGCACAGCATGAACCGTTTATGGAACAATTTAATGAAGAAAGCGATGCAGATTTAGTTGCAATGGAAGAAATTTATAATGCAATTGTCGGTTTCTATTCACCGGTATACGATTCAATCGATGAGCTGGAAGACGGTGCGGAAGTTGCAATTCCGAGCGATCCAACAAACGAAGCACGTGCATTGATGATACTCGATGAAGCAGGAATTATTACATTAGCTGACGACGTTACTTTCGAAGCTTCTGTCGATGATATTGAAGAAAATCCTAAAGACCTTAAATTTACACATGTTGATCTGCTTAACTTAAGCGCATCTTATGAAGACGGCATTCCGTTAGTCTTTAACTATCCGACTTACATTGAGCCTATCGGCTTAACTCCTGAAGATGCAGTGCTGCTTGAAGACGATGATGAAAATACATTCGCACTACGCGTTGTTGCACGAGAAGGCAATGCAGATTCAGATAAAATCAAAGCGTTAAACAAAGCATTCACATCACAGGAAGTTTACGATTTCCTTGATGAACTTGCAGGAAAAGCACATCTTGAGCCTGCATTTGAACCAGGTGAGGAATAAATGAAGAAACTATTTCCATTATTCCTTATACTGACACTCTTCCTTGCAGCGTGCGGAAATGATGAAGAAAGTGCATCATCAGAAGAAGATACACATATCGTTATCGCTTCTCAATCTGAACCGCTGACATCTATGGTTGAAGTAGCGGCTGAAGTAATTGAAGAACCGTATACGATGGAGCTGCTGCCGGTAAACGACAATATTCAATATAATGAAGCAACATTTAATGATGAAGTCGACGGCAGTCTGGCCCAGCATGAACTGTATATGGAAGGTTTTAACGAAGAAGCCGGTGCTGATCTGGTTGCAATTCAACCGGCTTACATTTCCAATGTAGGTTTTTACTCACCTGTTTACGATTCGATTGATGAGATTGAAACTGGTGCAGAAGTTGCGATTCCGAGTGACCCGCCGAACGAAGCTCGTGCACTGCTGATTTTAGACAGTGCAGGAATCATTACTCTGGCTGAGGATACAGGGATCGATGCAGCAGTATCGGATATTGTTGAAAATCCTAAAGATCTTCAATTTACACCAGTCGACCTGTTTAACTTAACAGCAGCATACGAAGATGGTGTAGAACTGGTATTTGAACACCCCAACTTAATTGCGAATATCGGACTTTATCCGAAAGATGCAATTCTACTTGAGGATGAAGACGAAAAAAGATTTGCCTTCCAGCTGGTAACGCGTGAAGGCAAAGCAGATAGTAAAAAAATGCAGGCGGCAAAACGTGCGCTGGCATCTCAAGAAGTTTACGACCTCTTAATGGAGGAATCTGAACACGAGATGTTTACACCGGCGTTTGAACCTGGTCAGCCTGCAGAATAAATTTTTAATGAAAGCACCGAGTTTGACCTCCCTTACTCGGTGCTTTTTTATTTTGTTCAAATATTGTTATAATTAAGAAAACGCATACATTTCAAGGGGGATTCTTGCATGTCAGTCACAGAAAAGCTGAAGCAGTTTAAAGAAGAAATAGGAAAGGTAATTATCGGACAGGATAAAGTGATTGAACTCGTATTTATCAGTTTGATTCAGGAAGGACATATACTCTTCGACAGTGTACCGGGGACTGGGAAAACAGTGCTGTCAAAAGCGGTGGCCGGAACAGTCGACGGAAAGTTTTCCCGTATTCAGTTTACGCCTGATGTCCTGCCGACGGATATTACGGGAATGAATATATATAATCCGAAAACACAGAGTTTTGATTTAAGGATGGGACCGGTTAACACGAATGTCCTGCTGGCTGATGAAATAAACAGAGCGACGCCGAGAACGCAGTCGGCGCTGCTTGAAGTGATGGAAGAGCGTCAGGTAACGATTGACGGAGAGAGAGTTGAACTGGGTGATTTGTTTATCGTGCTGGCAACACAGAATCCGATTGAATCGAGACAAGGTACATTTGAGCTGCCGGAAGCCCAGATGGATCGTTTTTTAATGAAGATTACACTGAGCTATCCCCGCCGGACTGAAGAACTGATGATGCTGGATATGCACAGAGGGAAAAACTCTGTTGCTGTCAATCCGGTGTTTACAAAAGAAGAAATTATGAATCTCCGTAAACAGGCTGCTGAAATACGTATTAATGATGCGGTGAAAGAATACATAATTGATATAGTTCAGCATACGCGTGACCATAAACATACGGCTCTCGGTGTTTCGCCGCGGGGAACGCTTGGTTTAATGCGTGCAGCAATGGGTGTCGCACTAATTAATAATCGTAACTACGTCACACCTGATGATATTAAATATGCTGCACCTTATGTGCTGGCGCACCGGATAGTACTTAATATAGAAGGGATGACACTCACTACAGGCGAGGGGCTGATTCAGGACATTTTAAATGATGTGCCTGTGCCGGTGGAATTTGGAGTGAGCCGAGATGAGGTATAAATACGACTACAGTGAAGCCCCTGCGGCGGCCGCTTTTGCGGTGATTGCTGCTGTACTGCTTATTTTTGATATATTTTATGCAGCGACATTGAATAATTACATCGTATTTATACTCGGGATTATATTATCCGGTATGGTGCTGAACAGAATTTACGAAAAAAATGTTATGAAAAATCTGAAGGTCGATATTATTAACGATGAGGTCAGGCATTATAAAGGTGAGTCCGGAGTGTTAAAAATCCGCATCGCGCAAGGCGGATTGATGCCTGTGTTAAGTGCAGAAATGACAATCACTGCCGGCAATGATATTAAATTTACTAATGACCAGGCGTTAAAGATACGCCAGCAGACCGAAACTAAGACAGTATTTACAGTACTGCCGAAAAAAGAAACTGTTATTGAAATTCCGTATACCGCAGCGAGGCGGGGCGTGAGTTATATCGTTGACAGCCGTATAAAGATTCCGCGTATATTCGGTTTTGGAAAAATGGATTTAAAACAGGTGGGGCCGGCACAACATGAAATTATGATTTATCCGGATAAGTTTGCTGTCCATAATGCACCGATTAAATTCAAAATAGCAGAGGGGCTGTTTAAAAATAATGAATCGCTGTATAACGATCCGCTTTTAACACTCGGCAACAGGGATTATATGGATATGGATTCCTTTAGGGATATCAATTGGAAACAGTCAGCAAAAACCGGCCGTCTGCAGTCGAAAATTTACGAGAAGACGACTTATACCGAATGGCTGATACTTGTTAATCTGCGTTCTGAATCTGTTTTTGCTCCGCCTAAAAATATTGAAACGATATTTGAAAAACTGAGTTTTTTAACAGGGGAAATAGCAAAGGAAGATATTACGTACAGTCTGATTGCGAATATGAAAACTTTCGATGAAGGCAGTTACTTCAGAATTGATGAGTTAAATGGGATTAAGAGTTACAGGCCTGTGCTTGAAGCACTGGCAAAAATTAAAACAGTTACTTTTACAATCGCGTTTGAACGTTTTTTAAATCATGTGAGACTGTATGAAAAAGTACCGTCGCATATTATTTTTACCGGAGAAACTGATGCACTGATTGACAGGGAGCTTGCGTATTTTTTACATCGGGGCATCACGATATACCAGCTGAATGAAAATGGGCTCGAACGCTACGGAAAAAAAGCACCTGCAGCTAAGGCGGTGGCTCCATGAACAAAGTAAAGTACTATTCGCAGTTTGTATTTTATTTCATAGTGGAAATGTTCGTCCCGGTTTTTATCGGAATACTGATTAATATTCATAATACAGCAGAGCATGAGAGTCATGTGCTGCCGCTTGCCGCGGTTCTTTTAATACTGCTGGTGCTGAGCCATAGTATCGCAAGGAGATGGCAGTTATCCTATGTGTACTTTCTTGTACCCCTCGGAATTTTGCTGTTAATGATTTTTGGATCCTACTGGCTGACAGCTTTTTTAGTAACGGGTTTTGCAGTATGGACGCTCGAACAGCTGCACGATAATATTAACAATCATTATAACGATAAGATGCTGATAATCATGCTCGTGCTTCTTATTATAATTAATCTGATTAATACACCGGTTTTACAAGCACATCAGCTGCTCATTCATTTAACTGCTATCGGCATGTTTGTGTTCTACTTTTTAGGAAGAATTATTATGCTGATGACAGGAAGCGGCTACCGGTTCAGTTCAAGGATACAAATATTTATAATGTCGTCACTCTTATTAATCGGTGCAGCTGCATTGTTTACAGGTTTGTATAAGTACGCTGTATTTGCTATTCATACAATATTTATCTTTCTATTAAACGGGTTTATTATGCTGCTGAGACCGTTCTTCTCATATTTAGAAACGGTAGAGTTTAAATTCCCCGAGATGGAACAGGAGCAGATGGAAGTGAATGAAGACGGCGATGCTGTAGAGGAGTCATTTGAGGGGACCGCTGCGCTCGGTAATGTGCCCGTAATGACGATTTTATTAATACTGCTTGCTGTCGTTATTACAATCTTCCTTATAATGTACTTTAAGAAACGAAGCAGTCCAAAAAAAGAAAGTTCTGAAGCTGCGGCATACAAAACGTTTGTGACAGACAGCAGTCTTGAAAATTATAAAGAAAAGGGCAGAGCACCCGACAGTAAAGTAAGAAAACAGTATTATGCTTTTGAGAAATGGCTCGCTAAAAGAGATCTTGGACGTTATCACGGGGAAACAATCGATGAGTGGGTAACGAGAGTCGGACTCACTGAAGAAATAGATGAAGGTATGCTGGAACGTTATAAAAAATACCGTTATGACAGCAAAGAATTAACGTCAGAGGAATTCGGTGAATTTAAAGAAATGATTAAGGATTTTAAGAAGAAACTCGTCATTAAAAACAATTAATTCAGAAAATTCCCGCTATGGAAACGTAATCATATTTTTTATTGTTTGAATTGTCGTATAATTCGAACAATACCTTAAAAGGGGGAAGAAATATGATTGAAGAACCATTAGTTGCAACCGTCATGCTGTTTGCTTTACTGGCACTTGGTGAAGTGATCTCGATTTATTCAAGAGCACGTATACCTATGCTAATGACAGCAATGATCGGTTTTCTATTATTAACATGGACAGGGGTATTCCCTGAGAATATTTTAGAATTATCTACACTGCCGGCACTGGGTGCTTTATTAATCGGGCCGCTGATTATACATATGGGAACTTTGATGCCTTTAAGTATATTGAAAAAACAATGGCGTGCAGTTGTAATTTCACTGAGCGGTTTAATTGGCGCGCTGGCTTTAGTGCTGCTGATTGTACCTGTTGTTTTTGATTTTGAAACTGCAGCAAGTGGTGTAGGGCCGATATCGGGTGGGGTTGTGGCGCTTTTAATTACAACTGAGAAATTGACGGAAATCGGGCTGACAGCATTGATTGTTGTTCCAGTTTTAATCGCAGCATTCCAGACACCAATCGGCATGCCGTTAATTTCGTTTTTCCTGAAACGCTATGCAGGGCATTATGTCAGTACAACTAAAGCGACAGAAGATGAAATTGCTGCACAACAAGAAGAAGAAGTTCCTGTCAGGTTTAACCTTCTGAAAAACAATATCATTTTACTCTTTACAGTCTTTGTATTGGCAGCCGCCGCTACAGTACTAAGTGAATGGACAGGCGTTCACTTTACATTATTCTGTCTGCTATTTGGGATTTTAATGTTGAATGGAAGACTGTTCCCGCAGGGTGTGCTTGTAAAATCAAATTCATTCAGTTTTATGATGGTGGCTTTAATATTTGTCATTATCGGTACGATGGGCGGCATTACGCCGCAGGATGTTATTAATAATATACCTGCAGTGCTCTTGATATTAGTCTGCGGGGTCGCCGGCTTAGCTGTTGGCGGATTTATCGCGTCGAAAGCAGTCGGCTGGCATCCATTTAAAGGAATGCCGATTGCGCTTACTGCACTCGTTGGATTCCCGGGAGACTATATTATCTGCGAAGAGGTATCACGCAGTACAACTGATAATCAGGTAGATGAAACACGTGTATTTAATGAAATTGTGACACCAATGCTGATTGGCGGATTTGTTACCGTAACGGTCGCATCTGTAGTAGTTGCATCATTCATAATGGGAATGTTATAAAAAAGGGGCTATTATATAATGAGTAAATTAATCGTAGAAAATATCAATTTAATTGACGGCAGCGGTGCTGACGTTAAAGAAAATATAACGGTGGTTATCGAGGATGGCAAGTTCACACATATTGGTGCTGCTGTTGAAACAGACGATGCTGAAGTAATTGATGGACAAGGGCAGTACATGCTGCCGGGCATGATCGATACGCATGTGCATTTATCTACAGAGTTTAAACCGCTCGCAGAACGTGTTGCGACGCCGTTTTCATATCACTTTTATGAAGCTGTTCAATATGCAGAAAGAACGATTAACGCAGGGATAACAACAGTGAGAGACGCACTTGGAAGTTCGCTTGGATTCAAACAGGCAATCAATGACGGTTTAATTGTCGGACCCCGAATGCAGGTTTCTATTAATGCGCTGTCGATTACCGGAGGCCACGGTGACGGCTACAATTATTCAGGAATTGATCTTGGTCTCGTACGGCCGTATGAAGGAATGCCGGACGGTATTGCGGATGGTGTTGAAGAAGTACGTAAAAGAACACGTGAAATGCTGCGTGCAGGAGCAGATGTCATTAAAGTTATGGCAACGGGCGGCGTGTCAAGTCCGACAGACCATCCTAAATTTACACAGTACTCACTGGAAGAGTTAAAAGTAATCGTTGAAGAAGCGCAGTTTAGAAACGGAGTTAAAGTAATGGCGCATGCCCAGGGACTTGATGGTATTAAAAACTGTGTTGAAGCAGGCATTCATTCGATTGAACACGGCATATATCTAGATGATGAAGTGATTGAGCAAATGAAAATAAAAGGAACCTACTTAGTTCCAACGCTGCTGGCACCGGTGTCAGTAATAGAATTCGCTGATGAGCTCGGGATTTCGGCAGTAGGACTGCAGAAATCAAAAGAAGTAATGGATGAGCATAGAGCGAGCTTTAAGAAAGCATATGAAGCGGGCGTAAATATTGCGATGGGCACAGATGCGGGAGTATTTAAACACGGTACGAACCTGCGTGAACTTGAACTTATGGTTGAAGCGGGAGCAACACCGATGGATGCTATCGTTATTTCAACTAAAAATGCTGCTGAATGTATGGAGATTAAAGATCTTGGTCTTGTTAAAGAAGGTTACATTGCAGATTTTATTTTAACAGAAAATAATCCGCTTGATGATATTGGGATACTGAAAAACAATGATGAAATTAAAGTAGTGGCTAAAGAAGGAAAAATACTGAAAAGCATATAATAAACATTAAGCTGTCCGCTGTGACGGCTTTTTTTCATGCATTGAAAGATGTGTTAAAGTAATATAACATAGAAAAAGTACAAGCATTTAAAGGGGGATATGCATGAAAATCAGAAAGGCTTTAAAAAATACCCAGTTCGAAAAGATAAGACTATCATTTAATTCAGAGTTTACAGTGCAGACGTTAATTAACGTTCTGACCATCATCGTAGGATCATTTCTCTTCGCTGTCGGTGTTAACAGCTTTATGATTGCAGGAAACCTCGGTGAGGGCGGCTTCATCGGTATCTCCATTATTTTATTTTATGCATACGGTATACCTACCGCATTATCAAACTTAATTATGAACTTTTTAATACTTATCGTCGGCTTTAAATTTTTAGGCAGACGGGCAATGCTGTATACAGTATTTACAATTCCAATGACATCGCTCGCACTGTGGGCGACAGAATCCTGGCAAATACAGACGGATGAAATTTTAATCAACACAGTGTTCGGCGGGCTGTTTATCGGAATGGGTATCGGCTTGATTATACGTATCGGTTCAACTACTGCCGGGACGACCATATTAGCTAAGATGGCCAATAAATTTTTCGATGTCAACGTGTCATATGCGCTGCTGTTCTTCGATTTAATTGTTATTACAATCGGACTGACAGTCATGTCGCTTGAACAAGTGCTCTTAACAGTTATTGCATTATACATTGCAACGAAAGTCATGGACTTCATTATTGAAGGTATGAATCCAAAAAAGGCAGTTACGATTATCTCGAGAGACCCGGATCTCTTAGCGAACTTAATCAATACGAAAATACACCGCGGTGTCACGATATTAGACGGACACGGCTACTATTCAAAAGAGGAAAAAGACATATTATTTGTTGTTATTAATAAATCACAGCTTAACCGTCTGAAACGACTTATTAAAGCGAATGACGATCAGGCATTTGTCGTCGTGCACGATGTAAACAGTGTACTCGGAAATTACCTGATTTAATATATTTAAAAAGCGCTGTATCCCAATTCGGATACAGCGCTTTTCATCGTTTAACGGCGCTTAAAATTACAGCTTCTCCCTTGAACGATTCAATTTTACCGTCAGCCACCTGAATACGGAATTTATGTTTCACATCTCCATTGGTATTGAGCATGATATCAGTAAGATTTTCCACCTCATCATCCGTCAGATGCATGCGGCTGCACCAGTCTGCAAATTCAAAATATTTTTCAAAGCGGTGAAGTTCATGGATTTCAAAGTTTTCTGCCTCAAGCATGTGCAGCCACTCCGATTTTTTCCATGCTCTGAAGTGACTGTAGTCACGTATTTTTTCGATTTTATTATAAAAATAATCGAACTCATCCACTTCAGGTGCCACGTTGTCGTCCAGCAGAAAGCGTCTACCAGGCTTAAGGACACGGTAGACTTCCTTTATAAAATCTTTAACATTTGGAAAATGGTGAGGTGCAATCCGGCAGGTAACAATATCAAATGTCTCATCTTCAAAAGGCATGTTCTCAGCATCACCTTCAACGAACTTCACATTGGAATGCCCGTTACCTGATATAAACTTCTCGGCAGAGGTGAGCATTTTGGTAGTTAAATCCATAGCGGTCACCTTGTGAACGAGGGGAGCCAGGGCATTTGCTGTATGTCCGCCGCCTGTTGCGGCGTCGAGTACGATATCTGATTTTTCAGGCTGTGCTAATTCTATTAACATATCGAGATCTCCGCCAAGACGGTGTATTTTACTGCTGACGTACGAATCTGCACTCCTCGAGAACTGGTTTTTAACATCCTTTTTAATATCCATTCATTCCATCCCTTTATCATTTTTTATCACAGCCACAGATTATTCATTAAAACGGATTGTGGATGCTGAAGTAAATTACGTAAACGATAATCCATACAACAGCCCAGATTATAATTTTTACATATATGGAGAACGTCTTAAATATATAATGAGACAGCACATATGCGATTACGGATACAGCTAAAAACCGCAGCAGTCTTGCCGGGATTGTAAATATAAGAAACAGTAAGATTCCCGTATACTGAGGTGCAGCAGCTGCAAACAGTTTATACGGTACGCCAAAGAGGGGACCGGTAAGCAGTGCAGTAAATGTGCTCTCTGCCATAGCGTTGTGGACATGTTCAATCATATATTCATGAACTGCAGGGATGCCGAGCATAATCGTTTCGACGTATTCAGAATCAAAGCTGCTACCCATAAATATAATTATCCCGCCGAACATTGCACCGGATACGGCAACTATATTCGCGTACAGTACAAACTTAAATTTCTTTGTCCGAAGGGCATACAGCGACAAAATTACATCCGGAATGATAAAAAACCACGTTGCTTCACTGAGGCCCCATATAAATATAATTATCATCATTACCATTCGTTAAATTGTCCTTCCTCCTGCAATGTATCCATACGTTCGTTCATTTCAACCATAAAATCATTGCGGTTGTCGGTAAAGAAAAATTTATCCCCTACGAATATATCAACAAAGAACGGCACAAAAACAAATGATCCTTTCGGCAGTGCTTTACCAAGTCCGTGAATAAACAGCGGGACTATCGGCACTTTTGGTTTTTCACGCATCAGATAATATATACCGCTTTTATATTTACTGAGCTGTTCTGCTTCGCCGCGGGATCCTTCAGGGAATAATATAATAATGCCGCCGTCGTCCAGCGCTTCAAGTACAGGTTTGAACATTCCTCTGAAATCGCGTGTCATCTTTCGTTCTATCGGAATTATATTCATTACTTTGGTCGAGAAGAAAGCGAGAAATTTATTCTTCATAAAATAATCTCCGGCGGCAACGGGACGAACCTTTGCAAAGCTTTTCCCTCTGAATAAAGACATCAGTACAAGCGTATCGAGATGACTGTTATGGTTTGCAATAATCACACATGGACCTTTATCCGGCAGCTTATGTTTCCCTCGAATATTCAAACCTAAGACAAATAATATGACTGGTCTTACTAACAGTGCAAACAGTATATTTTTCATAGTCATCACCTAAAAGTAGAAGTATCTCGTAAAGTGGAAAAACAGCGGTGCTGTATATGTCAGCGAATCCACACGGTCCAGTATCCCGCCGTGTCCGGGAATAATTGCCGAAGTATCCTTAATGTTTAAATCGCGTTTTAATGCAGAGATATTAACGTCACCGATAAAGCCCGTTAAGCCGATATACAAGCCGGCGATAATGCTCGCAAGGAGCGAGAAGGGTGTAATTAAAGGCGCTAGAATAACAGCGAGCACAGTCGTCGTCAGCACGCCGCCGATAAATCCGGCCCACGTTTTGTTCGGAGATACTTTTGGAATAATTTTCTTTTTGCCAAGCATTTTACCCCATATAAACTGTGCAACATCGTTCGCCTGTGTGAGGACGACTAAAAACAGTACAAGTCCCGCGCCGGCGACACTTTCCTCACGTCCCGGCAGAACGAGCAGAAAGGCCAGATGAGACAGCCCGAAGACCATAAGCATGACTCCCCATTGCACCGTTGCGATGGAACGGAGAAAGTTTTTAGTTTCCCCGACAATGATTGCCTGAATAGGAATCAGCAGAAACATGTAGACGGGAATAAACACGATAAACATTCCGTACCAGCCGAGATATATTAAAGAAAACTGTATAGGAATCGTCATGTATGCCCAGAACAGTACAAGCCGGTGTGCACGGTTAAACGGAATGAGTGAAAAATATTCTTTTAAAGCAAGGAAACAGAGCAGTGCCATAAAGATGAGTGAAATTGTCGAATGAATAATGAGAGCGAATGTAAAAATTATGAACATTACCCACCATGAACGGATGCGCATCTCAACTTCTTTCAATCCGCTCGAGTTGTTTTTCTGCTTCATTATTTTAGTAATAACCGTAGAAATTATCAGCACGGCAACAATTCCAATTAATACGTAAAGTACTTCGTCTGTCAGTAAATTTATATTCATTGTGTTTCCTCCAGTCCGCCGGCTGCGCGTTTATAAATATTAACTGCTATTAATACTGAGGCGATAATGAACACGATATGCAGGTATGGCTCGAGCGGTACATTAAAAAGAAGCAATACTGCAACAGCGCCGATTAAAAATGCGCGGTCGCTTTTTCCCATGGGGCCGTCATAACGCCGTTCACCTGAATTGACTTCTGACAGCACTCCAGCCATTTCACTAATAATTGACAGTGAGATAAAAATAATTACGCTCGCCTGAAAGGTTTGAGTGAGAAGTAAAAAAGGAATAAATAATGCAGTGTCACTGATGACATCTGTCAGTTCATTTAAAAACTTTCCGAGACGGCTTTGTAAGTTGAACTTTTTAGCAAGCACACCGTCAATAGCGTTCATCGCCATACGGACAAACATGAATACCGGGATGACGGCGTAAATCCAGGATGATTCATAATTAAAATAAAAAAGCACGCCTATAAGAATTGATAATAGGCATGCTGATATTGTCACCTGGTTCGGGGTGACATGATTTTTGTGAAGAAGATTTACGAGCGGCATAAGCATCTGCTGGAATTTTGGTTTTAATTCATAAATGCTGATCATTTAAAATCACTCCAGTATTCTATAGCCAAAAGCTAATATTTAATTTCCCGATCGAGCAGATACAATATAATATTGTCGTTTTCTGCGATGAGTTTAAAGCCTTTGTACTGCAGCCATGTTCTCGAAAAAGAAGTGCGGTAATGTTCATGTGAAAGTATGTATATTTTGCTGACATCAGCTGCTGCTGTTAAATATGCATCGAGCAGCTTCGAACCGATGCCGTGCGTAGGATGACCTGCGTGCATAACAATCTCAGCAATATACTGGTTGTGATTGCCGTCGCCGTTGGAGCGGATAATACCGATCAGCTGTTCATCGTCGAACACACTGATGCAGTAATCAGAATTTAAAATGCTGCTGTAAAGCTGATCGTAATCAGTATAAAGCTCAGTATCTCCGGAAGTGTAAAGTTCGACGACATCGTCCTGTGACATGTTTTTCTCAGCTGTAATAGTAACCATGGTTCACCCCGTATTTAATGTAGTATCTAATTATATCAAGAATTTTCAGATATTGAAAGATGGCGTATGGTTGTTTATAATACATAACTGTATACGCTTTCAAAGGAAAGTGAAATGTAAATAAAATACTTTAGAAACAGGGTGTTGTTAATGGAACTTCAATTATATTTTTATCATCACGAAATAAGTATGTCGCCGGAGGCGGTATTCAATACGATTAATAATGATGAGCAATTATTAAATACTATAGAAAAGTTAACGGATATCGAGTACATAAACAATATTCCAAACGCGAGAGAAGCTGGTACCAGAGGAATACTTCAATACAATGATAATCCTGTTGAAGCTGAAATCGTCCAGTACAGACCGGACAGAAGAATAGAAGTGGAATTAGAAATTCCGGCAGGAACATTAGTAACGATGTTCAATATAGTGCCTGTTGAAGACCGTTCGGAAGTAACAATTTCAACGAAACTGTTTACTGACTCACCAGCTACTTTCGCAGTGTATGCATTGAAAATCCCAAGAATCAAAAAACAGTTCAATCAGAACATGAAGAGACTTGAAGAAAATTCATAATTGTGTGCGTTGAACGCCAAAGGAGAAAGAAAATGGAAGTAAAACAGTACGCAGAAGATGCGCTGACCATAAATCTCGGCAGTGAAGTTGATGAGAAAATTAACAAACAGCTGGTGCAGCTGAAATCAGCTGTCACGGAGCTGGAATTAAAAGGTATTACTGATATCGTTTTATCTTATACGAGCCTGATTATTTATTTTGATGTACTTAAAGCTGATTCAAAAAAAATTACAGCAGCCTTAAAAGCGCTGGATTTAACTGAACTGGAAGACATGGAATATGCATATAAAGTCGTTAAAATTCCTGTATGCTACGGCGGAGATTTTGGGCCGGATATCGATCGTTTTAAAGAAAACGGCTTAACACCGGAAGAAGTAATCAGTATGCACAGCGATACAGAGTATCTCGTCTACATGCTTGGTTTTATGCCCGGTTTTCCTTTCCTTGGAGGACTTGACGAAAAATTGTTTAAAGCGAGACTGGATTCGCCGAGAACAAATATTCCGGCAGGATCCGTCGGTATCGGCGGACAGCAGACGGGCATGTACCCATTTGATTCACCGGGCGGCTGGAATCTCCTTGGAAGAACACCGGTTCCGCTGTACGACAGTGTACGGGAAGATGCGATTCTGTATGAAGCCGGCGACAGAATTATTTATACCGCAATTGATGAAGCAGAATATGACCGGATAAAAGAAGCATACGGCAAAGGTGAATATACAGTCGAGATTGAATACAGAGGTGAAGAAGATGGCGCTTAAAATAATAAATCCGGGATTATTTACGACGGTGCAGGACCTCGGCCGTTACGGTTATGAATCGTATGGCTTCACACCTGCCGGCGCAATGGATTATGAAAGCTTTTACCTTGCGAATGCACTGCTCGGCAACGATTTTGACTGCGCTGTGCTCGAGATGACATTATACGGAGTGACTTTTGAAGTACTGCACAGTACGAGTATGGCGACCTCGGGTGCGGATATGGAACTGACAATCAATGACCAGCCATTTGATACCGGAGCTGCTGTGGACCTGGTTAAAGGTGATATCGTGAAATTTGGCGGTGTTGCAAAAGGTGCCCGTACATATGCTGCTTTCAGCGGCGGACTGGATCTGCCAAAAGAACTCGGAAGCTATGCAACGCATACGAGAAGTAATATGGGCGGCTTTAAAGGCAGAGTACTTAAAGCCGAAGATATTCTACCGGTGAAAGAAAAAACAGTCGAACATCATTTCAGTAAAATAACTAAAGAACTGGCTGAAGGTAATGAAATACGTTTTATTCCGGGCCAGCAGCACGACAGATTCGATGCTGACAATAAAAAAGTGTTCACAACAAGTGAATACACAGTCACGAAAGACAGTGACCGGATGGGCTGCCGTCTTGACGGTACGGCGGTGGAAGCAGCAGACGATAATGATATTTTAAGTGAACCGACGCAGTTCGGGAGTATTCAGGTGCCAAAAAACGGACAGCCGATTATTCTGCTCGCAGACAGACAGACTGCAGGCGGTTACAAGAAAATCGGTACTGTTGCGAAAGTGGATCTGCCTAAAATTGCCCAGAAGAAACCGGGTGAGACAGTGACATTTAAAGAAATAAGTGTGGAGGAAGCGGCAAAGCTGTATACAGACAGTCTGCAGGCTTTAACAGACGGCACTTATATTGAAACATCGGTGGAATTTGGACAGGCAAGGCGTCGGGATGCGCTAAGTATTGCGCAATTAATGGAGGGATAAGACGATGGATTTTAAAGAGATTAAAAAATTAGTTAAATTATTAAAAGAAGAAGATTTAGCAGTGCTCAGTATCTCTGATGAAGATACACATATTCATATCGAGCAAAAAGGAGAAGCAGTTTCAGCGGAGCCTGCACCACAGGGAGACTCAGGAGCGGCGGCTGTTCAGAAGGAAGAATCTTCAGACCTGGCTGAAATAACAGCCGGACAAATTGGAACTTTTTATAATCAGAAAGATGAGAACAGCGACGAGACATTCGTTTCAGTGGGAGATAAAATCAAAAAGGGCGATCAGGTTGGTTTTATCGAAGCGATGAAAGTGTTCAATGATGTCAAAAGTGACGTGTCAGGTGTAGTTGAAGAAATTGCAGTAGCAAATGGAGATGCTGTGGAATTCGGCGACGTATTGATACGTATACGTCCAGAGGAGGCGTAACGATGAAGAAGGTGTTAATTGCGAATCGCGGTGAAATCGCGGTAAGAATTATCCGTACGTTAAAAGAGATGAATATTGCGAGCGTTGCGGTCTATTCGAGCGGCGACAAAGACAGCCTTCATGTTGCACTGGCGGATGAGGCTTACTGCATCGGCGGGCCGAAAAGTGCCGACAGCTATTTAAATATTGATAACATTTTACAAGCTGCACAAATGGCTAAAGCAGATGCGGTTCATCCGGGCTACGGTTTTTTATCGGAAACACCTGAATTTGCTAAGAAGACTGAAAAGCTCGGCATGATATTCATCGGACCGTCGCCTGAAACTATAGAAAAGATGGGCGACAAGTCCATGGCACGCCAGACCATGGAAAAAGCAGGCGTGCCGGTGATTCCGGGCAGTGACGGCATTGTGAAGTCAAAAGATGAAGTGAAAAAGCTCGCTGAGGAAATAACTTATCCAATTGTCATTAAAGCCGTGTCAGGCGGCGGCGGTAAAGGAATGCGTTTTGCACACAGCGATGAAGACGTCGACAAATTATATGATGAAGCAAAAAAAGAAGCGAAAAGTTCTTTCGATGATGACCGTCTGTACATAGAAAAATATATCCCGAAAGCGCGTCATATTGAAATTCAGGTTATCGGTGACGGTAAGGGCGGGGCAATTCATTTATTTGAACGGGACTGTTCAATCCAAAGGAACAACCAGAAACTGCTGGAAGAGGCACCGGCGACAATTCTCAGTGAGTCGGAACGTGCTGACATTACAGAACAGACAAGACAGGCGATTGCCAGACTGAATTACCGCGGTGCAGGAACGATTGAATACTTATATGTCGCAGAAGAAAAAAGATTTTATTTTATCGAAATGAATACGCGCGTGCAGGTTGAACATACAGTTTCAGAAGAAGTAACCGGCATCGATATTATCAGAGCACAGATTAACGTGGCATTTAATAATGATATCGGTATTACACAGGATGAAGTGAAACTTTCAGGTCACGCAATTGAAGCGCGTATTAATGCGGAAGATCCGGATAAACGGTTTATGCCTTCCCCAGGTAAAATCGATAAAGTACATTTCGGTCTTGGAAGAAATGTCCGCGTGGACACACATATTTACAATGGTTATGCCATTCCGCCTTATTACGACTCAATGATTGCTAAAATTATCGTTAAAGCCGATAACCGTAAAGATGCATTATTCAAAATGAAACTTGTCCTCGGGGAAACTGTGATTGAACCGGTTAAGACAAATTTAGATTTTCAGTATTATCTCACAGGGCATCCGAAAGTTTTAGAAAATGATTACGATATTAAGTTTCTTCATACAGAAAATATTATTGGGTAAAGGGTGATTTAATTGAGTAAATTAACGATTGATTTAAACGCTGACCTTGGAGAAAGTTACGGTAATTATAAAGTAGGCAGCGATGCTGAGATTATTCCGCTGATTTCATCGGCAAACGTAGCATGCGGATTTCACGCAAGTGATCCCGTCGTAATGATTGAAACGGTTAAACGTATTAAAGAGTCGGGCTCAACAGGGCTTGGTGCACATCCCGGATTCCCGGATTTAATGGGCTTTGGCCGCCGTTATATGGAACTGTCTGATGATGAAGTGCATGCAATTATGCTGTATCAGCTGTCTGCACTGGATGGTATTGCCAAAACATACGGTCTTCAGCTTAATCATGTTAAACCGCATGGTGCACTTTACAATGCAACATTTAAGGATGAAAATTTAGCGGGAGTTATCGCCCAGGCAGTTAAAGATTTTAATCCAAAATTAAAACTGATGGGACTTGCTAATAACAATTTAGTTAAAGCCGGTAAAGCTCTGGGTCTTGATGTGATCAATGAAGTGTTCGCAGACCGGGCTTATGAAGATGACGGCACGCTCGTATCACGCAGTAAAGATGGTGCAATGATTACCGACAGTGGCCTTGCAACAGAGCGGGTAGTCCGCATGATTACCGAAGGTAAAGTAGAAAGTATCAATGGGAAAGATGTGGATATTCAGGCTGACAGCATATGTGTCCACGGTGACGGGGAAAAAGCATTGGAATTTGTTAAAGAAATCAGACAGCAGCTGGAAGCGAAAGGAATTTCTATCGAAACGTTATAAGAAGGGGTGCAAATATGGAGAACAAACCGAAAATTACAGCCGCGCAGCGCAGACTGCTGTTCGGCGCAGTGTTCCTGATGGCGACATCGTCAATCGGGCCTGCATTTTTAACTCAGACAACAGTATTTACACAGCAGTTCATGGCGAGTTTCGCCTTTGCAATTTTAGCATCTATCGTAATCGATATCGGTGCACAGCTTAATATATGGCGCGTCCTGTCAGTCAGCGGAAAACGCGGACAGGATGTTGCGAACGAAGTGTTTCCGGGACTCGGTTCGCTGGTTGCAGTACTTATCGTCATAGGCGGATTTGCATTTAACATCGGTAACGTTGCCGGTGCCGGGCTTGGTTTTAATGCGATTTTCGGCTGGGATGTAAGAATTGGTGCCGCAATTACAGGTATCTTCGCAATTATTATATTCTTAATTAAAAACGGCCGAGCCGTGATGGATATCGTGACACAGGTACTCGGTGTGCTGATGATTGGTATCGTTGCTTATGTAATGATTATTTCTGAACCGCCAATTGCTGAAGCGGCGAAGAGAACAATTATGCCGGAGGATCCAATAGCAATGCTTCTGCCAATTATTACGTTGGTCGGAGGGACAGTCGGCGGTTACATTACATTCGCCGGTGCCCACCGTTTAATCGAAGCGGGTATGACGGGTGAGAAGAACCTGCGTTTTGTCAGTCATGCTGCCAACTGGGGAATATTAACGACCGGAGTTATGCGTGTGCTTTTATTCATGGCAGTACTCGGCGTATTGACACAGGGTGCAATATTATCAGAAGAAAATCCGCCGGCATCAGTATTCCAATTTGCACTTGGTGATATCGGCATGAAAATATTCGGTGTCGTGCTGCTGGCAGCTGCATTATCTTCTGTAATCGGTGCAGCATACACAAGTGCGAGCTTTATGCGTTCATTTAATACAGTGTTTGACCGTTATAACAATATCGTAATCGTTGTCTTTATTGCGACATCGACATTAATTTTCCTGTTTGTCGGGCGTCCGGTCACACTGCTTATTCTGGCAGGTTCATTCAACGGACTGATTTTACCGATTACGCTCGGTGCAATACTTCTTGCTTCCCGTAAGAAGAGCATCGTCGGAAATTACCACCATCCGACATGGATGATAGTATTCGGTGTTGTCGCAGTAATTGTTACATTAATCGCAGGATTTATGTCGCTGCAGGGTCTTGCAGCATTATGGAATGGGTAGGTGATTAAATGAATACTGAAAATATTAGAATGACTATCAGAACTGGTGAGCATACCGGACCAACTTCAGGTATTTCAGGCGATAAAGTACAGGCTAACTTGGCAATTCTGCCAAAAGAATATGCTTTTGATTTTTTGTTATTTGCGATGCGTAATAATAAGCCGGTGCCAATTATTGAAGTGCTTGAAGCGGGTGAGTTTATTAGTAAATATGCGAAAAACTCAGATATTCGAACGGATATTCCTCTTTACAATATTTATAAAAACGGCGAGCTGACTGAAACAGTCAGCGATATTAAAGATTACTGGCGTGATGATTTTGTTACATTTTTAATTGGCTGCAGTTTTACATTTGAGCAGGCAATTCTAGATGCCGGCATTAACATTAAACATATTGATGAAGGACGCAACGTTGCTATGTATAAAACGGACATTGAAACTGTACCCGCAGGAATTTTTTCAGGAGAGACTGTCGTTTCGATGCGCCCGTTTAAGAAGGAACTTGTCGATCAGGTAATCAGTATTACAAATGAATTTCCAAACATGCACGGCGGACCTGTGCATGTCGGAAGTCCCGAACAGATTGGTATAAACAATATCGACGAACCTGATTATGGTGAGAGAATCGACATTGCTCCGGATGAAGTGCCGGTGTTTTGGGCATGCGGAGTTACACCTCAAAATGTTGTGCTGAATGCAAAACCTGAAATTTTAATCAGCCATGCTCCGGGACATATGTTTATTACTGATATTAATAATGAGGAATATAAAAATTGAAACCGGGCAGCTGCCCGGTTTTTTGTGTATTTAAGTATAATGCAGATTAAAAACGGACGATAATCATAATTATTTAAGTATTGACATTTAATATACGCACATTATAATTAATATTATAACTAATGTTCGTTAAATGGGAGTGCATACAAGATGACAGTGGGTATTATTATGGGCAGCTCGTCAGACTGGGAAACGATGAAACACAGTGCTGAAATGCTGGATTTTTTCGGAATCAGCTATGAAACGAAAGTAGTCAGTGCACACCGCACACCAGAAATGATGGTTGAATATGCAAAAAATG
This sequence comes from Jeotgalicoccus sp., assembly GCA_003513765.1. GTDB lineage: Bacteria > Bacillota > Bacilli > Staphylococcales > Salinicoccaceae > Jeotgalicoccus. Next base: position 88,546 of record DONT01000010.1, read on the forward strand.
CGACAGCAGCCGGCATCAATATTATTATTGCCGGAGCCGGCGGTGCAGCACATCTGCCGGGCATGATTGCTTCATTAACACACGCACCTGTAATCGGTGTACCGATAGAATCAAAATCATTAAAAGGCATGGATTCGTTATTGTCCATCGTGCAGATGCCGGGAGGAATTCCAGTGGCTACGCAGGCAATCGGTGTTCCGGGAGCTAAAAATGCAGGGCTGATGGCGGCAAGAATGATTGGTATATCTGACTCTGATGTTTTCGCTAAACTGGGAGAATACACGAAAAGTCTCGAGAAGAAAGTTGAGGATATGCAAAATGACCTTAAGTAAACGTTTATATCCGGCAGCTGTAATTGGTATTATCGGCGGCGGACAGCTTGGGAAAATGCTCGCACAGAGTGCTCAGCGCATGGGCTACAAAGTAGCAGTGCTTGATCCGTCGGCTGACGCTCCGGCACGTTCTGTATGCCATACTTTTATTCATGCTGATTTCAGCGATGAAGAAGCACTGATTAAATTAAGTGACATGTCGGACGTTGTCACCTACGAATTTGAAAACATTGATGCACATATTTTAAGAAATCTAGTCTCTGACTACTATGTGCCGCAAGGTGCAAAAACAGTACTGACACTGCAAAACCGCACGACTGAGAAAAATGCTATTAAAGAGTCGGGTGCCAGTATCGTGCCATTTGAAAATATTTCATCTGAAGAAGATGTGAAAGCATTTGCAAAAAAGCATTCATACCCGTTAATTGTGAAGACGACAACAGGCGGCTACGACGGCAAAGGCCAGTATTACATCGGTTCCGAACAGGAATTATCAAATGAAAATATCCCATTTGAAAAGACAGAATTTATCGTTGAAAAATATATAAACTTATCGACAGAAGTATCATTGACTGCAGCACGCAGTGCAAGTGGAGAGATAATATATTTCCCGCTGCAGGAAAACCTTCACCGCAATCAGGTTTTATACCGGACAATCGCCCCGGCGAGAGTCGATTATTTTGAAAAGGCGAAAGCTGAAGCTGATAAAATTATGGAAGCGATGCTGTTTGTCGGAGTATTTACAATTGAATTCTTTATAGATCAGAACGGTGAGCTCTATGTAAATGAAATTGCTCCGAGACCTCATAATTCAGCACATTACACGATTGAGGCATGTAACATCAGCCAGTTCGATGCACATATTTTAAGCGTGACAGACCAGCCTCTGCCGGAAGTTTATCAGCACAGTGATGCAATCATGATGAACCTGCTTGGAGAAGATTTGGACCGCTTGGACCTTGAATTGTTTGATTATTCCGAATGGAACGTGCATTTATACGGTAAATCAGACCGCAAAGCCGCGAGAAAAATGGGACATGTCACAATTTTAACTGATGATGTCGAAGCTGAACTTGAAAAACTGAAAACGAATTTTGAAAAACAAACAGATTAATATTTTATTGTTACTAATAGTGAGCCACTGATTGAAGCGAATAATAAATTCTACAATAAGCTGGAGGAAATTAAAGATGAAATTCAATGAACCGACAAACCAGGAAATTAAAGAACAGAAACTTTATGCAGAAATGGGCTTAACAGATTCGGAATTTGATAAAATTAATGAAATTTTAGGCAGAGAGCCTAACTACACTGAAACTGGAATTTTTTCTGCAATGTGGAGCGAACATTGTTCTTATAAACACTCAAAACCATTTTTAAAACAGTTTCCGACTGAAGGCGACCATGTTTTAATGGGACCTGGTGAAGGTGCGGGTGTTGTGGATATCGGTGATAACCAGGCCATTGTTTTTAAAGTGGAATCTCATAACCATCCGTCAGCTGTAGACCCGTACCAGGGTGCAGCGACAGGTGTCGGCGGTATTGTCCGCGATATCGTTTCTATCGGTGCGCGTCCAATTGGCTTATTAAATTCACTGCGTTTTGGCGAATTGGATAACAAACAGAATAAGTGGCTCCTCCGCGGTGTTGTTGACGGTATGGCTGACTACGGTAATACGATGGAACTGCCGGCAGTATCCGGTGAAGTGGAATTCGATGCATCGTATCATGAAAATCCTTTAGTTAACGCAATGGGTGTCGGTTTAATTACTCACGATAAGATTCAAAAAGGAACGGCAAAAGGTATCGGCAATCAGGTCGTCTATGTCGGTCTGCCTACGGGAAGGGACGGTATTAACGGCGCAAGTTTCGCATCAGGAGAACTGAGTGACGATAACCGCCCGGAAATTCAAAAAGGTAATCCCGAAGCCGGTAAAATTTTAATGGAAGCAACACTTAAAGCAATAGATATGGAAGAACTTGTCGGAATTCAGGACATGGGCGCGGCAGGACTGACGTCTTCAAGTGCCGAAATGGCAGATAAGGGCGGTTCAGGAATGAATCTGTATCTGGATAAAGTCCCTGTGACTCACGCAGATATGTCACCGTACGAAATGATGCTGTCGGAAACGCAGGAGCGTATGCTGCTTGTCGTTGAAAAAGGCTCTGAAGATAAATTTTTAAATATGTTTAAAGAAATGAAACTGGAAACTGCAGTAATCGGGGAAGTAACTGAAGGCGACCGTCTGAAACTTTACTATGAAGATGAAGTCTATGCGGATCTGCCGGTTGCGCCGCTGTCGGATGATGCACCTGTTTATATTTTAGAAGGTACTGAACCTCAGCAGGACGAAGCGCGTACGGACTACAGCAATGAAGATTTAGAAGCTGCTTTTGATAAATTAATTACACACCCGACACTTGCGGATAAATCATATATTTATAATGACTTTAACAATACAGCAGGCGGTAATACCGTTCAAAGCTCAGGCTTCGGCGCGGGGATTGTACAGATTGAAGGTACTGATAAAGCAGTAAGTATGGTGCTTGACGGCAAGAGCCGTTACGTCTTTGCCGACCCGTACAACGGCGGTAAAGAAGTTGTTGCACAGACATTCAGAAGCATTATCGCCACAGGAGCCGTGCCGTTAGGCATGACGGACTGCCTGAACTACGGTTCTCCTGAAAAACCTGAAATCTATAATCAGCTGGATAAGTCGACTAAAGGCATGGCAGAAGCATGTCTGGCACTTTCGACACCGGTTGTTTCGGGTAACGTCAGTCTTTACAACGAACACAGCACAGGCGGCATTCTGCCGACACCGATTATCGGAATGGTTGGTCTAATCGATAATACTAATCAGCTGAAACACGAAAGTATAAACGCGGGTGATGCACTGTACTTAGTTGGCGAGTTAACGCCGTCATTTGCAGGAAGCCAGCTTGAAAAACAGCTTGAAAATACAATTCGTCAGACAACACGTTCAATCGATCTTGAACTTGAGTATAAACGCGGAATGATGCTGCGTGAAAAACTGGTAAACGGAGAAATCAATAAAATCTCTCCGCTTGGCCGCGGCGGTCTGATCGCAAAACTTGCACAGCTTGCCAGCTTTAACAATATTGGTCTTGAAGTAAACTTAGATGTACGTAAAGACTTGCTGTTCGCAGAAGGTGCATCGAACTATATTGTTGCAGCACCGGCAGGTCTCGATATTGAAGGTGCAGTTGAAATTGGTAAACTAACAGGCGATAAATTTATCGTCACTGCACAGGATTTCGAAATTAACCGTAATTTATCAGATGTCAGAAGCGCATGGGAGGGGGCAATCCCGGCATGTATGAACTCAGAGGACTAAATGAAGAATGTGGACTCTTTGGTATTTGGGGACACCCCGAAGCCAGCGAATTAACGTATATGGCACTGCACAGTCTCCAGCACCGCGGTCAGGAAGGGGCAGGTATCGTCGCTTCCGGCGGCGATTACCTGTTCGGCGCACGCGGAATGGGTCTTTTGACTGAAGCGTTGTCACAAACACAGCTTGAATCATTAAAACCATTTTCCAAATCAATCGGTCACGTGCGTTACGCAACGAGCGATTCCAGTGCCTTATCCAACGTTCAGCCGTTTTTATTTAAAAGTCATATCGGCGATCTCGGCCTTGCACATAACGGCAACATCGTTAATGCACTGCAAATTAGACGCGCACTTGAAGACGACGGAGCAATTTTCCAAACGACTTCCGACTCGGAAGTGTTTGCGCATCTGTTAAGACGTGCGAAAGGACCGACGAGAAAGGCGCGTATTAAAACAACACTCCAGCAGCTGAAAGGTGCATTTGCTTTCGTTATTTTACACGAAGATGCAATGACGATTGCGCTGGATGACCACGGTGTTCGTCCGTTGATGCTGGGTTCGCTTGACGGCGCATACTGCGTTGCCAGCGAAACGTGCGCATTTACTGCAATCGGTGCGGAGTACATCCGTGATATTGAACCAGGTGAACTCATTACAATAAGCGACGAGGGTATTGATTTTGACCGTTATACAGATTTTGAAAATCCGAATATGTGCTCGATGGAATACATTTACTTTGCACGTGCAGATTCAGAGTTCCGCGGCACGTCAACGTACACGATACGTAAAGCACTTGGTGAAGAACTGGCAAAAGAAATGGATGTGCAGGCAGATATCGTTATCGGTGTACCTGATTCCAGTCTCGCTGCGGCTAAAGGATTCAGCGATGAATCAGGAATTCCGGGCGAGCAGGGTTTATTAAAAAACCGCTATGTCGGGAGAACATTTATCGCCTCGGGACAGGAAGCGCGTGAACGTGCAGTCCGGATGAAACTGTCTCCGGTCAGAGATATCGTTGAAGGTAAGAGCGTCATCGTTATCGACGATTCCATTGTGCGCGGAACGACGAGTAAATTTATCGTTAAAGCATTGAAAAAAGCGGGCGCTAAAGAAGTGCATATGGGTGTGTCATCACCGCCTCTTAAAAACCCGTGCTATTACGGTATCGACGTATCGACGCATGCGGAAATTATTGCCTCGTCAAAATCAACTGAAGAGGTGCGGGAAGAAATTGGTGCAGATTCACTGACTTATCTGTCAGTTGAAAGAATGCATCAAGTATATGAGAAATACGGTTCACGCGGACAGTGTGATGCGTGCTTTACAGGTAATTACCCGATTGAAAATACTGACGGCCTGCTGCCGCAGGAAAAAGATGCGAAAACGAAAGGAGTATAACGATGTCTGAACAATATAAAAAAGCCGGTGTCGATATTATTGCCGGATATGAAGCGGTCGAACAGATGAAAGGGCATGTAAAACGTACGATGCGTCCGGAAGTAATTGGCGGTCTTGGAGGATTTGGTGCAGCATTTGATCTGTCGCAGTTAAATATGACAGCCCCTGTACTCGTGTCAGGCACTGACGGTGTCGGTACGAAACTGAAGCTTGCAATTGATTATAACCGTCACGATACAATCGGCATCGATGCTGTTGCAATGTGTGTAAATGACATTATTACAACTGGTGCAGAACCGTTATACTTCCTTGATTATATAGCTGTGAACAAAGTAGTCCCTGAACATATCGGTGAAATTGTTAAAGGTGTTTCTGAAGGATGCGTTCAGTCCGAATGTGCACTAATCGGCGGAGAAACTGCCGAGATGGGTGAAATGTATGGCGAAGGCGAATACGATATTGCGGGATTTGCTGTTGGTGCAGTTGAGAAACATGAATATATTGACGGCTCATCTGTTGAAGCAGGCGATAAAATTATTGGCCTCGCATCAAGCGGCATTCATTCAAACGGCTACAGTTTAGTCCGTAAAATTATTGCGGATAACAATATTGATGTCACAGCTGACTTAAACGGTGATAAGCTGCTCGATTTGCTGCTTGAGCCGACACGTATATACGCACAAGAAGTTAAAGCATTAAAACATAAAGTCAATATTAAAGCGATGAGCCATATTACCGGCGGCGGATTTATTGAAAATATTCCGAGAGCATTGCCGGATCATCTGGGCGTCAGTCTCGATGTTAAAAATATTGAAGTGCCTAAAGTACTTGCATGGCTGCTGGAAGAGAGCGGCGTGAGAGATGAAGAAGCATACAACGTCTTTAATATGGGGATTGGTTTTATAATCGCCGTCCCTGCAGACGAAGCTGATAAAGCACTTGAGATACTGAAAGATTTTGATTATACAAGCAGCGTAATCGGTGAGGTTACTGCTGAGGCTGGAATTAAAATTAATGGTTAAAAATATAGCTGTCCTCGTTTCCGGCGGCGGTTCGAATTTTGAGAACCTTGCATTAAAAAGCGCTGAGGCAGGGTTTGAGATTAAAATTTTAATCGCAGACAGTCCGGATGCCTATGCCGTTAAGCGGGCAGAGAAATTAAATATTCCTCATATAATTATCGACCGCAGTAAATATTCAGCAAAAAAAGAATTTGAAACTGCTATAACAGAAGCAGTTTCAAATTTTAATATTGATTATATTGTACTCGCAGGCTTTATGAGAATTTTATCGGCTGAATTTATTAACTTCTATAAAAATCGGATTATTAATATTCATCCATCGCTGCTGCCGTCTTTTAAAGGCAGAAATGGTATCGAAGATGCTTATAATTACGGCGTAAAAGTGACCGGTGTGACAGTTCATTTTGTCGATGCCGGCATTGATACAGGTAAAATTATTGCACAGACTGCAGTTATAATAGAAGAAGATGAAACGCTTCTTTCATTAGAAGAAAAAATACATCAGGCGGAGTATGAACTATACCCTGCCGCACTGAAGAAAGTACTGGATGGAGGAGTCTAACTATGAAAGCATTGCTGAGCGTATCAAATAAAACAGGCATAGAAAAATTTGCTGAAGGGCTGCTTGAACAAGGCTATGAACTGTATTCAACCGGCGGCACGTTTAAAGCATTACAGGAAGCGGATATCGTTGTCAATCAGGTGAGTGATTTAACGGATTTCAATGAAATTATGGATGGCCGTGTTAAAACACTGCATCCGGCAGTTCACGGCGGAATTTTAGCAGACCGTGACAATCCGGCTCACATGGAAGATCTTCGTAAAAATAATATAGAAACGATTGATCTTGTTGCTGTGAATTTATACCCGTTTAAAGAAACGGTCAAAAAAGCGGATGTGACTGAAAGTGATGCAGTGGAAAATATCGACATAGGCGGGCCGACAATGCTGCGTGCGGCGGCAAAAAACTACAAACATGTAACGACAGTTGTCGATCCTTTTGATTATGAAGAAGTGCTGGAGCGTATGAAAAATAACGCGCTTGATGAGAATTTCAGAAAACAGCTGATGATTAAAGTGTTCCGTCACACAAATGACTACGATCAGGCAATTGTAAACTTCTTCGCACAGAGCGAAAAATCGCTCCGATACGGGGAAAACCCGCATCAAAGTGCAAAATACGTTAAAACTTCAGATGATAAAAACACGATTCTTAATGCCGATGTGCTGCACGGCAAAGAGCTCAGTTATAACAACATAAGAGATGCAGACAGTGCATTTCAGCTGGCGAAGAAATTTGATTTACCGGCAGCAGTTGCTGTAAAACATATGAACCCCTGCGGTGTCGGTACAGGAGATACGCTGAGCGATGCATTCCAGAATGCATTTGATGCTGATAACCAGTCTATTTTCGGCGGCATTGTTGCGCTCAATAAGAGTGTGGACGCGGCAACTGCAGAAAAATTAAGCAAAGTATTTTTAGAAGTAATTATTGCTCCACACTTCTCAGAAGAAGCCTTAAATATTTTAACAGTGAAGAAAAATATTCGTCTTTTACAAGTTGATTTCACTGAAGAAGCTGTTCAGGATGAGTTTGTCAGCGTCTCTGGCGGTTATCTCGTGCAGTCGCGCGACACTGGAAAACTCGATAAAGACTCGCTCGAATATGTCACGGAGAAAAAACCGGATGATGAGCAGCTAAAAGCACTGGTACTTGCATGGGAAGTATCAAAACATGTGAAATCCAATGCGATAGTACTCGCCAACAGTAAACAGACAACGGGAATCGGTGCAGGACAGATGAACCGTGTCGGAGCGTTGAAAATTGCTGCAGAGCGTGCAATTGAGCTTGGGGAAAATGTTGTCCTTGCAAGCGACGGATTTTTCCCGATGCCGGATACAGTAGAAAATGCACATCAGTACGGCATTAAAGCAATTATCCAGCCGGGCGGTTCTAAGCGCGATAATGAATCGATTGATTTTTGCAACGAGCACGGGATTGCAATGGTATTTACAGGAATGCGTCATTTCAAACATTAATACTGGAGGACGAAACCAATGAATGTATTAGTAATTGGCGGCGGCGGACGGGAGCACGCTCTCGTTAAAACGCTGAGCCGGTCAAAACATACAAAAAATATTCATGCAGTACCCGGCAACAGCAGCATGATAAAATATGCGTCTGTACACAGCAATATTAAGGACTCTGATATTGAACGCATCGTTGAACTTACACAACAGGAGAATATCAGCTGGGCGGTTGTCGGACCGGAAGCACCGCTTAATGCAGGTATCGCCGATGCTCTTGAAGCGGTGGGAGTGAAAGTGTTCGGACCGAGAAAGCTGGAAGCACAGCTTGAATCTTCAAAAGCTTTTGCAAAAAACATTATGATTAAATACGGTATTCCGACTGCTGAATATCAGACATTTACGAATTTAATCGATGCGTCGGCATACATCAAACAGCAGGGCGCACCGATAGTCATTAAAAAAGACGGGCTTGCTGCAGGAAAAGGCGTTGCTGTAGCGATGACTGAAGCTGAAGCGCTCGATGCCCTCAAAGAGATGTTTGCTGAAGGTGAAAATAATCCGGTAGTAATTGAAGAATTCCTTGAAGGCGAGGAGTTCAGCTTAATGGTGCTCGTTAACGGTGAGTATACATTGCCGTTCAATATTGTGGCACAGGATCATAAACGTGCATATGACGGGGATACAGGGCCGAATACCGGCGGTATGGGTGCATATGCGCCTGTTACGCATATCGGTGAAGATGTGATAGAAGAAGCAATCAATAATATTGTTAAACCGATGGCGGACGCTATGGTCAAAGAAGGCCTGGATTATTTCGGTGTTATGTATTTAGGCGCGATTATTACTAAAGACGGGGTTAAAACAATCGAATTTAATGCACGCTTCGGTGATCCGGAAGCCCAGGTGCTGTTATCGCTTCTTGAATCGGATTTTATCGATGTACTGGAAGCGGTCAGAAACAAAGAACCGTATAAGCTCGAGTTCAGCAGTGATTCTATGCTCGGTGTAATTTTAGCAAGCAGCGGCTACCCGAAAGCTTATGAAAAAGGAGCATCAGTTATTATTCCTGCATATCTTGAGGATGAGGTGTTTAACAGCGGGCTGAAGCGTGTTCAGGATGAACGTTATGAAACTGCCGGCGGCAGAGTGATGCTCGTGACGGGACGCGGAAAAACACTTGAGCAGGCAAAGCTGCTGGCATATAAAAATACTGAGCAGATTCAATATAATAATGATGCATTATTTTTTCGTAATGATATCGGAGAACGCGGCGTGTAAACAGGTGATTATTTCACCTGTTTTTTTTATTACAAAAAATGGGTATAGCGGAATGATTTAATTCATAGTATAATAATATGGATTTTGAAAATTGGAGGAAAAAAATAATGAGAAAATTATTAATGCTGTTTATGACAGTATTTATGCTGATGCTCGCTGCATGTACAGACGACAGCAATGTTGAAGAAGAAGTTTCAGATTCAGAAGGTGAATCAGCAGGCGGAGAAGCGATTGATTTCAGTATTATGTCATTGCCGAATTCACTTGATCCGCATGCAGCAAACGACGGATATTCACTTTATGTGATGACAAATATTTACGAAACGCTTGTAAAATTAAATCAGGATCTGGAATTAGAACCGGGCCTTGCTGAAAGCTACGAACAGATTTCAGATACTTCATGGGAATTTAAACTCCGTGAAGGAATTCAATTCCATGACGGCAGCGACTTCAATGCAGAAGTGGTAAAAGCCAACCTTGACCGCGTACTGGACGAAGAAGTTGCATCACCATTGTCATTCCTGTTTACGGAAATCTCAGAAGTGGAAATTATTGACGACTATACGGTTCAAATACATACAAACGAACCGTTTGCAGCACTCCCTGCTCATCTGGCACATCCGGGCGGACACATGATCAGTAAAGAAGTAATCGATGCGGATTACGCTCAAATGGAAGAAGGCGGCAACCCGCTGACTGAAGTTAACCGCACCCCAATCGGTACAGGATTCTTTAAATTTGAAGATATTGCTGAAGGTGAAAAAATTACCTTAGTACGTAACGAAGAATACTGGGGCGAACCCGCAAAACCTGAATCAATTGTTTTCAGAGCAGTACCGGAAGACCAGTCACGTATTGCTGAATTAACATCAGGCACAGCGGATATTATTTATCCGATGGACCCGAATGACGTTGCGCAGGTAGATGCAAACGAAGGAAGCGAAGTTCAGCAGCGTCCAAGTGCAAATATGACTTATTTAGGATTTAACACAGAAAAAGAACCATTCAACGATGAAAATGTACGTCTGGCAATCGCATCTGCAATCGATAAAAATGCGATTATCGAAAATATTTTAGTGGGTATTCATGAAGTTGCAGAAACACCGTTAAACCCGACAGTGTACGGATACAGTGAAAACCTTGAGACAATCGATTACGACCTGGAACAGGCGAAAGAATACCTGGCACAAAGTGATTATCCTGAAGGATTCACAGCAGAAGTCGTACTGAACTCAAGAACACACCAGGACGTTGCAACTTATATGCAGCAAGTGTTATCTGAAATTGGTGTAAATCTTGAAATCTCACTGATGGAAGCAGGCGCATATCAGGAATATACAGCGAACGGCGATCATGAAATGTTCATGGGCGGCTGGGGAACTGTAACACTTGATGCAGATTACGGCTTATATCCGATGTTCCACTCAGACAACATTGGTGCACCGGGGAACAGAACGAGATATGCGAATTCTGAAGTCGATGAATTACTGGATAACGCACGTGTAGAAATGGACGAGGAAACACGTCTGCAGATGTATGAAGATGCACAGCAGATTATCATTGATGAACAGCCGTTAATTCCGGTATTCCATACGAAATTATTAACGGGAATTAACTCTGACTTAGATGGTTACTATCAGTACCCGAGCAGTTTCCCTTATCTTAAAGATTTACAGTAGTATAAATATAATGAAGCTCCGGTCATGCAGTGCATGTCGGAGTTTTTGATTGCAGAAGGATAACGGGGGATTTACGTCGTATTCGAAACAGTGAATTTTGAATATAGGTGCGATTTTTGTATGCCTATCCCGTCACCGTGGTTTTCACAATGACGGGGCAGGGCGGTAATCTCGTCACTGTGGTTTTCACCATGACGGGACAGTTACCCCCTCCCTGTGACTTCAACGATATAGGCAGACAACGAATCGCCACCATAAACCGGATACATCAGAACTTCACCCAGCATATGCTTACAAAAAAATACAAAAAATATGATTCGCAAAACAGAAATTCCACACTTTTTATACGTTTTATGCTACTATTCATTTACTTATTACTTTATTCTCTGAGTAATATAAAAAGGATGATAATTTATGAAGACGTTACTATTAACTGGCTACGAACCGTTTTTGAAATTTAAAACTAATCCGACACAGTCTGCTGTGGAAAGTCTAGAAGGCAAAGTAATCGGAGATTATAAAATCATCGGCAGGGTTTATCCTGTAGCGTTTAAAGAAATCAATACATTAATTGAACATGATATTGAAACTGTAAAACCGGATGCAGTGGTTTCTTTAGGACTTGCGAGCGGTATTTCAAGTATTCATCTGGAACGTATTGCGATTAATACAATTGACGGACGTGAAGATAATACTGGTTTTAAACCGAATGGCGAGAAGATTCACGAGGATGGGGCAGATGGCTTATTTTCAAAATTGCCGTTAAAGCAGCTTGAAACAGCATTATTGAATGAGAATATTCCTGTAAATATTTCAAATTCAGCTGGTACTTACTTATGCAATAATTTAATGTACAGCGAATTATATTATTTAGAGCAGAAACAGCTGGATATTCCGGCAGGTTTTGTACATGTGCCGCCGAGCCATGAAATCGGTATTGCACAGCGTGTGCCGAGCTGGCCTCAGGAAGATATTACCCGCGGAGTTCATATTATTATTGAAAACCTGCAGTCAAATTAGGAGGACATTATGGAGTTAGTTAAAGTTAGCAATTACGAGGAAATGAGCAAGAAGGCATCGGATATTTTATTTGATGTTATTAAAGAAAATGAAAAACCGGTAATCGGTCTGGCAACGGGTTCAACACCTGAGGGGACTTATAAAAAACTGGTTGAAAGGTTAAACAGCAGCGATATTGATCAAAATAATATCACTACATTTAACCTTGATGAATATGTTGGACTCGATAAAGACCACGAGCAAAGCTATTCATATTATATGCATGAGAATTTCTTCAATCATGTATCGATTCCACAAGAAAATATCCATTTATTAAATGGTAAAGCTGAAAATGCAGAAACTGAAGTTAAAGCTTATGAAGAGGCTATCGATGAATCGGGTCTTGATGTACAGTTACTGGGTATCGGGCGCAATGGTCATATTGCATTTAACGAACCAGGTACACCTTTTGATTCGGTAACCCATATCGTAGATTTAACACCGGAAACTATTGAAGATAACTCACGTTTCTTCGATGAACTTGGCGATGTGCCGTCTAAAGCATTTACTATGGGCTTAAAATCGATTATGAAAGCTGAAAAAATTGTCATTCTTATTTATGGTGAAAATAAAAAAGAAGCACTCGACGCGCTGTTAAGCGGTGAAGTAACTGAAAACAATCCGGCTTCTGTTTTAAACAATCACAAGGACGTTACAATTATTGCAGATACTGCTGCAATTGGTGAATAGATTTAAATTATGAGATAATACTTCTAATACATATGTGTTAGGAGTATTTTTTATGAATGAATATAAACAGAAAATGATATATACAGGGGCAATGCTGGTAATATTTTTAATTATCGCGAATACGATGGTTGAAGTGAACTGGTTTCTGCAGGTTATTGCAGTAATTTTTGCAGGCTATTATATTCTTCAAAGCGTGAAATCGCTGAGAGAAGAAGATAAAGAAAAATAATAAAATAACGGCACTGAATTCTAAAATTAGATTTCAGTGCCGTTTTTATGCGTTTTCTGCTGTATTTATTATTTAAACTTCTTCTGCCGCTGCTTCAATCTGCTTTTTGATTCTTTTTGGAATCATAACAACTTCTGTTTTAAGGTTTTTTGGACGGTACGTTCTGTCGACACATTTACTGAAGTAATCGAGATGTTTTGTATCGATACATTTCTCAGTTTCCGAGTTGGAGTCACCGTCATCTGCCTGAATAGAATACCAGTAAAGATAATCGTGATCACCCATAGTATCGCGCATTATTGTCTCTACGAACATTTTTTCACCGTCAAGTGTAAGAAGCGCATCGTTCATATGTTCATTTAAAAATTCCATCCATTGGTCGACCAGTTCTTCTTTACCTTTTTTCACCCTAAATCGTGTTAATTCAACTTGCATATTCAGGACTCCTTTGTTTTTCGTCTACATCATGATACAACATTAAAGAGCTTTGTCAATGATTATTTAAAATGTTTTTTGAATGTAAAATAAGAGTATATTTTAAAAATAAATAGAAATTTATTTTTAAAGATTTTACTGTACATAAATACATTTTTTAAATAGAAAAATCCCCTTCACCTTAAAAGTGAAGGGGATGGTTATAAACAGCTTATTTTCTTATTCTTTTAATATTTTTTATGATGCCGCTCTCTGTGGAGAGAACACTTCTCTTATAAACAAAGCCTGCGAGCAGGAGAGTAATAATAATTGTTGCAGCCATAATCACGATACCAATCAGCATTGGTGCATGGCCTGTATCGTTAACGAGCAGGCGAAGCGGCATAACGAATGGTGTGAAGAATGGGAAGTAGCTTGTAATCGTCACTGCGATGTTATCTGCAAATGACATTCCCCCGAGCGCGATAAAGTACCCGATCATGCTGAGGAAGGTTACCGGCATAAGTCCCTGCTGCAAATCTTCCATCCGGTTAATAAATGAACCGAGCATTGCTGCGACGGACAGATAAAGAATCAATCCGAGAATTACATAGATAATGCAGTAAATGACTATTTTCAAGGTCTGGTCATTAGTCTCGAGGCCAAACTGCTCGAGCAGGGCAGTCGTATCAGAAAAATAAAATGCTGCGAGACCGCCAATGGTAATTAAGCCGACCTGTATAACACTGACAGAAATCATGGCGAACACTTTGGCCATTAAATGCTGCGTCGGACGAATGCTCGATACAATCATTTCTATCACACGTGAAGATTTCTCATTTGCAATTTCTGTCGCAATCTGACTTGCATAGTTCAGAATAATAATGAACATCAGAATTACCGAGAAGTAGAAAATAATCATATTTAATACGTTAGTATCATCGGCACCGGCCGCTTCAAACTCTCCTGAGTTATCGCCGGCAGCTACTAAGAATTCGACTGGCACTTCCTCGTACATCTGCTCAATTTCTTCCTGGCTCAGTTCGAGCGTCTGCAGCACGTAGGCACGGTTCGTCTCGTTTAAGGCAAGCTGTATGTTCTGCTCCTGGGATGTTGAAATTTCCTCATCCATACGCATTTCAGCTTCGAGCAGCTCGGTATTCACAACCTCGAGTGTTGCATTGCCGTCTTCTGCGACGATTTCAATCGTTTCATCATAAGACTGCAGTGTCGGCTGGAAGACTGACAGGAAAGATTCATCCGCATCAACCTGGAGCATCAGCGCGTCATCTTCAGAATCGAACAGGCCGATAATTTTATCGAGGTTAAACGCGATAAACATTCCTGCAATAATAATCAGTGTTGTCACTAAAAACGATTTGGCTTTTAATTTGGAGAAAAAAGTGAGATTAAATGTCGTCATAAATTTATTCATAGTCACGGCCTACTTTCGCGATAAAGATATCATTTAGTGATGGCTCATTGACCTGGAATCGTTTAAAGTAGCCCATACTGGTAATACGGTTATAAATATCTTCCGCATATTTTTCTTCGGCAATTTTAATGACTGATTTATTTCTTACCTGTTTCATTTCAATCACTCCCGGCATATCTTTAATGAAAGAAATATCATGTTCACCTTCGATAATTATTTCTTTTTGGCCGAAGTCTTTTTTAATCTGGTCGATATTGCCGCTGACAATCTGTTTGCCGCGGTCGAGTATGCATAATTCTTCACACAGTTCTTCAACATGTTCCATGCGGTGAGTACTGAAAATAATAGTGGAACCCTGTGCATTTAATTCTTTTACCGCATCTTTCAGCATTTCAACGTTAATGGGATCGAGTCCGCTGAACGGCTCATCCAGAATGATCAGCTCGGGGTTATGTATTATAGAAGCGATCAGCTGGATTTTCTGCTGGTTTCCTTTAGACAGTTTTTCAATTTTTTTAAATTTATTCTCGGTAACTTTAAAACGCTCAAGCCAGTAATCCAGTGCTTTATCAGCTTCTTTTTTTGACATTCCTTTTAACTCGGCTAAATAAAGCACCTGCTCTGATACTTTTAATTTAGGGTGCAGTCCGCGTTCTTCCGGTAAATAGCCAATTTTATCCGTCATATGATATCCGATAGTCTCACCGTTATATAAAATGGAGCCTGACGTCGGTGTGAGCAGTTTTAAAATCATACGGAACGTTGTCGTCTTTCCGGCACCGTTACCGCCGAGAAAACCGTACATGCTTCCTTTAGGCACATTGATGTTAATTGAATCCACAGCTGTTTGTTCGCCGAATACTTTTGTAATATCCGTAATTTCCAGAGCCATAAAACTCCCCCTTAACTTTGTTAAATTAAGTTTACCATAATGCTTAAACAGACAAAAATCGTTATAATGTAAGTTGGGTTTATGAGAGGGGCGGAAATTTGAATAATAATGAAGACAAAGCATCATTTAAAAAGTTTATTAATTTAATAAAAAGTACCAATGTAAAAAAAGGATTGTTTTATACAGGCATCCTGCTGACGCTGATAGGCACAGTCGGTTCGTTAATCGTTCCGCTCCTGACACAGATGTTTATCGACGGTTTTAATACTGACCTGATCACAGCACCTCTTGTTGTGTTAATTATCGGTGTGTTTTTAGGGAGTGCAGTTATCGACGGCATATCGTACTATATGCTGGCTAAAATAGGGCAGACCGTGGTCCGGAGTCTACGGGAAATGGTATGGAATAAGTTCCTTAAATTACCGGTGAGCTATTTTGATAAAACTAAAAGCGGCGAGTCGGTCAGCCGTGTTGTTAACGATACGAGTATTATCCAGAATCTGATTACGAGTCATTTCCCGCAATTAATCAGCGGGATTCTAAGCGTTGCGGGCTCGGTCATTATATTGTTTTTCCTCGACTGGAAACTGACTTTAATCATGATCGTCTCACTGCCGATTTCGATTGCAGTTATTATGCCGCTCGGCAGCCGCATGCAGAAAATATCGAAGAAGCTCCAGGATGAGACAGCGGTATTTACCGGTTCTATCCAGGAAACATTGAGTGAAATACGCTTGATGAAATCATTTAATGCAGAAAGCTACGAACAGCAAAAAGGCAGCCGCGGTATTAACCAGCTGTATAAATACGGGATGAAAGAAGCAGTCATTAACGCATTGCTGTCGCCGATTATGTATACGATTATGATGTTCGTGATTATACTTGTTATCGGTTACGGCGGCCTCAGAGTGGCTGACGGCACGATGACTATCGGTACACTCGTTGCTTTCTTACTGTATTTATTCCAGATTATTATGCCGATGACAATGTTTGCGATGTTCTTTACAGAGTATAATAAGGCACTGGGTGCCACCGGGAGAATTATCGGCATACTCGATATGGAAGATGAGAAATCGGGAAATATGGACAGTGCGGAGTTATCATATAAGACGCTTCGGTTTAATGATGTGTCTTTCGGGTATGACGACACTCCTGTGCTTGAAAATATTTCGTTTGCCGCGAATAACAATCAGAAAATCGCATTTGTCGGTCCAAGCGGCAGCGGGAAATCTACAATATTCTCTCTGATTGAACGTTATTATTCTGTGTGGAATGGTGAGATTACAGTAGATAATATTAATATTGAAGACATTCCGCTTACAGACTACCGCAGCGGTATCGGCTATGTTGCACAGGAAAGTGCAATCGTGTCCGGAACGATCAGGGAAAATATTACCTACGGATTGAAGACTGGTCAGTATAATGAAGAAGATATAGAACGTGCCGTGAAACAGTCTTACACCAGTGAGTTCATTAATGAGCTGCCAGCAGGCCTGGAGACGGAAGTCGGCGAACGCGGCGTAAAACTGTCCGGCGGTCAGCGTCAGCGTATCGGTATTGCCCGTGCGTTTTTACGGAATCCGAAAATTTTAATGCTGGACGAAGCAACAGCAAGCCTCGATTCGCAGTCGGAAAAATATGTCGGGGAAGCACTGAATGAACTGATGGCCGGCAGAACTGTACTCGTTATCGCACATCGTTTGTCGACAATTGTGAATTCGGATAAAATATACTTTATCGACAGCGGCCGCCTGACAGGTGAAGGCACGCATGAAGAACTAATGGCATCTCACGAGATGTACAAAGCATTTACAGAGCAGCAATTTGGAGAAGATTAGAGGCAGTATAGACATGGGCATTTTATTTGAAGCATTTCAGCCGGTAATTCCGATATTTGTAATGATTTTTATGCTGATTACAGTCGTTACGCTGATGATTAATATAAAACACGGATATCAGCTGGATTCAATTTATAAAAAGATTAAATATTTAGCGGTCATCGGTTTGACGATGAGCCTGGTCGGTATCTTCCTCGTGACACTGATGCCGACTTCAAATGACAGTGATATCGTCGAGCTGACACCTTTTGAAAGCATTAAAGAAATGTGGTACTTCGCGACGACAGAAGCGCTGATTAACAGTGTACTGATGAATATCGTTCTGTTTATCCCGGCGGCGTTCTTTCTGTATATTATTATTAGAAAAGAACTGCTCACGACAATTTTATGTCTGCTGCTGTCGCTGTTTATCGAAACCACACAGTACCTTCTGCCGATCGGCAGAATTACGAGTATCGATGATATTATTCTCAATTCCATCGGCGGAATTGCCGGAGTAATACTCGGTGTTATATTTTTAAAATTTAAAGATGTTTATTATGTGCTCTTTGGTGGTAAATAGTTAAGAAACATAATAAAAGGGGATGTTGTCTATGTACAACAAATTAAAACACATAGAGGGCGTTAATTTATTACCAAAAGAAGTAGTAGGACCTGCGTTAGTAGGATCAGTGGAGTACTTTGATGGGGAGAAAAGTACATACCATGGTTCATTAGTTGCGACGACACACAGATTGTTTTTGAATCTTGAAGATTATGATTTAGTTTGCGTAGAAGAAATCAGCTTTGATAAAATTACCAGGGTGACAGTCGAAGAGCTGCTGATGGTGGGACGTATCCTTCATATTTGGCAGGACGATAAGCTGCTGATTAGCATTAAGAGTATCTCTGAAGGGAAGCTCGATAAGTTTCTGGAATTTTATTATAAATACAAAGCACAGCATCAAACTGATACTGTAAATAAAGAATCATTTGCTTAAACGAAAAGCCGGGTATCCCCCGGCTTTTTTTATGTGTATAATGGCGGTATCAATAGTGAAGGTGACGAGATGAAACTAAAATTTATGATGCTGCTGACATCAATACTGATATTAACAGGCTGTTCAAGCTTTAGAGAAATTGATGTATCAGAAGACGGTGAAGTAAGAAGAATTACAACAGAAGATACAAATGAGATTGATATCCCTGTTAGTCCAAAAAATATTGTGCTGTTCCGTTCAATTGACCCCGGAAATGCATCTTTATTAGGATATAATGTAAGCGGTGTCAACGAAGGTTTACAAAATAACAGTACAATTGAAGATGCCTACGGTGGAGAAGTGACGTATCTTGAGCCGGGAGATCTTGAATCGCTTAAAGAAATAGACCCGGATTTAATTGTTACATACTCTCCGGATGAGTATTTTGAAGAGTATCAGGAAATAGCGCCGTCGATTAGAATTACTTATTCGTCGGGTATTATGAGTCCGTTCAGCCCGCGTGTTTATTTAACGCAGCTGTATTATTTAGGGGTTATATTAAATAAAGAGGATGAAGCGAACAAAATCGGTGATGAGTGGGAAGCTGAGACAACGGTCTTAAAAAGAGCTCTCACTGAACAGGTGGACGAGAAGAAAGCACTTGTTGCTGTAGAGAATGAGGACGGCTATCTGCTCTACAATGAATATATGAGCTACGGTACTGAAGCAGTTTACGATGTCCTAGGCTTCCAAATGGACCAGGCAGCTAAAGATGATGTTCAAGATAGTTTATTCGATTTAAAACAGCCTGAGGATTTCGGAGCGTTTGAAGCGGATTATATGTTCGTCAATGTTGAAAATCCGGAGGACGATAATATTCGGAATGAATTTGCGGAGGCACTCGGTATACCGCTGGAGAATGTTATTTTATTAAACAGCGATGATTACATTACCAATGATTTAATATCAATAAAAAATCAGACGGAGTATATTATCGATAAAGTAAATGAGGCAGGTGAATGAAATGTCAGCCATTTATCCAGAGGAACTTGGATTTTATTTTAATCAAGAAAAATTTGAAGAGATATACTTTCAGACTTTAAAAGGTTATCAGGACGTGATGCCTTTGAATCAGTTTAAAAAAGAAGCGGCGGCTTTTCATGAAGGTACCGGGGATTTTAAACTGTTTAAATACAATCAGCTGGAACCGGGCGTAAAGCGCTACAGCTATGTGGATGATCAGACCATGCGTATGATAACCGCTGCATTTTCAAACGAGCGGGATATCGTGGGGCTGCAGTTCGGCATGCTGGAAAAATTTAATACCGATCATATTTATACAGAAAAAGAGTATGTACTGCCTTTTAGAACAGAATGGTTTGTACTATGGGGCGGCAGCAATAACTTTTGGAATTACCATTATCCGCATGAGTCCCAGCGCTATGCTTATGATTTTATCGTGAAAAAAGACGGCAGACCATACGAGGGCAGCGGGGAGCGTTTAAACGACCATTACAGTTACGGTGAAGCCGTGACAGCACCTGCTGCGGGAACAGTCGTTAAAGTATATGACGGCGTGGCTGATAATGCACCGTTCTCGATGAACATGGAACAGCCGGAAGGCAATGCGATTGTAATTCAGCACGGGGAAGCTGAATACTCCCTGCTTGCTCATCTAAAAGAAAATTCGATATTAGTATCAGAAGGCAGCGAAGTGCGTCCCGGTGATCTTATCGCAGCATGCGGCAACAGCGGAGCAAGCGATACACCGCATCTGCACTTTCATGTAATGGACGCGCCGATACCTGAAAAAGGACTGTCAATTCGAATTAGATTTGCAGAATTAAATTTTGAACCAAAACAGGGAGATACTTTACGGGGTGAATAATATGAAGATAATTTTGTCAGTATTGCTATTTTTAAATATTTTCTCGGGTTCTGATGACGCACCGCTTGAAGCGCATGCAAAAGAATTTAACAATATTGATAAGGAGCAGTTCTACGATAACCTGAGTCAGTATCTGGACAATTCATTTACATTTGCCGCAACGGGAGACATTTTAATTCACGATTATTTATATGAAGATGTGCAGACAGAAGAAGGATACGATTTCACATCGCGTGTTGAAACTGTGGCGCCTTACCTGCAGCAGCAGGATCTCGTATTTATGAATCAAGAAACGCCAATCGGCGGTGAAGCGCTTGGTTTAAGCGGTTATCCGACGTTTAATGCCCCGGAAGAGGTTGCAGATTTACTGAGTTACTTTGATGCGGACATTGTGAATTTTGCAAATAACCACACGCTCGACCGCAGTACAGAAGGTGTGCTTGCGACAGCTGAAAACTTAACTGAACGCGGTATTGATTACGTCGGAGCAAACGTTAGCGAGGAAGATATGGCGCGCGACAGAATATTTACTGTTAACGGGATTGATGTCGGTTTCTTAGCTTATACATACGGAACGAACGGTATTCCGGTGCCTGAAGGCCAGGAATACTTAGTGAATATAATCGATATGCCGAGAATTTTATCGGATATTGAAGCGCTGAGAGAGAAAGTGGATGTGCTGATTGTGAGTTATCATCAGGGGGTGGAATACGATGATTTCCCGCGCGAGGAACACGTGCCTGAATACCGCACGATGGCAGAAGCGGGTGCTGATATTATTGTAGGTTCGCATCCGCACACGCTGCAGCCGATTGAGCATTATGAAAGAGCGGACGGCTCTGAAGCGGTTATCGCATATTCAATGTCGAACTTCTTAAGTGCGCAGCAGTCATTGAATACGCGCCTCGGCGGTATTCTGGAAGTGAATATTGAACAGTCCGGCGGTGAAACTGACATTGGAGCGGTGCGCTTTATGCCGACATACGTCGACAGCAATGAGTACGAAGATTTTTATCTTCATCCTTTAGCCGATATGGGAATGGATGATGTGTACGGTGATGTAGAAGAGCATATGACATCATACAGTGATCAGGTCGACTTTGTGCCGTACCTGCATTAATAATCTTCAGGCTCTTCTTTTTTAATAATTGAAATAATCGATGCAGCACCGAGAACGAGCAGCAGGATGATTAACGGAATGTTCCATGAAGGACCGAGAAAATCCTGTGAGAAATAATAAATTGCACCAAGTGCAATAATGATTAATATAATATTTAATCCTTTACTGATTTTAAACATAACTGTCACCTCTAAATGTTTGTTTTCTTTAATTTATAGTATCATAATGGTAACAGAAAAGTTTTTGAGGAGAGATTTAAATGAACTATTTGATGAGTATTCAGGTTTTACCGTACCATCCGGGCGATGCTAAATTGTATTCGCACACGACAGGGGCAATTGAACTGATTGAGAACAGCGGCTTAACGCATTTTGTCGGTCCGCAGGAAACGACAGTTGAGGGCAGTATGGATGAACTTTTTAACTTAGTTAAAAAGATTAATGCCCATTTATCAAACGAAGGCTGCGAGCATGTAACGACGAATATTAAACTCGTACAGTCAAAAGAAGAAAACAGTATTAAAGATCTTTTACAAGATTACTATGAATTTGAAGATGACGAGTAGGAAGAGCGAATACGCTCTTCTTTTTTGTTATAATTATACTAAGAAAAAATTAAAAGCAAGGTGATGTCATGGGAGAGTGTCCGTTCTGCAAACATCAATGGACATACAAGGAGAAAGTGCTCGGCTATGCGCTTAAACCGAGGACGAGGATTAAGTGTCCGAACTGCAAAGAATATTTGGAACCGTCCACATTATCGATAATATATGACTACATTGCGATACTCAGTGTGGCATTGTTTATCTTTATATTAATTCCGATTATGAGCTGGCCGGTAGTGCCGTCACTATTAATCAGCTTTATTATGTTTCTGCTGTATTTACTTTTATTCCAGCCGCTGACGGTGCGTTTTAAACGATATGATTACAATATAAAAGATAAACCAAGGGGGAAATAAGATGTTTACTTTTAATAATCCAACAGCAGTGCATTTCGGTGCGGGAGTGCTGCAGACGATCGATACAGTTTTAGAAGCGTATGGTTATCAGTCGTATGTTGTTATTGCATCAAACTCGCAGGTAAAAAACGGTATTGATGAACTGCTCGAATCACTGCTGCCGGGTCAAATCAAGGCAGTTGTATCAAATATTGAAGAAAATCCGACTGTCGAGAACGTCGATGATATTATCAATGCTGCAATTAAACACGATGCTGACGCACTGATTGCAGTCGGAGGCGGCTCAACGATGGATGCCGCGAAAGCGGCAGCTGCTGCGGCCGTGAAAAATGTCGATGCCGGAACGATTATTCAGGATAAAAATATTACTGAAGCACTGCCGATTATTGCCCTGCCTTCAACGAGCGGTTCAGCTTCTGAAGTGACACCTTTCAGTGTCATCAGCGATAAAGAACAAGGAATTAAAACGTCGATTAACGGTAAAGTACTTTATCCAAAAGTTTCACTTGTCGACCCCGAGCTTACATATACATGTCCGCCAGCTGTGACAGCAATTTCAGGTATCGATGTAATCTGCCATGCACTGGACTCTATCGGATCGGTGAATCATAATCCGATTTCTGACGGCCTGGCAGTGACAGCACTGAAGCTTGCATTTGATAATCTGGAGACTGCTTATAACGAGGGCACAAATACTGAAGCACGTTCTAATATGGCGCTTGCGAGCACGACTGCAGGTATCGGCTTCAGCCAGACTGCAACGAGCGGTTCTCACGCAATGAGCTACTATTTAACGTCGGAGTTTGATATTCCGCACGCTGAAGCTTGTGCTTTCAGTCTGGATCAATGGATTCTCCACAATGCGAAAGTGGACCCGAGACTCGATAAAGTAAGCGTTCAGCTTGGTTTTGAAAATACTGAAGCGTTATCGAAGGAACTAAACGGCTTGAAAAAACGGCTTGGTCTCCGCACGACATTTGAAGAACTCGGCATTGACCGTAAACATATTCCTGAGATCGCGCGCCGGACAATGGCAGCGGGCAACTATAAAAATAATCTGGCGCAATTATCCGAAGATGAAATTATCCGGATGCTGGAAACGAAGTAAACAGGCGGAGGATTTAATTATGACGAAGAAAACAATACGTGTCGTTGGTGCAGTAATAGAAGACGATAGTAATAATATATTGTGTGCACAACGGCCTGAAGGTAAAAACTTAGCATTAAAATGGGAATTTCCCGGCGGGAAAATAGAAGCCGGGGAAACACCGCTTGAAGCCTTAAAGCGTGAATTGATTGAAGAAATGACTCTCGATATCAGTATCGGTGAAAAAATTACGACGACAGAGTATGAATACGATTTTGGTATTGTTGAACTGACGACATACTATGCTAAAATACTTGCAGGTGAAATTCAGCTGCTTGAACATATTCAGATGAAGTGGGTAAATCCTTTAGAAATTGAAAAATTAGACTGGGCACCTGCGGATATTCCCGCAATTGAGATTATAAGACAAAAAAGTGGGAATAGAGTATAGAAGTGTTAACTAAGGGGGGATCGATGTGGATCTTATTAAGGGATTATTAGGATTATTATTTAAAACGTTCGTAGTCTTATTTGCGTTAACTGCTGTAGCAGCAGTCGTATTAGCATTTATACTTAAAAAAGATGTGGATGAAATCCGTGAGTTTACGGAAAATATTAAACACGATTTATATCGCGGTAAAGAGTAAATATAAAAAATCTCCTGAGAATATTCTCTCAGGAGATTTTTTATTTACTGTTGAGTGCTTTATCGAGTGTGTCGATATTTTTTTTCATCATCGACTGGTAAGTTGAATCTTCAGGGTCATCCTGTGACAGCGACTCCAGATTATTGAAGTAGAGCGGTTCAGTATTCGTTTCGCCGCGGATAACATCTGTAACAGATGATACAACGTTAGGCTCGTAAAGAATATAAGGAATATTTTGTGCCTCAATATTTTGGATAATCTCAGTCAGTTCCTGCTGTGACGGTTCCTGATTGGACAGTCCGCTGATACCGATTTGATGGAAACCATATTGATGTGCTAAATATCCAAGGGATTCATGAGAAATATAAACGTCTGTATTAACCGGATTCTCTGTAACAGCAAGAAGCTGTTCATCTATTTCTTCGATATCACTTTTCAGTACTTCAAAATTTTCGTTATACATATCGGCTGATTCAGGATTATGTTCAGCCAGTGAATTCTTCACTGCCTCTGCCATTTCCGCGGCCAGATCCGGACTGAGCCAGATGTGAGGGTCCATACTGCCGTGATCGTGGTCGTGCGCTTCTTCATCTTCACCGTGGTCATGTTCATGAGCGTGATGGCTGTCGAGGAAAGCACCGGTATCGATGTCAGCTGCTGTTTCAACAATCTTAGTGTCACCGTTTATCGTCTCGGCAATACTTGCTGCGACCGGGTCGAGCGCGTTCGACGTTGTCATAAATAGATCACCGTCTGAATAAGACATCATATCTTTTTGAGTGGGTTCATAAGAGTGCATATCAACGCCGGGCGGATAAATTGATTCTACATTAACAGTATCGCCGGCTATCTGTTCAACGAAGCTGGTTAATGGAAAGACTGTCGTATATATAGTTAATTCACCGTCGTCTGTGCTGTTCTCTTCATTGCTGCATGCTGCTAGTATTAATAATAAAAGTAAAACGGGGAATAGTTTTTTCATAGGGCATCCTCTCTTTATCGTAATCATTACGATTTAAAATTATATAGGAATATGCTGCGATGTGCAACTGTATATTTAAGAAATAAGAAAGACTTGAATTTTTTTCATTCTGCTAGTAAAATAGATAAGGTGATTTATAAAAATATATACCAATCATCTACCAAGTGGATGATCAACTGGCCAGTTGATTCGAGTATATTATCATTTAATATCGATTTAACTTAACGAAGGAGGCGACAGAAATGAGAACAATCGTTACATTAGCTTGTACAGAATGCGGAGACCGCAACTACAGCACTAAGAAAAACAAAAGAAACAATCCAGAGCGTATCGAAATGATGAAATTCTGCCCTAGATTAAACAAGCACACTCTACACCGTGAAACTAAATAATTTCTTATTGCTATCATCTGAAGATGATAGCTTTTTTTTATATTTGACTTAGTTATGTTATAATTGTCGATGGGTAATTAACCAGAAAAGTAAGGAGAGTGCTTTTAATGACAGTAGTTATGGACGGAAAAAAAGTAGCAGCACACTTATCTGAAGAAATTAAAAATGCTTTGGAAGTTTCTGAAGCTCACGGTATTAAACCGAAAGTTGCATTCGTCAGAATCGGCGACTTATCAGACTCAATTTCTTATGAGAATGCTGCAGTGAAACGCTTTGAAAAATTAGGTATGGATACAGCTCAATTTCATTTTCCGGAAGACGTTTCGACAAAAGTATTTCTAACTAAATTTAGAGAAATAAACGAAGATTATTCAATTCACGGCATTCTGCTTCTGCAGCCGCTGCCAAAACATATCCCGATGAAACGCGTCGCGGAAATTATGAACTCGTTTAAAGATATAGACGGCATGAAAGCTTCGAACCTCGGCAAAGTGCTGACAAACGATCCTGATCGTCTGGAGCCGTGTACGCCGGCAGCAGTAATGAACATGCTCGATTTCTACGATATCGACTTAAAAGGTAAAAACGTTACAGTAGTCGGTGCAAGTGCAGTAGTCGGTAAACCATTGTCCCTCTTAATGATGAACAGAGAAGCAACGGTTACGACTTGTAATTTATACACTGAAAACCTTGTGGATAAATGTAAAGATGCAGATGTCATTGTCAGTGCAGCAGGTGCAATTAACCTGATTGACGAAGAACACGTTAAAGAAGGCGCAGTTGTGGTTGATGTCGGTATTAACTTTACTGATGAAGGTAAAATGGTCGGCGATGTAAACTACGAAGCTGTTAAAGACAAAGCCTCGTTTATTACACCTGTTCCAGGCGGAATTGGCGCAATTACAACGACAGTTCTTGCCTACCATTTAGTAAAAGCAACAGAGCATCAGAAAGAGCCGGTATTATTCTTAGAAAAATAATATCAGCTGTCAGCTAATATATAAATATCCAATATATCGATAAAAGGCACGAAGGTGAAATCTTCGGTACCGTATATTTGACCAATGAGCATCATGCTCCATTGGTCTATTTTTATAATGTGGAGAGAAACGCTGAACCGGCTTCCATCGTAGTAATAAGAAATTCTTACAGGAAGTTTTTTATCAGCAGCACGTTTCAAAGTATATTCAAGTTCATCCAGCTGGTCATCAGATAATTCAGGGCGTTTAATTTTCTTCTGATTATCCATCAGATTGCCGACATTTTCAAACTGCTCAGGCATCGTTGCAAAAGGTGCCCATTTAACCATGCCGCGTCCTTCAGGGATATTTGAATGTAAATTTTCGGAAAGATTACCGCGATCATTCATAATAAACTCCTTCTTTCCTGACTCTTAATAATCATTATACGAACATATGTTCGATTTTTCAAGGCGGTTATTTATGTTAAGTTATAGAGGATATAAAAAGCGAGCGAGGAAATCAGATGAGAAAGAAAATAGTATGGGGCATTATTACGGCAATTATACTTGCTGTTCTGCTGCTTCCATTAGTAGATAAAACGAGCGGTACAACACGGGTTATTGTTGATCATACAAGCGGCGAAATCGTTGCTCCAGTTTGCTATGATCAGGCAGATTTAACGAACTGGATAGATGAAATGTCATTCAGCAATGCACTGAACGAACTGCAATATGAAGTGAGAGATGACTGTTCAAAGGAACATTTGCAGGAAGGCAAAACGAGCGTACTCATGAGAATATTCGAATAGATCAATGAAGACCGGGGCCGGTATGGTTTCGGTTTTTTTGATTTTTGGGAGAAAATGTTAAAAGTAATAAAATTAGTGTAAAAAGTTAACCAGTTTTGCTATTTTTGTGTTTAAGTAACTTTTTTAAAAGGAAATCGCTGTTTTCCCGTATATATAGGGTAGAAGGATCTTTTTTAAAAAGGAGGAAACTGAATGTATTTAAACGACAGAAACACCACGGCGGAACTTTTACATTACAGAGCATTGAGTGTGAGGGGAGTTTTGAGTGTCGAAGATGCGAGGAATTTGAAGATATACGAAAGCGGTTTTTCCGGGGAATATTTATACGATAAAATATTCGATGAAGTCGGACATGACAACTTGTATATTTTTCGGGATGTTTATCTTGCTGTGGGTAAGTCAGGCGCGCAGTATGACAGTATTATTATTGCGGATGATGTGATTACCGTGAATGAAATTAAAAATTACAGCGACGAATATTATTATAAGAATGGGCGCTTCATTAAAAATGGAGAAGTCGTCCCCGATAATCCATTTACGCAGGTAGATCGTGCAGTCGGGAAGCTGTATCGTAAATGCAGGAACGCTAAAATTTCGACCGAAATTAAAAGCAAGGTGATATTTCCAAACGATGATTTTAGATTGTATTCGGAAGATACTTCAATCTGGAAAAATGTTGTCATTCGTATGGATTTGAAGAAGTACTTCCGGCAGTTTAAAGACAGTTATAATACGGAGAAAGCGGGCAGCTTGGTGTCTGTAATCCGAGCACATATCTCACCGAATCCATATTTTAACGGACGTTCTAATGTTGACCGGCTTCGTACCGGATTGTACTGCGGCAGCTGCGGAGATTTTAATCTGATAAAAACCCGTTACCATCGTCAGTGCGTGAGTTGCGGAACGAAAGAATCCAATGAAACCCATATGCTTCGTGTAATGAGTGATTATAAATACTTATTTTACGGTGAGGTGATGACGAGGAGATCTATACTTGAGCTGATAGGAAATGAATTCGATAAAAAAGTAGTTTATCGTGCATTCTTGAAACACTGTGATGCACATAAGCAAGGGAATCAGATGTATTATGCGTTTAAGTATTATGATTTTGATGATGCATATAAACAGACCAAAAAATTTATGAAACATAGAGATTATTTAGCGTGAAATAGATGACAGACCCCGTCACCAATCTCGTGAAGGGACCCGCGCGTCTTTGAAACCCGTCACGAATCCCATGAAGGGATCCGCGCGTCTTTGAAACCCGTCACGAATCTCATGAAGGGACCCGCCGGCCTGACAATACACAACCACCCCCAAAAACAACAGAAAACCCGCCATCAAGGCGGGTTTTCACAATATATTCTATAAATCAGCTAGTGCTTTTGTAATGTTAGGAACGACTTGCTTCTTGCGGGAAACAACACCCTCTAAGATTGCTGTGTTCTGATCGAGTGCAACGTCGAATGCGCGTTCTACCGATAAGAATTCAGGTCCGAGAGCAAGTACTTTAGAATTGGAGTTCAGAATGTCTGTCACAATCAGTGTAAACAGGTCGTAGCCGTCTTTTTCGATTTCGCTGTTAATCGCGATTTCGATTTCTTCGCGGCGTGCGAATACTTCGTCTACGTCAACGACGTTAACTTGTGCGATTCGCACGCTTTTATCGCCGATGTCGAATGTTTTGGCATCGCCTGTAATTAACTGACTAGCTGTTTTATCAGCAGTTGATGCGCCTGCTTTAAGCATTTCAAGGCCGTAAGCTTCCAGGTCAACACCTGCGATGTCTTTAAGTTCAGCTGCTGCATCGATGTCTTCTTCTGTCGTTGTCGGAGATTTGAATAATAATGTGTCCGAGATAATTGCAGAGAGCATCAATCCCGCAGATTCTTTTGAGATTGTTAAGTTATTTTCTTTGTAGACTTTGTTCAGGATTGTCGCTGTACAGCCGACTGGCTCAGCACGGTAGTAAAGCGGGCCTTCTGTTTCAAAGTTTGCAATTCTGTGGTGGTCGAATACTTTCGTTACTGTCGCATTTTCAATACCGGGAGCGGATTGCTGTTTTTCATTGTGATCGACTAAAATAACTTCGTCGCCGGCGCCGACTTCATTTAGTAAAGCAGGTGCCTCCACACCGAAGTGTTCAAGGGCATATGCTGTTTCGCTGCTTATTTCACCCAGGCGGTACGGTACTGCATCGTTGCCGAGTTGAGTTTCAATATCAGCAGCTACAAGTGCTGATGTAACTGTATCTGTATCAGGATTTTGGTGACCGAATATTTTTTGTGTCATTACTGTCTGTCTCCTTTTTCTTTATACTAAAATTATATATGATTATATTTTAACATTACTGCTTTTATCTATCTATATCTTAGTTTTTAAAATCACCGGATAATAGTGTATTCAAAACGTTCATCTAATAAGTTTATATGATAAAATTAAAGCAAATATATTGTTAATGCACAGGAGATGGATGTATGTACCAGTATAAAGATGACAGCTTCATGCTGCACACGGATTTATATCAGATCAACATGGCAAAAACTTACTATGAACAGGGGATACATGAACGTCAGACAATTTTTGATTTGTATTTCAGAAAGATGCCTTTTGAAAACGGCTATGCTGTTTTTGCTGGTCTATCGCATATTATCGATTATTTGGAGAAATTGCATTTCTCAGACAGCGATATCGAATATTTAAGAACGCTCGGCTACAGTGACGGCTTTTTAAATTACTTAAAAACAGTCCGTTTTACGGGAACGCTCCGTTCGATGGCTGAAGGGGAAACAGTATTTAATAATGAACCGCTTGTGCAGGTCGAGGCGACGCTGGTTGAGGCTCAGCTGATTGAAACGGCACTGCTCAATATCGTGAACTTCCAGACGCTGATCGCAACGAAAGCGAGCCGCATCAGACAATTGGTGCCAAACGACAACTTAATGGAATTCGGCACGCGCCGCGCACACGAATTCGATGCTGCTTTATGGGGCGCACGCGCTGCGGTTATCGGCGGTTTCGACGGCACGAGCAATGTCAGAGCGGCGAAATTGTTCGGCTTAAAACCGAGCGGGACGCACGCTCATGCAATGGTGCAGGCGTACGGCAATGACTACGATGCGTTTAAGGCATATGCTGAAACGCACTACGACTGCGTATTTTTAGTCGATACATTCGACACATTAAAATCAGGTATTCCGACAGCGATTAAAATAGCGGATGAATTCGGCGATAAAATTAATTTCAAAGGTATCAGAATAGATTCAGGTGACATTGCCTATTTGACGAAGCAGGCTCGCAAAATGCTTGACGATGCCGGCTACAAAGAGGCGCAGATTATCGTCTCAAATGACCTCGATGAAGTGACGATTTTATCATTAATGTCACAGGGCGCTAAAGTCGACGGCTGGGGCATCGGTACGAAACTGATTACAGCTTATGACAATCCGGCACTTGGTGCGGTCTATAAACTTGCTGCGATTCAAAATGAAACAGGCGACTGGCAGAACCGTATGAAAATTTCCGGAAATGTTGAAAAAACGACGACACCCGGCAAGAAGAAGGTTTACCGCATCATAAATAAGGAAACAGAAATGTCAGAGGGAGATTATATTGCATTTCATGATGAAGTCATCGATACTGACAAGCCGCTTCTGATGTTCCATCCGGTCCATCCGATGAAACGGAAATTGATTAAATCATTTGAACCTGTTGAGCTGCTTCATGATGTGTTCATCGACGGTAAGTCTGTTTACAGTGCGCCGTCAGTCGATGAGATGCAGCAGAACTGCCGGCAGAGCCTCGATACGATTTGGGAAGAAACGAAACGTTTCTTAAACCCGCAGGAATATCCGGTGGATTTATCGACTGAATTATGGAATGTAAAAAATGATCTCATAGAAGAACTTTCAAATAATATATTGGAGTGATTTGCTATGGATAAACTGCAGCAGCACATAATAGATGAACTGCACGTGAAGCCGGAAATCGATCCGGCAGCAGAAACACGTGAAATTATTGATTTTCTAAAAGGCTACGTTAAAAAATATGATTTTATTAAAAGTTTTGTTCTCGGCATTTCGGGCGGACAGGACTCGACGCTGCTCGGTAAAATTGCCCAGCTTGCCGTTGAT
This sequence comes from Jeotgalicoccus sp., assembly GCA_003513765.1. Classification (GTDB taxonomy): domain Bacteria; phylum Bacillota; class Bacilli; order Staphylococcales; family Salinicoccaceae; genus Jeotgalicoccus. Next base: position 120,139 of record DONT01000010.1, read on the forward strand.
GAACTGAATGAAGAAGGACACAGCATTAAATTTTACGGGGTGCGTCTGCCTTACGGACAGCAGCGCGACGAAGACGATGCGCGTGATGCAATGGAATTTATCGGCCCGAGCATTGAAACGACAGTCAATATTAAACCGGCGGTTGATGCCGGCGTTAAGGCGCTGTCAGACAGCGGTTATGAATTAAGCGACTTTGTCGAAGGCAACGAAAAAGCGCGCGAACGCATGAAAGTCCAGTACGCGATTGCTGCCCATACCGGCGGTGTTGTCCTCGGTACAGATCATGCGGCTGAAGCACTGACCGGTTTTTATACGAAACACGGTGACGGAGCGGCAGATCTTGCACCGCTGACAGGATTGAACAAACGCCAGGGACGGGATATTATGAAGTATCTCGGGTCACCGGCTCATCTGTATGAAAAAATTCCAACAGCTGATTTGGAAGACGATAAACCGCTGTTAAGTGATGAAGAAGCACTCGGTGTGACTTATGAGCATATCGATGACTTTTTAGAAGGAAAGTCAGTGCCGGATGAAGCGTATAACAGAATCAAAACGTTATATTATCAGTCTCAGCACAAACGCGATTTACCTTATAATCGCTACAATTTACCAGTTTAATTAGAGAGAAAAGGCAGGTTTAGATTATGCTTCAAGCAATTTCAGAAAGTCCGATGCTGATGATATTAGTTATATTTGTTATTAATATTATCTACGTTACATTCTTAACCATGCGGACAATAATGACATTAAAAGGATACCGCTTTGTCGCGGCTGCCTTTAGTATTTTAGAGACATTTGTTTACGTTATCGGACTCGGACTTGTACTCGATAACCTTGATCGCCCGCAGAATATCGTCGCTTACGCGCTCGGTTTCGGAGTCGGGATATTAGTCGGAACAAAAATAGAAGAAAAGCTGGCGCTCGGCTACACTGTAGTTAATGTGACAACAGCGAAAAAAGACATCGATCTGCCGAATGACCTGCGTAATTTAGGTTACGGCGTCACGCACGGTCATCAGTATGGGCGTGACGGACAGCGTACGGTAATGCAAATATTAACGCCGAGAAAATATGAGCGCAAATTAATCGAAACGATAAAAGAACTCGATGACAGAGCGTTTATCATTTCTCATGAACCGAAGAATATTCACGGCGGCTTCTGGACGAAAGGGCTCAGCAGACGCAAGATGAGCAATTACGAACCGGAAAATGTTGAAGAAGTGCTTGAGGAAGTATACGAAGCACAGGAGCAGGGTGACGTTGATGGCACAGCACAAAAAACCGAAAAAAAAGAAATTTAAAGTAGAAGAAGGCCAAGCGCTGTCAGATGTACTGGCAGCGATGAAAACGGAAGGCTATCAGCCGGTAAGAAGATTTGAGCAGCCTGTTTTCAAAGAAGAAAATGGCGAAATTACTGTATCGCATCAGGAAATTATGTTTGAAGGCAAATTAATGAATGAGGATGAACCGAAATGATACCCAGATATTCAAGAGAAGAAATGACAAAGATTTGGACAGAGGAAAACAGATTTGATGCATGGCTGGAAGTTGAGATTCTCGCCTCGGAAGCATGGGCGGAGCTCGGTGTAATTCCTAAAGATGAAGTTAAAAATATTCGTCCGAATGCACGCATTGATGTGGACCGCATTAAAGAAATTGAAGAGGAAACACGTCACGATGTCGTGGCATTTACACGCCAGATTTCAGAAACTTTAGGTGAAGAAAAGAAATGGGTTCACTACGGCCTGACATCAACAGACGTCGTGGATACTGCGCAGAGCTACATATTGAAACAGGCGAACGAAATTATCGAGCAGGATCTTAATAATTTTATCGAAATTTTAGCTGATAAAGCGCGCGAACATAAACATACATTAATGATGGGGCGTACACACGGTGTTCATGCAGAGCCGACATCATTCGGTATCAAAATGGCTTTATGGCACCAGGAAATGACACGTAATCTGAAGCGTTTTAAAGATGTCCGTGAAGAAATTGAAGTTGGCAAAATGAGCGGAGCAGTCGGCACATTTGCCAATATTCCGCCGGAAGTTGAAGAATACGTATGTAAACATTTAGGTCTGACTCCTGCACCTGTTTCGACACAGACACTGCAGCGTGACCGTCATGCTCACTATGTTGCGGTACTGGCACTGATTGCAACATCTGTTGAGAAATTTGCAGTGGAAATCAGACATCTGCAAAAAACAGAAACACGCGAAGTTGAAGAAGCATTTGCTAAAGGCCAGAAAGGTTCAAGTGCAATGCCGCACAAACGTAACCCGATTGGCAGTGAAAATGTTACAGGTATCGCACGCGTTATCCGCGGCTATGTTTCAACAGCGTATGAAAATGTTCCGCTGTGGCACGAACGTGATATTTCACATTCATCTGCAGAGAGAATTATGCTGCCTGACGTGACGATAGCACTGAACTACATGTTAAACCGTTTCGGTCGAATCATGAAAAATCTGACGGTATTCCCTGAAAATATGAAGGCGAATATCGACAAAACTTTCGGTCTTGTATACTCTCAGCAAGTGATGCTGACATTAATCGATAAAGGACTTTCACGCGAAGAAGCTTATGATTTAGTCCAGCCGAAAGCGATGGAGTCATGGGAAACAAAAGTGCCGTTACGTGAGCTTGCAGGAAAAGATCCGCGCATTCAGGAAGTCCTGACAACAGAAGAGCTTAATGAGTGCTTTAACGAGAATCATCACCTGAGCCGTGTAGATACTATATTTAAACGTGCAGGACTGGAATAATGAAAGTATCAAGACTAATTATCGCAGCACTCGCCGCATTTGTTCTTACGGCGTGCAGCAGTGAAGCTCCAGAGGAAATAGAAGCTGTCGGCTTTACGAAAAGCTATGAGCCGCTAACATTCAGCGATCTGGACGTCCCGGTGAATATTGAAGTCATCGACGGTATTACATATGCTGACGGCGTACTGATTGTGAATAAAGAAATACCATTACCGGCAGATTATAATCCGGAAATGCAGCCTGAAGTTATCGATGCTTATACGGCACTGTTTGAAGACGGGGCGGAGCAGGGATTAAATTTTGAACTGGTGAGCGGCTTTAGAAGCTATGACTACCAGGCAGGATTGTATAACAACTATGTGGCACAGGACGGCAAGGAAGCAGCTGACAGATACAGCGCGGAGCCTGGTCATTCCGAACATCAGACAGGTCTCGCGATAGACGTCGGTTCCTATGACAGTGCAGTGCTGCTGCAGACATCATTTGAATATACTCCTGAATTCCAGTGGCTGAAAGATGTCGCGCATGAATATGGATTTATTATCCGTTACATGAAAGGCAAGGAAGATATTACCGGCTATATGTACGAACCGTGGCATTTAAGATATGTCGGGGACAAGGCGCCGGCTATATACGAAAGCGGATTGACGCTTGAAGAATACTTTGAACTAGATTAAATATAATAATTAACCCGTACGCCAGCTTTCTGGGAGGAAAGCTGGCGTACGGGTTTTGTCTATCGCATGTTCGAAGAATATTCTCTTTTAAAGCTTATATTTTCTGTCTTCTGCTTTAATGTTTTTTGGTATATAAAAATGATATAATCATCATATGAATTTTATAAAGGATATGGTCTCATGAAGCGACAGGCAAAGCATATATTTAAACTGGATCCGGCTAAAGAAATCGATGACAGTACGCTTGAAAAAATTGTGAAATCCGGTACGGATTTAATATTGGTCAGCGGCACTGATAATGTAACTGAGAAAAATGTTTACGGACTGCTCAGCCGCATCAGGGCGTTTGATGTTAAGGCGGCACTTGAAATATCGCATCCGGATGCAGCAGTACCCGGCTTTGATCATTATTTTGTTCCAACGGTCATTAATACAGATGACGTTAATTTTACACATGGTATGCTCGTTGAAGCTTTGATGGAATATCATGATTTTATCGATTACGAGAGTATTTCCCTGCTGCCTTATATTATAATGAATCAGGAATGCAAAGCGTTTAAACATGCGAACTGTCATGCTGTATGCGATGAGGAGTTTATCGCAATGATTCACATGCTCGATAAATTATACAAAATGGATTACATATATATAGAATACAGCGGTGCTTTCGGCGACCGGGAGTTGGTTAAAGAAGCATACGAAGCTGCAGAACATGCACGCATCGTTTACGGCGGCGGTATTGTATCGAAGGAAACTGCCAAAGAGATGGACAGTGTCAGCGATATAATGGTTGTCGGCAATATTATTTATGACGATGCTGAAAAGGCATTAGAAACTATCATTTACTAAATTGGAGTTTTTATAATGGATTTATCTACGATGAACAAAGAACAACTGGAAGCGATAAAAACGACGGAAGGCCCGCTGTTAATTATGGCAGGGGCAGGAAGCGGCAAAACACGGGTGCTTACGCACAGAGTGGCGTACCTGCTGGATGAAAAACAGGTGCCGTCATACAATATACTGGCAATTACTTTTACGAATAAAGCAGCGCGTGAAATGCGTGACCGTGTCGACAGATTGATCGCGGAGGACGCATCTAAAATGTGGATTTCAACATTCCACGCAATGTGTGTCCGTATTTTAAGACGCGATATCAGCTACTTAGGCTACGACACGAGTTTTTCTATTTTAGACCCTCTCGATCAGCAGTCGGTTGTGAAAGATATTTTAAAAACCCGCAATCTGGATACGAAACAGCATAACCCGAGAAGCATTCTGGCGGTTATTTCAAATTATAAAAACCAGCTTATTAAACCTGAACAGGCTATCGCCGAGGCAGGGGGCTTTCAGGACGAACTTTACAGTGAAATCTACAAAGATTATCAGGAAATTTTATACCGTAACAGTTCACTGGATTTCGATGACTTAATCATGCTGACAATTGAACTGTTTGATAAGAAGCCGGATGTGCTTAATTACTATCAGACGAGATTCCAGTATGTTCACGTGGATGAGTATCAGGATACGAACCACGCACAGTATAAGCTTGTGCAGATGCTTGCTGGAAAGTACCGGAATATTTGTGTTGTTGGTGATTCGGATCAGTCGATTTATAAATTCCGCGGTGCGGACATACAGAATATACTGAATTTCGAAGAGGATTACCCGGAAGCGAAAGTAATTAAGCTTGAAGAAAACTACCGTTCGACGAAGACGATACTGGACGCGGCGAACGCGGTTATCGATAACAATACAGAACGCAAACCGAAAAACCTGCGGAGCAATAAAGGCGACGGAGTTAAAATAGAAGTTAATGTATCGTTCAGTGAACGTGAAGAGGGCCACCGTGTCGTCGAGAAAATTCAGGAGCTTAGTACTGATTATTCATACGGCGAGATGGCGGTGCTTTACCGTGCGAACGCACAGTCGCGTGCGGTTGAGGATGCATTTGTTAAATCCAGTATCCCGTATAAAATGGTCGGCGGAACGAAGTTCTACAGCAGAATGGAAATTAAAGATCTGATGAGTTATTTAAAAGTGATTCAGAACCCGTCTGATGACATCAGTTTCCAGCGTATTATCAATGTACCGAAGAGAGGAATCGGTGAGAAAACAATCGATAAGCTGCGCGCTCACGCAGAAGAGCTGAACTCGAGCATCTATGATGCGATCCGCGATTCGGACTTTTTAGGTATTCCTGCGAAGACAGTGACTAAGTTAATGACGCTGCTCGCAGTACTCGACAATTTAAAAGAAAAATCGAAGTATATGACGATGACTGACCTTGTCGACGAAGTACTTGCCGATACCGGCTATCACGACATGCTGAGTTCTGATAAAACATTGGAAGCACGGAGCCGTCTTGAGAATCTTGAGGAATTTAAAACTGTAACGAAAGAATTCGATAATGAATTCCCGATTTCAGATGATAATCTATTTAATTTCCTGAGTGATATGGCGCTTATCTCAGATCAGGACGGAAAAGACGATGTCACAGGTGTCACGATGATGACGATGCATGCATCAAAAGGTCTTGAATTTAAAGTAATCTTTGTCGTCGGTCTGGAAGAGGGAATATTCCCGTCCCGCCGTGTTCAGTTTGATGATCAGGAGCTGGAAGAAGAAAGACGTCTGATGTACGTGGCAGTGACCCGTGCAATGGAACACTTGATATTATCGCGTGCGGAGTCCCGTATGCTTTACGGTAAAACTGAATCGAATATGCAGAGCCGTTTCTTAAGTGAAATTCCTGAAGAGCTGCTGGAATCTTCTGGCAGTATCGGACGTACGCCGGAAAGCAGTATAAGCGCAGGAGCCGGTTCTGGTTCATCTTTCTCACGCGGACCGAAAAAACGCTCGCGTATTATTAATAAAAAGACAGCTACTAATTTTAATGTCGGCGATAAAGTTTCCCATAAAGCGTTCGGGGAAGGCATAATCTCGCAGGTTAAAGGCGAAGGTGACAATACAGAGCTCGATATTATTTTTAAAACTGCGGGACCGAAAAGACTGCTTGCAAACTATGCACCGCTTGAAAAAAAGGACTGAATATAAATGAAAGAAAGAATTCATGAATTACAAACGCTGCTGACACGCTACAATTACGAATATCATGTTGAAGATAACCCGTCGATTCCTGATACGGAATACGATGCTCTGCTCCGTGAACTGATTGAGCTGGAAAGTGAATATCCTGAATATAAAACAGATACATCGCCGACAGTAAGAGTCGGCGGTGAGATTCTGAGTAATTTCGAGAAGGTCACGCATAGCTCGCCGATGCTGAGCCTCGGCAACGCGTTCAACGAAGACGATTTAAGAGCGTTCGATCAGCGTGTCAGACAGAATGCCGGCGATGTTACATATATGTGTGAATTGAAAATCGACGGTCTGGCAGTATCGCTGACATACGAGAATGGGCATTTCACCCGCGGTGCAACCCGCGGTGACGGTACTGTCGGTGAGAATATTACAGAGAATCTGCGGACGATTCATGCGATTCCTCTGACGGTGGACTCGGATTTAACTTTCGAAGTGCGCGGAGAGGCTTACATGCCGAAAAGTTCGTTTATGCAGCTGAATAAAAAAAGAATTGAAGAAGACAAGCAGGAATTCCAGAACCCGCGGAATGCAGCGGCCGGATCATTAAGACAGCTGGATCCGAAACTTGCTGCAGCACGTAATTTATCGGTCTTCCTGTACAGTGTGACATCACCAAAAGCGCTCGATGCTGTAAGTCAGAGCGGTGCTCTTGATAAGCTCGATGAACTCGGTTTTAAAACCAACAAAGAACGGAAACTAATGACGAGCATTGACGGTGTTATTGAATATATTGATTACTGGACGACACACCGCTCGGAGCTTGCATATGAAATCGACGGTATCGTAATTAAAGTGAATGATCTCAGGACTCAGGATGAGCTCGGCTTTACGGTGAAATCACCGCGCTGGGCTATTGCGTATAAATTTCCGGCAGAAGAAGTTATCACGGAGATACTGGATATTGAACTGACAGTGGGGCGTACAGGAGTCATTACTCCGACGGCGATACTGGAACCGGTAAAAGTTGCAGGAACGACTGTCGGACGTGCATCGCTGCATAATCACGAACTGATTGAAGAACGGGATATCCGCATCAAAGACAAAGTTGTGATTCGTAAAGCCGGCGATATTATTCCGGAAGTGGTTAAATCATTAAAAGAAGAACGCACAGATCAGGCTGTGTACGAAGCACCGACGACGTGTCCATCATGCGGCCATGACACGGTCAAGCTGGAAGATGAAGTGGCAATACGCTGTATTAATCCCGCGTGCCCGGCACAGCTGACTGAAGGCATTATTCATTTTGTCTCCCGCGGTGCGATGAATATCGACGGTCTCGGTGAGAAAGTCGTACGCCAGCTGTTCGATGCAGAACTGATTACTGATGTTTCGGATTTATATAAACTTCAGTATGATGACCTGATTGAGCTCGAGCGCATGGGCGATAAAAAAGTAACAAATCTGCTGACTGCAATTGAAGCATCGAAAACAATGCCGCTAAGTAAATTATTATTTGGCCTCGGTATTCGTTTCCTCGGTTCTAAAGCTTCAGGACTGATTGCAGAAGAATTCGGTTCGATGGCGGAAGTATTAAAAGCAACAAAAGAACAGCTTATTGAAATACCGGAAATCGGCGAGAAAATTGCAGATTCGATAGTGACATATACACAGAATGAGGATTTTATCGAACTTGTTAATAAGCTTGAGGCAGCAGGTCTTAACCTTACTGAAGAAAAAGAAGAATTATCCGGCACAGTGTTTTCCAAAATGACATTTGTTCTAACGGGCAAGCTGGTCGAAATGACCCGCGATGATGCGAAACAGAGTATTGAGTCATACGGCGGTAAAGTTACGGGCAGTGTGTCTAAAAACACAGATGTTGTTGTTGCAGGAGAAGATGCCGGCAGCAAGCTGAAAAAAGCGAATAAGCTCGGTGTAACCGTATGGAATGAACGAGAATTTATTGAGAAATTGGGGCAATGAGTTATGAAGTTTAAATCGATATTACTCGCAGGCGCAACTTTGCTGCTCTTGGCAGCCTGCGATGGTGCCAATGAAGCTGAAATCAGTGAACAGATGGACGAGGCATCATTGGAGAATGAAGTTTCGAATGTACAGATTGAAGAGCAGGATGACACAATCACTTCAAGCAGTGAAGATTTTTACCGTTCTGTTGTACCTTATGAATTATCTCCAGCCCGCGGTTTGTCGAGTGCAAATTTAGTTTCTTCATATAACGTGGAAGAGTTTGAAAAAGGACTGTTTACAATTAGTCAGGGTGTCTTTCCGACAAATGAATATATATTCCGTGAAGGCCAGATTATTTCTGAAGAAATGGTCAGAGGTTATTTAAGCCGCCAGTATACGAATGAAGAGCTTGAGAATATGGATGAAACAGAGCTGCTTAACTCCGATGCTTTTAGTAATCTCGGGCTGAATCCGTCAACGAACGGCGAAACAGATCCGGAAGTTATCGCAGAAGAAGCACCGCTGTATCTGTCTCATATACTTGAGCAGAATTACATGGCAGAAGACGAAGACGGCAACCTGTCGTTTGACGGTATTACTATCGGTCTTGCAATGAACAGTGTGCATTATTATCAGACGGAACAGTACGGCCAAACACAGGGACGTGCACTTGATCCTGAAACAGTAAAAGAAAAAGGCGAAGAAATGGCAGCTGAGATTTTAACACGCATCCGTGCGAACGATCAGTATATTGATAAAGAAATCGTCTTTGCAATATTTATTCAGTCAGGTGATACAGATATTGTTCCAGGTAACTTTGTATCCCAGGCAGTTGTAGCGCCTGGTGAAAATACGATCGAATCATTTACGGATATGAATGTCCAGAACTTATTGCTGCCGTCCAGTGAAGCGGCGGAGATTTCACAGGAAGTGAACAGTGAGTATCAAAAATTCAACAGAGATTTATCGTCTTATTTTGACAGCTTTACAACGTCTGTCGGCAGAGGGAAGTTTATAGACGGCACACTTGATACGCTGACGGTTGAAATACCGATTGAATATAACAGCCGCGGTGAAATGATCGGAATGTCCCAATTCGTGAGAGATCTGGTGAACGAGCATTTTACAGGTACGGATATCGAAGTTGAAATTAAAGATAAAGCGCAGGTCTACAGTGTAATTACACGTGAAGGCGAAGGTGCAGCCAATCTTTATATATTTGAATAGGTAAGCACATGGAAATGTGCCCCGGTTTTTGGTAAACTTTAAATGTTGTATTTATAGAAGGAGGGTCATTCATGGAAGAACTTGATTTAAAGAAAATTCAGCGTGTGGCTGAGTTATCAAAGATAGAAATAAAAGATGAAGAAGAGCTTAGAAATTTATCGACAAAAATTAAAAGTATTGTTGCGCACTCGGAGCGCTTGAATGACTTGGATTTATCGGGTGTAGAACCGATGACACATGCAATGCAGCTGCAGCAGGAGACGGCAGACTCATTGCGTAAAGATGAAGCGGGAGAACCTGTAACGCAGGAAGAAGCGCTTAGAAACACAGCGTTCACAGAAGAAGGACAATTCAAAGTACCTAGAATGATATAAGGAGGGTTAACAATCGTGAATGTAAATGAATTAACAGTAGAAGAACTATACAATAAAATTCACAGTAAAGAGATTAAACCTTCTGAAGTAGTCGGTGCTCTTTTTGACAGAATCGAAAAATATGACGGCAACATTAAGTCGTTTATTACTTTAACTAAAGAACAGGCGCTGGAAACAGCAGCAGAACTTGATCGTCTTCAGGAAGAAGATAAAATGGACGGTTCACTGTTCGGTATTCCGGTGGGAATTAAAGATAATATCGTGACTAAAGATATTTTAACAACATGTGCGAGCCTTATGCTGCATAACTTTAAGCCGGTCTATGATGCAACTGTTATGACTAAGCTGAAAGACCAGAATTCAATTTTAATGGGTAAACTGAACATGGATGAGTTTGCGATGGGTTCAACGTCGGAAACATCTTACTTCCAAACGACTAAAAACCCTTGGAACTTAGAATGTTCACCAGGCGGATCATCAGGCGGTTCGGCTGCAGCAGTCGCAGCAGGATTTGTACCTTATGCACTTGGTACTGATACAGGCGGTTCAGTAAGACAGCCTGCTTCATTCTGCGGAATTGTCGGTATGAAACCGACTTACGGCAGAGTATCACGTTTCGGTCTGATTGCTTTCGCATCATCTTTAGATCAGGTTGGTCCAATGACACGTACAGTACGTGACAATGCTAAAGTACTTGAGCTGATTTCAGGCGAAGACAGCAGCAACGATATGACGAGTGCGAGAAACCAGGATACTGATTTCTTAAGCGGCATCGAAAAAGATATCAAAGGCATGAAACTTGCACTGCCTAAAGAATTCTTAGGCGATGATGTTGATGACTCTGTAACTGAAGCTGTATTAAAAGCGAAAGAACGCTTTGAATCACTTGGTGCGATTGTTGAAGAAGTTGAAATGCCTAACCTTCAGTACGTAGTAAGTTCTTACTACTTAATCGCTTCAAGTGAAGCGAGTGCAAACCTTGCACGCTTTGACGGCATCCGTTACGGCTACCGTGCTGAAAATGCAAAAACACTTGAAGAATTATATACAAAATCACGCGGTGAAGGATTCGGTGATGAAGTAAAACGCCGAATTTTACTTGGTACTTACGTGTTAAGTGCAGGTCACTACGATGATTATTACGTAAAAGCACAAAAACTCCGCCGTTTAGTGTCAGATGACGTTCAAAGAATTTTAACGGATTACGATTTAATTATCGGACCGACAACAACGACGCCGGCACACAAATACGATGAAGTTAAAATCGAAGGTACGAAGGAATATAAAAATGATATTTTAACAATTCCTGCAAACCTTGTGGGTGTTCCTTCATTAAGCATTCCATGTGGAATTACTGAAGACAACAGACCTATCGGCATGCAGCTGATTGGCAACCACTTCGAAGAGCGTAAAATTTACAATGCAGCGTATCAGTTTGAAACAGTATACAACCTGCATGAAGAGCTTAAAAATCTAACGATGGGGGCGGAGTAATATGCATTTTGAAACAGTTATCGGACTTGAAGTTCACGTTGAATTAAAAACAAATTCAAAAATATTTTCCAATGCCCCTCTGCACTACGGACACGAACCGAACACGAACCTTTCTGTAGTTGAACTCGGTTACCCGGGAACACTGCCGGTTTTGAACAAAACTGCAGTAGAGTACGGCATGAAAGCGGCAATGGCACTAAACATGCAAATTGCTGAGAATACGAAGTTTGACAGAAAAAACTATTACTATCCGGATAACCCGAAAGCTTATCAGATTTCACAGTTTGATAAACCAATCGGAGAACACGGTTCACTTGATATCGAAATCGACGGCGAGAAGAAAACAATCGGTATTACACGTCTTCACCTTGAAGAAGATGCCGGTAAATCAACTCATAAAGAAGACTATTCACTAGTCGATTTAAATCGTCAGGGAACGGCTTTAGTGGAAATCGTTTCTGAACCGGATATCCGTACACCTGAAGAGGCGTACAAATATCTTGAAAAAATCAAATCGATTATTCAGTACACAGGCGTATCCGATGTGAAAATGGAAGAAGGATCACTCAGATGTGATGCGAACATTTCAATCAGACCTGTAGGACAGAAAGAATTCGGTACGAAAACAGAACTTAAAAACTTAAACTCATTTAACTTTGTAAGAAAAGGTCTTGAGTATGAAGTGAAGCGTCAGGAGCAGGTATTACTGTCAGGCGGGATTATCGAGCAGGAAACAAGACGCTATGATGAAAAAACTGGCGAAACAGTATTAATGCGTATTAAAGAAGGCGCAGACGATTACCGTTACTTCCCTGAACCTGATTTAATGCACCTTCACATCGATAACGAGTGGAAAGAACGCGTACGTGCAAGCATTCCGACATTGCCGGATGAACTTCGCGAGAAGTACATTAACGAATATGATCTGCCTGTATACGATGCGGAAATTCTAACGATGAGAAAAGAAATGTCCGATTTCTTCAGCGATATGGTAGAAACTCATAAAGCAGACCCTAAATTGGCTTCAAACTGGTTAATGGGCGGCGTAAATGAGTACCTGAACAAAAATAATGCTGAACTTGAAGATACAGGATTAACTGCAGAGAACTTAACTGGCATGATTAATATTATCGAAGACGGAACAATTTCAAGCAAGCAGGCGAAGAAAGTATTCTCTGTACTGATTGAAAAAGGCGGCACAGCGAAACAGGTTGCTAAAGACCTCGGTATGGAGCAAATCTCTGACCCGGCAGTGCTTACAGGTATGGTTACAGAAGTACTTGATGCCAATGACCAGTCAGTAGAAGACTATAAAAACGGTAAAGACCGTGCAATCGGCTTCTTAGTCGGTCAGATTATGAAGAAATCAAAAGGACAGGCTAACCCTAAAATGGTCAACCAGATCCTTCTTGAAGAGATTAACAAGAGATAAAGTATATGTAACTAAAAATCGTACCTGCATTCCATTTTGGAGACAGGTGCGATTTTTTTGGTTATCGGATCACTATGACTTTCACAATGACGGGATAAGGGTGCTACTCCGTCACTGTGATTTTGACAATGACCCGAAAAAACTGCATTAACCAAATAAAAAAAGGAACCGGGATATTTTCCGGTTCCTTTTAAAATTACTGCAGTAAATAGTTTGTAATATTGCTGATCATTTCATCTTCCAGTGTAGGATTAAGCGTCTCGCTGTCATATGGGTTTTCCGTTATAACTTCCTGGTTATCGATATAGAAATAATCATTTTCTGTGAAATACACAGCGTCACTTTCAAGTTCCGCCGCGAGGTTTGCGTTTTCATGTGCATTAGGATTACCTAATAAAATCACTGTTTTATCAGCGTTATATAAATCCATATATGCATTGGTTAAATTTCTTAAGTTTCTTTGCGGCAGAACTTCGGCATCATAATCTGCAATCTGCAGTGCGTCGAGAATGACAACATCGCTGTTGTCATTAACTGTAAGCTCGTTTATATTCGTCGTGTTCGCCGGCAGCTCAATCTGGTTAAACTGTACTGTGTCTGAAGCGATTTGACTGTTCAGGCGTTCAGCGAAGTCTCCGTTGTAATGTGCCGGAAGCAGCACATCAACGATGAGCTGTTCGTTATTGCTTACGCGTTCGTCGTATTTTTCCTGAATCACTGTTTCGTTAAATGCTAAACCATTTGTATTATCAGCTGGTTCTTCTGATGCGCTCTCTTCTTGTGCAGTGTCGTCTGATTCCTGCTGTTCGTCTGTTGCAACTTCAGTGTCATTGACAGTATCTTCAGCGGCTTCATCCGTAAAGATTGGACCTGTATGCATAAAGTTGAAATATATTCCGGCAGCAAACAATAAAAATAGTATAATCACTAAAGCTTTTTTCATGGTATCTCCTCAAATAATAATATCTGAAAGCATTACATATGATATAATGTTGGCAACATAATACTTTTAAATATTATTATACATGAATTACGAAAGTAAGACATTATTTTAGGATGATTGTATGAGTATAAATAAGTTAAATATAAATATTAAAGATAGATATATAGAGCAGGCTTTCGAAATATTGAATTTTTTTAAATCAATTATTATCGAAGTTCATCACATCGGCTCATCAAAGCTCGCAAAGCTTCCTTATAATTGTGATATGGATATTCTTTTTATCGTTAAATCATATGATGATGTAAGAAATTTTGCGGATATTTTAATTGCTGAAGGGTATGTTCATGTCAATCATTTCACGGATTATTTCAGGGATGATATGGTCATGAGAAAAGTTGTCGACGGCCAGAACATAAACATGATATTTATGAGCAGTGCGAGCGGTAAAAAGAACGATATATTAATATGCACCGAGCATCTGCTTATGAATGAACAATCATGCAGTGATTTTAAAAAATTAAAGAAATCACTTGTTAAAAATGAAGTGACAGAAGCCGAATACGATGAGCGTAAATATCGTCTCTTTCAAATGATTAAAGATGAAGGGAATCATTTGACGAGCGTATAATTTCATATGTAGAGGAGATATTCATGAAGACAGCGAGAATAATATACAATCCCACTGCCGGCAAAGAGAGTTTTCAGGAAAAATTGCCTGCGGTGCTGAAGCGTTTTGAGGATGCAGGTTATATTACAAGTACTCATGTTACAACGGGACCGAATGATGCGACCTATGCTGCGCGTTTTGCCTGTGAAAATGATTTTGATTTAATCGTCGCTTCCGGTGGAGATGGTACGGTTAATGAAGTTATTAATGGTCTCGCGGAATACGATGAACCTCCGGAAATGGGAATAATCCCAATGGGAACGGTCAATGATTTCACGCGTGCGCTTAAAATCCCAAATGATATTGATGAAGCAGTCAGTATTATTTTAAACGGTAAAACCGGCAGAGTAGATCTCGGCAGTATGAACGGCAAGTATTTTATGAATATCGCCGGCGGTGGTAAAATCACTGAAGTTTCTTATGAAGCGCCAAGCAAATTAAAGGCAGTAATCGGCTCTCTCGCATACTATGTCAAAGGCATTGAACTGATTCCTCAAATGCGCAGCATTAATTTACGAATCGAGCATGATGGTGAATTATTTGAAGGCGAAGTGATGATTTTTCTCCTTGGGCTGACTAACTCCATTGGCGGCTTTGAGAAACTGGTGCCGAATGCAAAATTAAATGACGGAAATTTTTCACTGCTGATTCTGGAAAATGTCAATCTTGCGGAATTCGGTCATATTTTATCGCTGGCAACACGAGGGGAACATTTAAAACATCCGAAAGTGCATTATTATAAGGCACAGGATGTCAGAATTACTTCTTACGATGAAGTACAGCTGAATCTGGACGGTGAATTCGGCGGTGTGCTGCCCGCTCATTTTAAAAACTTAAAAGAATTTTTGAAAATAAGAGTGCCGGATGAGTTTTACAATGAGCTGTACAGTGAAGATAAGGACTATACACTTCCGGAACCAACAGACGCGTAATCCCGGTTACATATCAATTTATGAGGTGAATATATTGAAGCTGACGGTCTTTGCAACAACGGATGTGCACGGCGCAATTTATCCGTATAATTATTTTGATAATGAACCGAAAGAAAATGCACTATTGAAGTTTAAAACATATATTGATAAATACAAAGTAATGAATGACAATGAGACGGTCATAACGGTGGACAACGGCGATTTGCTGCAGGGAGACGTCTGGAGTGAATTTGACAGCACTAATCCCGCTCAGGCTCTCGTTCCGGGTATTATTAATGAAATGTACGATGTTATCGGATTAGGCAACCATGAGTTTAATTTTGGTCTGCCTTTTTTAAATGAATTTTATAAACAGGTTACTGTACCGATTGTGAATTCGAATGTAGACTTTTTGGATGATTCTTTAAAGGACCTGGTAAAGGGCAGTTATATTAAAGAAATCGAGACAGAAGAAGGTACGGTTAAAGTCGGATTTTTAAGTGTTGTGCCAACCCAGATTTTAAAATGGGATAAATTTCATTTGGAAGGCAGAGTGAACGCCGAACCGATGACTGAAGCAGTCAAAGAAACAACGGCGCAGTTGAAAACTGCAGGCGCTGACATTATCATCCTGCTGTCTCATACAGGAATGAGCAATGCAGATGCCGATTTAAGTCAGTTTGGGGAGAACCAGGCGGTGTTAATGGCGATGATGGAAGGTGTGGACGGAATTGTATTCGGGCATACTCACGACGTGTTTCCGGACGGCAATCTGCTTATTGAAGATGACCGTATCGATATCGATAAAGGAACGTTCAATCATATGCCGATGGTGCAGCCCGGGGTGTCTTCAAGCCATCTTGGGGTGCTTAATTTTGAGCTTGAGTACAGTGCGGGTGAATGGCATATCAGACAGGCGGACAGCGGGCTGATCAGTGCAGAAGATATCGTCTTAAAAGATGATGAACTGGCTGATTACCAGGAGGATCATGAAAAGGTGCTCGAGTATTTAAATATACCAATCGGTAAAACAGACTATCCGCTGAACACTTACTTCACCAGAGTCATTCCGTCACGCGGGGTGCAGTTCGTCTCGGAAGCAACGGTATGGTTTGCAAAAGAGCGGGCAGATTTTAAAGATATTAATATACCGGTTATCGGTTTTAACTCTGCAGTAAAAGTAGGACGTGACGGTGCGCATGATTATACTGATATCCCTGCCGGAGAAATGACTATTGCAGACAGTATCGATATTTATAAACATGCGAATACACTTTTGATTATTAAAATTACAGGTAAGGTGCTGAAAGAATGGCTCGAATGGGCAGCGTCTGCGTTTAATGATTATGACGGTAAGGAAATTCTGCAGCCGAATAATTCACGCTACGGTTTTCCAGGCTACAACTTCGATACATTCTTTGATTTGGACTATACATTCGATTTAACGAAACAGGCACGCTACGAAAGCTCTGCCCATCAGATTAATGATTCAGAGCGGGTGATTAAAATGATGTATAAAGGTAGGCCGATAAAAGATACAGATGAGTTTATCGTCCCGGCAAATAATTATAAAGTAGCCTATGCACCATTTTTAAGAGATGCAGAAATATTATATGAATCGGATATTTCAGTACGGGATATTGTGACAGAATATATAAAGAGCGGTGAGACATTCAGCTACCGTAATCCGATGACGATTATTCCTCATAATACGTATACATTTACGACGGCAGCAGCAGCGAAAGAATATACGGAGGGCTTGCCAATTGAGCATTTAGAAGATTGCGGTGACGGCTTCAGCACATTCCGGGTCAAGCTTTAAAATTAATGAAGTAAGAGGTTTTAACATGAATGCAATAACTAAAAATAATAACTATGAAGCAGTCGTAGAGGACTATACCCACGAAGGAATGGGCATCGTTAAAGTCGACGGCTATCCGGTATTTTTACCGGATGTTTTAAAAGGTGAGACAGTAGAATTTAAAGCAGTCAAAGTGAACAGCAAGTATGCTTTCGGCAAAGTTTTAAATGTACTGAAACAGTCGCCGAACCGCCAGACTCCGCCGTGTGAATATTACTTCCAGTGCGGCGGCTGCCAGATACAGGTAATGAACGATGCTGAGCAGGCAGAATTTAAGCATCAGGTCGTCCAGCAGAACATTAATCAGCAGGCGAGACTGAATCTGAAAATTAACGCTACGGTAACGGGAGATTCCCTGTATTACCGTAACAAATCACAGATTCCTGTACAGAAAATTGACGGCAGACTGATAATGGGATTCTATAAACCGCGCTCTCACGATATCGTGGATATCGAACACTGCTACATTCAAAAACATGTGCATAACGATATTATGCTGTTTATAAAAGATAAACTGATTGAAGAAAATACATCGATTTACGATGAAACATCACATCAGGGCCTCTTAAGACATATTGTTATCCGTTCAAACAGCAACGACAGTGAAGTACAGGTTGTCTTTATTACGAACGGCAAACGCAACGAATTTTTATCGATTGTTAAAGCGTTAAAAGAGGCGTATCCTAATGTGAAAAGTATAGTGCAGAATATTAACGATGAGAAAACGAATGTGATATTCGGCAGACGTTCAATCGTCCTGCTTGGTCATGATTATATTACGGACACGCTGCTTGACAAGTCATTTAAAATACGCGACCGTTCATTTTACCAGGTTAACCATGCACAGACTGAAAAACTGTATCAGATCGGTCTCGACATGGCTGACTTAAGCGGTGACGAAACGATTATCGATACGTATTCAGGCATCGGGACAATCGGTCTTGCAGCATCTGACCGTGTCAGTAAAATTATCGGCATTGAAATTGTCGACAGTGCAGTTGAAGACGCTATAGAAAATGCGAAACTGAACGGCATTGATAATGCGGACTACTATTTAGGCAAGGCAGAAGAAGTAATGCCGAAACTCGTTAAAGAAGGTGTCAGCGCTGACGTTGTATTCGTCGATCCTCCGCGTAAAGGATGTCATACACAATTCTTAGATTCGCTGATTGAAGTGAGTCCGAAGAAAATTGTTTATATTTCATGTAATCCGAGTACACTTCAAAGAGATATGAAGTATTTGGAGAGACATGGCTTTAAAGCATCGGAAGTCACACCGGTTGATCTGTTCCCGCAGACAAAACATATTGAAGCGGTTACGGTTTTAGAAAATACAAATACATTTTAAAATGAAACCGGACAAATCAAAATTTGTCCGTTTTTTTAGGACTCCAGACTGATAAATATGATTTCGGACTTTTTAGTTTACGGAAGAAATCTGGCTCTTAAAGTGTTATACTATTAGTACAAGATTTCGCTAATCGTACAGTTAACAGGGGGTATATTATGACAAGTGAAGATATTAAAAATTCTCCTGATCACCTTCAGACTTTGGAAAAAGGTCTAAAAGTAATCGAGGCGTTCGATGGTACTGATCATTTAACAATTTCAACAGCATCAAAATTAGTGGGGATATCGAGACCGACGGCCCGTCGTGTATTAATTACACTGGTGAATCTCGGATATGCACAGATGCTGGATAACAGGTTCTATTTAACACCGAAAGTATTATCTCTAGGATATTCATATATGACCGCGCGTGACAGCTGGGAAATTACGACGACACTGCTGCGTGAGCTTTCTAAAGTGACGAATGAATCGAGTTCCTTAGCCAAATTAGTAGGTGAGGAAATCGTCTATATTGGGCGTGTACCTGCCAATAAGATCATGAAGATTTCTTTAAATATTGGCACGCATCTTCCCGCTTATGCAACATCGATGGGAAAAGTGCTGCTCGCTTATAAGAGTAAAGAAGAACTTGATACATATTTCGAGACGGCAGAATTAAAACCGCTGACTGAACATACAATTTACAAAGAGGAAGACCTTCGTAAAGAGCTGGCAGAAATCCGTAAAGCGGGCTATGCAATCAGCGAAGATCAGCTCGAACTCGGATTGATGTCTGTCGCAGCTCCAATACGGAACATGAGAGGTAATGTGATCGCTGCAATCAATTGTTCAACAAACTCTTCTCAGACAACAAGGGAAGAACTTGAAAAGAACTATTTAAAACCAGTGCTGGATGCAGCAGAACAAATCAGCAGAAATACTGAAATAGAATTGCCATTTTAACAGAAAAGGACGGCCAGTAAAAATACTGGCCGTCCTTTTGCTATGCAGCTTTAAAATAAAAGTTTACTCTACGTTATCAACCATCAGTGAAATACCCTGACCGACACCGATACACATTGTAGCGAGTCCGGTCTTAGTCCCTCTGCGTTTCATTTCATAGATAAGGTCTGTCAGAATACGTGCGCCGCTGGCACCTAAAGGATGACCAAAGCTTATAGCACCGCCGTTGACGTTGACAATATCTTCGCTGAGTCCAAGCTGGTTTATACACTCTATTGACTGCGAAGCGAATGCTTCATTCAGTTCTACAAGACCGATATCAGCAATAGTACGGCCGGTTTTCTCGAGCAGTTTTTTTGTTGAATCGATTGGTCCAAGTCCCATTACTGCGGGTTCTACACCGGCAGTTGCCGAGAAAGTATATGTAACGAGGGGTTTCAATCCAAGTTCATCAGCTTTCTCTTTACTCATCATCAATAGGGCACTGGCACCATCGTTTACACCTGAAGCGTTACCTGCAGTAATAGTGCCGTCAGGAAAGATGGGTTTCAATGTTCCGAGTTTTTCCAATGTCGTTTCCGGTCTTGGATGCTCGTCTTTGTCGACGATTGTTTCATTGCCTTTACGGTCTTTAATAGTTACAGGAATAATCTGCTCTTTAAACTTATCTGCTTCTACTGCAGCTTTTGCACGCTGCTGACTTTGGAATGCGAACTTATCCTGAGCTTCACGTGAAATATTATAACGCTGAGCGACGTTTTCTGCTGTCTGCGGCATAGAATCAATGCCATGCTCTTCTTCAATTTTCCTGTTTGGGAATCTCCAGCCGATAGTTGTATCAACGAGTTCCATGTTGCCGCGCGGGAATTCTTTTTCAGGTTTTAACATTACAAATGGCGCGCGTGACATACTTTCGGTGCCGCCCGCGATCGCAATGTCGATTTCGCCAGTTAATATCGAGCGGGCGGCCATGGAAACACTATCCAGGCTCGAGCCGCAAAGACGGTTAATTGTCGTACCGCCAACGCTCTCAGGCAGGTCAGCAAGGAGTGCAGACATGCGCGCGACGTTTCTGTTTTCTTCTCCGGCACCGTTTGCGTTGCCAAAAAGAACTTCATCAATCTGATTCACATCGAGATTAGGATTTCTTTCTGTCAGAGCTTTGATAACAATAGCACCTAAATCATCAGGACGCACAGATTTAAGGGCACCTTTATAACGGCCAATCGGTGTTCTGACTGCATCTACAATTACTACTTCTCTCATTTATTCGACACTCCTTTTTAATGATTCTGAAACAATATAGTCCGCTTCAGTTTTCTCTGCGATTTCTTCAAGTGTTGCATTGCCCATTAACTCAATCAGTTCGAATTTCTCACCCTTACGTTCAAACACTGCAAGATCTGTAATAATCATGTCAATTTTACGTGTCGAAGTGATAGGATATGTGCATTCTTTAAGAAACTTCGGGGAGCCGTCTTTTGCTGTATGATTAGTTGTGATAATCACTTTTTTTGCACCGACGAGAAGGTCCATTGCTCCGCCGACACCGATGATGTCTTTTCCGGGAATCGCCCAGTTGGCAACCTGACCGGTTTCATCGACCTGAAGGACACCGAGAATTGCAACGTCAACGTGTCCGCCGCGAATCATGGCAAAAGAATCTGCACTGTTGAAATAGCTTGCACCCACAGCTTCACCGACAGGCAGTTTTCCTGCGTTAACGATATTTGGATCGATATCTTCATCTGCTACAGACGTCACCCCAAGCAGGCCATTTTCAGTGTGCAGATAGTATTTTTCCTTATCCAGATAATTGGCAACGAGGGTAGGGATACCGATACCGAGGTTAATTACCGACTGTTCTTCCAGTGCTCCGGCAGCGCGTTCTGCAATCATATCTTTTATACTCATTTCTGAACGACTCCTTCCTTCGTAAGAATTTGTTCAGCTAAGACAATTTTATCTACATATATATGCTGTGTTGCAATTTCTTCAGGATTCAATTCGCCGACCTCAACGATTTCATCGACTTCAGCGACTACGTATTTACCGGCAGTTGCCATCATCGGATTGAAGTTTCTCGCTGTCTTATAATAGACGAGGTTGCCGAGCTTATCTGCTTTATGGGCACGGACAATTGACACATCTGCTTTCAGTGCTTTTTCAAGCACGTATTCTTCACCGTCAATTTCTTTTGTCTCTTTGCCTTTAGCAAGATCAGTACCGACACTTGTTTTAGTGTAGAAACCGCCGATGCCTGCACCGCCTGCACGAATTGCTTCACCTAAAGTACCCTGCGGCAGAAGTTGCAGTTCAAGTTTTCCGGCATTATACCATTTGGCCACTTCACGGTTACTTGTGAAATAGGAACCGACTGCTTTCTTTAATTTGCCCTGGTCGAGCAGTATACCGAGCCCTTTACCTGCCTCCCCGACGTTGTTGCTGATTACCGTCAGTTCATTTACGTCGAGCGTTGTCAGTTCATCAATCAGACTTAATGGTGCACCAATGAGCCCGAAACCGCCGACCATCAGTGTGTCACCACTCTTTACAGGTTCAAGAGCCGATTTTATATCTGTAATCTTAGATTCCAAAGCACTCACTCCATTTCTAAAAATTCATTGATTTTCTTGTTTAAATCTGGATTATTGTTAAACACAATTTCGTAGTGATTAAGTGTATAATCCGTTGATTTTATATCTTTAACTGTGTCCAGCATGAGGCTGTAACCATCTTTACTGAACAGCGGTGTATTATCTTTAATTGGACCGGTGCAGATAATAAGGAGCACCGGAACGTTTACATTTTCATAGATTTTCGAATGAGGATAAACGTAGAAGCTTTCAAAATCCTGTTTCGTCAGTTTATAGTCAGATTTCGGATGAATATCCCCATCAACCTCATGTATCTCATGGTCGATGACCTGATCCATAACAGCAGACCACTCAACACCAAGAGCTCTGTAAGACTGCTTCATCATTTCCAGATAGTCCCGAGAAGAAGCGAATGTTTTCTCCAGTCTGCCGAGAGAAGGGATAACGAGATTGCTTGTATCTTCATTGGCAATACCGCCGCCGTCGAGCAGAACGACTTTCTGGATTTTTTCTGACTGTGCAGCAGCATCCAATGCAATATAGCCGCCCATCGAGTATCCGGCGAGAATGAATTTATCGTAATCGAGAGAAGCTATCAGCTGCAGCAGATCTTCAGTATGCTGATGGATATCTGAAGGCTCCTTCTGAATCGTGCTGTCTCCGCGGCCGCTGAGATCATAGCTCAGAGTATTGAAACTTTCTTTAAAATACTCCTGGAAATGATGCATCTGCATATAGTTTCCTGTCAGGCCGTGAATAAATATTAATAAGACGTCTTTTTTACCGTTACCGGTTTTATTTACATTAATCATTTTTTCTTTAGTTTGAATGCGTTCTGTCATGCTTATCCTCCTATTCAACAGTGTAGATAGAGTAGCTTACGCCTTCAGGCATTCTGATACCATTTGAGACAAAAATTCTGTTGTTCATCCAGTGGTATTTCTCACTTGCTGTTTCAAAGATCGGGTTGGTTCTGAAGTAGTATTCTTCAGGATCAACTTCTTCACCTTTATCGAGACGACGGAGTACAGATGGGTCTCCCGTGCGGATGCCGCGGTAGCTCATCAGAATAAGTTCCTTATCGTCTGTTTCCAAAGTAATTCTGACATCCTGAATAATCGTGCCGTCTTCACGTACTGTAATCCAGTCGTCTCCGCCCGGCAGAACAGTTGCATTGAAATGTTCACCTTCGAATTTTCCGCCTGTCACCTGAATAATTCTGCGTGTGCCGATTGGTGTTTTCCCCGGCAGATAAGGTTTTGCTACATTTAATTCCATATGGCCAAGCAGACTCAGTTTTGGTTCTGGTAATTCTCTCATTTAAAATTCCTCCTGTTAATCCTTAAAAGTCAAAAAGGGCATGTCACCATGCCCGGTTTGTTATTACAGTTTACGCATTACGAAATCAAGTGATGCTACTTTGTGATCACCTTTATCGATAAGTTTTGTAATCAGTTCGTCACGTACACCTTCAGCAACGTCTGTTTCCATCCACTCATCACCTTCGAAGAAGACTTGAGTAATCAGTGTTTCGTGGCCTTCAGCCTTGAACATGATGTGTTCGTGAGCAGGGCGCATAGGGTGCTGTTCCATGTATCCAAGGAATTCACCAGTTGGACCCTGGTCCGGAATAGAGTAAGGAATCGCCTGGATTGTTTTCAATGTGAACTGTCCGTTCTCATCAGTTTTGAAACGTCCGCGTAAGTTAAAATCTGGAGCATCAGAGTCGAAGTTGGAGTACTTCGCAGAGTTATCATTCTGCCAGTAGTCGACTTCAGCACCTGCAAGAACTTCACCGTCAGTGTTTTTAACTGTGCCTGAGAAGTAAAGAACTTCACCAGGTTCATTTTCACGTTTAGGCAGATCGATGATTCCATTTTCATCAGCTTCTACAAATGGAGCATTTTCCACGTAGTATGGTCCAAGCAGTGAAGGCTGTGTTCCCGGAAGTTTCGTGTACATTGCCTGCAGAACGTGAGTTTCTAAAAATACGTCAGCATAAAGCGGAAGTTCTCCTGATTTACCAAGGCGGTCTGCCCAGTTTACAAAGTTTGTGTACTCTTCGTGGTTAAGTTTCGCTTCTTCAAGGAATTCCTGCATGTGTTTAATGAATAAATCAAAAACTTCTCCAACGCGTTCGTTTTTAGTAGTAGGTAAGTGGTTAGTCATTTCTTGTGTCATAGTTAATATTCCCCTTTAATTTAATTAGATTTAATTTATTTAAGCAATTCACTGTTATGCAGTGAATTTGTCGATACCTGTCTTGCATTATCGTTTGTAGTGTTCCAGTTTCTCCCAATCCAGTGTGACTCCAAATCCGACATCATCGGAAATTTGGATTTCGAAATCTTTAACTTCGATATCTTCTAAGGTTAGCTTGTCTTTATATAGAAGCGGGCCGAATATTTCCGTACCGAACTTGAATTCCGGAATAGTGGAGTAGACGCTTGCTGCGATTGCGTTGCCGAGTGTTGACTCGATCATCGTACCGCCGTACAGTCCAAATCCTGCTGCTTCTGCAATGCCGGCAATCTTTTTAGTTTCAAGAATGCCTCCGTGTTTAGCGGGTTTCAATGCGATGGCATCTCCGGCTCTTTCTTTAATAATTCTGTAAGTATCATGGAGGGACGTTGCAGCTTCGTCTGCAAGAATCGAGACGTCAAAACGTTCTGTCAGTCTCGCCATTCCTTCGTAGTTCCATGTCGGAAGCGGCTGCTCAATCATTGAAACACCCATTTCCTCCAGGGCTTTAATTTGTTTTAAAGCAGTGTACTCATCCCATGCCTGGTTGATATCAACGGTAATTCTTGATGCATCCCCAACGGCTTTAATGATTTCGCCGACATGTTTAACGTTGGCATCAGGATCTCCGCTGCCGATTTTAAGCTTGAAAATGTTATGGCGTTTTTGATGAAGCATTTCTTTCGCTTCTTCAATATCCCCCTGTGTATCTCCGCTGGCCAATGTCCACGCGAGTGGAAGTGAGTCGTGAATCTTTCCGCCGAACAATTCGTAGGCAGGAATTTCACGCTGTTTTGCTGCGAGATCGATTAATGCTGTTTCAATCAGACTCTTTGCGAAGAAGTTTCCTCTTACTGATTTAGAAACATTATCCATAATTTTGCTGAAGTATATCGGGTTCTGACCGATGAGATGAGGCGTTATGTAGTTATCGATATTTGCTTTTATCGCTTCAACTGTACTTTCCCCGTAGGAAGCACCGCCGATAGTCGCAACTTCCGATACCCCTGTAAGTCCATTGTCATCTTTAATTACACCGATAACAATCGCCTGCGATGTAATTGTTGTCATCGCCAGTTTATGGGGGCGAACGGTAGGCAGATCACATATAAAAATATCTACTAAAGAAATATTACGCATTTCAACCTCCTTTGTACTTATATCGTACACCTATATGATATTCGAACACATGCTCATTATATAGAATGAATGAAAGCGTTGTCAATCAATTTTCGGAAAATTTAATAAAAATAATATATTCTTATATTTGCATAGATATTTCTGACCGGCTTGAATTATTCCTTGAAAAATTGTATAGTCATTGCATTCGTTTCAGTTGTATTTTAATATTTTGATATTATGGACATTACATATTAGATATAAGATGAAGCATTGAAAGAAGCAGGAGGAAATATTTTGAAGTTTATTTCATGGAATATCGATTCATTGAATGCTGCACTGACGAGTGAATCGGCGAGAGCGTTATTATCGAGAGATGTATTAAAATCAATACAGGCACACAACCCTGAAGTGATTGCAATTCAGGAAACCAAACTGTCGGCAGCAGGACCGGCTAAAAAGCACGTGGAAATTTTAAAAGAATCATTTCCGGGTTATGAAGCAGTGTGGCGCAGCTCGGTAGAGCCTGCACGTAAAGGTTACGCCGGGACGATGTTTTTATATAAAGAAGAATTACAGCCTGAAGTTACTTATCCATCTATTGGTTCGCCGGGAACTATGGATAGTGAAGGACGTATAATTACTTTAGAGTTTGATGATTTTTATATTACGCAAGTCTATACACCGAATGCAGGCGATGCATTGAAGCGTCTCGAAGAACGTCAAATTTGGGATGAGCGTTATGCTGAATATATAGAGGAACTGGACCTTAGCAAGCCTGTTTTCGTTACGGGAGACTTTAATGTGGCTCATAAGGAAATTGACCTGGCCAATCCAAAAGGCAACCGCCGTTCTGCAGGGTTTACAGATGAGGAAAGACAGGGCTTCACAAATTTGCTGGATAAAGGATTCACAGACACTTTCCGTCATATTCACGGGGACGTGACCGGTGTGTATTCATGGTGGGCACAGCGTGCCAAAACGAGTAAGATTAATAACTCGGGATGGAGAATTGATTACTGGCTGGTGAGCAGTCGCATTGCCGGGAAAGTAATCAAATCGGAAATGATTGATTCCGGCACGAGACAGGATCATACGCCGATTCTTCTCGAAGCATCATTATAAAAACATGCATCTGCTTTTATACAGCAGATGCATGTTTTTATCTTTTATAAGATTTATAATTATCTGTTAATATCATTTCCACTAGAGTAAAATAGGAGTAACTATACACAAGGGGGAGAATTTATGGAAGAGACAACGAGTCTCATACATCCCGAGAATTACTGGGTGCTGTGGGCAATTTTAATCGGTTGGGCCGGAGTAGCGATAATACTGGAGCAGAAGTACAGCTGGGCATCGAAACTGTCAGGTGCGATTATCGCACTTGCCGGAGCAATGCTTTTAAGTAATACAGGGGTCATCCCATTAGAATCACCGGTGTACGATACGGTATGGACTTATGTAGTGCCGCTCGCGATACCGCTGCTGTTATTTCAGTCGAACGTCGTTAAAGTATGGCAGGAAAGTAAACGGCTTTTAATTATATTTTTAATCAGTACAATCGGGACCATAGCGGGAACGATTACTGCCTTCTTTATTCTGAAGGAATACATCCCGCAGCTGAATTATATCGGTGCGATGCTGAGTGCCTCTTACACAGGGGGCGGAGTCAACTTTGCGGCGATGGCAACACGTTTTGACGTTCCTCAGGATACAGTATCTTCAACTGTCGTTGCAGATAATCTCTTAATGGTGCTGTATTTCTTCGTACTTATTACGATACCGGCATTAAATTTCTTCCGGAGTAAATTCGGTACACCCTATATTGATGAAAATGAGAAAAATGGCGGCAGCGATAACCAGGCTTCTGATTATTGGAAAGGAAAAGAAATCTCACTGCAGGATATAGCAAAAGCAATTGGAACAGCATTTGTAATTGTCGCTGTATCTTTCAGTTTAGCGAGTTTCTTCTCTAATCTGATTCCCGCAGACAGCAATATATTTCTAACTATACTGCGCGGTGTTATCGGTGATGATTATCTGATGCTGACGACGCTGACGCTGCTGCTGGTTGCACTGTTTCCTAAATACTTTGAAAGTATTTCAGGATCTCAGGAATTCGGTACATTTTTTATCTACATATTCTTTGTAGTAATCGGTGTCCCTGCATCAATACCGCTGATTATACAAAATGCACCGTTAATTTTAGTATTTGCAGCAATTATTGTGTTTATTAATATGCTGATTTCATTTGGTTTCGGACGTTTGTTCAAATTTAATCTTGAAGAGATTATACTGGCATCCAACGCCAACATAGGCGGCCCGACAACAGCAGCTGCAATGGCAATATCACGCGGCTGGACGAAGCTCGTCGGTCCGATTCTAATTATTGGTACACTCGGTTATATTATCGGTAACTATATCGGCACATCGCTCGGTTTATGGTTTACTTCTTTAATGTAATAATAAAAGCAGAATCTCTATGGAGATTCTGCTTTCTTTGTAAAATTTAAGTGGAGTAATTAAAAGAAAATCTGCTATGATTTAAAAGAACCGCAGTAACCGGAATATGTGCTGCTGAATGATTAACGTAAGTGAAAACTATTTTAAAACAGAAAGAAGAATATAATGGAAGCTTTAATAAATACTAAATATACGAAATTAATGGCGTTTGCCCTAATGCTGGGAGCATTCGTGGGACTCTTTGGTGAAACTGCTTTAAATATGGCATTGACCGATGTAATGAACGAATACGAAATTACCGCATCGGCAGCCCAGTGGCTGACAACCGGATATTTGCTCACGATGGCAGTATTAATACCTGTATCAGCATTTTTAATTAAATGGTTTTCAACCAGACAGCTGGTAATTGCTTCGCTGTCGATATCAGGATTGGGCGCGGTGCTCGCTGCGTTATCCCCGAACTTTGAACTGCTGCTCTTGGGAAGAATAGTTCAGGCGCTGGGTACGGGAATAATATTACCGCTGATGCTGAGTGTGCTGATGGTAATTTTTCCGATTCATAAACGCGGAATGGTTATGGGGTTGATGGGGCTTGTCATTACAGCAGCTCCGGCAATCGGACCGACGGCTTCCGGTGTAATTATTACAACTATCGGCTGGACTTATATTTTTTGGATCAGTGCAGCTTTATATATTCTGCTGCTGATATATTCATTAATAGTAGTGGAAAACGTTTCGGCAGTAACCAAACCAAAAATGGATTATCTATCAGTCGTGTACTCAACAATCGGCTTTGGCGGAATTGTTTACGGATTAAGCATGTATGCTGACAATCCGTTTACATCAGTTATTGTGTGGCTTCCGTTGATATTAGGTATAACGGCATTAATTTTATTTGGACGTAGACAAACAGTACTTGAAACGCCACTTATTAATTTAGCGATATTTAAATTTCCAATGTTTACAATTGGAACGCTGATGATGTTTTTAAGTCTTTTTATTATTTTATCGACGTCAATTTTAATGCCGCTCTATTTAAAAGGCGCTCTCCTGTTTACAGCTGCAGTGGCAGGGCTGATTTTACTGCCGGGGAACATACTTAATTTTGTAATGTCACCTGTTGTAGGGGCGATGTACAATAAGATTGGACCAAAGTTCTTTATCGTGACCGGATTCGGTTTAATTACTGCTGCGAATATCGGATTTTTAATTGTTCTTAGTGATACGACACCTGTATGGCAGGTTGTTGTGCTGTTTATGATAATGTTCACAGGGCTGCCTATGACTATTATGCCGTCTCAGACGAATGCGATGAATCAGCTGCCTCCTCGGTTATATGCGGATGGTTCTGCTGCGATGAACACGCTGACACAGGTCGGCGGTGCACTCGGCACTGCAATCGCGATAACATTGTTCACGATTGGACAGAGTTCCGCTGGTAAAAGTGCAGAATTCGGAATTGCTGCAGGTACACACTTTGCATTTTACTTTATAACAGGAATCTCTCTAATTGGATTAATTGCATCATTGTTCATTTATGACAGTACAAAAGAAAAAATCTGAGGCAGACGCCTCAGATTTTTTAATTTAGTATTCAGTATCTTTAATATAATCCAGTTGATCAAATCCAAGATTGCCGCCGGTAATGATGAAGCAGATTTTATCTTCCGGGCTTACCTCAATCTCTCCGTTTAAAATACCGCCGATAGCGATTGAAGAAGATATTTCTGTTAAAATCTTCGCCTCCATCAGCATTAATTTCTGACCTTTTTTCATCGCTTCTTCACTGACTGTATGGAACGCGTCAACATATTTCTGGACGATTGGGAAGTTCTTCTCGCCCGGAATAATACTGACTAAACCATCTGCGATTGTTCCTTTGTTTTCAACCTGAGTGAGCTCACCATTTTTTAGACTCGTAGAGAACTTCGGCAGGTTCGCCGGTTCAACGCCGTGGACTTTAACGTTGTCTTTCAATCCTTTAACCGCTGTAGAAATACCGCCGATTAAACCGCCGCCGCTCGCAGGAACAAAGATATGATCCACATCCGGAAGCTGCTCTAAAATCTCAAGACCGACAGTACCTTGTCCTGCCATAATTCGGTAATCATTAAATGGAGGAATTAATGTGTAGCCGTGTTCTTCAACGAGTGACTCCTGCAGTTTAAAACGTTCTTCGACTGTTGTTGGAATAATTTCAGCCCCGTGCTCTGCAATTTTTTGAAGTTTAAACGGCGGCGCAGTATCGGGTACTGCAACTGTCGCTTTAATACCGAGCATTTTTGATGCATAAGCAACCGCGTGACCGTGATTTCCGGAAGATGAAGTAACGACACCGCGTTTTAGCTCTTCATCTGTCAGCTGAAGCAGTGCATTCATTACCCCGCGCAGTTTAAAGGCTTTAGTGCGCTGCATATTTTCTAATTTAACGTATACCTCACAGCCTAAAATTTCTTCAAGATTATGTAATCTTAAAACAGGTGTTTCGATGATATAAGGTTTAATACGTTCGTGTGCAGCCTGAATATCAGATAGTGTTAACGTCATATGTCCATCTCCTTTTTGTGAATTAACTTAATCATAACGCTTTCCAGATAAAATATAAATATATGATATTTGGTAATAAAATCATTATCCACTTATAATGATGATAACTTATAAATTTTACAGGAGTGGCTGAGATGTATGTAGACCGTAAACCGTCAATGGATTTAGAAGAAATCAGAGCAACGCTGACCAGCAGATTTAGTATAAATCAGGATTTTAATTCAATGGAATACTTTGATAATATGCTGCAGTTTGTAGAACTGAACCATGTCTATTCATCGGCGCTGGAAGAAATAACAACGAAACTTAAAATACTGGATGATGAATTCCAGGTGATTCATAAACATAACCCAATTCATCACATGGAGCGGAGAGTCAAAGGAACACGCAGTCTTTTATCTAAACTTGAGCGTAAAAATCTGCCGGTCACAGTTGAAAGTGCAAAAACGAATATTCTCGATATAGCAGGTATGAGAGTCATCTGCAACTACATAGAGGATATTTATGTGCTTGAAAAACTGCTCCTGAAACAGGAAGATATTAAATTGTTAAAACGTAAAGATTACATTGAAAATCCTAAGGGAAACGGTTATCGGAGTCTCCATATCGTCGTATCTGTACCGGTGTTTTTATCGAAAAGCACAGAGCATACACCAGTAGAAATACAAATACGCACCATAGGAATGGATATGTGGGCGAGTCTCGAGCATAAGATGAGATATAAGAATACGAAAAAAGATACAGGTGCATATATGGCGCTGCTGCAGGAATGTGCATTTGAAATATCAAATGTTGAGAACAAAATGCAGGATATGCATAATGATATTGAAGGTTAGCATCCAATCGGAAAATTTATAAAGCAGGAGAATTATATGTCACTAAATAAGTTTATAGCAGAATTAGAAAAAGAACTGACTGTACTGACGGAATCTCGGCGTAAAGAAATAATAGAAGATTTTAAACTGCAGATACAAAGAGCAATTGAACTCGGAGATACTGAAGAATACCTCCTTAAAGTACTCGGGGAGCCGCGGAAAGTCGCTGAAAAATTTATCTCAGAACAAATTACAGAAACACCTGAAGTACCGGCTGAAATAAAAGAAGAGCAGACAGGTCTGAGAAAATCTGTAACCGGGAGCTTTGCGAAAGAGCTGAAAGATAATGATATCAGTCATCTTAAGATTAACGGTGAAGCAGCGGAAATTAGAATTGAAAGCGGCATTAAATTTGGCATTAAGTTTTTAAGTTATACACATAAAGGAAAGCTGGAATATGAAATAAATAACAACCAGCTGACTATATATCACAATGGTTCGAATGATGTGAAATTTAATACAATTATTGATTTTATGAAGAAACGCAAGCAGCTGAAAAAAGACGAGCTGGTTATCACCTGGCCAAACAAACTTGATGTGCTCATTATCGATAATAAAGACGGCAGAGTAACTGTAAGTGATATTGAAGCAGAAGAATTCAGATTGAAAACTGAAGAAGGCGCAATTCATGCTGCAGGTTTATCAGGTAATTATGGTGAATTTCAGTCTTCTATGGGAGCATTAAAAGTGGAATCAAGCGATTTTCTTAATCTTTATATGGTAACGGAAATGGGCAAAATTACTGCCGGCGGAGTGAAGGCTGAACGATATCATATAATCACGGAGCTGGGTAAAATCACTCTTGATA
Organism: Jeotgalicoccus sp.; assembly: GCA_003513765.1. Classification (GTDB taxonomy): domain Bacteria; phylum Bacillota; class Bacilli; order Staphylococcales; family Salinicoccaceae; genus Jeotgalicoccus. Next base: position 152,454 of record DONT01000010.1, read on the forward strand.
ATCTGACACCTGACAGTGATTTAAAAGCAGTGAGCAGAATGGGGTCAGTAAATGTGAACTACCGTACCGAACCTGAATCTACTCGAATTATAGCGAAAGCAAATGTGGGTAAAGTAAAAAATGATCTGGAAAACAGTGAAATTGCTGAAGCGGATTACAGAGCGGAATATATAAGTGAGATGGGATCAGTTAAAATAACATTATCTTAAATGGAGTGGATGAATTTGACACGCTGTACGAAATGTCAGACACAGTGGACGTTTAAAGATAAGATAAGGATGTTTACAAATCTTGATGGATCTGCAAAATGTCCAAATTGCGGAGAAAAACAGTATATCAGTTTGAAATCAAAGAGACAGGCATCAATGCTCAGTATGATAGTTATATTGGCAATGTTTGTCCCGGTCTTTTTTAATACACCAATAGTAACCCATATAACAATAGGAGTGATTGCTGCAGTAATAGTGTTATTGCTGCAAGTGTCGTTAATTAAGTTGTCAGGTAAAGAAGAATTTCCAATATAGCTGAATGCCCGGCGTAATATTACACCGGGTATTTTTATAATTAAACATCGCCTTTAGACGACATTGTTAAATCTCTTGTTCAAGCTCTTTTTTAGCTTTGTCCATTTTGTAATAGGTAAGGAAAAATAGAGCTGCAGCAAGCGGGAATAATATTACAGGCAGAACTCTCATAAGGGCGAAGGGCAGTTCGAACAGAAATGCTCTCCAGAATTTCATCCCTTCGGCTTCCCACAGACCGGGTGTTAAAAATATCATTCCCGTGCTGTCCGGTACAAACAGCATTGTGTACACTAAAAACAAAACGGCTAATCCTCCGGTCATTTTCATGTACCTCTTATAATAATTTATTTTAGATTCTCTGTCGGAAAATAACTCATCATTGCCATCTGGTACTTTCGACCAGACCTGCGTTACTGCACCGAAGCGGCCGCCTCTAATGTGATCCCAGCCGAATTCTTCGTGAATACTGATATACTCTTCAAACTTCGATTTACCCATCTGTTCCTGGTAATCCACCCGTGTCACGTAATCTTCAGCAGTTTTCTCAAACTTATAAATGAAATCCAGTGAAATATCAGTTAAACGGTATCCTTTTTTCTGCATCTGGTTAATCCATTGTTCTTCTTTCAGCGGATCGATAAAAAACTTGTACTTATTCATTTGAACCACCCTCATAAAGTGAAATAAATTTTTTAAGCCGCGTGTTTTCAAGTTCCAGTATTTCTTCGCCAAGTGTGGTGACCTGGTAGACTTTTTTACGTTCTGCAGGATCTGAAATCAGTTCTATATATTTATGTTTTTTTAGATTATCAAGCGCACCATAAAGTGTGCCTGCTGCGATATTAACCTGGCCGGCGGACATTTCGCTGACGAGCTGCATAATTGCATAGCCGTGCAAAGGCTTCCTTAATGCGATCATAATTAAATGCATTGTTTCCGATAACGGTAATAGTTTAGGTCTCATATTATTCACCTCTTAGTATATAGTTCAACTATATAGTTAGACTGTATAGTGTTATTAAAATAAGCAGTGAATTTAATCTTTTTATCATTTTACTCTCACTCAAATTTAGGAATGGGTATATAGAATATATGTAACAGATTATTTCTGAACGTGTGGAAGGAAAGATGACTATGTTATTTAAAATGTACAGCCGTGCATATCAGGGGATAATGAAGAGTACTGCACACTTATTAAACTGGCAGCCGCCAACAGTAATGAACTGTGTGGGGTGCATTGATAGACTGGCTCCTAAATTAACTGAAGAAAATATAAAAAAAGTTTTAATCGTGACTGATGAAGGCATTGTAAAAACGGGTCTTCTCGATAAAATGCTCGACAGTTTAAATGAAGAAAATATTATTTATTTTATATATAAAGGCACAGTGGCGAATCCTACAACAGAAAATATAAAAGAAGCTGTAAATGTATATAACGAACAAAATTGTGATGGTATTATCGGCTTTGGAGGCGGATCGGCAATCGACTGCGCTAAAGGTACAGGTATTGCAGCAGCGAAAAACACTACGGATTTCAGCCGTTTTAAAGGTGTCTTGAAAGTAAGAAAGAAACTGCCTTATTTCGTTGCGGTGCCGACAACAGCGGGAACCGGCAGTGAAGCGACAATCGCAGCTGTTATTACCGACAGTGAAACGAAGGAGAAATACGCAATAATTGATACTAAGCTGATGCCTGATGCAGCAGTGCTTGATCCGGAACTTCTTCTTGGTCTGCCACAGCATATGACGGCTTTTTCAGGTATGGATGCATTAACACATGCAGTGGAAGCGTATCTTAACCGCAGCAATACGAAGCAAACGAAAATGCTGAGCGAGGAAGCAATTGAACTGATATATGATAATTTATATAAATCTTATGACAACGGTCAGGACATTCAGGCGCGCACAAATATGCAGCGGGCGTCTTATTTTGCAGGCAAGGCATTTACAAGAGCCTACGTAGGAAATGTTCATGCGATGGCCCATGCTTTAGGTGCACGATACAATGTCCAGCACGGCCAGGCAGTTTCTATTATTCTGCCTTATATTCTTGAAGAATACGGCGAAGTGGTTCACTGTAAACTGGCGCATCTCGGTGATATTGCGAAAGTGACTGAAGAAGGGGACAGTATTGAAGTTAAAGCAGAGAAATTTATTGAAAGCATTAAAGAACTAAATACCAAAATGGATGTTGGTACGAAGTTTAAGGAATTGAAAAATGAAGATTTGAAATCACTGGCTGATGCAGCTTACAGTGAAGCGAATCCTTTATATCCGGTACCGGTAATGTTCAGTAAATCAGATTTTATAAGAATGTATAAACAATTAATGGTCTCTTAATATCAATAAAAGAAGGATAGTTCATCATGTGAACTATCCTTCTTTTTTAGTAGGCGGAGTGTGCAGAGATGCTTCAATAGCAGCGCCGGCACTAATGCCGAGTGCAATTCCTGCTAATATCCAAAAGCCGGCATGTCCGAAAATTAAACCTGTGATAATTCCTAATACAATACCGATAGCAGCACCTATTGCCATAAACCGGTAGACGGAATTAAAGTCGCGATGTCTGTATGCAGTCATACTATCATCCCCTTAACGTTAAAATATCTCTTTTTACTTATATACCACTAGGGTGTAAATCGAAACGATTAATGGATATTAAAACTTTTAATTTTTTACTCAGATGTATTAAGAATAGTTGACATTAAGCGATATTAAGCATAAAATTCTATTGATAATGATTATCAGTATCATGATTTGTTACAAAAATTGAATGGAGAAAATAGATGAAAAAATTAGCAGTTTTAATGCTTGGAATATCGATCTTTGCTGCAGGTTGTTCAAACAGCGAAGAAAATACAGCTGAAGAGTCAACAGAGAATGCAGCAGGTGAAGAATTTACATTAACAGATGATGCAGGTAATGAAGTAACAGTGCCTGAAAACCCGGAACGTATTATCGGTACATACTTGGAAGACGATATACTTACACTGGAGGAGACACCAGCAGCACAGTGGACAGTCGGCGAAGACAGCGTTCAGGAATATCTACAGCCTGAAGGTCTCGAAGGACTGCCTTTAATGCCGTTTGATTTGCCATTTGAAGCGGTAGTGCAAGAAGAGCCCGATTTAATTCTGTTAAGCTCAGCTGATCTGGCTGATGGGGAAAAGTACGACAGCTACTCTAAAATTGCCCCGTCTTTCGTTGTTGAGAGCGGCAGCTACGACGACTGGAGAAACCGTTTAACCCGCGTTTCCGAAGTGTTCGGCAAAGAAGATTTGGCACAAGAAAAAATAGCTGAATACGATACTCTTATTGAAGAAACTTCAGCGGAGCTGGAAAGTGAAGTTGGTGAGGAAACAGCAGTTGCAATCTGGTGGACAGGTGATTCGTACTTTATCTCAAATAAAGATAAGTCGAGCGGCGAAGTATTATATAACGATTTAGGTTTAAGCGCACCGCCGTTAGTAGAAGAACTTTCAATTGATAATGAAACACCATGGATTGAAGCATCACTTGAGAGTCTTGCGGAAATGAAAGCCGACCATATATTCTTTATCGGCAATGCAGAAGGTGACAGCGAGACAGCATTTTCAGATGAGGTATTTAAAAACATTCCGGCAGTAGAGAATGGGAATGTTTACGAATACACACAGGCTGACAGCTGGTTATACAGCGGTTATATCGCAAACAGTTTAATCGTCGAAGATGTCGAAGAAGCATTAGGTTCTAACTAAGGAGTGTATTTTTGATGACAAAGAATATATATGATGTCACTGTAATCGGCGGGGGTCCTGCAGGATTGTTCAGTGCATTTTATGCAGGGCTCAGAGAAATGAAGACTAAAATAATTGACGGACAGGATAAACTCGGCGGCAAAGTTCATCTTTATCCGCAGAAAATGATTTGGGACATCGGCGGGACTGAGCCCCTTGCAGCAGGTAAATTGATAGAAAAATCGATTGCGCAGGGACTGACGTTCGAACCGGAAGTCGTCTTGAATACAATAGTCACCAATATTCAAAAAGAGAGCGATGAATGTTTTAGTGTTGAAACATCAACAGGAGATAAACATTATTCTAAAAGTGTCATCATTACTATTGGCGGCGGCGGTATGATTAAGCCAGTTAAGCTGAATATCGAAAATGCACATCTGTTTGAAAATAAAAATCTTCATTATGCAGTACCTGATATTAAACGCTTTACGGATAAAAAAATACTCATTACGGGCGGCAGCTATTCAGCGGTGGACTGGGCAAATGACTTGTCACCGATTGCACGTGAGATTCATATTATTTACCGCGGTGACGACCTGACAGCCCATGAAGCGGATGTCAGCAGACTTCAGAAAAATGGGGTTAAAGTAATGACACAGTCTGAAGTCACAGGAGTCAGCGGCGGAGAACTGATGGAATACGTCGAGATTACTAATAATCAGACGGGTGATATTACTCATGATGCTTACGATGAGCTGATTGTAAATCACGGTTATGATCAGGAAAACCTTTTATTCCGGGAGAATAACCTCGGACTCAATCTGGAAAATGACTTTTTCGTTAAAGCTGCACCGACCGGCCTGACAAACGTACCGGGTATATTTGCTGCCGGAGACTGTATCAGATACACGGGGAAAGTGAACCTGATTGCCGGTGCATATGCAGATGCAGTGAACGCTGTGAACAATGCGAAAACCTATATTGATCCTAAGGCTGATCAGTTTGCGATGGTCTCTTCTCATAATCAGCGTTTAAAAAGTAAAAACAAAAAAATTATGTATTAATTATTAGGCGGCTTGGAAATCTTTATATTAAGATTTTTAAGCCGTTTTTATTGTCGGGATTGGCATGACAGAGTTTCATGTGTATCCAGCGCTTACGGAACTGGCATGACAGAGTTTCACGTGTATCCAGAGCTTACAGGATTGGCATGACAGAGTTTCATGTGTATCCAGAGCTTTCGGAACTAGCATGACAGGATCTCATATGTATCCAGAACTCCCAATCATGCTTTTATCATTTTAGCTTGCAACAATTCATCTCTATCAGTAAAATTATAAGAATGAATAGATGTGTGAGGGGATAACATTGGTTAAAATTAATAACGATCATATTGAAACATTTACAGTAACGATAGATGAGCTGGATAATAAAGGCTCGGGACGCGGTTACGCACTGCGCGATCATGGCGGACATAAACCGCGCAAATTGAATCTGGCTATTCCGCAGACATTGAGAGGGGAAACGGTGACTGTTGATGTGCCGAATCCAACGAGAAAGCGTGCCAATGTCCTGCCGAAAGAAATAGTAACGGCAAATCCTGACCGGGTAACGCCGCCATGTCCGCACTTTGAATTATGCGGCGGCTGCGTCTGGCAGCACTGGAGATATGAAGCACAGTTAAAAGAGAAAACAGATTTTGTAAAGCGTGAACTGAAAAAGAACGAGTTCGATACTTCACTTGTTAAAGATGCGATAGGCATGGAGAATAATCCGTTTGAATACCGTAACAAGATGGAATTTACGTTTGGTAAAAACGGCGAGCTCGGCATGCACGAACTTGGCAATTTCCGTAAAATTATCGATATCAATACATGCTTAATTGCAAACAATGAAATGGTTGATGCCATGCTTGTTGTTTCTAAATGGGCGAGAAAATATGAGCTGCCTGGATACGATAAAGAAAACCATACCGGACTGCTTCGTCACTTAATGGTAAGACGTTCTCAGGAAACTGAAGAAATGATGCTTGCAGTATTTGCAACTGAAAAACCGGAAGGTGATTTAGAGCCTTTAATAGATGAACTGATTGAAGAACTTACTTCAAGTTTTGATAATCTGAAGAGTATCATGTGGATGGTGAATACGGATATTGCTGACCGTACGCAATCTGAAGATACGCACCTGCTTTTCGGCAGAGATTATATTCACGATGTGATGTACGGCTATAAATACCGTACATGGTTCGATACATTCTTCCAGACGAATCCGACTCAGGCGGAAAAATTAGTGGAACTGGCACTTGAGATGGCAGATGCGAAAGAACATGAACGCATGATTGATCTGTTTTGCGGTGTAGGAACATTCTCACTGCCATTCGCTGCCAAGGTAAAAGAACTTGCAGGAATTGAAATCGTTGAATCATCTATTGAATCAGCGAAACGCAATGCAGTGGACAACGGCATTGATAACACGTACTTCCTTGCAAAAGACGCACGCCGCGGTATGGATGAAATACTGGAGACCTGGGGCATTCCTGATTTACTAATGCTTGATCCGCCGCGTTCAGGTGCAGGCGGCAAAGTAATGCGCCGTATTGCGAGACTTGGAACGGACAGAGTGGTCTATGTATCATGCAACCCGGAAACATTCGCAAAAGACATAACATGGTTGAGAGAATTCGGCTATGAATTAAAAACTGTACAGCCTGTGGACTTATTCCCGCATACAGTGCACGTTGAAGTAGTGAGCTTGTTAGTGAAAATAAAATAGAAATCTTTAGTTTTATCAGCAGTAAAAGTGAAAGGTGATTAAAACGGTGATTAACTTAATTCATTTGGATAAAACCAATGAATTGCCGAAGGTTAAAGATTTATATTTCGAGGCATTCCCTAAATATGAACGAGTTCCTTTTTGGCTTTTAATGTATAGATCAAAAAAGAAAAATTGCAATTTATATACGATTTATGATGGAAATGAGTATATTGGTTTTCTGTACTTAACATATTATAAAGATATTGTTTACGTGTTTTATTTTGCTATTGAACCGGCACAGCAGTCTAAAGGTTACGGGAGCATAGTATTACAACATTTAAAAGAAATTTACCAAGACAAACGTTTACTTTTAAATATAGAAAAAGTGGATCGTGCTGCTGATAATTATGAGCAGAGATTTAAAAGAAAACAATTCTATAAGAAAAACGGCTTTTTAAATACTAATTTTGAAATTGAAGATAAAAATATAGTGTACGAAATTCTGTATTCAGGAGAAGACGTTTACGAATTTGAATATCATGCTTTATTCAAAGCTTATTATGGCAGAATATTAAGCTTAATTTTTTAAAATAAAGAAGCCGTTTGAAGATGATAAAATCTTCAAACGGCTTTTTTGTCTATTAATCCAATGAATCCGATACTTTAACGACTTGCTTGCCGAAATTGTCTCCGGTAAAGAGGTTTCTAAAGGCCTCGGGCAGTTTATCGAACCCTTCTGCAATGGATACTTCGGATTTAATTTTGCCTTCCTGAATCCACTCTGCGAGCTGTTTACTCGTGCTTTCAGCATCATCCTCAAACTGTACAACGAGGAAGCCCTGCATCAGTGCCTGTGATTTAATCAATTTCTGCTGCACACGGGGACCGTTATCTTCTTTACTGTTGTAGGAAGAAATCGTACCGCAGACAGGTATTCTCGCGAATTTGTTCAGATGATTAAACGCTTCATCGGAAACGGTGCCGCCGACATTTTCATAATATACATCAATGCCGTCAGGGACCGCTTCAGCTAATTTCTCTTTGAAGTTATCTGCTTTATAGTCGACACCGGCATCAAAACCTAACGTTTCAGTAAGGTGTTTTACTTTTTTTGAACCGCCGGCAATCCCGACAACACGGGCGCCTTTAATTTTAGCGATTTGACCGACAACAGAACCGACAGCACCTGAGGCTGCCGATACCACAACAGTTTCACCTTTTTTTGGCTTACCAATGTTAAGTAAACCGCCGTAGGCAGTATGACCGGGCATTCCGAGCGTGCTTAAATATAAATGGACAGGCACATCGGTTGATGATACTTTCTTTACATTCTCTGCTGCAGTCGTATTATACTTTTTCCATGACAGACGGCCTGTCACGACATCATTTTCTTTAAAACCATCAGCATTAGATTCGACAACTTTGCCGACGATATGACCGTTTAAAGGCTCATCGATATTAAAAGGTTTCGTATAGGATTTCGCATCATTCATGCGGCCGCGCATATAAGGATCGACTGAAATATAAACACTTTCTATTAAGAGTTCATTACGATCGGGTTTCTTAATAACCGTCTCTTCGAATCTGAAAACATCATCGCCTGGAAGACCCTCCGGACGTTTGGCTAAAACAAGCTGTTCATTCTTCACAATAATCCCCCTCAAAATATTATGTTATGTACAATACCCTTAAAAAGGAGGATTCAATTACTGTGGGTAAAAATCATGAACTATGCTGTAGTGACAAAGTCCATAGAACGAGCTGTCTATACAATGTGAATTCAACAAAGTTCATGAAGCTCAGTAAATCAGCTATTCTTCATCCGCCAGCCGGCGAAGTTCATCGCGCGTTTCTTTCGGCAGGCCTTCGCCGTAGTCCATCATGCGTACAATGTCTTTAAACGCAGCTTTAGGAATTTTTAAGTCGTCCAGGTCTTCAATTGTGAACTGCAAATCAATTTCGTCTTCACGGCCGTCTTGCAGTTTAGAAACAAAATCCGGTTCTGTAATGAAGGGGCTGGAGGCTCCGACCATATCTGCATATTCCAGTGCCTCCAATGCTTTGTCCGGTGTGTTCACACCGCCTGTTGCCATCATCGGGATTCTGCCTTTTACATGTTCATAAACGACTTTGTTCACAGGCTGCCCATGATAAGATCCTTTAGCCCGGACTTCATTCTGATAAATATTGCGTCCCCAGCTTGCGATCGCAAGGTAGTGAATATCTGTAATTTCCTCTGCCCAGTCGACAAATTGTAAGAAGTCCTCCACACTGTAGCCGACATCATCGCCGCGTGTTTCTTCCGGTGTGCCTCTGAATCCGAAGATAAAATTCTCAGGTGCTTCTTCTTTAATAACATCACTCACTGCTTTAATCACTTCAAGGCCAAAACGGGAACGGTTTTCGAGAGTACCTGCACCGTATTCATCGTCCCGTTCGTTTGAGAATTTCGAGAAGAAAGTCTGTATTAACAGCCGCTGTGCTGCAGATATTTCAATACCGTCGAAGCCTGCTGCGATTGCACGTCTTGCTGCGTCCGCATATTGCTGAATCACCGTATCAATTTTCCGTTTTGTCATCGGCAGCACCTGGTGTTTAACCGGCGTATTTAATTCCATAAAGCTCGGACCGTAGACCACACCGAGATCCAGTATTGCCTGATTTGAAAAGCGTCCGGCATGTGTCAGTTGGAGAATGGCTTTGGCACCGTCTTTTTTCATCGCTGCTGCCAGTTTTTTAAGACCCGGGACGGTCCGGTCATCAGCAACGCTGAAGCCGTATTCAAACAGCTGGCCGTATGGTTCAATGTAGGCAGCTCCTGTGACTTGAATCGGCGCGGATCCTGCTCTCCTTGCGTGATACAATTCGTCTTCTTCAGTCACATGTCCGTCAACTGTCGATGAGTTTGTAATCATCGGCGACAGAACGAAACGATTTGCCAGTTCAATGCCGTTCGGTAAAAGTAAAGGTTCAAATAAAGGCGAATATTTTTTATTCATCATGCTGCTCCTTATATACGTTCTTTTTAATAATTACTTTCAAAGTAGCAATCTATAAAATTATTGTCAATCAGTTGGGTTCCTGATAATGAGCAACCGGGCTGAGTTCATCAAAGTACTATGATACAATCATGTTATTATTATGATGGTGTGAGGGTTTATAAATGAATCAATTACTGGATGTTTCTAATAATAAAAACGTAAAATTCACCGGAGTATCTTTTATCGACGATATTGTCGGACTCGGTGAGAAACGTATCGCAATTGATGTGAAACATTTTTACCGGCTGGATTTAGAGGCGCATAATGTTGAGCTGGTCATCGACCGGAAGTCATTGAATGAATATAGAGATGAACGTAATAAGGTTTTGCTTGAACAAGAGAATTATGCAGAATTCGATCATATGAACAGCATGCTTGCAATGCTGGAACACGATTTTTTCAGCATCGACCGCATCAAATTATTTTATCGGGATAAAGATAATCTTTCCGGGGAATATGTCATCGATACATCGGATGAAGACGAGATTGATATGACGAGTGAGGTTAAAAACAAAGAGCTGAGATTGAAAGTTCACTCGAAATGATGATAAAAAGGATATGTTCAGATGGTTAAATTAAACGTATTGGATTATGCCGTAATAGATGAAGGAGAGACGCCGCAGGATGCCTTAGAAAATACTGTTAAGTTTGCACAAAAGGCAGAAAGTCTCGGTTTTCACCGCTTCTGGATGGCGGAGCATCACGATGTGAATGCTTTTGCAAGCAGCAGTCCTGAATTAATAATGATGCATATACTCGGGAAAACGTCATCAATCAGACTCGGTTCCGGCGGTGTAATGATTCCGCATTACAGCCCGTTGAAAGTTGCAGAGAACTTCAGGGTAATGGAAAGTCTGTACCCCGGGAGAGTGGATCTTGGGATCGGGAATACGCTCGGCACACCGGCTGTAAACAAGTCGATGAACGAAATGCGTCCGCGTAAACAGCGTTATGAAGAAAATATCAGCGATATAAAAAAATACGTTACGGACACTGACGACGAGCATCACCGTTTTAATGAAGTCACTGCGAATCCGACAGGAGAGACGAACCCGGAGATGTGGGTGCTGAGCACGAGTGTCCGGACAGCGGAACTCGCTGCACGCCAAGGCATCGGTTTTACATTCGGATTGTTCCCGCACGCTTCAAAAGATAAAACAGCAGTCGGCAAAGAGGCCGCACGCATATACAGAGAAAAATTTGTAGCGTCACCGGTCATGCAGAAGCCGTTAGTTATGGTCTCGCCATTTGTGGTCGCTGCTGATACTAATGAAGAGGCGGCAGCGCTCGCAAAAGCACTCGATTTATGGCTGCTCGGCAAAATGAACTTTAGTGAATTTGAACGCTTTCCATCGGTTGAAACTGCAGAGGAATACACTTATACTGTAGAAGAACTTCAGAAACTTGAGGCTAATCGTTCGCGCATGGTGGTTGGGGATGGACAAAGCGTAAAAAAACAGCTGGATACATTGGCAGAAACATTCGGTGCTGATGAATTACTGCTGATACCGCTTATGCCGGGTGCTGCAAACAGACAGCGTGCGCTTGAATTAATATCATCGGAATTTCAATTAAAAAAATAGAAAGAAGGATAACAATGAAAAAAGTTGCTAACTATTTATGGGTTGAAAAAAACGGCGAGGAGTACACGCTTATTATGACTCCGGAATTACAGGACGATATTGGAACAGTCGGCTTTGTAGAATTTACAAAAGCTGAAGAAGTAGCTAAAAACGATTCACTGCTTGAATTGGAAGCATCTAAAACAGTACTTGATCTGGCATCACCATTAGCAGGTAAAATTGTTGCGGTTAACAATAAGGCGACAGATGAACCGACATTATTAAACTCGGCAAAAGCTGATGAGAGCTGGGTTGTTAAACTTACCGGTGTTGACGAAGCTGAATTCAATGCGCTTGCTGATGCTTAATTAAAGCTAAATTTATATTTAAAGGCTCGCATTCATATGTATCTACATAGGGTGTGAGCCTTTTTTTAGAATTGGGTGATAGTAAATGATGAGTCAGACAGACAGACTGCATTTTTTAATTTCTTATATGCAGCAGGAAAATAAGGCAGAACAATCAGTACCGGATGACTTCGCTGAGCGATTTGAAGTATTCCGCGGCCTTGCCAATGAACGCCCGGCGGTCAAAGTCAGCCGTGAATTCCTTGATGTGCAGGATGCATTTTTATCTGAATATAATGCTGACGGTGTGACAGATTTTAAATCTCTTGAACCTGTTTCAGAACAGCTTTACATATGGCAGGGAGACATTACGACGCTGAAAATTGATGCAATCGTCAATGCAGCAAACGCTGAAATGCTCGGCTGCCTGATTCCGAATCATAACTGCATCGATAATATTATTCATACGAAGGCGGGCGCAGAGCTGCGCCTGGCATGTGCTGAAATCATGAAGAAACAAGGCAGAAAAGAAGCGGTGGGCCGGGCTAAAATTACTTCTGCCTACAATCTGCCTGCGGATGCTGTAATTCATACAGTCGGACCGGTCGTTCGGAATGGCAAAGTATCGCCGATGAAACAGGATCTCTTAGCTAAATGCTACAGAAGCTGTCTGGAACTTGCCGATAAAAACAATATTAAGGCGCTTGCATTCTGCAGTATTTCAACTGGTGTATTCGGTTATCCGAAAGAAGCGGCTGCAGCGACTGCAGTGGCGGCTGTAAAGCAGTATTTAAAAGAAACCGGATCATCAATCAGTGTAGTATTTAATGTTTTTGATACAGATGATTTAAAAATCTATGAGAAACTTTTGACTTAAGAGAGGTTGTATATGCATGAAAGCTTGGAAGACGTTAGAACAAAATACTTCAGAGAGTGAACTGCTTGCGGGACTGATCGATGAAGCAGATGCGGTTGTGGTCGGCATCGGCGCCGGAATGTCGGCAGCTGACGGTTTCACTTATATCGGAGAACGCTTTAAAAGCAACTTTCCGGATTTTATCGAAAAATATAACTGGTTTGATATGCTGCAGGCAAGTTTGTTTAAATTCCCGACACTGGAAGAATACTGGGCATTTCAAAGCCGTTTTATAGTATTGAACTATTTAGATCAGCCGGCAGGAAAAGCGTATATCGCACTGAAGGAAATGATTGAGAAAAAACCGTATCACGTCATTACGACGAATGCAGATAACGCCTTTTATGCGGCTGAATATAACATGGATAAAGTGCTGTATTACCAGGGAGAATATGTACGCATGCAGTGTTCGGAATTCTGCCATGATGAAACATACCGGGATGATGACCTGATGCGTCAAATGGCTGAACAGCAGCAGAATATGGCAATACCGTCAGCACTTATTCCTTATTGTCCAAAATGCAGTGCGCCGATGGAGAAAAATAAACGCACAGCAGAAAAAGGCATGGTGGAAGACGCAAAATTTAGGGCGCAGAGAGATGACTATAATGCATTCTTAAAAGAGCATAAGGAAGGTAAAGTAATTTATCTTGAAATTGGTGTCGGACATACGACGCCGCAATTTATAAAACATCCGTTCTGGCGGGAAACCAGGCAGAACGAAGATGCACTGTTCGTGACGATGAATCAGAAATCCTACAGGATTCCACAAGCAATTAAATCGCGCACGGTCTTCTTAACTGATGATATCGGACAGACTATTTTAAACGCACATAAAATTTAACAGATAAAGGATGACTGAAATGTATTTAATCGAACCATTTCGCAATGGAGAATATATTACAGACGGTGCATATGCGCTTGCAATGCAGGTCTATGTTCAGGACAATATCTTTTTAGATGAGGGAATTATTTTCCCTTACCACTGTAAACCGAAAGTGGAAATTGGACGCTTCCAAAATGCTATTTCAGAAGTGAATCAGGATTACCTTGAAGAAAATGATATTCTGCTCGTAAGACGAGATACCGGCGGCGGAGCAATTTTAGTAGATGATGGTGCGGTAAACGTATGTTTCTTAGTGCCTGAAGATACAGGGGTTTACGGAGACTATAAAAAAATGTATGCACCTGTTATTCAAGCGCTGAACAATCTGGGAGTTAAAAACGTCGAACAGAGCGGCAGAAATGATCTGATTATCGACGGTAAGAAAGTATCAGGCGGAGCGATGACCATGTCAAATGGCCGTGTGTACGGCGGTTTTTCACTGCTTTTAGATATTAATACTGAAGCGATGGTTGCTGTACTTAACCCGAACCGTAAAAAAATTGAGTCAAAAGGCATCAAATCTGTTCAGAGCAGAGTGACAACATTGCGCGAACATCTGGCACCGGAATACAAAGATGTGACAACGGATGAATTTAAAGATTTAATTATTAAAGAATTCCTGTCTGTCGACGAGGTAAATGATGCAAAACGTTATGAGCTTACTGATAAAGACTGGGCAGAAATCGACAAACTTGTTGAAGAGAAATATAAAAACTGGGATTGGAACTACGGTAAGGCGCCGCGTTATTCTTATAACAGAGATGGGCGTTTATCAGCAGGAACAGTAGATATTTCCCTCGATATTGAAGCGGGCAGAATTGATCACTGCTCGATTTTTGGCGACTTTTTCGGACAGGGCGAGATTAAAGATGTTGAAGAGGCACTTAAAGGTACCAGAGTAGTCAGAGAAGACTTAAATGAAAAGCTGAATTCACTGGATTTAGACCATTATTTTGGTAAATTAGAAGCTTCGGAACTGACAGAGTTAATTTTAAGTTAAATTAAGAATAAATTATGTTGTTTTAGGGTATCTTCATTTATGAGGATACTCTTTTTAATATAAATTATGGTAAACTGATAGAAATGCAGTATGTGTGACAGGAGGGTGTTTAGTGCAGCAGTTATATGCCAAAGTTATCGATGAGGAACAACATCAGGGTGTAACGATTATAGATAGTAATAATAACGTTGTCGGGGATGTTTTTGCTACGACGATATCAGGCTGTGATGAGAAGAATACTTATGGTTTTCAGCACGCTAATGGTACTGAAATTTTGCTCGGTCTTCAAAGGAGAAGATTTAAAGATTTAAACGTGGCAAAATATACAGTTGAATATATGGGTAAACGTTTTACCTTTAAAGAACGCAAGCTTCACAATTTTATGAACTTCAGAGCGGATGGCATTGTACTGGAGACACCTTATATTTTTAAAGATGACAAAGAGGTCACTTTAACGATGCACCGTGAAGAGAATTTAATCGGTTCGATGAATGATCATAAAATATTCGTAGACGATATTTCAGATATTGAAGCGGGACTTCTAATACTGATGTATTTTATGTTTAAGTTATATAAACGGGAAGACTATCACATTGCCCGGATTTTGCACCGCAACTGGTAGTAAATGAGTATAAATTTTGTAAAAAATTTTTAAATATTGTAAAGTTATCTATAATGATTTAGTTGAGGAGGCAGTATATGTTAAGAATATTTTGTGTGGCGATTCCAGTCCTTGTTTTACTGCTGCCTCTATTTATGGATGCATCTGTGGTATGGATTCTAAATATACTTCTGACATCGCTCGGAACGATTTTCGGGTATATTAACTACAAATACAGAAAAGACAAATTGTGGCTCGGCGTACTAATTGTAAACGGGATTTTATTCTTGTATTACGTATATGCAACGATTAATTTCTTCGTATAAAAAGACTTCCCTCGAAAGGGAAGTCTTTTTAATTTTGCGGTTCAATATAGCTGTAGTCTTCGAAATCAAGTTCAGTAGGCAGGTTATTTAACAGACGTGCGACTTCCTGTCCGACGAATGGGCTCGCTGTCAATCCTGTTGAACCCATACCGTTAACGACGAAAGTGTTCTTGTCGACGTAGCCGATAAACGGCAGGAAGTCACGGGTATACGGTTTTAATCCGACACCCATTTCAGTAATTTCCACGTCTTCAGGTTTAAAGTATTTATACAGTTCATCCTGCAGGTAATTATAGCTTTCTGCGGTAGGAGCAGTATCAAATGAGTCCGTATCGATGTGAGTCGTACCGATAACATACTCGTCGTTCTCCAGATGCACGATATAAGTCGGACCGAGTGCCATTACGACAGGGGACTGCAGGTCCTTTTGATTTTTTAATTTAAAGTGCATTATTTCCGCACGCTGATGGGCGATTTCAGGTTTATATGTCTGTTCTGCTCCCCAGGCACCGGTCGTGTATATTTTAAGGGTATCATCATTGCCGGCATCATAAGATTTATTTTCCCATATTCCGCCGTGCTTAATAAATGCTTCTTTTAACGCAGCAAGCAGTTTACGTCCTCTGACCTGGCCGCCGCCTTCTACTATCAGTGCAGGGTAGTCCGTTGTGAGTGACGGATGCAGTGCAGATAATTCATCTTTAGTCAGCTGTCTGACTTCACCGACATCCGGATTATCTATCGCTTTATCGCTGATACGTTTCGTTGCTTTGTCAAAAATGTTTTCTTTGAACAGGCAGATCGCACCGCTGTTTTTATAGCCGGTTGAGAGGCCGGAATCTTTTTCCAGCATGCTGATAAACTCCGGATAATAATGAGCGCTTTTTGTTACAAGACGGTACCATTTTTTATTGCGGCGCTGGCTGATCCATGGACAGACAATTCCTGCCGATGCGAAAGTTGCCTGGCCTTTATCGTTACGATCGTAAATCGTCACGCTGTTGCCGAGTTTGACGAGATGATAGCCGATTGACGCTCCGGCAAGGCCGCCGCCGATAATCGTTATATTCATTAAATCACTCCTGTGTTATGGCTGTTATAATTATGATATGTTAATTACAGACGAATAAGAAAGAGGCATGTACATGGACAAGCTCGAACTGAATATTTTTGAGAATAAATCTGCATTAAAGAGCATATCATGGATTCAAATTCTGGTAATGATCGGTACGTTTATAGTGCTGTATTTACTTGAAGGATTTGTTATTCAGCCGACTGGCAGTGCACTTGTCGGCAGAGAGCAATTTGGTATTGTTGGTGCAGTATTTTTTATTATCGCACTATTTTTTATTATTATCATCGTTCACGAGGCGATTCACGGTATCTTTTTTAAAGTTTTTAACCCGGAAGGTAAAGTGAACTACGGATTTAAAGCGGGAATGGCTTATGCAACTTCACCGGGAACTGTATATACGAGAGGGCAGTTTTTTATCATTATTATTATGCCGTTTGTGATTTTAACAGCATTAATGATGACAATGATGTTTATGCTGCCGAACCCGGCATATAAATACTATATCGCTCTGCATACAGGTGCGTGTGCGGGAGACTTCTACTATCTGTATCTGATATTAAAGCACAAGCATCTGTCTTATGCTGTCGATACCGAAGTCGGCATGAGTCTGTATGAAACGAAGGAACAGACAATTTAATGTGTAGAACGTGCGTTCGTTATTTGATATAATGAATGTGGGTGAAGACGATGGAAAAACGAATCATTCATATAGATATGGACGCATTTTATGCCCAGGTGGAGCAGTACGATAATCCTGAACTGAGAGGCAAACCTGTAATAGTGGGCGGACGCTCATTTAACAGAGGTGTCGTTGCGACAGCGAGCTATGAGGCCCGTAAATTTGGCGTGCATTCGGCCATGCCGACGAAAACTGCTCATAAACTGTGTCCAGACGGTATATTTGTCCATCCGCGTTTTGAACGGTATAAAGAAATTTCAGCCCAGGTCAGAGAAATATTTTTGAGTTACACGGAGCTGATAGAACCGCTGAGCCTGGATGAAGCGTATCTGGATATTACAGAACTCGTCAGCAAGGAAACATCCTCAAGAGAAATTGCATTATCCATACAAAGTGAAATTTTTGAAAAAACAGGTCTGACATCGAGCAGCGGTATTTCATATAATAAGTACCTTGCGAAAATTGCTTCAGGCATGAATAAACCGAGAGCGACGACAGTTATACATTACGATAATGTCCTTGAAATTTTGCATGAACTGCCTATCGGTAAATTCCCGGGCGTCGGTAAAGTGACTGAGGAAAAAATGGTCAGCCTGGGAATTAAAACAGGTAAAGATCTGTATGATACAGCTAAAAATGATTTAATATTAAAGTTCGGTAAACGCGGAGAGAGTTTATATAATAAAGCGCGGGGCATCGGCACAAACGAATTGACCGTGCAGCGTGAACGCAAGTCTGTCGGTAAAGAAACGACATTTAACTACGACCGCAACGATGATAAAGAGATATTAGCCGTGCTGGAAGACCTGTCGAATAAAGTCAGTATGAGGCTTGATGATAAAGAACTTGCAGGCAGAGTAGTAACGGTGAAAATTAAAACCGGTGACTTCGAAGCACATTCGAAACAAATGATGACGCTGGATCCCGTATTTAAAGGGGAAGATATTTATCATTATGCCTACAATCTTTATCATGAAGTGAAAGAACAGGATGTGCCGATACGGTTAATTGGAGTGACAGTTTCAGGAATAGAACAGCGGCTCTACAGAAATATGACTATATATGATTTTATAATGTAGCAACTTTGTTATACTGTTAAATAAGACTAAAAGTAAGAAGGTATAAATAATGATAGTAAAAACACAGGAAGAACTAAAAAAATTAGAAGAAATCGGCCAAATATGCGGTCGCGTATTAAAAGCGACAGTTGAATATGCGAAAGTAGGCATGACAACGAAAGAACTCGATGACTATGCAGGAAAACTGCTTGAAGAATACGGTGCAAAAAGTGCGCCGATCAGCGAGTATGACTTCCCGGGGTACACGTGTATCAGTATTAACGAAGAAGTGGCGCACGGTATCCCCGGTCCGCGTAAACTTAAAGACGGAGACATTGTTAACGTCGATGTATCTGCAGTAAAAGACGGTTACTATTCAGATACAGGGATTTCATTTATCGCCGGGGAAAATGATGACCCGTTAAAACAAAAAGTTATTGATGTTACAGCAATGGCATTCGAAGAAGCACTGAAGAAAATTAAGCCCGGTGCAAAAGTTAGTCAGATCGGCCGTGCAGTCTTTAACACAGCACGTCAAAATGATTTAACAGTAATTAAAAATTTGACAGGTCACGGTGTAGGCACAAGTCTGCACGATCAGCCCCAGCACATTATGAACTACTATGACCCGACAGACAGAACAATTTTAAAAGAGGGAATGGTTATTGCAGTTGAACCATTTATCTCATCAAGAGCAACAATTGTTACAGACGGTAAAGATGACTGGGCATTTGAAACAAAAGACGGCAGCTACGTTGCACAAAAAGAACACACAATTATGGTAACGAGCGAAGGCCCGAAACTGTTAACTAAGATTGAAGACTAATTTTAATTTAGAAACCCTGTGCATCCAATGGATGCACAGGGTTTTTTGCAGGTATTGTAGCGGTATCCCACCAATGAACGGGTTTCATGTCAGAGGTAACGGTTTATC
>DONT01000010.1:171943-190831 GCA_003513765.1 Jeotgalicoccus sp.
ACGGTTTATCCCACCAATGAACGAGTTTCATATCAGAGGTAACGGTTTATCTCATCAATTTAGTAATTAAGAGTAAAGAAAAACGGTACTGAATGCGAAAACGATTAGTGTAAATAAGACGATTGGAATTCCTGCTTTTATTGCCTTTTCTTTAGGCTCCAGACTTTTATTATTTACAAAAAGTTCAATCGATAAAGTCATAAAGCTGAGTATTAAAGTGAGTGCGAAATGTACCCCGACATTCTCTTTAAATCCATCGGTCATGGAAATAGAATTAATTAGGAATGTTCCGAGTATTATTATTGTTAAAAAGTATTTAGTGATAAAATCATCTTTTGGTGCTTTTTTCATGATTATGCCCCTTTAATTTTATTATCAGTTTAGCAATATAAATTCTAACATTATTACTGATAAAGAACATAAAAAATATTATTGAACGCCTTCGCAAAATCCGCGACGTCGCGCAAGAAAAAATCTGTACTAAAACATCAAAAAAAACCAGACCCTCAAATGGGTCCGGCTTCAGAAAAATATATTATTCTGCTTTGTCGTAGCCGTTTATAACAAGATCAACTTTCCCTGTTTCAGGGTCGATAATCATGCCGTGTACGGGTACTGTTTTAGCCATCAACGGATGGTTCTTAACGTTATCGACTGTTTCTCTGACGCTTTCTTCGACGCTGTCGAATCCTTTAAGCCAGTCAGAGACTTCGATACCTGAGTATTCGAGTGTTTCGAAGACTTCATCAGTGATACCGCGGTTTTTCATTTCTTCAATAACGGGTTCCGGCTGGAGTGCCCCAAAGCCGCAGTCATGGTGTCCCATGATGTAGACTTCGTCCACGCCCAGTGCGTAAACTGCAACGAGCAGGCTGCGCATCGTACTTCCGTAAGGATGTGATACAACGGCACCGGCATTTTTAATTTGTTTGATGTCGCCATTTTTTAAGCCCAATGCTTTAATCGACAGCTCAGATAATCTCGTATCCATACAAGTTAAAAAAACTGCTTTTTTGTTTGGTGTTTTATCGGTTTTAAAAGCTTTGAATTCTTCGTTTTTAACGAAAGCTTCGTTTGCTTTGAGTAAATCTTCCAATAAAGTCATTTTAAACTGACACTTCCTATTCATTACTTTGTGTTTGCTGTTCTTTCTCTATAGTGCGCTTGTATAAAATCGAGTTAATTTGCGCACCCAGAATTATTATAACACCAGTAATGTACAACCAGAAAATTAAAATGATTACACCGGCGATTGAACCGTATGTTGCTGAATAGTTACTGAAGTTAGATACGTAGAAACTGAATCCCCATGATGCAACGAGGAAAGCAACTGTCGTAAAGATCGTGCCCGGGATAACCGACTTAATTTTCAATTTAATATTTGGAGCAGTAATGTACATGATAAGGAATACAATGAATACGAGCAGTACTGGTAAAATACTTCTGACTAAGTTCCATACCAATGAGAACTGGTCGTCGAGTCCGATAACGCCGAACATTAAGTTACCGATTTGTTCACCGAATACGATGAGTACAAATGTCAGTATTACTGATAATGATAAAATAACTGTAAAGAATACTGACAATAATTTTGCTTTTACAAAGTTGCGGCTGTCTTCGACGTCATACGCGACGTTAAAGGCATTCATCAGTGCAGTCATACCGTTTGATGCTGACCACAGCGTTAAAATTAAACCGATTGATAAAATACCGCCGCCGGAGTTGCTTAACACGTCGGTAATAATACCTTCCAGCAGTCCTGAAATTTCTGAAGGTGCATAATCCTGGATAAATCCTGTAATAAGATCCGGTTCAATTCTGAACAGCGGAACGATTGATAACAGGAAAATCAAGAGCGGGAATATCGCCAGCAGGAAATAGTATGCAAGCTGTGCGGCCATCCCTGTTGTGTTGTCATGTGAAAACCTGAATAACAGCCGTTTGAAAAAACCGGCATCTTCTTTCAGTTTTGCAGGTTTATTAATTTTGGAAACGTAAATATGTTCATCTGGTTTTTTGGCATCTTTTGATTTGAAATTAATCTTGTCGACGAACACATCGCCTTCACTATTCTCCTTCTCTTTTTCTTCTTTAATCTGATTCAAGAGTTTTGATGATGTTTCATTTTTGGTCATAATCTCACCTCGCCTAAAATAAAAGGACTATATTCAAATAGTCCTGTTTAATTTTAATTTAATTTTTTTTCGCGTTTTTCCTGGAAAGTATCCTTCGCGTCCATTACTGCACGTTCCAGCTCAGGATTGTTGCGGCGGATTTCTTCTATAGTATCCTTCCAGAATAAAACTTCGTCTTTAATCATTTCTATTTTAGATGGTTCGCCTGACGGTTCATTGAAACGCTGTTTAAGATCATCAGGATTCGTTGCGTAATGTTTAATGCTCTTAGTATTTGAAACTACAGAGTCGCGTGTGCCTTTATCGATTAATGCAATTAATCCACCGACAGCGGCTCCAATTACTATAGCTGGTACTAGTTTGTTTTTCATAACTGATTCTCCTTTAGATAGCTTTGTATTAAATATAACCTATATTTACTCAGTGTAAACTTTTTATCAAAAGAAATTAAGAGGAAAAGAGTTTTTCTATACTTTTGTTAGATAATACATATTTTTATTATAATTTGTTAAGATAGTTTATAAGGAATGGAAAGGGGACCATCATGGATAAAGAGCAGATTTTAAACGAAATTATACAAAAGTTAAATGTAGTAAATAAAGGTGTATTTAAAGCTGAAGATTACAGCGATGAAAAAATTAGTGAATTAAATGATATTAAAGAATTACTGGATTCACGCAAGCAGATATCTGCGAGTGAACAGTCAGCTATTATCGAAGAACTATCAAAAATGAGAAAGTAGTGGTCAGACGATGAATATTGAACAGAAATTATATAAATATGCCGAGCTCCTCGTCGATGTCGGTATTAATATTACAGACGGTAAAAGACTTTACATTAGAGCAACAACGGATGCACTGCCGCTCGTCAGACTCGTAACGAAGATCGCTTACGAAAGAGGTTCGAAGGAAGTTAAAGTTTCACTTGGCGACGATACGATTTCAAGATTGAATGCCCAGTACAGAGACGAAGAGGAACTTTCTGTTGTTCATGACTTCCAGGTAGCGGAGCGCATGTACTACAGTGACGAAAAAGCAGGGTTCCTGAGTATTATTTCAAGTTCGCCGGAGCTTTTAAAAGATGTTTCTCCTAACAAACTGCAGGCAATGCAGATTGCAAACGGCCAGGCATTTAAAGAGTTTTCAAGCCGTACGCAGAGTGATTTTCATTCGTGGTGTGTCGCAGGTTATCCTTCAGTAGAGTGGGCGCGCTTAGTGTACCCTGAACTCTCTGATGACGATGCGGTCAATGCGCTGCTTGAGTTAGTACTTTACACAGTGCGTGCAGATGCAGAAAATCCGGTAGAAGCATGGATTGAACACGATAAAACACTCCATGACAAAGTGGATTATTTAAACGATAAGCAATTCACTGCATTACGCTATGAGGCACCGGGTACTGATTTAACTATCGGTCTGCCTGACAATCATTTATGGGCGGGTGCATCGAGCACTGACTCAAGCGGCAACTCATTTATGGCAAATATGCCGACAGAAGAAGTTTTCACGGCACCTGACAAGAACCGTGTTGACGGCTACGTAACAAACACCTTGCCGTTAAGCCACGGCGGTAATATTATCGATGATTTTAAACTGACGTTTAAAGACGGAGAAGTTGTTGAATATGAAGCTGCACGAGGCTACGATATTCTGAAAAATATTATAGACACTGATGCCGGTGCTAAACGTCTTGGAGAAGTAGCACTTGTACCGTTTGACTCTCCAATTTCGAATAAGGGTATTTTATTCTACAATACGCTGTTTGATGAAAATGCCTCATGCCATATCGCACTCGGCAGTGCATATGCATTCTCTATCGAGGGCGGTAAAGAGATGTCCCGCGAAGAGCTGGATCAGGCAGGACTGAACGATTCAATTACTCATGTCGACTTTATGATCGGTTCAGAGAAAATGAATATTTACGGTATTGATAAAGATGGAAATGAGTCACCGGTATTTGCTGAAGGCAACTGGGCATTTTAATAAAAATAAGCGCACAATTCATTTGAAAATATGATACAATTTAAGTAATTGTTATTATGTGAATTTCCGTTGAGGAGGATTTTTATGGGAAGCTGGCTAATGCTTTTAGTCGTATTATCTTTTATATTTGCAATTCTCGGTTTTGCAGCGGTGCTTTACTACTTCCTGGCACAAGCGTTCCAAAGTAAAGATGCACTTGTGATTGATACACCGGAAGAAGCGCTCGAGCGCAAAATATAAGAAACTTACTTAGAGGAGATGCATATCTCCTCTATTTTTATTATAAAGGGGAATATAAATGAAAAAATTAATGTCTGAATCATATGCAGTGAAAACTGCCAACGTACTGCCGCCGGATTCAAACTCGCATGGGACGCTGTTTGGCGGAAGACTGCTGCAGTATGTAGATGATATTGCGGCAATCAGTGCACGCCGTCATTCGAGAGAGGCTGTAGTGACTGCTTCTATAGATTCTATGGACTTTCTCTTGCCGATTAACATTGGGGAAATTGTTATCCTTGAAGCAATGGTGACACATACCGGCCGCAGTTCAATGGAAGTAATGGTTAAAATATCAAAAGAAGATTTAACGAGAGAGTCAGGCAAAGAACTCGCCGCTTTTTCATTTTTAACATTTGTTGCATTGGATGAAAACAATAAAACTGTTGAAGTTCCTAAAATAGAGCCGGATAATGAACGTCTGCAATGGCTGAGTGATACAGGCAAAGAACGTGCTGAACGCCGTATTGAGAGAAAAGAGCACAGCAAATCACTGAGCAATTTTTTCGCATCTGATTTATTGGAGTGAAGCTAGATGAAAATCAAACGTATTGTAAAACTGAAACGGGAAATGTACGATGTCTTATTCGATGATGGACAGTCTATAAAAGTACACGAAGAATCGCTTGTACGTTATGTATTGATTCCCGGCAAAGAACTGGACGAAGAAGAATTTAAACAAATTGTTCAAAATGTACAGTACGATCAGGCTTACGTTGCCGCGATTAAATATATCAGCTATAAAATCCGTTCGAACAAAGAGATGAATGATTATCTTAGTGAGGACTATGAGGAAAGAATTGTCAGCCAGACAATTAACCGTTTGCAGAATGAAGGGTATTTAAATGACGAGAACTATGCACGATCATTAAGAAATACACTCTTCAATACGACGGACAAAGGGCCGGGGCATCTGAAAAGAGAATTAAAAAAACATCAAATTCCGGAGAGAATTATTATGGAAGAAGCGGAATCGTTTGATGAACTGATTGATGCTGAACGCATGAATAAATTAAAAGATAAATTTCTGAGAACACACAGAGGTTCATATGTGCAGTTCAAGCAGAAACTGCGAGAAAAATTAACACTGCGAGGCTACAGCGGCCATCATTTTGAATTGATAGATTACGATGATGACTACGATGAGGATACTTATTTTGAGAAAGATTTTGAAAAATATTATAATAAGTATCAGAAAAAAGAAAGCGGATTTAAGCTTAAGCAGAAAATGATTGCGGCAATGATGGGCAAAGGTTACGCTTATGATAAAATCAGTGGAAAGTTAGGCGGAATGAACGATGAATGAAAATGTAAGTAAAATGACTCGTAAAGAGTTAAATCATTATATTCAAACAAAACGTGAAGCGATGAGACGTTCCGAAATGATGGGCGTTGAAAACGAATACCGTGTACTGGAACGCCAGGTGCTTATTGCGGAATGCTATCTGATTGACCTGTCTCAAATTGAAAACGGCAAGATTTATAAAGTAATCAGCCAGGAAGAGCATTACTTTAAAGTGGAGTATATGAAAGGAATATTTGTCTGGGGCTTTTTCGTGAATGGTGATGAAAAAGAATCAGCTATTCCGGTGAGTATGCTGCAGCTGCCTAAAAAGGTCAGATAATGAAAAATAACATTTTGTTAAAAGGACTGGACTTATCTTATAGCAAAGAAGCAAAAGGTTTTAAAGAACGCATGTTTGGCCATGCGGGCTCCATACATCTTAAAAATATTAACATTCATTTATATGAAGGCGAAGTACTTGGACTTTTAAGTGATGCTGAGACTTTGTTCTATATTAAGGAAGTACTGTCCGGTACTTTAAACCCTGTTACAGGGAAAGTTAAAACACATGGCGGCATATTGAGCCTCGATGTGATGGATCATATTAATAATCCATTCTCCCTGAGCTTCTTTATCGAAGAATTACTGGAGGAATATAAAAGCGGCAAGGAGTTTCAGACTGCGGTTGAACTGCTGCACAATAAGCCAGTTATCCGCAATAATCTTACTAAAAAATTAAAGGATTTAAGCCGCAAGCAGCTGGCTCATATTCTGCTTGAAATCTCGGGGTTAATCGATGCTGAAGTAATTATCTATACTAATTTCCACGAACATCTTGAAGATTTAAACAAGTTTCGCAGCACTGTGAACATGCATGAACAAAACGGCAGGGGTATTCTGCTTTTAGAAACATCACTGGAACCTATAGAGAAAATGG
The DNA here is from genome assembly GCA_003513765.1 of Jeotgalicoccus sp. Classification (GTDB taxonomy): domain Bacteria; phylum Bacillota; class Bacilli; order Staphylococcales; family Salinicoccaceae; genus Jeotgalicoccus. The sequence continues at coordinate 178,562 of DONT01000010.1, forward strand.
CAAACTATTTCACCTGGATCAGCTACGGGCAAATTCGTTTTGAAGGCAGTGTCGAACAGGGTGTTGAGAGTTACCATAAGTATCTCCGGGATAAAAGCATGGTCAAAAATATTGAGCAGGAAGCGCTGTTTGATCTTGAATGGAAAAGACATGTTTACGAGGACGAGATGTACAGTGAAAACTTTAAGCGTCTTGGCAAGCAGCAGGCTTCAGTACTCGACAATATCAATATTCGTAAAATTATTGTGACACTTGTACTGGCATTCCTGATGGTGCTGTCGGCTCTCGTTATATTTATGAATATTTCATTTATAGGGGAATCACCGACATTTACAGAGGAGCAGCAAAACCTTAATGAAGAAGTGACATCAGAACGTCTGTCATATGTATTTGTAAACAGAGACGGGCTTGAAATTGACGGCACAACGCTGCCGCAGTATACACTTCTTGAAGTGACAGCTGCTGATGAAGAGACATATACCGTAAATTACGGGGGTAATGAAAAAACAGTAAACCGTAATGAAGTGATTTACTTCAATCCGGCAAGTCTGTATACAGAAGAAGATTTTATGAACCTGCTTCAATATGCGAGTCCGGTAATTCAGAATAACTATCTTTTTTACTCAAATTATTTAAACGGTGACCGGGACTTCCTTGAAGCCAATATTACATTTGATGTTCTGGATGAGAATCACGGCAGCGTGGCAGGCATTCCAATTACCTATCATTTTTCAAGAGATACTGTATTCTCCATGGAATTTGAAGGTGCTGAAAATAATAAGATTACCGAAGATTTAAATCTAACTGGTGAAGTGACTATTTTCAGAGTGGATGAAGGATTTATGATTTACGACAGTGTTCAGAATAACTGGAATTATTTGAGAAGGTAGGTGCGCGGATATGAATTACAGAGTTAAATACTTGCTTAGACGCGTATTCAGACAGGCTGACAGATTTACGCTGTTAAACTTAACGCCTGTGCTCATTTATATTGCGGGGCTTGTGCTGCTTTTCATCGGTTTTATGACTGTTGAAGACAGTACGATGGTCCGCATTCTGTACGGAACAGTAGGTTTTATGGCTGCGGTATGGATATTCAGTATGGTAATTCTGAATAAGAATGAAGCGTACGTTAAAGATTCTATTTTAAAAGTAAATTATATACCGCTGTATTTACGAATACTGCCGACGATGATTTACCAGACAATTATGTTTATGATTTTTATAACGATGTACAGCGCCTTTACAGCACTGTTCGTCGATAACTGGATGATGAATATATACTCCCTTTTGTATTACATACTCCTCGGAGTTATTCTTGTTATTCCATTTACGATGTTATTCTTAGGTGTATCGCTGCACATTAATACAAATAAGATTAATCCGGTGCTGTTTGTTATCATCGTTTTAATCGTTCCGGTATTTTATTTGCCGGAGCAGCTGCCGGCTGCAGTGGAGAATATCTTCAGTCTGAATCCATTTTACTATGTGATTAACGGATTGCAGAATAACGCAATTCATCAGGCATGGTCTGTAAACCGTCTGCCTTTTGATGTACTCTACGTTACACAGGTCGCTATTCTTTATTTATGGATGTTCGAAGCGTATAACAACATGAAAATTAAATTATACAATGAAAAAAACAGCATGCCTGAATCATAGGCATGCTGTCATTTTAATTACTGGCTAATTTTTGCTGCAGTTTACTTTCTGAATACACCCATCCGGTGTAGCTCGACTGAACTTCGTAATCATCCTTATCAAGATGCATAATACAGACAAAGGGATAATGTCCATCTTTTAAATATCTGAGATCGATATATCTGACTTCCACCGTATCCTCGCTTAATTCTTTAATTTCATAACGGTATATTGAGGAGAAGAAGGTGAAGGACATAAAGTTTTTATCGTCTTTGACGGCTTCGAATAATTCTCCTTCCAAGGGCCCAATCTTATCAAAGCGGTCGTAAAATACAACCTGGCCTTTAAACGTACGGCCGACATAATAAGCATCTTCTGCAACGACTACGACCCGCCATTCATTGAAGCGGATAGTCGGCAGACAGAAAACGCGGGTAATTTGATCATTCGGCAGCCGCTGTTTTATCTTATTAATTAAATACTTTTGATAAATAAATCGTGCAATGTAGTAAAGAATCAGTGCAGCATATAATATAATAAATAGTGTAACCGGGTTAAAGCCGATAAACCACAATATAAAGTATGCGATATGCATGACGATCATTGGAATATCGATAGTGTTTATAAACCCGAGCTGCAGCCAGGTATGATTGAACGGCCGGAGCGCCTGAGTGCCGTACGCATTAAATATATCCGAGAACACGTGAAGAGACACCGCAAACAGCGACCATAAATACATATTGACGAACGGCAGATCGAAAAGCAGACTGCTTAATACAGCGAGTAAGAGCGGCCAGATAAAAAGAGTAAACGGCAGAGAGTGTGTAATTCCTCTGTGATTTTTAATATATACAGCATTATTTTTCATTTTTAAGACAGTATCGAGGTCTGGAATAAGGGATGCACCGACTACTGTCGTAATAAATCCGGCAGAAACTGGATCTACGGCAGGATCGATGTGGGCGAGACCAACAATCGTACCGCCCATTAATGTATGTGTTAATGTATCCATGATTTCACTCCGTTTCAGTACGGCATTTTATTTATAAATATATTTTAAAAAGGTGAGTTTTTAAATGTTTAAAAGACCGGTATTTAATAATACATTACTTAATTGGTATCAGGCAAATAAAAGAGAACTGCCGTGGCGGGAGACTTCAGATCCCTTTAAAATATGGCTCAGCGAGGTCATGCTTCAGCAAACTCAAGTCATTACTGTTATACCCTATTTTGAGAAATTTATAACAAAGTACGAGAACCTCGATGCCTTGGCAGACGCAGATGAACAGGCTCTTTTAAAGGACTGGGAAGGACTCGGTTATTACAATAGAATCCGCAATTTTCAGCATGCAGTAAAAGAAGTGCAGGAGAAATATGATTCAAAAGTACCGGATCGTCCGGAAGAATTTTTTAAGCTGAAAGGTGTCGGGCCGTATATTGGAGGGGCAGTGCAGAGTATTGCTTTTAACAATCAGCTTGCTGCTGTCGACGGCAATGTGCTCCGGGTCATGTCGAGGCTGAACCGCGACGGCAGGGATATGACTAAAGCAAGTGTGCAGAAAGATGTAAAACACTTTATTGAAAAAGATATGCCGCTGGAAGCAGGAGACTTTAACCAGGCTTTAATGGAACTCGGGGCGACAATCTGTACGCCGCGTACTCCTAAATGTGTCATCTGTCCGGTTAAAGAACATTGTGAAGCGCTGAAAGCAAACGAAGTAATGCAGTATCCGCTGAAAAAGAAACAGAAAGCAAAAGCGGAATATTACTATAACGTCTATTTCATTTTGAACGATAAAGATGAAATTCTCCTCATTAAACAGGAGGATGACTTATTAAAAGGAATGTATGAGCTGCCGAGATTCGATGTGGATACTTCACTCGAATCAATTGAGGAAAAATATGATTTGCGGCTCTCCCAGCCGGGGGCGCCAATCGGTGATTATAAACACGTTTTTACTCATAAAATATGGTATATGGAAGGCTATGTTGTTTATACAGCGAATGAGCATGAGAATTTTATCCCGCTTAAAGATGTTAAAAAACTTCCGATGAGTGTAGCAATGCAGAAAATGATTAATTTAATTAATACAGCGCCGGATTCCGAACTGTAAATTTTTAATAATAATGCTGTTATGCTATACTGTTAACGTAAATAATAAAGGTGGTGGCAGTATTATGGTGATGGAATCCATCCCAAAAGAGGGAAGCAAGATGAGGATTCAAAGCTATAAGCATGATGGTAAAATCCACCGGGTATGGAGTGAAACGACGATCTTGAAAGGCACGGATCACGTCGTGATTGGTGGTAATAATCGTACGCTCGTTACAGAAAGCGACGGACGAAAATGGGTGACGCGTGAACCTGCAATCGTTTATTTCCACAAAGATTTTTGGTTTAATGTCATTTGCATGTTCAGAGATGACGGAGTTTATTATTACTGCAACTTATCTTCACCATATGCCTGCGACGAAGAAGGTATTAAATATATCGATTACGACCTGGATATAAAAGTATATCCGGACGGCAAGTATCATCTGCTGGATGAAGATGAATATAAAGTGCACCGCAGTAAAATGAATTATCCGGAGAGCATTGATGCGATATTAAAACATCAGGTCGATGAACTTCAGCAGTGGATTGAACAAAAAAAAGGGCCATTCGCTCCAGATTTTATAAAGGTATGGCACCATCGTTTTAATAATGAACATTAACCAATCGGCGAAACGTTGATTGGTTTTACTAATTTTTTGGAGGAACATAAATGATCAGACGCTATATGAAATTTGTTAAGCCGTATTACGGTATTATTGGTTTAACAATTTTAATCGGTATACTGAAATTTGGTATTCCGCTTCTTATTCCGTTACTTGTCGCATACGCTATAGACGGAATTATTCTTGCTGACGGACTGGCATACGATGAGCGGATCAGAATACTTGTTCAGGTATTGCTTGTTTTTGCAGTCGTATTCGTAGTTATAAGACCCCCGGTAGAATTCTTCAGACAATATTTAGCCCAGCGCACAAGCAATAAAATTCTATACGATATAAGAAAGAAATTATATGGTCACCTGCAGATGCTGAGTGCCAAATTCTATTCAAATAATAAAGTAGGGGAAGTTATCTCTCGTGTAATTAACGACGTGGAGCAGACCAAAGACTTTATTATGACCGGCCTGATGAATGTCTGGCTCGACCTCGTTACTATTATTATCGCTCTGATTATAATGTTTAACTTAAACGTTGAACTGGCTTTCGTTTCAATGTTAATTTTCCCATTTTATATTTTTGGTGTCTGGTTCTTCTTCGGCAGACTGAGAGCGAAAACAAGAAACCGTTCGCAGGCGCTGGCTGAAGTACAAGGTTTTCTGCATGAAAGAGTGCAGGGAATTAACGTTGTCAAAAGCTTTGCGATTGAAAACCATGAAGAAGAAAGATTCGATAAAAAAAATAATAACTTCTTAACAAAAGCACTGGATCATTCACGCTGGACAGCTTACAGCTTTATGGTTGTTAATACGATTACGGATATTGGGCCGCTGCTTGTAATTGGTTATGGTACATTCCTTGTTCTGAACGAAAACTTAACAGTCGGTGTACTTGCGGCATTCGTAGCATATCTGGAAAGATTATATGGTCCGCTCAGAAGATTAGTATCTTCATCAACTGCACTGACTCAAAGTATTGCCTCAATGGACAGAGTATTTGGACTTTTTGATGTACCTTATGATGTAAAAGATAAAGAAGGCGCCCGTCAGATTAAAGATGTTAAAGGTCATATAGAAATCGGCAATGTTTCATTTAAATACGATGAAAATGATAATGATATCCTGAAAAATATCAACCTGGATATCGCAGTCGGAGAGACTGTGGCATTTGTCGGAATGAGCGGGGGCGGTAAATCGTCACTCGTGTCGTTAATTCCAAGATTTTACGATGTCACAGCCGGCAGCATTAAAATCGACGGTCAGGATATAAGGGATGTTACAGTCCGGTCATTAAGAGATAATCTCGGTATTGTGATGCAGGATAATATACTTTTCTCAGATTCTATAAAGGAAAATATCCTCCTTGCTAAGCCGGATGCAACAGAAGAGGAAGTTATTCTCGCTGCACAGCGTGCCAATGCACATGAATTTATAATGAATTTAGATGAAGGCTATGATACAACAGTCGGTGAGCGCGGTGTGAAATTGTCCGGTGGACAGAAGCAGCGTATCGCTATTGCACGTGTATTCCTTAAAAATCCGCCGATTTTAATTCTGGATGAAGCGACAAGTGCACTGGATCTGGAAAGCGAGAGCATTATTCAAGATACTTTAGATAAGCTGTCATCTGACAGAACGACACTGGTTGTTGCACACAGACTGTCAACTGTCACTAATGCAGATAAAATTGTCGTTATTGAAAACGGTCAGATTTCAGAAGTGGGTACACATACCGAACTGATGAAACGAAACGGCGCTTACAAAAACTTGTACGATATTCAAGGTTTATAAAGGACTGACTTTTAAATGAATTACTTAGATATAGATTTTTTAAGTGATAATACACTAGAAGCTGCCAGACAGCTGCTCGGTACAGAAGTTGTCACAGAGGTTGATGGTGAAATAACAAGCGGTTATATTACCGAAGTCGAGGCCTACCTCGGTTTAAATGATAAAGCAGCGCATACTTTTAACGGAGAGATAACGAAAAAGAATGCGATGATGTTTGAACCGTACGGCGATATATACGTATACACAATGCACGGCCACAACTGTATGAATTTTGTAACGACGTCAGACCGCCCGGAAGGAATACTGATCCGGGGAATTGAACCGCATCAGGGTATCGAAGTTATGCAGAACAGGCGGGGTAAAGATACTGATTTAACGACCGGACCTGGTAAACTGACTAAAGCACTTGGTATTACGAGGGCGGAACATAACGGTACGAAGATTAACGGAGAAATAATCCATGTGCTGCCGGGTAAACAGCCAGCAGTAATTGAAGAGACTAAACGCATTGGAATTGATAATAAAGAAGAAGCTGTCGATTACTTATACAGATTTATCGTTAAAGGCAATCCTCATATAAGTAAATTTAAAGGAAAAGCCGATATTAATAATGGATGGCAATAAAAAAACTGCGGGGAAGCTCCCCGCAGTTTTTTTATATATCTAAAGTTTCATCCTGTATATCAATTTTGTTGTTCTCGGTATGATAGCTGAAGAAACTGTTGGCCAGTCTGTCGACACGGTCAACCGAACGTGAGTATTCATGCAGTGATGTAATAATCTCCAGAATGTTTTCAAAGCGGAGTTTATCGTCTTCATCAGTCAGCTGCGAGTACTCTTTAAGAAAATGTTCCATTAAGCTCATTTCAAAATAGTGCGAGCCTTCCACATAAAGCTCTGATGTTTCAGGTTTAATTTTTTCAGTGAATTTCATAAACACCTGTTCGTGATAAGCCATCATTTCATCCATTTCAATACGGATATGATATTTTAAATCGTCCGGCAGATGTTTGTAATCATTTTCGTAACGGTTAATACGTTTCAGCAGATTGTATGCTTGTCTCGTCGAAGCAATTAAATGCTTGAACAGAACTTTACGTCTGTGATCGCCAAACCGCTGCTTTTTAAACAGGTTACGTTCTTCTTTATACCATGAATACATGGTTTCCAGTTTTGTAACACGTTTTTGAAGTTGTTCAAGATCCTTTTTAACATTTTGTGATTCAGTGACTGAGTTCAGTTCGAGACGCATCCACTTAAAAATGTCATTCGCGATATTAAAACAGTTATGATACATTTTCGTTTCATAACGGGGCGGTATAAAGACCAGATTGACGAGCAGTGAAACGAGAACACCAATCATCACAAGCGAGAAACGCGTGCCGGCAACAATCAGAAAGTCAGTTGTGCCGAGATCAGCACCAAAAGGTACATCCATTATTGCAACAACGGTAATGACTGCAAGAGTCGATACACTTTGTAATTTAAAGAATAAAAGCATCGCGAGCACTAATATTACAGTCAGTCCGATAATCAGCACATTGCTGCCAAAGAGCAGCACCATGACAATTGCGGAAATTGCTCCGATCGTATTACCTCTGAATTGGTTCCAGGTCGTTTCAAGAGAACGGTATACATTAGGCTGCAATGCATTGACCGCAGCAATTCCGGCGATAAGTGCCGGTGTTAAGCCGATTTGGTTTGTAATTAAGAAAGTTAAAACAACGGCTATACCCGTTTTTAATACTCTAGCACCAAAACGCATGGCACCAACTCCTAAAGGTCATTTTTGAACACATCTTCAACTATAGCAAGTGTATCATCAATATCTTTATCTGTATGTTCTGTAGTTAAGAACCACGCTTCGTATTTCGAAGGTGCGATATTGATGCCGCGGCTGATAAGCCCTCTGAAGAACTTAGCAAACACTTCGCCGTCGCTTCTTTCAGCCTGTTTGTAATTTTTAACTTCTTCATCAGTAAAGTAAATTGTCAGTGCACCGACCAGGCGGTTAATGTTAGCATTGACGTTATATTTTTCAATTAAATCGTTAAGTCCGGACTCCAGTTTTTCACCAAGTCTGTCGAGTTCATCATAGACACCCGGCTGTTCGAGTACTTCGAGACATGCGATACCTGCAGCCATGGACAGCGGGTTGCCCGCCATTGTTCCAGCCTGGTATGCAGCGCCGAGCGGTGCAACACTTTCCATAATATCAAGTCTGCCGCCGTAAGCGCCGATTGGTGTACCGCCGCCGATAATTTTACCCATAGCAGTTAAATCAGGGGTAACTCCAACAATGTCGGTAGCTGAGCCGTAACCGAAACGGAATGCTGTGATGACCTCATCGTAAATAACCAGTGAACCGTTGTCGTGTGCAATATCGTTAACCGCCTGTAAAAATCCTTCTTCTGCTTCAACGATACCGAAGTTGCCGACAATGGGTTCAACGAGTACTGCTGCAATTTCGTCGCCGAAATGATTAATTGCAGTTTTAAAATCTTCAATGTTATTGAAAGGAACAGTAACTACATCCTGTGCAACACTTTTAGGTACGCCGGCAGAGTCCGGTGTGCCGAGCTGTGAAGGACCGCTGCCCGCTGCAACAAGAACCAGATCAGAATGACCGTGGTAGCAGCCTTCAAATTTAATTACTTTATTGCGTCCTGTATAAGCACGGGCTACACGGATAGTCGTCATTACAGCTTCTGTTCCTGAGTTGACGAAGCGTACACGCTCTAATGAAGGAATTGCATTACGCAGTTTTGTTGCAAAGTCGATCTCAAGCTGAGTTGATGTTCCGTAAAGGATACCTTTACTTGACTGCTCAGTAATCGCTTCATGAATTCTTGGATGTGCATGTCCTGTAACAATCGGACCGTACGCAGCAAGGTAGTCGATATATTTGTTGCCGTCGACATCGAAGAAGTAGGCACCTTCTGCTCTTTCCATAACCACCGGCGCACCGCCGCCTACAGCTTTGTATGATCTTGATGGTGAATTGACGCCGCCTAAAATAACTTCTTCAGCAGCGATTTGCAGTTTCTGTGAATTCGTATGATTATACATAATTTCATCCTTACTTTTCGTCAATTTTATTCATTCAATATAATACCATACATCGGGTAATTATTTAAGGAAGTAGAATGGTTTAAAGTATTAAGAAGAAAGGGTATTATATATGTATAGATTAATTAATGATGAAAAGGATGACTTATAAATGGATAAATTTCCAAAGTTTGAATTAGAAAACCAGAATGGTGAAATCGTATCTAATGATTCATTAAAAGGACGGACAGTAATTTATTTTTATCCAAAAGATAATACACCTGGATGTACAACACAGGCATGCGATATGAGAGACAGCATGACGGATTTGAATGAACTTGGTGTAACTGTATACGGTATAAGCGGGGACAGTAAAAAGAAACATCAGAACTTTATTGAAAAGCACGGCTTAAACTTCGATTTATTAGTCGATGAAGACTTTAAACTGTCTGAGGAACTTGGCGTATACGGGCCGAAGAAAGCATTCGGTAAAGAATTTAATGGTATTACGCGTACAACATTTGTAATTGATGCTGACTCGAACATCTTGAAACGTTTCGATAAAGTGAAAGCATCGGCGCATGCAGATGAGCTGAAAGATTTTCTGAAAGAGGGATAATCACCATGAATATTACTTCAACCGTTAAATTAAGAGAAGAGATGATTGAGAAAATAGACGGGGAATATAACTACTTATATGTAGAGAAAGAAAATATGACCGGTAAAATCAAAGCGGAAACTGATATTTTCGTTACATACGGCGGAGATTTAACTGACGGTGAAGCGGAGCAGTTTGAAAATCTGAAATGGGTACATGTGATGAGTGCAGGCATTGATGAGATACCAAAAGAGATTTTTGATAAAGCAATCGTAACAAATTCAACAGGTATTCATAAAATACCGATGACGGAATTTGCGGTCGGCCTGCTGCTTCAGTACTATAAGAATTTTAATCAGCTGCATGAAGCTCAAAATAAGAAAGAGTGGATAACTTATTCACGTTCAGAGGAATTATACGGCAAAGAAGCTCATATTCTTGGAACGGGGAGTATCGGCAGTCATCTTGCTAAAGCACTGCAAATTTTCGGAGTGCGCACGGTCGGATATAATACTAACGGCCGTTTAATAGAAGGTTTTGATCAGACTCATGCAATCAGCGAGCTGAATTCACAAATCGGCAGTGCAGATATCATGGTAAATATTTTACCGAGCACAAGGGAGACGACTAACTTTCTGCAGACAGCTACATTCAAAGCGATGAAAGATGAAGCGGTATTTCTAAATATCGGCCGGGGAACAGTAATGACGGATGAGGTGCTTATTGAAGTGCTTGAACAAAAATACATTGCACATGTTTTATCGGATGTGTTTAATGAAGAACCGCTGCCGGCAGACAGCCCGTTATACACATTTGATAACCTGACAATCACACCGCACTGTTCAGCGAAGACCCGTATGTATAATTTTAGAGCTTTTGATATCTTCACGTTCAATCTTGAGCGCATGAATAACGAGTCTGAAATGAAAAATGTTATCGATTATAATAAAGGTTATTAATAATTGTTTGACAATGATTTTATATTCAAAGTACAATGTATGTATTAGGTATATATAAATAGAAGGAAGGATCAGTCATATGAAGATGATAGATACTCATCATGACCATTTCACAGAGTCTCTTGAGGCGCTCAAAAAAACAGGCGTGAGAATCACACCTCAAAGAAAAGCTGTTCTCAATTATCTCGTTGAGAGTGAAGTGCATCCGACTGCCGATGATATATTTCAATCACTGTCCAGCGACTTTCCAAATATGAGTGTCGCAACAGTATATAATAACTTAAAATTATTTAAACAGACGGGACTGGTTAAAGAACTGACTTACGGTGATTCATCAAGCCGTTTCGATTTCAACTCAGTACCGCACTATCATATCATCTGCAGCGAATGCGGCAAGATTACAGATTTTCAATATCCGGCATTAGAAGAAGTGGAGCACCTTGCAGGTTTAGTTACCGACTATGATGTCAGCCATCACCGTTTAGAAATCTATGGTGTATGTCCTGAATGCAGCGGCAGCGAGACAAGTAAGTCAAACAGCTAAAACCAGTTCCTTCTATATAATGGATATAAAAATAACATAAACAAAAGGTCCCGGTGCATTTTGCACCGGGACCTTTTGTTTATCCGTTAGTGTTTTCTCTTTCGCGTAACTCTTCAAGCTTCTTCTCTCTGCGGTGCTTAACATTGTAATCAATATTGAATTCTTCACCTTCAAGTTCCTGATCTAATGTTAAAGGTTCTTTACAGTGCTGGCAGTAATCGACTCTGCCGAGAATTTTCGTATGACGTTCGCAGTTCGGACATTGAACAGTCACTGTGCGTGCACTAATCATGCCGACCCAGAAGTAGATAACGAAACTGAGCAGGAGAGGGATTGTACCCAATACTAGGAAAATCAGCATTACCCAAGGAGTCTCTCTGAAGAATATACCTAAGTACATTACAGCCATACCTATGAATATCATAGCAAGGGCCCAGCCGCGTATACGCATTATTTTGTTACCGGGTTTTCTCATTTATGTCACCTCTAAAATTATTCTATACTTTCTTCGTCTTATATGATAGTATATATCAAGTATTCATTTTGTATATTTAACACCCCGTTACGAAGTTGTAACATTTCTAAACAAGATGTTAAAATATTTTAGAAAAGAGTGTTGACGAAACAAAGGATACTTGATAAGATATAAAAGTCGTCTAAACACGGCGCAGTCAACGCAGCACATACTTAATAAAGACTTTAAAAAAGGTGTTGCATCTGTGAAACAGACATGTTAAGATATAAAAGTCGTCTAAACACGACTTAACAAAATTTAACAAATGACTTAACAGAAACTTAAAAAAGTTGTTGCATCTGAAAATCAGATGTGTTAAGATAGTAAATGTCGTCGAAAGAACGACGTAACACAAACTTAACAAAAACTTAAAAAAGTTGTTGCATCTGTAAAACGGATGTGTTAAGATAACTAAGCAGTCAACAAGAGCTTAACAAAACAAACACAAAACTTTACAAGAGAAC
>DONT01000007.1 GCA_003513765.1 Jeotgalicoccus sp.
AGCGTCTCATTGCGGAGCAAACGTCCAAATCATGAATTTCATGATTGAATTTTATCCTTATACCGCTGATTATGTTTTATTTCTGCAATCATTTCCTCCCAATGATAATATTTAAAAGTATATGTCGTCTTTTTGCCCATCAAATTAATATGACAATGCTTTTTAAGAAAACGATAAACCCCATCTTCTGAAATTTGATAATCAATTAAGTGCAGCATCGACTGTTTAGTTATCGGCTGATTGTAAAACAGAAATTTATGATCGCTCATCGCGCGGAGCAGATGTGTTTCGTTGCTTTCGATACTTCCGCACGATGCACATGTATATTGGAAACGTCCTTTTATCAATTCGAAACTTCCACATTCACCACAGTATAGGCCACGCTGCAATCTTGAAATGTCCGCTTCTTCTTCAAAATAAGGATTTTCTGCTATCGCGTTTTTAATGTGTCTCACAATTCTTTTAGCTTTGTCACCGATACCGTCGTCTTTAAATTGCCTGAAGTAGTTTCTCAACTGGTTTCGCATCACTGTTTCGCTCCAAATATAATCGCTTTCGGTCGTTAATCTGAAATCATCTCCCATAAATATTACAGCGCCTTCCACATTGAAATGTAAGCCCGCCTCATCTCTCAGCTGAATAATTTTGCCTTTGGCACGACTCAGCTGGATATGTGCATTATCTTTCAACTGCTTACCATTACGATACCAGACGTTATTTTCATATATGTAATCTCCCGAATAGTTTTTTATTTCATTAACGACTACACGGTCAATGCTGATAACAATACTGTCAAACTGAGTAATCGACTTTCCTGCTTTTAAATGAAGATCTCTTAAAATATAGACATTCTCATGACCAACTTCATCGAATATTTTATCGTACAGGCATTCACCGTCAAAACCTTTCTCAATATTATACAAATTACGTTTCTCTTCAAAATATAATTCCGTTCTCTTTTCAAGCGCTTTATAATATAAAAATTCCGGTGACATCAGACGTTTATTTAAAAACATTCCATCTCCTCCTAGAATAATCTTTCTTATTCTATATAATAGTCGAAAATATCGGTTTTATTTCAAATAATTTACTTAAACACCAAAATAACAAAACTGAGTCACTTTCAGCCACAACCTCTTTACTTTTTCCTTTTTATGTAAGGTTTTTATCACAAAAAAACACCGCTCTCCCCTAAAGGATCGCGGTGTCTCCATATATTATCTTTCACGCATTGATGGGAATAATAATACGTCTCTGATTGATGCTGAATCTGTCAATAACATTACCAGGCGGTCAATACCAATGCCGAGTCCGCCTGTTGGCGGCAGGCCGTATTCCATTGCTTCAAGATAGTCTTCGTCCATCTCGTGTGCTTCGTCGTTACCTGCATCACGTTCTGCGACCTGTGATTCAAAGCGTTCTCTCTGATCGATTGGGTCGTTAAGTTCTGTAAATGCGTTCGCGTGTTCGCGGCGCACGATAAACAGCTCGAAACGGTCAGTGAAGCGCGGGTCTTCATCGTTTTTCTTAGCCAGCGGCGAGATTTCAACCGGGTGACCGTAAACGAAGGTCGGCTGCACTAATTCTTCTTCGACTTTCTGTTCGAAGAATTCGTTCAGAATGTGGCCGTAAAGCATGTTGTCATTAATTTCTACGTTATGTTCTTTCGCTGCAGCTCTCGCTTCTTCAACTGTTGTAATATCGTAGAAGTTTACGCCTGTAAATTCATTGACGATATCAACCATGTGCACGCGTTTCCACTCAGGTGTTAAGTCAATTTCTTCACCGTTGTACGTCACTTTCATCGTGCCGTTTACTTTCTCAGCGATATAAGCGACCATTTCCTCAGTGAGTTTCATAATGTCTTTGTAGTCAGCGTATGCTTCGTATAATTCCATCATCGTAAACTCAGGGTTGTGGCGTGTAGAAACGCCTTCGTTTCTAAATACGCGGCCGATTTCATAGACTTTTTCAATACCGCCGATAACGAGGCGTTTCAAGTGTAATTCTAAGGCAATACGCATGAATAAATCTCTATCCAGCGCGTTATGGTGAGTGATGAATGGACGTGCCTGAGCACCGCCTGCGATTGAATGCATCATCGGTGTTTCCACTTCCAGGAAACCGATGCTGTCCAGGTAGTTGCGCATTTCCTGAATGATTCTGCTGCGTTTGATAAATGTCTCTCTCGATTCTTTACTTGTAATCAGATCCAGGTAACGTTTACGGTAGCGTTCTTCAACGTCTTTCAAGCCGTGATATTTATCCGGCAGCGGACGAAGTGCTTTCGTAAGCAGCGTAAATTCAGTCGGCTTAACAGACAGTTCTCCCGTATTTGTTTTAAACATCGGACCTTTAATTCCAACGAAATCACCCAGGTCTGTCTGGTTCCACACTTCAAATGCTTCATCGCCGATCTGGTCTTTTCTAACGTAAATCTGAATCTGGCCAGTAATGTCCTGGATGTGGGCAAAACCTGCTTTACCTTTACCGCGTTTAGTCATAATACGGCCGGCAATTGCTGTTACCGTTTCATTTTCTTTTTCTGCAAGTTCTTCTTTTGAAAACTCATCCCATTCAGCACTTAGTTCTTCTGTATATGCCAAACGTTCGAATCGTTTACCAAACGGATCCATCCCCTGGTCTCTCAGGTGCTGCATTTTCTCGCGGCGGACAGCTAACTGGTCATTAAGTTCTTCACTCACTATACTCCACTCCTATATATATGTTGTAATATTATATTTATATTAAAGTCACTCGCCTGACTGACTTTTATCTAACTGCTCTTTGATTTTTTCTACTGTCATGTGCAGTGACGGATGTTCTCTTTTCGGTGCAATTTCATTAAGCGGATCGATAACAAATGAACGCAGGTGCATTTCCGGATGCGGTACTTTTAAGTCAGTTAACTGCAGCTCCAGATCTTCGTACAGCAGTACATCGATATCGATGCTTCTCGGACCCCACACTTCAGTTCTGACACGTCCGAGCTCATGTTCAACACCGAGCACCGTTTCCAGTAAATCAAGCGGTGTTAAGTTCGTATCCACTTCTATCGCCATATTCATAAAGTCAGGCTGATCTGTTTTACCATACGGTTTTGTTTCATACTGCGATGAAATTTTCGTCACTTCTATACCCGCTACTTCGGATAATTTAGCAATTGCATTTTTTAAGCTGTCTTCTCTGTCGCCGATATTGCTTCCGAGTCCGAGATAAGCTATTGCCATGATGTTTCCCGCTTTCCGTGCAGCGTGATTGCTACGCTGTCATAATTTCCATCTATTGGTGGATTAGGTTTAGTAATAGTTGTTTCTACCTCTATTATTTTATCATACCGGTCAAATAATACCGCATTGATTTTTCCCGCCAGCCGCTCGATTAAACTTACCGGTTCGCCTTTAACAATCTCTTCTACCAGATTATATACTTCACCGTAGTGTACAGTTTCCGACAAATCATCTGTTTTTGATGCGTTCGTTAAATCAACGTGCAGCACAAGATCGGTAATAAAATACTGGCCAAGTACACGTTCTTCCTGTATCGCACCGTGATACGCGTACGTTTTTATTCCGTTAATATGAATTTTATCCATTAAGTTCACCTTTTAATTTCATATAGACATCTGCTGCCTGACGGTTCATTTTCACATTGTGAACTCTGACCGCTTTAACGCCTGCTTCAATTCCTATAATTGTCGTTGCAAGCGTACCCGCATCACGGTCGTCAGCATCAGTTTCTCCGCCGATCAGTTCTTTAACCATGCGCTTTCTGCTCGTTGCCAGGAGTACCGGATATCCTTCAGCTGTAAGCTGATCAAGATTTTGCATCACTTCTATTTCTTCTTCTCTTGATTTAACAAAACCGATGCCCGGATCCAGCCAGATATTCTCTTTTTTAACACCGTATTTTAACGCGAGCTCAGCTGACTCTTTCAGCTCTCTGATCATATCTTTTGTGACGTTTTCATAGGTGCTGTGATCATTATTGTGCATTAAGAAAATCGGCGCATCAAATTCCGCAACTACATCCAGTATTTTTTCATCATAAATACCGCGCCACTGATCGTTAATCATCGTCGCTCCAGCTTCCAATACCGCACGTGCAACTTCACTTCTGAATGTATCAACTGAAATATCTGCGGTTACACCCGCTTCTCTTATAGCTTTTACTACAGGTACTGTACGTTCGATTTCCGTCTCAGCAGTAATTTCAGTATATCCCGGACGCGTTGAATAGCCGCCGACATCAATAATATCCACACCCTCTTCAACCATACTGAGCGCGCGCTTAACTGCCGCCTCTACCGAGTTGTATTTACCGCCGTCGCTGAATGAATCCGGCGTAGTGTTTAAAATGCCCATTACTTTCAGTCTTTCCATTAAAATCTACCTCTGCTTTTACATAAATTGAATAGTCATATTATAACATGTTTAAAGATGATTACTCCCCCAAATACTGCCGTTTTGAAATAATCAGAACGCCAAAAAACTCCGCCTGCATCACAGACGGAGTTTTCCCTATTTTAATTAGTCTTCAAAATTAAATAATGGTGTTGATAAATATCTTTCACCGTTTGAAGGAAGTATAACAACGACATTTTTGCCTTTGCCGAGATCTTTTGCAACTTTAAGACCTGCTTTAACTGCAGCTCCTGAAGAAATACCCCCGAGGATACCTTCTTGTTTCGCCAGTTCTCTTGCAGTGTCCATTGATTCTTCATTTTCAATCGTAATGATTTCATCATAAATGTCAGTGTTTAGTGTTTTAGGAACAAATCCTGCGCCGATACCCTGGATTTTATGCGGACCAGGTTCTTTCCCGCTTAAGATCGCTGAATCCGTCGGTTCAACCGCAACAACTTTCACATTATCAAAGTTTTCTTTTAAGACTTTACCAGCACCGCTGATTGTTCCGCCTGTGCCGATACCTGAGATGAATGCATCGATCGCAAAGCCTGCTGAATTCGCCTGTTCAACTAGCTCTTTACCAGTTGTTTTAGCATGAATTTCAGGGTTTGCCGGGTTCTCAAACTGCTGAGGCATGAAGTATTTATCTTTCTCAGCAAGTTCAGTTGCTTTTTTAATTGCACCTTTCATACCGTCTGCACCAGGAGTCAGAACAAGTTCTGCACCATATGCACGCAGTAAGTTGCGGCGCTCTTTACTCATCGTATCAGGCATTACTAAAATTGCTTTATAACCTTTTGAAGCTGCTACCATCGCAAGACCGATTCCTGTGTTACCACTTGTCGGTTCCACGATTGTCGTGCCGGCTGTTAATTCACCTGACGCTTCCGCTGCTTCAATCATTGCTAATGCAATACGGTCTTTAACCGAGCTGCCCGGGTTCATAAATTCTAATTTTACATAAACGTCCGCGCTGTTCTCATCAGTTAACTGGTTTAATTTTACTAATGGCGTGTTGCCGATTGCTTCTGAAATGTTGTTGAATACGTTGCTCACAATTAAACACTCCTATTCATAGTTAATAACTATGAATAATATACCATTAAAATGCTGTTTTTTCAAATATTTAGTGTGTAATCAGTTCCTGTAATTCTTCTTTCGTAATCCATTCTTTGTTGCGGCAGAAATGGCAATCCGCTTCCGCTCCGCCGTCTTCTTTAATCATCGTCATAATATCTTGTGGATCCAGCGCACTGATTGCATTGATGAAGCGTTCTTTTGAACAGTTACATTCGAAGCTGACAGGCATGTTATCAAGTGATCTCCAGTTTTCTGCACCAAGTGCTTCATCGATCACCTGTTCAGGCGATAAACCTTTCGCAAGCAGCTTAGATACCGGCGTCATTGTTTTCGCACGTTCATTCAGCCATTCAATTGTTTCATCGCTTGCTGACGGCAATACCTGGATAACGAATCCGCCAGCAGCCTGTATTGTATTATCAGGATTTACTAAAACACCAAGTGCTACGATTGATGGCACCTGCTCACTTGCATAGAAATAGTAAGAAAAGTCTTCTCCAAGTTCTCCTGAAATTAGTTCAACAGAACCGAC
Source organism: Jeotgalicoccus sp. (assembly GCA_003513765.1). Classification (GTDB taxonomy): domain Bacteria; phylum Bacillota; class Bacilli; order Staphylococcales; family Salinicoccaceae; genus Jeotgalicoccus. The sequence goes on from DONT01000007.1 coordinate 6,022, forward strand.
AAAATTATCCTTTAAGCCGATATCTTTCGCTACACGCAGATATCCGTCTGTACCGACAGCGCGTCTCACGTCAAGTTTACCGTGGTCGTTTAAATCAAAGTGCACTTCCGGATTGCCGAGGTAGCCTCTGACTTTTCCGTGTGCGTCACTGTCGACAACGATGGCACCAACCGGTCCGCCGCCTTCGATTGTAATCGTCGCTTTGTCATCACCTTTAAGCATTGCGCCCATTATTACACCCGCGCTCATCGAGCGTCCAAGTGCCGCAGATGCTGTCGGTAATGAACCGTGACGGCGTACTGCTTCATTTATAGTTTCTGTTGTATCAACAGCAAATATTCTTACCTCATCGTTAAGGCCTAAACCTCTAATTAAATAATCACTCATTCTATATCCCTCCATACGGAAATTCTTTTCATTTTATATAATAAACTATGTTCACTATCATGCATAATAGATCATACGTCAAAGATAGTCAATTTCATTGCCTGCCTCATAAAAAAAGCTGCCTTAAAAGGCAGCTAAGTTTTCTATCTGTTGTTCTGTTCCTCGTTATTTCTATCGACTGGACGATTGTCTTCAGCATCAGTTTCCGGTTTTGGCGGTTCCACCATTTCCGGACGTTCTTCAGGCTGTTCTTCCTGACTGTTTTGTTCATCAGCATCTTCACTGTCCATTTTCTCTTTAACTTCCTCATAAGATGCACCAATTTTAGCGTCATCCTTAGAATCGTTTTCGACAGTGATATCTTCTGCCGGTTCGTTATCGAAGTTGCGCTCCGGTAATTTACCATGGTAGAACAATCCTTCAATCTGCTCTCTGTCGAGTGTTTCAATTTCAAGCAGCGTTTCAGCAATTAAGTTCAGCTGTTCCTGATGTTCAGTCAGAATCTGACGGCAGCGCTCGTATTGTGTCTTCACAATATTTTGCATTTCCTGGTCAATTTCATAAGCAATGCTGTCCGAATAATTTGCATCATTCGACATTTCTTTACCTAAGAATACCTGGCCGTTTGATTCACCGAACTGAATTGGTCCAAGTCTGTCACTCATACCGTATTCAGTTACCATGCTGCGTGCGATGCCTGTCGTTCTTTGGAAGTCGTTATGTGCACCTGTAGAAACTTCACCAAATGTAATTTCTTCAGAAACACGTCCGCCGAGAAGTCCGACAATCTTGTCTTCAAGTTCAGGCTTAGTCATAAAGTAACGGTCTTCTTTAGGAAGCATTACCGCATAACCGCCGGCTTGTCCGCGAGGCACAATAGTAACTTTGTGCACTGTCTCTGCATCATCCAGCACCATACCGATAACAGTATGACCCGCTTCGTGATACGCGACAATATTACGTTCTTTCTTGCTCATGACACGGCTCTTCTTAGCTGGCCCTGCAATAACACGGTCTGACGCTTCGTCGACATCCCGCATATCAATTTTCTTCTTGCCTTCACGCGCAGCAACCAGTGCTGCTTCGTTTAACAGGTTCTCAAGATCCGCACCTGAGAATCCAGGTGTACGCTGTGCAATCGCACCAAGGTCGACTGTGTCATCAAGCGGCTTGTTGCGCGCGTGTACTTTAAGTACCGCTTCACGTCCTTTAACATCCGGACGGCCAACCTGAATCTGTCTATCAAAACGACCCGGACGTAAGAGTGCAGGGTCAAGAATGTCAGGACGGTTAGTCGCTGCAATCATAATAACCCCTTCGTTCGCTGCAAATCCATCCATCTCAACAAGAAGCTGGTTAAGTGTCTGCTCACGCTCATCGTGACCGCCGCCGACACCTGCACCACGCTGACGCCCTACAGCATCAATCTCATCGATGAAGATAATACAAGGCGCATTTTTCTTCGCATTTTCAAACAGGTCACGCACGCGTGACGCACCGACACCGACGAACATCTCGACGAAGTCCGAACCACTGATTGAGAAGAACGGTACACCCGCTTCACCTGCAACCGCACGTGCGATAAGAGTTTTACCTGTACCAGGAGGACCGACTAACAGTACCCCTTTAGGAATACGGGCACCAATTCTGTCAAATCTCCGCGGATCTTTTAAGAAGTCTACAACTTCCACAAGTTCTGCTTTTTCTTCATCGGCACCGGCGACATCATCAAATTTCACATTCGATTTATCCTTTTCATGAAGCTTCGCTTTACTCTTGCCGAAGTTCATCATTTTACCGCCGCCGCCTCCGCCGCCCTGAGCACGGCTCATAAGGAAGATAAAGAGGAAGAATATAAGTAATAATGGAACGAAAGTCACAAGCATACTTGCCCATGGACTCGGTTCTTCTTCTGGTGCAACCGTTAATGACAGACCTTCTTGACTGCGGGCTGTATCCGTAATCTGGTCTAAGTCAGATGCACTATTGTATGGGACTACAGAAGTAAATGACTCCTGCTCGTCCTGGTCAGCTAAGCGACCTGTAATTAAATAAACGTTATTCTCTGGCTGAATCGTTAATTCAGCAACTTCTCCGGCCTCAAGCGCGTTTAAGAATTCGTTATACTGCAATTCTTCTTCTGTAGCGCCAGTGCCGTTAAAGCGTTGGAAAATACCAAACATAACAACTGTTAGAATGGCTATAAGTAATATGTTACGGCCAGTATTTTTCGGCATCCGTAATCCTCCATTTCTAATGCATTACAAAAAATAGTAACAAAAATTTCCTGTAACTTCCACTCATATGATTTAACTGTAAAATTCAGGTTTTAATAATCCGATATACGGCAAATTGCGGTATTGCTGATCGAAATCAAGTCCGTAGCCGACCACGAAGCCGTCAGGAATTTTAGTTCCAATGTATTTTACTTCAACATCAAGTTTTCTTTCAGGTACCGGTTTGTCGAGCAGCGTTACAATTTCAATCGATGCCGCTTTGCGGTAGGTTAAAAATTCGATGATAGAGTTTAAAGTCGTGCCTGTTTCTACGATGTCTTCGACGATAATTATATGTCTGCCCTCTACAGATGTAGATAAATCTTTCAGGATTTTAACTTCTCCCGTCGATTTAGTACCGACGTAGCTTGAAACATCCATAAAATCAATTTCCATATGTGTATCGATATGTTTAATTAAATCTGCCATGAACATAATAGAACCTTTCAGAAGTCCTACAAGCACGGGCTTTTTACCTTCGTAGTCGTTAGTAATACGTTCTCCGAGGTTTTTGTTTATTGTTTCTATATCTTCAACCGATAAAACAATCTCGCTTATATCATTTTGAATTGTCATCATTAAACTCCTTCGTAATTCTTAATAGTCTGTTTTCAGATGGTTCAATTATATTATAAATTGTGCCAACTGCAATAATAATACCGTGTGAATTTACTGCAACCGGCATTTTCAGCCGTTCACCCGCCGGAATTTTTTTATCGATAAACAGCCGGCTGATTTTTTTCGTGCCAACGTCCTCAATATAAACTTTGTCACCCGCCGCCTTCATACGCAGTGTCAGCGGCAGTTCCGACTCCGGCAAATTTACAGTAATATGATAGTCATTATAAATAAATTCGCCGTTATGCTCAATAGATAAGCGGGATTTCACCGGCGCTTCTTTTACTGTCTTTGTATAAAAACAGTCATATTCAATATGCACAGCGGCATGGCCTGCATCGAATACGGTCTGAGCGATTGTCCCACCGAGGACAGTATCGAGCGAATCCAATGCCTGACGGCTGATCCGTACCCCCCGCTTGTTCAGCAGCACGGTCAGAATATACCTTCTGATTATTCCGCTGTGTTTCAAATATTCGCGCCTGGACAGCCTGCCGTTTTTTGCCGCGACAAATTCTTCTGCGTAATTATAAGCGAAATCACTGAGTTCATTCATATCTTCCCTGACATAATCCAGCTGTCCGATATCCAGTACAGCTGATTGTTTTATGCCGGGAATAATATGATGTCTCACATAATTCCTCGTATAGTCATCACCGGAGTTGCTCGCATCTTCAAAATACGTTACGTTATGCAGCGCCTGATAAGAATGAATGTCCGTTTTAGTCACTTTCATAAACGGACGGACAATCGTATAGGTGTCTTTGTCCCGCAGTGCGGGAATCCCTAAATTCCCGTACAGGTGACGCCCGGTCAGGAGCTGCTGCAGCACAGTTTCATACTGATCATCCCGGTGATGTCCCATCAGTAAAAAGCTGATTTTTGAATCCTCCAGCACATGGCGGAAAAATTCATAGCGTTTTACTCTGCCGGCGTCCTGTGAAAATCCTTCCGTGAAATTCAGCACCGTCGATTCACAGCGGACCCCGTCTTCCTTAGTCATATTTTTTATATATACTGCTTCTTCTTTTGATGCTTCTCTGACATTGTGATTGACGTGAATGACCGTCAATTCATTATATGTATGTTTGTATTCATTGGTCAGGAGATGATACATCACCATGGAGTCTATACCGCCCGACAGGGCCAATGCGATATCGTCATCCACGTCCCATGCAGTATCGATTTTCAGCTCCATCATTCATCGACTCCTTATTCCAAACAAATAATAAAAAGGCTAGAGCGAATTGCTCCGGCCTCTTAATATGATTATTTACGACCTCTTCCGCCGCGGCGCGATTCAGTTTGTCTTTTAATTGTAGACATTCTTTCTTCACTGTCTTTCAGGAAACCTGTTAATTTCTTTTCAAAGTCTTCCGGAGACGGTGTTTTCACACGTGGTTTCGGTTTTGGTTTATCCTGTGCTTTTTTAATCGATAAGCTTATCTTATTATCGTCACCTATCGTTAGCACCTTAACTTCGATTTCATCACCGACTTTTAAATGCTCATTGATGTCCTCTACGTACTTATCTGCTACTTCACTAATGTGAACTAATCCTGTTTTGCCGCCTGGCAATTGAACAAATGCACCAAATGGTTTAATCCCTGTTACTTTGCCGATAACTTTACTGCCCGCTTCAACTGACATGTTTTATTAATATCCTCCCAAAATCATTATACATTCCTATATTACCATTAAATAAAAGAATAATCATTACATAAGCAATGATTATTCTTCCTCCTGCTTCTGTTCTTTTTCCTCTTGATCAGGAAGATTAAAAATCAATTCTCCTTCTTCCGATAAAAAGAATTCGCTGCGCGCAATGCGCAGAATGTAATTATCATCGTTAAGCTGTCTGATCTGCTGTTCCAGATCGGAGTGCTGTTTATTTTTTTCTTCAAGCACTTCAGTCGTTGCCAGTACTTCGTTATGCAGTTCTTCATTTGCCTGTTTTTGATTGAATGCCACGAGCAGAAGTACAAGGACAATCCCGAGAAGGATACTGCCAAAGAACATCGTGCGGCGGCGTGACACCAGTGATTCACTCGCTAACTGCTTCTTTTCGCTATCGCGTTTTTTCGTATAGTTATTCAGGAGCCGGACTACCTTGTTGCTCACATTGTCACATCCAATCTTTTAGTCTTGTATTCACTATCTATTATATACAAGATACAGGAAAAATAGGTGACAATCTATTAAAAATCTGATTCTTTTTCAATTTTCTCTTCATTTAGAACTTTGTACATGCGTTCCGCTTCTTCTTTTTTCGCTTTTTCATTTAATTCCAGTATTTCGTAGGTCATAATGCTGCGTCCGAAACGGATTTTAAGCGTATCGCCGACAGCAAGTGCAGTACTTGCTTTAGCCGCGCGGCCATTCACTTCAATACGTCCCTCTCCGCTGATTTCTTTCGCAAGCGTACGGCGCTTAATAATTCTTGATACTTTTAAAAATTTATCGAGTCTCATGAATATCATCCTCTGTTATAATTTCATGCAGCGGTTTTTCATGATGAATTGTTTCCTTCATCCATTTCAATACCGATGCCGCATATTCTTTTTCATGCTTAACTTTCGGCTTCTTGCCTTCTGCTGCTTTAGCTTTCGCCCAGACTTCATTCAGGTCATCCATATCGTTCACTGTCGCATCGCCGAAAACATGCGGGTGACGGTGCACTACTTTCTTATTCAGCGAACTGAGAACGTCGTAAAAATCAAAGTAGCCTTCTTTTTTGCCGATTGCTGCATGCAGCGCAACCTGCAGCAGGATATCACCCAGTTCTTCGACCAGTCCGTCATCATCCTGCTTTTCAATCGCTTCGATTACTTCGTACGATTCTTCCAGAAGATAGCGTTCAAGCGATTCATGTGTCTGCGTATTGTCCCATGGACAGCCGTCTTCACTGACAAGTGTATCGAATACATTAATCATATGTCCGATTGTTTTGTTATCATACATTTCCCCGGATACTTTTGGCACAAACATGCACAAGAGATTCGAGTCCGGCACATGGAAATCTATCTCGGCAATTGTACTTGTAATAATTTCTTCATCGGAACTGCCTGCTTTATCCACTAAATATACCGGTGCATCATAATTATAATACTCGAGCAGTGTGACTTTCACTTCGCTGACAGACAGCTGATCGTAGACTTGGGTAATCAGCGTATGCTTGCGGTAATCGAGATCCCGTATATCGAGCGCTGTACCGTCCAGCAGCTGGAAGTTTTCATTTACCGGTATTTTAAGCGCCGTAATCACATCGTCGATAAAACTCTGTCCGCCGGCAATTTCAACATTCACTTCGCCTCTGTCCGCCGCTTCTAAAAGACGCTCTGTCGTCGTCTCATAGACCATCGGGTGGCCCGGGACAGCATAGAGTATATCTTCAGCCCGGGCGGCTGTCAGCAATGCTGCTGTAATCTCTTCATACGTATCCTGAAACGTGTCCTCACGCTCGTAGTACGAATCAAAGCTCGTAATTTCCACACCTTCATCCTGCAGCATTGCAACGGCCGGGTGATCCATCGTGCGCACGAATACTTTCTTCGCATTTTTAAGCTCTTTATAAACACCGAGCGGCATTTTATCAGTATCCGATGTGCCGAGTCCGATAATTCTTACAGTATTCATCTGACTGCCTCCATTCTGCTGTCCTGTATTGCACTCATAATACTAACAAGTTCTTTAATATTTTTAGAGCGGATCGTTAAATGAATTTCTCCGTCTTTAACTGAAATCTTTAATATTCTGCTGTAATCCTGTGTATCCTGAAACAATTTCTCGCCGCTGATTTCTTCCGTTGCCGACTTGGATACGTTCAGGTAATAATGACGCGCATCCTCAGACACTTTGTAAATGCCGTACATCAGTGCATACACTTTTACTTTAACCAGTTCGATTAAGTTCACTACTTCTTCAGGGTATTCACCGAAACGGTCGATCAGTTCATCTTCAATATCCTGAATATCCTCCAGCGAATTTGCTTTTCTTAAGCGTTTGTAAATATCGATTTTCGACTGTTCATGCGTAATATACGTCGCCGGAATATAGGCATCTGCTTCAATATTAATCGGAATGCTGACCGGTTCTTCCTCTTTTTCAATACCTTGTTTTTCCTGCACTGCGCTTTCCAGCATGTCGCTGTACATTTCATAACCTACCGAATCGATAAACCCTGACTGGTTTTTACCAAGCAGGTTGCCGGCTCCGCGAATATTAAGGTCGCGCATAGCGATTTTAAAGCCGCTGCCGAGCTCCGTATATTCTTTAATGGCTTCAAGACGTTTTTCCGCTACTTCCGTCAGCACTTTATTCGGCTGATGGAAAAGATATGCATAACTGATTCTGTTACTCCGTCCAACACGTCCGCGGAGCTGATACAGCTGACTTAAACCGAAGCGGTCCGCATCTTCTATAATCAGCGTATTGGCGTTTGGCACGTCCACACCGGTTTCAATAATCGTCGTCGTCACGAGCACATCGAATTCGCCGTTAACAAAAGCGAGCATCGTTTCCTCAATTTGCTTTTCAGTCATCTTCGCGTGCATGACACCAACCGATGCATCCGGCACGAGCATTTCAACGTGCGCCTGCTTGTTATAAATCGTATCGACTCTGTTGTGCAGGTAAAATACCTGGCCGTTTCTGGAGAGTTCGCGTTCAATTGCTTCCTTAACAAAATTGCCGTTAAATTCGAGCACATATGTCTGCACCGGAAAGCGGTTTTCCGGCGGTGTTTCTATAACCGATAAATCCCTGACCCCTGTCAGACTCATATGAAGTGTTCTCGGAATCGGCGTTGCTGTTAAAGTCAGTACATCAACGTTATTTTTTATCTGTTTAATCGCTTCTTTATGTTTTACCCCGAAACGCTGTTCTTCATCGACGATTAAGAGCCCGAGATCTTTATATTCAATCGATTTGCCGAGGATTTTATGGGTTCCGACAACGATATCGATGCGGCCTTCTTTTAAGCCTTCCGCTGTTTCACGGTTTTCTTTTGCTGTTCTAAAACGCGACATCATCGCAACATTGACCGGATAATCTTCAATTCTCTCGATTAAACTTTCAAAATGCTGTGCTGCAAGAATCGTTGTCGGTACCAGGAAGGCAACTTGTTTGCCGTCCTGTACCGCTTTAAACGCTGCACGGATTGCGACTTCGGTTTTACCGTAGCCGACATCACCGCATAAGAGACGGTCCATCGGCTTTGTATCTTCCATATCTTTCTTAATTTCATTCACACTCGCAAGCTGATCCGGTGTCGGTTCATACGGGAAGCGCGCTTCAAATGCCTCCTGCATTTCCGTGTCCGGACTGAACTGGAAGCCCTGAGCTTGTGCACGCTCCTGATACAGCCGTATTAATTCTTCCGCAATATCATTAACATTAGACGCCACTTTAGCTTTGGTTTTCTTCCATTCCACGCCGCCGAGTTTGTGCATTTTAGGTGAACCGTCGTCACTCGCGACATATTTCTGCACGAGGTCCATCTGATCCACCGGAATATAGAGCTGGTCTGTGCCTTTGTACTGCAGTTTCATATAGTCGCTGTGGATCCCACCGACCTGCAGCGTTTCTATTCCTAAATATCGGCCGACACCATGGTGGACATGGACGATATAATCTCCGACGTTTAGTTCCTGATAAGATTTAATCTTTTCGGCATTGGAAATTTTCTGTTTGCGTTTTTTACGTTTTTGAACTTTATTGTACAGCTCTTTCGACGTTAAAATTGCAGCGCTCATATACGGCAGGATAAACCCTGTTGCCATGCTGCCGGTTGTCAGAACAATTCCTGACTTTTCCGGAATATCCTTAATAAAACTTGGAATTTTTAAATCTTCAAGCAGCTGTTTCGTCTTATTGAGTTCATCCTCATCGCGGAGAATAATATTGACCAGATAGTCATTTTCCAGCATACCGTTTAAATTCGATGCGAGAATATCATACTGGCCGTAATAGATTTCCGTCGGTTTAACAGAAATTTTAATCATTTCACCGATTGAAACAGGCATACTTTTCATGAATAAATTAAAGTATGTTACACCTTTAATATTTAACAGGCGCTCGTACTGACCTTCCAGATAATTGGCAGCACCGGTAAACATCTGACCCGCTTCAAGCACAGAGCCGAAATAGTTATGCACTGCTTCAAATTCAGCATCGTATGATGACTTTACCGCACCGACATCATCGACAAAAACCCGGTGGCGCGGCGTTAAATAATCGAGCAGCGACTTGTCGTGATCTTCCAGAAGATGCGCAAACTGTACGAGATGGTTTACCAGCTGATCCGGATGCGTAACGACATCGTAATATTCTCTGAGTGCATCTTTCGTCACACCTTCAAGTCCCGCTGAAGTCTTTTCGTATAATTCATCGATTTTATCGAGCAGCTCTTCGCGCTCGCTCGCTTCGACAATATATTCTGCGTACGGTTCCAGTGTAATGCTGTCGATATTATTCAGTGACCGCTGTGTTTCAGGATCGATTAAGCGGAGCGAATCGATTTCATCATCAAAAAGTTCAAGGCGAAGGAATACATCGTGCATATAAATATCAAAGATATCACCGCGCACTGCAAATTCACCGAAATTCTGCGCCTGGTTCATACGTTTATAACCCAGACTGACAAGGAACTCTATCAGTTCATCATAATTCACCGTACCGCCGAGATTCAGTGTTCTTTCGTAGGACAGCAGCTTTTCTTTCGGCATTAAAGGTTTTAATAGCCCGTGTACAGGTACGATAAAGAGCCCTGGTTTCTCATGAGCAAGTGCATATAATGCAGTCATTCTTGCTTTCATAAAATCAGGGCTTTGCTTTGATAAGCTTTCAATCATAATGTCGCCGACGGGGAATGTATATACATTATCCATCACGTCCATCATGCTGTTCGCCAGTTTTTCCATATGATGATTGTTTTCAACGAAAACGACATGCGGTTCTGCCGAATGCTCTGTCAGCTCTTTCAGCAGTACCGGTTTAAAGTCATCATTCACACCTGTGACGAGCAGGTTTTTATCGCTCTTATAATTGACAATACTTTTGACACGTTCATCATTTAATATTCTGTCGCTTATTTTTTTATGCATTGACATCACCATTGTATTCGTTCATCACGTCTAGGAACGGTTCGGAGACAAAGCTCTGACAAGCTTTACTCGACACGTCGAGCACCTTGTCCAATGTTTTTGAATCCGCTTCAGGGAACGTGCCGAGCACATAATTTGTTACCGGCATGCCTGCAGGCGGGCGTTCAATACCGAGACGGATACGATTATATTTTTCACTGCCGAAATGCTGCGTGAGCGATTTAATCCCGTTATGTCCGCCGCCGCTTCCTTTTTGGCGCAGACGAATTCTTCCAAGCGGTAAATCAAGATCATCATAAATGACGACGATATCTTCAAGTTCAATATTGTAATAATCAATGAGCGGACGGACACCTTCACCTGATAAGTTCATAAATGTCTGAGGCTTAACGAGCATCACTTTTTCCCCGTTTAATAATCCTGTGCCGAAAGTACATTTAAATTTAGTTTTATCAAGTTTGATGCCAGTATCTTCGCTCAGTCTGTCTATCGCCATAAATCCGATATTATGACGAGTCTTATCATATTTTGGGCCTGGATTACCAAGACCGATAAAACACTTCATTCCATCACCTCATAAACGTTAAAAAAGGCGATGGAAAGTCCACCGCCGTTGTTATTTTTAATTATTATTCTTCGTCTGCTTTGTCGTTCTTCTGAGCAGTCGCTTCTACTTCAACACTTTGTTCTTCAGCATCTTCGTCTACTTCAGGCTCTTCAGTTGGAGCACTGATGATTACTAATGCATCAGAATCTTCGTTTTCGATAACGAAGTTGCCTTTAGAACGGATATCTTCAACGTGAATTGCATCTCCAACATTAAGGTCAGAAATATCTACTTCAATAGTTTCCGGAATGTCAGCAGGTTTAGCAGTTACAGACACTTCAAATAGTGGCTGTTCAAGAACGCCGCCTTCTTTTTGTCCTGGTGCTTCACCAGTTAATTCGATTTGTACTTCAACCGTTACTTCAGTCTGCATGTTAATTGCAATGAAGTCGATGTGAGTAATTTGGTTCTTAAGTGCATCGAACTGGTATTCGTTAACCATTACCTGAGTTACGCCATCAGCGATTTCAAGATCGATAACACCGTTACGTCCGACTTCGCGAATTACTTTAATGAATTCGTTCTCGTCTACCGATAATGATGTATTTTCTGTTTCAAAACCATATACTACAGCAGGTACTTTACCTGTTTGACGTAATTCTTTAAGTTCTGATTGTTTTGATTTCTCAGCTCTTGAGTTTGAGGCTAATTTAGCCATAATTATTTCCACCTTTCATCTAATACAAGTCTTTTATAATAACGCCTATCCTAACACATAGCCACGCATTATAATACCACAAAATACACCAGTTTGTAAAAAAACTGTTAAATTATCATGTTTGGTCGAATAAAATACTTACTGACTCCTGCTCGTGAACTCTCACGATAGCCTGAGCAAGCAGTTCGCCAACAGACAATTCTGTAATTTTATCAATTTTCTTCTCTTCCGGCAGCTGGATAGAGTTTGTTACGACAAGCTCTTTAATTACAGAGTCCTGAATGCGTTCGATTGCAGGTCCTGAAAGTACAGGGTGCGTACAGCATGCATAAACGTTTTTTGCACCTTTGTCTACTAGAGCCTGCGCTGCAGTTTTAATCGTACCGCCTGTATCGATAATATCATCGATAATAATCGCTGTTTTACCTTCGATTTCACCAACAATGTTCATTACTTCTGACACGTTCGGGCGCGGACGGCGTTTATCGATGATTGCGATTGGAGCTTTCAAACGGTCTGCCATGCGGCGTGCGCGTGTTACTCCGCCGTGGTCAGGTGAAACGATAACTACTTCTTCAAGGTCAATACCTTCATGCTCTAAGAAGTAATCGCTTAAAATTGGCACTCCCATCAGGTGATCGATTGGAATATCGAAGAATCCCTGAATTTGAGGTGCGTGAAGATCAAGTGAAATCACACGGTTTGCACCTGCAGTTTCAATAATGTTTGCAACGAGCTTCGCTGTAATTGGTTCACGTGCACGACTCTTACGGTCCTGACGTGCATAGCCGTAATACGGCATAACAATATTAATAGTGTTAGCCGATGCACGTTTCAGTGCATCAATCATGATTAGTAATTCCATAAGGTTTTCGTTTACCGGCTGGCTTGTAGGCTGAATAACGAATACGTCACAGCCGCGTACACTTTCCTCGACATTGACCTGAACTTCTTCGTCCGAGAAACGGTTTACTGTACATTTACCAAGCGGAATACCGATATGATCCGCGATTTCACGTGCTAAGGGTTCGTTACCTGTCAACGTAAATAATTTCATTTTAGAATTTTTATTTTGATTACTAGAAGCTAACATTTTGATCCTCCAAGTATTATTTTTTGTAATATCCTTCTTTTGTCGTTTGCTTATTTCGTGCAATCGCCAAACTATCAACCGGAACATCATCTGTAATCGTTGAACCTGCTGCCGTAATAGAACGGCTTCCCACCGTTACCGGGGCAACGAGATTTGTGTTGCAGCCGATGAACGCGTCTGCGCCGACCGTCGTTTTAAACTTGTTGACGCCGTCGTAGTTAACCGTAATCGCACCGCATCCGATATTCGCCCTTTCGCCGATTTCCGCATCGCCGATATAACTCAGATGCGATACTTTCGCGCCGTCTTTTAACTCCGACTTCTTAACTTCAACAAAGTTTCCAATCTTCACAGCTTCTCCGAGTTTTGCTCCCGGACGCAGCTGCGCGTATGGACCGACTGTCGTGCCGCTGCCGACTTCTGCATCGGTAACAACAGAATGCTTAATCTCTGCATTGTCGCCGATTACACTGCCGCTGATTTCACAATTGGCCGAAATAATCGCATTTTCACCGATTACCGTATCGCCTTTAATAACAGTGTTAGGATAAATAATAGTATCCATACCAATTCTAACACTTTCATCGATGTATGTGTTCGAAGGATCAATAATTGTCACACCTTGTTCTAAATGATGCTCATTAATGCGCTGTCTTAATAGTTCCGATGCGCGTGCCAGTAAAAACCGGTTGTCAACGTTAATAATTTCATCATTTTGCGCCGTGACAAATGCGCCGACGCGTGAACCTTTACTGCTTAACAGTCCGACAGCATCAGACAGATAATATTCCTGTTCCGGATTATCATTCGTTATCTTATCGAGCACTTTAAATAATTCGCGGTTATTGAATACCGCTGCACCTGCACTGACTTCTTTAATTTCTTCCTGCTCATGTGTGATCTCAGTTTCTTCCAGTATCTCTTTAACCGTACCGTTTTCCTTGCGGAGAACACGGCCGAAATTTTTCGGATTATCTGCATATGCTGATAATACTGTTGCTTTTAAGCCCGATTTCTCGTGGTCAGCCACAAGATTTTTAATCGTTTCCGGAGAAATAAGCGGTGTGTCGCCGAAGATAATCAGAGTGTTGCCTTCCGCCGAACTAAGTTCAGGCGCCGTCTGGCTGACAGCATGCGCTGTACCTTCCTGTTGATCCTGGACCGCAACTTTAACATCTGCCGGCAGAATTTCAGTTACCGCATCATGTCCCGAACCTGTCACGACATGCAGTTCGCTGATTCCCGCAGCTTTCACAGTGTTAATTACTCTCGTAATCATCGGGATCCCGCAGACTTCGTGCAATACTTTCGGTTTCTTTGAATTCATTCTCTTGCCGACACCTGCAGCAACAATAATCGCTCTCGTTTGCATAATTAACCCCCATTTTATTACGATAAACTAAGTATATTTCAGTATCTGTTATCTTTCAAGACGAAACTCAGGCCAGGCTGTAGCCGCCCGGCCTGAGTTGCTGTTTATTTATTTTCTTCCGCAGTATCTTCAGATACTTCCGGTAAGTCTTCATTTTTTACGTTTTCTTCTTTAGCAGCATTTGAATCCGCAGCATTGTCTTCATCAACCTGTTCTGCTGTTTCTTCATCCTCTGCAGGATCCGATTCAACAGTCGGCTCACTTGCCTCTTGCTCTTTGTCTTCAGCTGCATCTGCAGTTTCTTCATACACACGCATCACTTCTTCCTGCACGTGTTTACGCATGTCGGAATTAATCGGATGGGCAATATCTCTGAACTCTCCATCCGGAGTACGTTTACTCGGCATTGCGACGAACAGGCCGTTGTTGCCGTCTATTACACGTAAATCGTGAATAACGAATGACTCATCAAATGTGACAGAAACCAGAGCTTTCATTCTTGTATCCTGATTATTGACTTTTCTTAATCTTACGTCTGTTATTTTCATGTGTCTGTTCCTCCATAGATTTATGTTTTAGATCTTTTGTGTAAAACCTATCTAGCTTAGAACCCCACTAAAATCAACAGTTACTCGAAAGATGCAACAACTTCAATCTCCACTTTTGCATCTAATGGGAGACGACTAACCTCTACACATGATCTTGCAGGTAGTTTACCCGTAAAGTACTTCGCGTAAACTTCGTTGATGACTGCAAAGTCATTCATATCAGCGATGAAAATAGTTGTTTTGACAATATCGCTGTAATCCAGTCCGGCCGCTTCAAGCACGCCTCCGATATTATCCAGAACCTGTTCTGCCTGTTTCTCAACATCGTCTGAAACAATTTTTCCTTCAAGTGTTAACGGCACCTGGCCTGAAGAATAAAATAAATTCCCCGTTCTTACTCCGTGGCTGTATGGTCCTACTGCTTTCGGTGCTTTGTCAGAATTAATTGGCTGCATCTTAATCATCCTCCGTAATTCGAATAAAATCTATTTGTCTGTAATGTAATCTAAACAGTTTCCCTCTTCAACTACAAATGATTCGTTATATTCATCGATTTCCGATACTTTAAGCAGTGATGTGTAGTCATTAAATCTGCGGTTTGCAACTTCTTTCGCTTCAACGAGCACGCTGACCCCGACTACTGTCGCATTGAACTCTTCCATGAGATTCGTCACACCGGTAATCGAGCCGCCGGCACGAAGGAAATCATCTACTACAAGAACGTTCGAGCCTTCTTTAAGCGTGCGTTTTGATAAGACCATCGTTTCGATTTTACGCGTCGAGCCGGAGACGTAATTTATCGATACTGTCGAGCCTTCTGTTACTTTGTTATCTTTACGGATAACAGCAACAGGCACATTCAGTTTACGCGCCACAGCGTTTGCAAG
Organism: Jeotgalicoccus sp.; assembly: GCA_003513765.1. Taxonomy (GTDB): domain Bacteria; phylum Bacillota; class Bacilli; order Staphylococcales; family Salinicoccaceae; genus Jeotgalicoccus. The sequence continues at coordinate 21,571 of DONT01000007.1, forward strand.
AGAAATCCCTTTCGTTGCAATCGTCACGACTGAATCGATTTCCAAATCACCGTACATCGTTGCGATTAAATCGCCGATATCGTTCATCATTTTCGGATTACCCATAATATCAGACATGTATAAGTAGCCGCCCGGAAGCAGGCGTTCATTCGCTTCAAGATCCGTTTTGAACTCTGCAATTATATCTTTTGCACGCTCCACGCTGATTTTCGGAATAAACATTGCACCGCCGTTGGCGCCTGCTGTCGTTTGCAGTATCCCTAGACCTTCAGCATTGAAGACATCTTTAATAATTCGGATATCTTCACTGATTGAAGACTTCGCCTGGCTGAATTTATCGACGTAAGTTGTTAATGGTATCAATTTGTTTGGATTTGTAATTAAATGCTGCGTCATGTAGACGAGCCGTTCACTGCGTTTATATTTCATAGTCTAACTCCTAAACCGTATTATAGGTACTAATTTTACCATATAAGTTCGGATTTTAACACTTATCCAAGCAATCTAATACGATAAACTTCAGCACAGCAGCCCTTCATTGCATTGTACAAATGGACAGACTGTCTTTCTTTTCTGACAATCCCGAACACTGTCGGCCCGCTGCCGCTCATCAGCGCGCCGTCAGAACCCGACTCTTTCATATTGCTGAGCAGTTTTCTGACTTGCGGATATTTTTTAACTGTTACTTCTTCAAGATCGTTTTTTAATGTGCTGAGTATTTGTTCATAATCTTTATTCACGATGGCCTGTTTCATTAAGTTTGATGCCGGTTTATTTTTACCTGGCTTCAATGCGCCGTAAATTGTCTTCGTAGACACGCTGATAGACGGCTTTGCAAGTACTACCCAGGCGTGCGGCGGTCTCGGCAGACGTTCGATAATCTCACCGCGTCCGGTCGCAAGCGCCGTTCCGCCGTATACGCAAAATGGAATATCAGAACCGAGTTCACCGGACAGCTCAGCCAATTCATCGAGGCCGATGCCGAGATTATACAGCGCGTTCATCCCCCTGAACGTCGCGGCGGCATCAGCTGACCCTCCGGCGAGACCTGCAGCAATCGGAATATGCTTATCAATATTAATGGTGACACCCGTTTTAATCTTGTAACGGCGCATCATTAATTGAGCAGCCTGATACGCTAAGTTGCGTCTGTCAGTCGGGACGAACTGATGATCTGATTCAATGATGATTCTTCTGTCCTTACGCTTTTCAAACGATAAATTATCGTTCAAATCGACAGTGGTCATAACCATACTGACTTCGTGATAACCATCATCGCGTTTATACAGCGTATCCAATGTTAAATTAATTTTTGCTGGTGCGATTTCATAATGCATAATTCATAGTCCTTTGCCAGATTTTTTTCGAAATATATATGTGTTATTTTATCATATAACAAAGATGAATATTGATGATATTTTCAGGATGTGATATTTGAGTGCTGCCGCGGGCTTTTACGAAGACGTTTAACAAACAAAAACACCGGACCTAAGAAGGAATCCGGTGCGCAATTTTCATTTACTCGTCATTTTTACGTTTATTGAACGCCCACAGTACGAGCAGGAAGCTGACTGCAACCCATGCAGCAAGAATGATAAATTCCATCGCTCCTGCATTTCCTTCAAGGGCAAACATATGCTGATAAATCGGGAAGTACTCTGCAATTTTAATCGCTATGCTGTCAGGGTCCGTAATAAGCATTTCAATATACGGTGTAAAACCGAAGATGAACATGATCGGAATAATATAGACCGATGTTGTAGCGACTGATTTTACAACAAGTCCAAGCCCAATCCCCATATTCAGGAAAAACAGACCTGTCAGTACAAGGCTGATGATGTTTTCCAGCGTCCAGTAGTTTTCGGGACCGATAATCATAATTGAAGCAACGAGCGAGATAATTGTCATCAATGTGACCACCATGCTCTTGCCGAGAATAATATCGATAATTGTTGCCGGTGACTGCAGCAGTCCTCTTAGCGTATCTTTCTCATTTTCTTCAGCAATCATCGTCATTACCGAACTGAATATTACTGCCGAGAAGACAACACCGGCGAGAATCCCGAGTATTTCCGGCGGCATCTCACCTTCTGCTCCAGTTGCAGCGCCAATTCCGACTCTCGAGAAAAACACTGCCATCAGTACCGGAATAAGCACCGAGGTAAACAGCATCATATTTTTCATAAATTCTTTTAAATCTTTTTCAAATATCGCCATCATTCTTGTCACATTCATTTAAACCAGCTCCTTACCAGTTACTTTTTTAAACACTTCTCCGAGTGTTGGGAAATCCGTTCTGACATCGGCAACTTCTGAGTTGAACAGCACATTATCAAGCAGCTGTCTGTTCTCCTCAGTTCTCGCGACTGTTTTCACTGTGCCGTCAGCGTATGTGATATGCACTTCATCGCGTTTGTATTTATGTCTTAAGTCATCAGGCGCACCTGCATCCTGGATTACACCCTGATATAGAAATGCGACATTATCGCACAGACGCGTTGCTTCATCCATATTGTGTGTCGTCAGTAAAATTGTCGTCCCCTCATTTCGCAGTTCTTCCAGCATGTCGTGAATTTTCTCAGTTGTCGTCGGGTCGAGTGCCGAAGTCGGTTCATCCAGGAATAAAATCGCAGGTCTGTGAATGACCGCCTTACATAACAGAATCCTCTGCTTCATACCTTTCGATAATTTCGACACTGTTTTATCAATTTCACTTTCGAGTCCGACATCTTTTAATACTTTTTCGACTGACCCTTTTGGCGCATTGTAGAGCTTTCTGAACAGCTCCAGATTATCTTTAACCGTCAGTCTGTCATATAAAGAACTTTTATCCGATAAAATCCCGAGGCTGCTGACGTAGTCGTTTTTACTGAATTGTTTGTAACTGTAGCTGTTCACATTAACGTCCCCGCCCGACGGTTTAAATTCACCTGTCATAATTTTAATTGTCGTTGTTTTTCCCGAACCGCTCGGACCGAGCAGACCGAATATTTCACCGCGTCCTACATTAAAAGTAATACCGCGAAGAGCATCTTCACTGCCGAAAGATTTTTTTAAGTCGTCTACCTGAATCATAGTCATATTTATAACCTCCATTTATTTTGTTTGCTGATCTCTTAACTAAAGTTTACGGGCAAAACAAAAACACCGCGATATAATCACGGTGAGTTGTAGGGAAGCAATATTGAGCTGTATAAAATTAAGGTCTGCCGTACCCGTCTATTTTTAAAGTGTACTCCAGACAGCCGAACTGTACTACAGTGTTTTAGTACGTTTCGTTACTGCAAGATATACCAGGAACACTGTTCCGATAAGCCATGCCGTTAAAATAACGTACGGCATTATTCCGGCGTTATTATGTATCGCCATCACTTGATACACGGGAGTCAGCCCCGCGATAGCAGTAATAATATTATCTGCTGGCAGATTCAATGTTTCAACAATCGGTGTCATACCGAAGAAGAATAAAATTACTACACCGTATACCGTAGATGTTGACTGCAGTTTAGCAAGCAGTCCTGCCGACAGACCGAGATTTAAAAATATTACAGCTGCTGCTGTATATCCGGTAATCATTTGAAGGCTGACGATATGCAAGCCCTCTATAATAATCAGAGACACTGCAGTAACCAATGCGGTGACTATCAGTGTCAGTACGCTTCTTCCGATGAGGCCGTTCACCAGATCGCTTGTCGTACGGGTCACAAGTTTTAATGTCCCGTGTTCATTTTCTTCCGCATAGAGCATCAGTGGAATATTTGTTGCCACTGCCGACAGCGCAGTGCCGAGTACAACGAAAATCATAATAATCGGCATCTCCACTCCGTCAGGCCGCGGAGTCATGCCGTATAAACCGGCCATGGCAGGCGGCATAATAAGCAGTGTCAGTACCGCGTAGTTAGTTAAATACTCTCTCAGATCTCTGTAAATCGTCGCCCGTATTTTATGGATATTCATATAGTCACCTTTTTATTTTATAGTTTTACCAGCTTCTCCTGAATTTCATTAAATTTTGCGCGTGACAGCGGGATTTTTGATTTTTCCGGGTTGTCGATAATTACTGAGTAAGTATTTTTTGACCACGTAATAATCTCTTTCACTTTATGCAGATTCACTACATAAGAACGGTGGCAGCGGTAAAATCCATGCTGCGTGAGCTGGCTTTCAGCATTTTGCAAAGTCGATTCCATCACGAACTTCTCCGCTCCGAGATTAAGATACACTTTGCCATCCTGGCTTTCCAGATATTCAATATCTTCAATTGTCACGAAGATTGTTTTATCGTGTGCCTTCACTTTGATTTTACTCACGCCGCCATCCAAATCGTCATCGGTATTATCCGTCGTCTCCACTATATGAAGACCCTGTTCATTTATTTTCATAACATCCGGCTGTGCGATAAAGGCGTCTTCCAGTCTGGATGCTGCAACAAGCAGTGATTTCTCCTGATTCATGAGCTGTTTTCTCATCTTATGAAACAAATGAATGTTATCATTAACTGTATTTAAAAAAGGATCGATAAAAACAATGTCTTTATTGCTGCTGAGGAGCGCATGGATGTAATCCAACTTTTGAATTTCCGCTCTGTTCAGCTTCGACAGTCTTGTAGATGCATCATAAATATTAAATTGCTGAATTAAATCGGCAGTTTTTAGCGGACTGTTATACCATTTTCTTAAGTATTCAATATGGACTTTTAAATTCATCCGTTTATAATACACTGGCTCACCGGAAAACACATGTACGCCCGCGCTATGCAATGAATCTGAAAATGATTCGAGGAGTTCATACGGTATTTGTACAGCGAGACTTTCACTATCGGAAATTCTCAATTTTTGATCAGATGGATGACCCGTTATTTTTTGAATTTCTATATCCATGTTTACTTCTCCTAGTGTATGAAATCTATTTAAATTTACCATGTAAACGTAATCATGACAATTTATCCAAAAAGATTGAGCAAAAGCCTTTATTTCTAAATCGAAATGCTGTATATTAATAAATAGTTACAAAATGTAACTTGATAATAATAACACACCGGAGGAATTATATAATGACTAAAATTGGTATCGTTACAGGTAGTACACGTGAATCACGTGTTAACATGCAAGTTGCAGAGTGGCTTAAAGACTTTGCTGAAAAATTAGAAACAGGTGCTGAATTCGAAATCGTCGACATTAAAGATTACGACGCACCATTATTTAAAGAAGCTTTACCGCCGGCAATGGCTAACAAACAATACGGTTCTGAAGTTATTAATAACTGGTCTGCTAAAGTTGATTCACTTGATGGTTTCATCTTTGTTACTCCAGAATACAATAAAGCAATTTCACCAGCACTTAAAAACCTTCTTGACTACATCGGACCTGAATTTGGCAACAAAGCAGCAGGTATCGTTGGTTACGGTTCAACTCTAGGTGTTGCAGCAACACTTTCACTGCGTCAGATTCTTTCTAACTTTAACATGGCAACTGTTGGACCATTCGGTGCTTTCAGCTTGTTCACTGATTTCGAAGAAATGTCTAAATTCGCACCTGCTGAATTACACAACCCGACTATCGAAGCTGTAATCACTACTACAGTTAACTGGTCTAACGGACTTAAAACAATAAGATAATATAGATTAAAAAAACGTTCAGGATATTAATCCTGAACGTTTTTTTCGTTAAAATCCGAATGAATCATCAAATTTTTCAAGTACTGTCTTATGTGCTTTTGCATTATTAAACGTATTGTCCACGAGCGCATCCAGTCTAAGCATGATATCGTCATTCTCAATACCTTCTGCACTGAAGTCCTGATCCAGAATATATACATATCCCGGTACAATATTTGCTTTCATATATGACAGAATCGGTTTCATCTGCTGTTCCGGTACCAGGTAATGTCTGAGTGAGCCGGCAGTAATAATCATACTGACTGTTTTATTCAGGAATGCATCCGGCGGCAGCAGGTCAAATAAGTTTTTTAACGGTCCTGGAATTGAAGCCTGGAATATCGGCGTACCGATATATACAACATCCGCTTCCATAATTTTAGTCAAAGCTTCAGTTGTGCGCCCCCCATAATCCAAATAATTTCTGCCGTCACTAAAAGGCATGTCATACTCTTTTAAATCGATATATTCGATTTCATGTTCATTTAATAATTCAATTTTCTCTTTAAGTGCAGTCGTCGCTTTACGCGTTTTGCTCCCGACAACTGAACCGCTGATGATGACTGTTTTCATTATTGCTCCCCCTGTGGTTTTGTATATTTTTTAACTGCAGGTAATATCTTTTCCCCAATAATGTCTATGTTACGTTTAATATCGTCCATTGTCACGCCGCCGAAATCAAGCTGTGCGATATAGCGGTCATGGTTAAACAGTTCATGCTGATAAAGTATTTTTTCGATAATGAGTTCCGGGTCGCCGACGTTAATGACACTGCGGTAATCCTGCCCCTGTGCGAAGCCCTGTTTTGGGAAACCCTGTCCGTTTGATTTCTTCATGCCTTCATTAATATGAGGATAGTATTTTCTGTATGCTTCCAAGGTGTCATCGTGTGTAAAGAAGAAGCCTGCTGTCGCTACAGGTAATGATTCTGCATCATACCCTGCTTCAGCTGCTGTCTGACGGTATAAATCAATACGGCTCTTAAAGGCATCAGCCGGCCCGCCTAAATGTGCCTGATACATCGGAACACCGGCAAGACCTGCTTTATGAGCAGAAGCCATTGAACCCCCGACCGCACGCCATATTGGCAGACCGTTCTCATTATTTTCAGGACGCGGAATCACGTGTGCATTATTTAAAGGTGCACGGAACTCTCCCTGCCAGTCTACATATTCATTTTCATTGATTTTTAAAAACAGTTCAAATTTTTCTTCGAACAGTGCTTCGTAATCATTCAGATTATAGCCGAGCAGATCATACAGTCCGACACGTGAAGCACGCCCTGCGATAACTTCCATACGCCCGCCGGATATAAGATCAATCGTCGATGCATCTTCAAACACACGCACCGGATCCGAGGTACTGATAATCGTTGAGCCTGATGCGATTTTTATCTTCTTAGTTGCTTGGGCAATTGCCGATAAAATTATCATATGAGCCTGGGATGCAAAATAGTCCTGATGGGATTCTCCGACCTGGAACGTATCGATTCCGGCATGCTCTGCATACTCGGCCGTTTCAATAATTTCTTTAATACGCTGGCTTGCAGGAATTCTTTCTCCTGTATGCGGATTCGGCAAATGATCTCCAAGCGTATACAGACCAAATTCAAGTCCTTTGCTTTTATCAATTTTAGGCATGATATGAGGATTATTGTTTTTCATAAGTCACACTCCATCTATTATATAATGTTAATCATATATATATTTAAATAGGCATGCTCAACATCCGCTCATAAAACAAAAAAACCATCCTTTCGGATGGTTTTTGGTTTTATGTTATTGAATTAAAAATTCTTCTGTAAAATCGTCGTTATAGAAAGTTACCTCTACATTTGATGTAAGTACATCTGTGTATGTATAAGATACACGCTCAAAATTATGCTCGTCTTGATCTAGCTCGACTACGAAAATCGATGGATATGTTTCTCTTAAAATACCTTTTCTTTCAATCAACTTCTTGCGGCCTCCGTTTGCACGAAGTACACATGGATTTCCTAACTGACAATCAAGAATCTTTTTGATGTCGATTAATGTTTTTGGCATTATACCCCACCTCACTAAGTCCATTATAGCAAGTTTACATAATTCTGTCAAAAATTAGCCAATTTCTGAATATTTTCAGGCGAAATCCAAGTCACTTTTCTTGAAAGCATCGTAAATTTCTTTATAATCTTCAAGCGATAAACTTTCACCGCGGCGCGCAGGCTCAATACCAGCCTCTTCAAACAGCGCTCTGATTTCATCTTTCCTCTTTTTCCCATCAGCAAACAGCGTTTGATAATTATTTAAAATTGTTTTACGGCGGTGGATAAATGCACCTCTTGTTAATTTGAAGAAAGTATCTGCATCATCCACTTCAATTTTTCTTTCGGGCCGGGTCTTCAGCTCAACGATAATAGAATCGACGTTCGGAGGCGGCATGAATACTGTTCTCGGAACATTCTGCACCGTTTTAGCTTTAGTATAATAATCAATCGCAATCGATAAAGAACCGTAGGCTTTAGAATTCGGTGATGCACTGATACGTTCGCCGACTTCTTTCTGCATCATTACGTAATAACGTGAAATCGGTAAATCGGCAGTCAGGAAATTCATCAGTATCGGTGTCGTAATGTAATACGGCAGGTTTGCCACAACAACGATATCATCGCAGTCACTCAAATATTCTTTTATACGTGCCGGGACATCCGCTTCCAGTATATCTTCATTAATGACTGTAACGTTGTCGTACGCACTTAACGTATCATTGAGTACTGGAATCAGACGCTGATCAATTTCAAAAGCCAGCACTTTTTTCGCACTGATTGCGAGGTGCTCCGTCAGTGAGCCGATGCCCGGTCCAACTTCGATAACCCCTGTATTTTCATTAATATCTGCTTTATGAATAACCTCTTTAATGACGTTTGAATCGATTAAAAAGTTCTGTCCGAGACTTTTCTTAAATTTAAAATGGTGTTTATCAAGTATTTCTTTAGTACGTCCTACAGTGGAGATATGTTTCATCAGTTATTCACTTCCAGCTCATTTAATATTTCTGCAACTTTTTCAGGTGAGATGCTGTAACGATTCAGTTTTTTGCGCAGCTGTGTTGCGTTTGCATAACCGATATTCAGCTGTTCCGTTAAATACTCACGGCGCTCTTTGGCAGCGGCATTACCGGATAAACGTAAATACTGCATATCCTGAATTGTAATCATTTCTTCTTCAATCTGCTGGCTCGTCTGGCAGTTTTCGAGGGCTGCTCTGATATCATCCAAACGCGCATGCTCTACGCCAACACTGTTATGCCCGAGCGCTTTATGTTTTGGTAAAAATGCTTCTTTAATATTAGGGAAACGTTCAATAATCGTATTTCTTATTTTATGGCCGGGAAAATCAGGATCTGTAAAAATAATTGCGCCGCGTGTGTTTAACGCAACTTCAATTTCTTCCAGTGTCCGTTCATTAATTGCGGAACCATTCGTTTCAATCGTCTCACAGACAACCGCTTCTTTTAATCTGCGCGTGTCGTCCCTGCCTTCAACGACAATAATTTCTTTAATCACAGGTTTTTCCATACATCTTCACCTCATATACCTCGTTTAGTATCATACCATATTTTTATATTTCTTATCCTCCGAGACGACAAAAAAGTGCTTCACCTCAACCAAAGTCAAAGTGAAACACTTTCATTTTAGATGTTATATAATCTCTTTGCGTTCTCTGTCGTTGCACTTGCAAGGTCTTCATAACTCATGCCGCGGAGCTCCGCAATTTTCTCAGCAACAAGTTTCACATGTGCCGGTTCATTCCGTTTACCGCGAAATGGATGCGGCGTTAAATACGGTGCATCCGTTTCAACGAGTAAGCGGTCGAGTGGTACATGAACAGCAATATCTTTTGGCAGCTGTGCATTTTTAAATGTCACAGGGCCGCCGAGCGACACATAGAAGTTCATAGCAATTATTTCATCAGCAGTTTTTTCATCGGCACTGAAGGCGTGCATAATTCCGCCGATCTCATGTGCATTTTCCTCTTTCAGAATCTCCACACAATCTTCCGTCGACTCACGGTTATGAATGATAATTGGCAGGCCGACACGTTTAGCAAGTGACAGCTGACGTCTGAATAATTCTTTCTGCACATCTTTCGGTGATTTATCCCAATGGTAATCCAGACCGGTTTCGCCGATGCCGACAATTTTCTCATGGGCGGATAATTCTTCAATCCACTTGAGATCTTCATCGGTACAATCGATTGCATCAACCGGATGCCAGCCGATAACACCGTAAATATCATCGTATTCTTCAATGAGTTCCATCGTGCGTTCAATCGACGGACGATCACAGCCAATAACGATCATTTTCTCGAGACCGTTCTCACGCGCACGTGCAATCACTTCCTCAAGATCTTCGTCGTACTGATGTGCATTCAGATGGACGTGTGTATCGATTAACACATAATCACTCCCTGCTTTATTTTACAATACTGCCGTTTTCGATACCGTCAGGCACATCGATTAACGTTAAACGGCTGCCTTTTTCTGCTGTTAAAATCATTCCTTCTGATTTTTCTCCGCGCAGGTTTACAGGTTTCAGATTCGTCACGACAAGTACTTTCTTGCCGATTATATCTCCCGGTTCATAATGTTCGTGAATACCTGAGACAATCTGACGTTCTTCAGTACCTAAATCCACTTGGATTTTCAGCAGTTTTTTCGCTTTTTTCACAGCTTCAGCTGCCACGACAGTCGCAGCTTTAATTTCTACTTTGTTAAAGTCATCAATTGTAATTTGTTCAGCCGCTTCTTCGGGTTCTTCTTCAGCTGCTGGCGGGCGCATCTGTTCTTTAATATGTGTCACTTCTTCTTCAACATCCAGTCTTGGATAGATAGGTGTCGGTTTAGTCAGCTGTCCCGCAGGTTTTACAATACCGTAGTTTAATACTGATTCATAAGTCTGCTGGTTCTCATCAGTAATATTCAGCTGCTTAAAGATTTCCTTCGGTCCATGCGGCAGGTACGGGCTTAACAGCACCGCTGCGATGCGGATATTTTCCGCTAAGTGAACCATCACGTTCTCTAACGCTTCTTTGTTCGCTTCATCTTTCGCCAGTACCCACGGTGCAGTTTCATCGATGTACTTGTTCGAGCGTCCGATAATCGTCCAGACTGATCTTAAAGCATGGCTGAACTGCATTTTTTCCATTGCAGTTTCATATTCTGAAACGCTGTCTTTCACAGCAGTTTCAAGGCTTTTATCGAAATCGGTATGCGCACCTGTGTACGCAGGCACATATCCGTCGAAGTATTTGTTAACCATTGAAATCGTACGGTTTACCAGGTTGCCGAGATCATTTGCCAGGTCAAAGTTCGTACGTTCGATAAATGACTCCGGTGTAAATACGCCGTCAGAACCAAAAGGTACTTCACGCATTAAGTAATAGCGGAGTGAGTCCAGACCGTAGCGTTCAACAATCTGATCAGGATAAATAACGTTCCCTTTAGATTTCGACATCTTGCCGTCTTTCATTAAGAGCCAGCCGTGTCCAAGTAATTTTTTCGGCAGCGGCAGGTCAAGCGCCATCAGCATAATCGGCCAGTAAATTGCATGGAATCGCACGATTTCCTTACCAATCATGTGCACATCTGCAGGCCAGTATTTTTTAAACAGTTCGTCTTCGTCTGTCGAATAGCCGAGTGCTGTAATGTAGTTAGCCAGTGCATCAATCCATACGTAAACAACGTGTTTCGGATCTGATTTAACCGGCACTCCCCATTTGAATGTCGTTCTTGATACAGCGAGGTCTTCAAGTCCCGGTTTAATAAAGTTGTTCAGCATTTCATTTTTGCGTGCTTCCGGCTGAATAAAATCAGGGTTGTCTTCGTAATATTTCACCAGACGGTCAGCATATTTACTCATTCTGAAGAAATAGCTCTCTTCTTTAACAAGTTCTACGTCATGTCCGCTCGGCGCTCTTCCGCCGGTCATTTTACCGTCTTCATCGCGGTAAACTTCATCGAGCTGTGTTTCAGTGAAGAATTCCTCATCCTGAACCGAGTACCATCCTTCGTATTCACCAAGGTAAATGTCGCCCTGCTCAAGCAGGCGTTCGAAAATGTATTGTACAGCTGCTTTGTGTTTGTCGCTTGTCGTACGGATAAACTGATCGTACGTAATGTCGAGCATCTTCCATAATTCTTTCATGCTCTCCGCCATGTCATCGACATAGGCTTGAGGTGTAATCCCCATGTCATCAGCTTTCTGCTCGATTTTCTGACCGTGTTCGTCAGTACCTGTCAAGTAGTATACATCAAAGCCTCTCAGGCGTTTATAACGTGCCATTACATCACATGCAATTGTCGTATATGCGTTCCCGATATGGAGTTTTCCACTCGGATAATAAATTGGCGTAGTGATATAAAATGTTGGTTTGGTCATGGGACATCCTCCTATAATATACTTATCTAATATATCTAATTTATGTATGTTTTTCAATTCTGAACAGTTTTTAATAGTTTTCCCATTATTTTTGTGCTATAGTCATGAATATCCAATTTCGGGCAATACTTTCGAAGCTTATATTTCTATGTTTTACTGCACGATCATATTTCCGTATTGGACATAACCCATAATATTCTGGTTAACTATGTAGGAGGAATCACTAATGAAATCTACTGGAATTGTGCGTAAAGTCGATGAACTTGGGCGCGTTGTTATTCCAATTGAACTGCGTCGCGTACTCGATATCGAAGTCAAAGATGCACTGGAGATCTTCACAGATGACGATAAAATTATTTTGAAAAAATACCAGCCGCGTATGACTTGTGCAGTAACCGGCGATGTGTCAGATGATAACTTGTCACTTGCTGACGGTAAAATCGTTCTCAGCAAAGAAGGCGCAGATCAGCTAATCAAAGAAATTCAAAGAAAACTTGATAAATAGTTGTATACATTAAGCCGTGAATATTTCATTCATGGCTTTTTATTTATGAAACACATCGTACACTTCCTGCTTTTTCAATCCGCGCAGTTCCGCGACGAGTTTTATAGCATCTTTTGGGCGCATGCCCTCTTCTACAAGTTCGGTCACATGCTCTTTAGGCGTACCGGTAAATTCAGCTTGTGCTTCTTCATATTTGTCTATAACGACGACAAATTCACCTTTTAATGGAATATCGTTATCCAGTTTTGATAATAATTCATCAGCCGTGCCTCTGACATGCTGCTCAAATTTCTTCGTGATTTCTCTCGATACACTAACGATTCTGCTGCTGTCGATGTTGCTTATTTCCGTCATTAGATTTTTCATTCTGTGCGGAGATTCATAAAGCACTGATGTAAATTTATGATGCATTATTTCAGACAGCTTCTCTCTCTGTTTCGATGAACTCTTCGGCAGAAATCCAAAGTACGTAAATTCGTAGCTGGCAATTCCGCTTGCGACCAGTGCCATCGTAAACGCAGAAGCTGCTGGAATAACACTGTAAGGCAGGTTTTCATCCTGCATGCGGCTGACGAGTTCAAAACCGGGATCTGATATTACTGGCATGCCCGCATCAGTCACAAGTGCATATATTTTACCATTCTGTATATCTTCTATAATAGCTTCTGTCACTTCTTCTTTGTTAAAGTCATGATAGCTTTTCAGAGGTGTATCAATCTCGAAGTGAGTCGTTAATTTACGTGTGATTCGTGTATCCTCGCAAAGAATTACATCAGCTTCTTTAAGCGTTTTTATCGCTCTGTATGACATATCATCTAAATTGCCGATCGGCGTCCCGGTAATATATAACATTATTATCCTCCTATTAATGATAATTTCTGTTTTTTTGTCAGCTGCTTAATCGCATACTCACGTTTCAGCGCGCCGCTTTTTGAATCAAATACTTCAACGTAACGCAGGGAGACAGGAAGTCTGCCCCGCGTGTATTTCGCACCAAGACCTGTATTGTGCGTCGTTATACGTGCATCTATATCGGTTGTATAGCCAGTATACAGACTGTTGTCGCTGCATTCGATAATATAGACGTAATATCTCTTATCCTCTGTCGTCACCGTAATACACCTCAAGCATTTCATTCGAATAAGTTTTATCCGCATTATAAATATAAAACGGCGGCAGTATATCGGCATAAGCATTTGAATTAAATATTGCCTCCAGCACGATAAACATCGCAGTCTTGCTGTTTACATCATTATAGACATACTGTGCACGTCTGACTCTGAATCCATGTTTATGCAGCTCAGTAAACACTTCGGCGCTGCGTTCTGCCCGGTGGACCATATACAGTCTGCCTTTGTTCGATATTAAATAACGGCATGCTTCGACGATACCTTTCAGGTCGATATGCAGTTCATGTCTTGCGATACTCTGATGTCCTTTATCTTTTAGCGGCTGGTTGCTTGTAAAATAAGGCGGATTAACAGTAATTACATCGTACGAAGAATGTTCCATCGAAGTTTTAAGCGTCTTAATATCAAGATTATACATTGTAATCTGGTTCATTTTTTCATTCATTTGAATGCTGCGCTCCGCCATATCAACAAGCACATCCTGTATCTCAACAGCATCGATCGGCTGCATTGTGCGGTAAGACAGCAGCAAAGGAATAATCCCGTTCCCGCTGCACAAATCCATAATTCTATTATCGCGTTTATTTATCTTCACAAAATTGCCGAGGAGCAGCGCATCTACAGAAAATGAAAAAGTTTCACTGCTTTGAATAATACGCATCTTTTCCCTGTACAGTTCGTCTATCCGTTCATGTGGTTTTAACATTGATTTCACTCCAAAAAGAAAAGCAGCTGATCGCTGCTTTAACTTTGTCTTTCATTAAAAAATGCCTGGCAGAATAAACAGTCGTCTCCGTGCCTGTGTGTACCAAAATGAATGCTGCATACATGAAACCCTTCATCGTATAAACTTTTTAATGAGTTTTCTTTAAATGGGGAATCTGCTGTTTCTTTATCATTTAAAAGCTGCTCATAATTTTCTTTTTCAAGTTCTAAACTGACATTTTCTTCAACCAGTTTTACGGTAAGTTCTTTCAGTGTCTGGACTTCTTCATCCATCATTTTGATATTGCGTTCGAGCTGCTGAATATGGAGGAACAATTTTTCACGGTCCATTAATTCACAACCTCTAGCTTATCAATATCTTCTTCTCCGTACTCTTCAATGTAATCGTCTGAACCTTTAACTCTGACAGCAAGATCCAGTATGTTAATACCGATTACTTTACCGATACCTGCCGGTGTTTTTACTTTTGCACCGACATCAGGCAGTTTTATACGTGCATCTTCGTAATATTCGTCTTCGTAATTTAAGCAGCACATCAGTCGTCCGCATGCTCCTGATATTTTACTTGGGGAAAGCGATAAATCCTGGTTCTTCGCCATTTGGATACTTACTGGCACAAAGTCTCCTAAAAACGTTGAACAGCAGTGGGCACGGCCGCAGGGACCAATCCCGCCCAAATACTTCGCTTCATCCCTGACACCAATTTGACGCAGTTCGATACGTGTTTTAAAACGTGTCGCAAGGATTCTGACAAGCGCTCTGAAGTCTACTCTGTCATCTGCAGTAAAGTTAAAAATGAGTTTCTTCATATCGAGAGTGAATTTAGCATTCACCAGGTTCATATCAAGTTTTTCATCTTTAATAGCATTGGCACAAAACTCCATTGCAGTTTCAGCTTTTTCTTCATTCGCTTTAAATTTCATTAAGTCTTCTTCAGTTGCCAGACGAAAAAACTTACCATCGGGTTCGACAATATTGTCTTTAGGAATTTCATAAGTCCCTTTAACTACATTCAGCAGCTCGAGACCTCTTTTTGTTTCCCCGACAATATAGTCGCCGCGTTCTATAGAATCATCACTGCATGTGATGTACAGGTTATCGTAATAATCAAGTTGCGTGACCTTGATGATTTTAAACATATTCATTCATCAACCTTTCGCACCTATGACCATACCTTCAAAAACAAGCATTGGATTAACGTTAAATGATAGCAGCTGGTTCGCTTTTTGAATCTCTTCGAGCATCCGGGTCAATTTAACCGTATTGACATCATTACCTGTCGGCATTGGTGTTTCGAACGGTTTAAAATTATCCAGACCTATCGTCTTATGCAGTGCCTGACGGATAAATCCGGCAAGGAGCTGCAGCATCAGTTCATAGTCTTTCCGATCATCACAAATATCGACTATCTTTTTTACATCGATTAAAACAAGCGGATGATTATGTATCCAGCGCGTCCCGAAGCTCATTGCTTCATTACGCATCTCACTGAATTTATCAGCCATCTCATTGACGTGATGCGCGTTCAGCGCGAGAGCATTGACGGTTTTAGTTTCAGCTTCACTTAAGTTAGGCAGTGAATTTTCACGGTCACCGTCTTCGCCCTGGATATGGATATGCTGGCTTCTCGAGTGAATCGTTGGCAGTATACCGCTTTTATTAATCGTTAATAAAATTGCTATTGTTTTTTCAGGCGGTTCTTCTAAAAATTTCAGTATACTGTTTTCGGCTTGCGGAGTCAGTTTTTCAAACTGCTCAATAATATACACTTTGTAATCAGACTCAATTGGTTTCTGGTTCATCTGGCGGACAAGCTGTTCGATTTCTTCTTTCTTAATCGTGTTTTCAGCTGTCGATAAATAATATAAATCCGGATGATTGCCTGAATCTATCAGCATCTCATTACGCGTATTGCTGCCAAAAATATGCAGCGCAAAAAATTTGCTGTATTTCTGCAGTGTTTCTATTGCATCACCTTCGAACATATAAGTATGACTCAGCTTATTGTTCTCGATAATTTTTAATAATTGCTTCTCTACAATACTGTTATTCATCTTAAAATCTTTCAAATTGTTCTATCGGTAAAACAAATACAGTAGCGCCGCCGACTTCAACTTCAACCGGATAAGGGATATAAGAATCCGCATTTCCGCCCATTGGCGTCACCGGGGCAACAGTCTGCTCGCGGTTTCCGCAAGTATCATCGATCAGCTTAAGAAGATCGTCCACACGTGCATCTTCAACACCGCATAGGAACGTAGTGTTGCCCGCACGCAGGAAACCGCCTGTAGAAGCAAGTTTCGTGTTACGGAAATCATTTTTTGTTAATTTATCATTTAATCTTTGGCTGTCATGGTCCTGGACAATAGCTATTACCATTTTCATTATTCTTCACCTCTAGATTGTATATAAGTATTTATAATATTTAATGTATCTCTGACAACGCTATCGATAGACTGAGCTGCATCAACAACTTTAATTCTGTTCGGGTATAACTCCGATAACTCATTATAACCCAAGACTACTTTTTTATGAAAGTCTATAGTTTCTTCATCCAGACGATTGTTTTCGCGTGCATTATCGCGAATTCTCTCTAAACCTGTTTCCGGCGCGAGCTTTAAGTAAATCGTTAAGTCCGGCATATGAGTATCAATAGCGAATTTATTTATCGCCATTATATCATCAAAACCAATACCGCGGGCAATGCCCTGATAAGCTAGCGAGCTGTCGATAAAACGGTCGCATAATACAATTTTACCTGTCTCAAGTGCGGGTATCACACGTTCAACTAAATGCTGTCGGCGAGATGCTGCAAAAAGCAGTGCTTCAGTCCGGCCATCCATTTCGTGTCCCTTAGTCAGCAGTACGTCACGAATTTTTTCGCTGATCGGTATACCGCCGGGCTCCCGTGTTTTTACAACTTCATACGAATCCGATAATAATGTTCTGATACGTTCTATAACCGTCGTTTTCCCAGATCCTTCAGGACCTTCAAAAGTGATGAAGTAACTCATAATTCTGCCTCATTCATATAATAATTGATGTTGTAATCTATACCCTCTATTTTAACATGATTAACTTGATAGTGCTTTATCCTTTTAATATCCTCATTCGTAATCACATTCCCCTTTAATACAAGCGGTACTCCAGGCGGATATGGCACAATGTTTTCAAGACATATCTTATCTTCCAGTACAGCGATATCTTTAACCGGTGCAGCATTGTCTGCTGCCGGCGTTAATTTTGTAATTTTATCGAGCAGTTCTTTAAAAGGATAACTGTCAGCTTCGTGCCACAGCGGCAGGCACCACAGTACACCTTCCTCTGTCACCATCTCCGAATATATCCCTTCAGTCCTTAAACTCTGTTCAAGGTTATACGGTCCCTTTGCTGACGTCAGCAGGAGCTTCCCCGGATCATCCGGTTCAGTCACCATAACCCCGTGCTCTTTCAGATGATTAATTAGGATTGTTCTTTTTTTAAAAAACACAGTGTCATCATAATCGTTATAAAACTCTTGTGCATACTCTATAGATGCCAGTACAAGATACGACGGACTCGAAGTTTCAAACTGATTAATGTAACGCATAATGCGCTGGCGTAATTCTAAGTCTTTAGTAAACAATACTGATGCCATCGTCAAGGAAGGAAGCATTTTGTGATATGACTCAATCACTGCATCCGCCCCTGAAAGGAGCAGCGATTCTTTAAAGTTTTCTGTAATCGATAAATGTGCACCATGCGCTGCATCGATAACACTAAAAGCTTTATTATTCCTGATGAAATTTATATGCTCACCTATATTCTTAATAAGAGTCCCGGTATAAGAGGGAGACGTCAATACTACACATGTATTCTGCAGATTAACTTCATAAAGTTCTTCTATAGATATAACACTGTAAGATCCATTCACTAATGAGACTCCGTGATATACAGACTTATGTGCTTCTCCGACAATGTAAAAATGATTTACAGTTTCACTCAACGCATAGATGCTGCAGATGATTCCATTTGTTGTCCCGTTTACCATTGCCTGGGCATAATAACCTTCTTGTTTTAATGACAGCTTGTCATTAAGCTCTTTCAATATCTCAGAAGGATCATGCAAATCATCGAGTCCGGGTATTTCAGTTAAGTCATACTCCAGTCTAATTATATCTGAGAGTTTTCCAATTGTATTATTTTTATGTCCCGGTACATGCATAGATATAATACCTTCATTATGCAGTCCTTTTAGTTGCTTAATAAGAGACATATATACCTCCATTAAAGTTATTAATATTATTATACTATATAAAAAAGAACAAAAAAAAAGAGACCTCGAAAGGTCTCAATGCGGCTCATCGCATCCATTTTGTAACGCTATATTTTGCCTGGCAGCGTCCTACTCTTGCGGGACGTCAGTCCAACTACCATCGGCGCTGGAGAGCTTAACTGCTGTGTTCGACATGGGAACAGGT
>DONT01000001.1:0-43728 GCA_003513765.1 Jeotgalicoccus sp.
TGACAACAGGGAACCGCCGTTGTCATTCCAAGCGAGAGAACGCCCAAACTCCACCGCAATAACTCCGTATAAATCAAAAAAGTCAGCCCGGACAATCAAATCCCAGGTCTGACTTTAATTTTTCAGCTATACATCCCAGCGCTCGGGCAGCAGTTCGCTCAATGGAACGAGTCTGTCACCAGGAAGGTGGACAGCGCAGTCATAATTCTTATTATGAATCTGCACGATAAATTCCCGGCACCTGCCGCACGGCGGAAGTATCCGCCCGTCACGGTGAACCGCGATAATTTCTTTTATCCTTGTTTCCCCTGCTGTAACCATCGCTGCGATTGCTGAGTGTTCTGCACAAAAACCGATTGAGCATGCGACATCAATGGCGACACCTGTATAAACATTATCGTCTTTAGTCAGCAGGGCGGATGCTACGTATCCTGCTTTACCGTTTCTCGCAAGCTTTCTCGGCCGCAGCGTATTTTTAGCTATTGTCTGCAAATCATATTCTTGTGTCATATTAAACTGCCGCCTTTACAGGAAGTTTCTCTGTGCTTTGTGCCAGAATGTATTGTTGTGGAGTCTGATTGTGTTAATCTTTTTATCGCTTAACTTAACACTGACTTTTTCAGTGTTCTGTACGCTTAAGGCTTCATTATCCATACTCATAATTGGATAGTAATCGTCAGACTGATCGATAACGAGAGTAATTGGACGTTCTTTTGATAAAAGGAAGCTTGTGCCGAGTGTACGGTGGTTATTGTTGTTCACACTGCCGAGTTCCGTGACCTGCATTGCATTGATTAAGGGATCAACGACAGCACCGCCGAGCGATTTGTTATAGCCGGTAGAACCGGTTGGTGTTGATATCACGATGCCGTCACCGTTAAAGTGCTCGAACAGAAAGTCTTCTATGTAAAGATCCATTTTTATCGTGCGGACTAAACTAGAGCGCAGGGTAAATTCATTCAGACAGTAGTTCGGCTGATTGTTATTTACCTTTACTTCAATTACAGGATAGCTGCGTGTCTCGAAGTTATTTAATTTAAACGTTTGTCTGATTTCCGCCAGATTATGGTAATTAAAATCCACATACATATAATTCCGCTCTTCAATGCCGATGCCGATATACATACAGTCATTTCTAAAGTCATTCTTTCTGACTGCCTGTAAGAAGGCGCCGTCTCCGCCGATAGATGCAACGATGTTCGCATCATTACAATTTTCAACAGTCTTAATCCCAATATTTGCAAAAAGATTTTCGAGATCACTTACAATCTTTTTTGAATTCTTATTGTTCGGCTCAAAGAAATAAATGGTGTTATTTGTCATATATAATATACTCCTATATCAAAGTAATTCATTTATACATTAAAAACTTATTAATATGATTATTTCAAATTATATACTAGTGAGTCACTTTATGCATGACGGAAAGAATACTTCTATTTCTAATACACTTTATCGATACAAGAAATTGATATAAAAATCCATGCTGCCGGGCGAAACACATACAAAAAAGTGTTATCATAAAACTGACTTTTAAATAGAGGAGGATGTTTTATGAAAAGAATTATCGCGTTAGTTTCAGCAATAGCGCTCGTTATCCTCGGTCTCGGTGCGTCATTTATGACGTCGCTGTGGGCGAGTGACTGGGAAGATATGTTCAATGAATTTTCAGGTGCAAATGAACCGGTGAGCCAGGTACTTGAAGAAGGGGATGCCGGCAATAAAATTGCTGTTGTAAACTTTGATGGTGTTATTCAGGATACGGGAACTACCGGCAGCGGCGTGTTCGCTGCAGAAGGCTATGATCACCCGATGACAATTCAGGCCTTAAAAGATATTGCAGCTGACGATACATACAGTGCAGTACTGCTCAATGTTAATACACCGGGCGGCGGTGTCTTCGAAAGTGCGGAGATACATAAATATCTGATGGAAATTAAAGAAAGCGGCAAGACAATCTACAGCTCGATGGGCAACATGGCAGCGTCAGGCGGCTATTATGTTTCAGCACCTGCTGATCAGATTTTTGCGACGGATGAAACAATCACCGGCTCAATCGGTGTGATTATGCAGAGTATGAACTACACTGAGCTCGCTGAAAACGTCGGAATTTCCTACGATGTGTATAAGAGCGGCGAAATGAAAGACATGATGTCCGCTTCACGCGAAGCAACTGAGGAAGAGCAGGATTACCTGCAGAGCATCGTTGATACGATGTTCCAGGATTTCGTTGATGTTGTTGCAGACGGACGCGGCATGTCTGAAGAACAAGTAAGAGAACTTGCTGACGGCAGAATTTACCTCGGCAGCGAAGCAATTGAAAACGGTCTTGTTGACCAGGAAGGTTATTTTGACGATGCCCTTGCTGCATTGAAAGAAGAAGTCGGCGGTACTCCGCAAGTAGTGGAAATCGGCGGCGTACAAACCACTTCATTCCCGTTCGGTGTTAAAATCCAAAGCGCTATTGAAAGTATTACTGGCGGCGGAGAAGTGAAAATGGTTCAGGAACTGATTAACAACCGTCAGGGCGTAGAGCCGATGTATCTATATGAATAAGGAGGAATTTCGATGGAAGAGAATAACGGAATTGTAAGAAAAGATACCGATTATATAGAGCAGCTGGAAAACATGACACATGCTTCCTTTTTCCCGAGATTCATCAGCTACCTTATAGATATTGTCGTGCTGTGGGCAGTGGCACAGCTGACAATTGTACCGATTTTAACGGTGCTTGAAGTCAGGGATGTCTACTTTGGAATTGAAGCGCTGTCGATTGAAAATATTTCGACGACGCTGCTGTACTTCATTTACTTTACACTGATGACTTATTTCCTTAAACAGACATTAGGTAAAATGATTTTAGGCATCAGCGTTATCTCAGCAAAAGGCACGAAACTGACATTCAGCCAGGTATTTTTCAGAGAAACAGTCGGCAGAGTCATTTCAAATACACTGCTGTATCTGCCTTACCTTGCAGTATTATTTACCGACTCAAAAATCGGACTGCATGACTTTATCGCAGATACGTATGCGGTTAATAATAAGTACAAAGCATACGGCGACGTAATTAAGAGTGAAATGCATCCGCACACCGTACGCAAATTACAAGAAAAAGAAGAAATCAGTCACACGTCGGACCGAACATTCCAGTAAAGCCGATGTTAAGTGTTTGAAGCGGCGGCAGTGATATAATATAATCAAGGTAACTAGGGCTATCCTATACGGATAGTCCATATTTTGTTTAAAGAGGGATATTTAATGGCGAAAACTACGATGGAACAAGTATATGAAGAACTGATTAACAGAATAGATAAGATTGTTAAAAACGATGAAAAACCAAGGTTAGAAGCATTAGCAGAAAGCCTGCTGCAGGTTAATGCAGAAGGTTCGATGAGCGACCTTAGAAAAGCGTTTCAGTTTGCTTACCTGTATCAGGTAAAAGAAGAACCTGTACAAAGCAATCACCAGCTGACTCCTGATGCGATTGGCTACTTAGTCGCACACATTATCGATTTATTTACTGCAGGAAAAGAAACAGAACTGATGGATATCGGCAGCGGTACAGGACACCTTGCGATGACCGTGAAAGAAATGGTCAGTAATGTAAACCTTTCAGGTGTGGAAGTGGACCCGGCACTCGCAGAAATTAATGCAAACTTATGCGAGTTCTTAAAAGTACCGATGTACATTCACCCGCAAAACGTCATTGAACCGAGCAGAATTCCCTCAGCAGAAATTGCAGTTGGAGACCTTCCGGTGGGTTATTATCCGCTTCCTGCTGTGGATTACAAAACAGCATTTTCAGAAGGGCAGAGCTATGCGCACCTGCTTATGCTTGAAGCGGGTATGAACTTAGTGAAAGATGACGGCTTAGGTGTGTTTATCGTACCGTCAAATATGCTTGAAGAAAATAACGAAACGATTAAAAAATATATATCAGAAGATGCGACATTGCTGATGTTCTTAAACTTACCGGCAACAATCTTTAAAACTGAAAAACAGCGTAAATCAATTATTGTACTGAAAAAAGGATTCTCGCCGCTTGTGAATAACGAAGTGTTAATTGGGGATGTGCCTGATTTTAAAAATGCCCAGAAAATGCAGGAGTTTTTACGTCAGCTGAACGATTGGTATGAACAATACAGCGGAAAGCAGTGATAACACCATGACAAAAATTATTGCGATTAATGCCGGCAGTTCGTCATTTAAATTTGAACTGTTTAAAATGCCTGAAGAAACTGAAATTGCCCGCGGTTTAGTCGAGAGAATTGGACTCGGCCGCGGGAAGTTCACACTCGCATATAAAGGCGGACGCGAAACGCTTGAAAGAAACTTTAAAGACCATAAAGAAGCAGTTAACGTAATGCTGGAAGCACTGATCAATAAGAATATTATTAAATCTATCGATGAGATCGAAGGCACCGGTCACCGTGTAGTGCACGGCGGGGAAACCTTTTCTGAAGCTGTAATTATTAATGATGAAGTCATCAGGGAAATAGATAAGCTGGCTGAATTTGCGCCGCTTCACAACCCGGCAAACTTAATGGGCATAGAGGCAATGATGGAACTGCTGCCGTCGGTAACGCACGTGGCAGTATTTGATACATCATTCCATCAGACGATGCCGGAAAGTTCGTACTTATACAGCCTGCCTTACAAATATTATAACGATTACCGTATCCGTAAATTCGGTTTTCACGGTACGAGTCATAAATATGTAACAGGACGTGCAAGTGAATTGTTAAAACGTCCGATAGAAGAACTGAGACTGATCAGCTGTCATCTCGGCAACGGAGCAAGTATTGCTGCAGTTAAAGCCGGTGAATCACTGGATACCTCAATGGGCTTTACACCCTTAGCAGGTGTGACAATGGGGACACGATCAGGAAATATTGATCCGTCTCTAATACCGTACATAATGGAGAAGACTGATAAAAGTGCGGTTGAAGTACTGAATGTGCTTAACAAAGAATCCGGCCTGCTCGGAGTCAGCGGGTTCTCAAGTGATTTAAGAGACATTACCGATGAAGCGAGAAAAGGCAACAAACGCGCCGAACTTGCTTTAGAAGTATTCAGTTCCAGCATCCATAAATATATGGGCTCATACGCTGCACGTATGGGCGGGGTTGATGCGATAATCTTCACCGCAGGTGTAGGGGAGAACTCTGCTTTAATTCGTGAGAAGGTTCTAGACAGCCTTGAATTTATGGGCGTTTATCTGGATAAGAAAACCAATAACGAAACCGTCGGCATTGAAGCGACAATCAGCCACTCGTACTCACCGGTTAAGGTTCTGGTCATCCCGACAGACGAAGAAGTGATGATAGCGAGAGAAGTGCTGAGGCTGGCTGAGGTAAACGAAGATTAAAATATACTGAAATAAGCAGCTGCATTTTTATGCAGCTGCTTATTTTATACAATTGACTTATTGAGAGGACTGGATGAATACATGTTTGAATCTGTAACTCTGATTAACCAAATATTAAATATATCAGGCTGCTCTCAAGTGAGTAATGTTGAAATTGAAACATTAAATATTGAATATGAAAGTTGTATTTTTAATATAAATCAAAAAGAGTATAGACATAGGAAAGCAAAAAAGACACCCAATAAAAAAGGATATTTTACAGTGTTTTGGGTGAAAGATGATAATAAGAAAAACAGACCTTATAAGAGAGAAGAAACTCCGGAAAAACTTATTATTACGGTCATAGATGAGGATAGAAAAGGTCAGTTTATATTCCCAAAGGAACTTCTGTTAAAGAAAAATATTATAGAATCAGAAAACAATAAAGGTAAAATGGCGATGAGGGTCTATCCTGATTGGGAAACAGAATTAAATAAAACAGCGGAACAGACAAAAAAATGGCAAAGTGATTACTTTATCGATTTAACAAATGAAATTAATGAAGTAAGATTTAGAGAGTTATATTAAAAATATATCTGGGAAGAGGTATGAATCTACATGAAAATCAGAGCGCTTGAAGAAACGGATTTGGAATTCGTACATCAGCTGAACAATGAATATTCGATTATGTCCTACTGGTTTGAAGAGCCGTATGAATCGTTAAGTGAATTAAAATATTTATATGAAAAACATATGATGGATGCTGACGAGAGAAGATTTGTTATCGAGGATGACGGTGTGCTCGCTGGGATCGTCGAGCTGGTTGAGATTAATTATATTCACAGAAACTGTGAAATTCAGATTATCGTCAAACCTGAGTTTAACGGCAGAGGCTATGCAAAATTTGCGTTCAGTGAATGTCTGGCATATGCGTTCAATATCCTGAACATGAATAAAGTGTATCTGTATGTGGATACGAAAAATGACAGAGCTGTTCACATATATGAGAAGAGCGGTTTTGAAATCGAAGGCACTTTAAAAGAACAGTTCTATACTAAAGGCGAATATCAGGATGCCTATCTGATGGGGCTGTTAAAGCGCAATTGGCATCAGGAAGATTAGCAGCTCATTTGAGCTGTTTTTTTAATATTGTAAAATGGGTATATAGAGAATATAAACAATTTAGACAGGATGTGTGAAGATGCTTGTAGTAATAGATGTACAGAACGATACGTTTGATAAAAGAGGAACGAACTTTGCCGAGTGGTCCAAGGTGATTGAAGACGGTATCGCCAGCAGAATCGATGAAGCGATAGAGCATAACGAATCCATTATCTATACGAAAAACTTATATCACGACTTCGAGTACGACGAACGCTCCGCAGAATCAATCCATTTTGATGAAGCAATATATCCCAAATTTTACGAACGTCTTGAAGATTACGGAGATGAATATACAAAAACTTTTTACGGTATCCCGCCGGAACAGGCTAAAAATATTTATGAAAATTATAAAGATGAAGTCGAGACCAACCAGAAAATAGAATTTATCGGTGTCGAAACAAACGTTTGTGTCCTCGCGAATATAATGGTCATCCAAAATGTTTTTCCGGAAGCGAATATCACAGTGAATAAAAACCTCGTTGCCGCAGAGAGCGACGACCTGCACGATAAAACACTGGAAATTCTATCAAATATGAATGTTTTTATAGCGGAATAGGAACTTGGGGCATAAGTGTCCTGAGTTCCTATTTATTTTTGGTTTTTAATGGAGTTGGATGACGAAGTGGTTTCGACATGGTAACCCGGGAGATTTTGGACTACCATGTGGTTTTAACATGGTAATCCGGGATGTTTTGGACTACCATGTGGTTTCGACATGGTAACCCGAGACGCATTGGACTCCAATGTGACTTTGACATGGTAACCCGGAACGCTTTGAACTACCATGTTCATTCTACATGGTAATCCGAGACGCTTTGAACTACCATGTGACTTTGACATGGTAATCCGGAACACTTTGGACTACCATGTTCATTCTACAAGGTAGTCCAACCCAAAAACTTATCGTTTTACAATAAAAAAGAGGACATTTTCAAATGTCCCCTCAGAAATACTATTTATTTCTCTCAGCTTTTATCTTCGCCACACCTTCACGCACAAGCGGCGCGACTTTTTCACCGAACAGTTCAATTGTTCTAATGACCTGTTCATGCGGCATTGTGCCGACAGGTGTCTGCAGTGTAAAACGTTCAACACCCATGTGTTCGTACAAAGCGATAATTTTACGTGCCACGGTTTCCGGGCTGCCGACGTATAATGCACCTTCCGGATCACACATATTATCAAAGGCTTCTCTTGAATATTCTCCCCAGCCGCGTTCACGTCCCAGTTTCGTCATCGACGTTGAAATTGATGGGAAGAACAGGTCGCGTGCTTCCTTGTCTGTATCCCAGACAAAGCCATGAGAGTTCGTTGCGACTTTTAATTTACTTTCATCATGTCCTGCAGCAGCTCCAATCTGACGGTAAAAGTCAGCAATTCTTGCAAATTGAAAAGGACTGCCGCCGATAATCGCAAGGACTAAAGGCATGCCAAGTTCTGCTGCGCGTTTAGCAGATTGCGGCGTACCGCCGCTGGCAATCCAAATCGGAATTTCATTCTGCACGGGTTTCGGGAATATTTCAGCATTCTCTAGAGCCGCTCTGTGCGTCCCGGACCAGTTAATTTTTCCGCCTTTTTGCAAAGCCAACAGTAAATCCAATTTCTCATTGAACAGCGTATCGTAATCATTTAAATCGTAGCCGAACAACGGAAACGATTCGATAAACGACCCGCGTCCTGCCATAATTTCAGCACGGCCGTTTGAAATTCCATCCAAAGTAGCAAAGCGTTCGTAAACGCGTACCGGATCATCTGAAGACAGCACCGTTACGCCGCTCGACAGACGGATATTTTTAGAAACTGCTGCGCCGGCTGCAAGTACAACATCCGGTGCACTGACCGCATAGTCATTTCTGTGATGTTCACCAATTGAAAATACATCGAGACCTACGCGGTCAGCGGCTGCGATTTCACGTACAAGTTCCTGCAGGCGTTCTGCATGTGATATTGTTTTCCCAGTCTGGGGGTCAAAGACCGCATCACCAAAAGTATTAATTCCAAGTTCCATAAGTAACCTCCGAAAGTAAATTTGAATTCAGTGTAGCTGATATAGTAGAAATAAAAAAGTAATGAGCCCGAAGAGCCCATTACTTTTAAAATTAAAACATTCTTTTAACCATTAGCGGTTTTGTTCCATAAAGTCTTCAGTCGCTACCAGCGGTTCAAAGTCCGAAGGTAATGTTTCAGTGCGGACGACTAATACGTCACATTTTGCGTTTCTGACAATCGCTTCTGAAACCGATCCGATGATGAAGCGTTCAACAGCATTCAGACCGGTAGAACCACAGACGATTACGTCCGCGCCAATTTTTTCCACAGCTTTTTTAGGAATAATTGATTTCGGTGAACCATAGTCGATGATTTTCTCTACATGTTCAACACCTTTGTCTAATGCGACTTTCTCATATCCATCGAGTAATTTCTGAGCAAATTCATTTGCACGTGCTGAAATTGAACGGTCATACGCTTCAACAGACGCGAAAGAGCGTGTATCGATAACATTGATAATAGAAAGTTTCGCGTTGTTACGTTTCGCAGCTTCGACTGCTTTCTGGAATGCCCACTCTGCTTCATGTGACCCGTCTACTGCAACTAAGATGTTTTGATATTGTAACATTTAAAATCAACTCCATTTCCTTTTCTTACTTATATTATACCACATGTGTGCGCTTTCAAAACTTTTAATATTGAGATAATTATAGACAAAATTATGACTTATTGTGATACAATATATTTGTTTGATTAAAGGGGGATTTGGAAATGATTATTGGTATACCGAAGGAAGTAAAAAACAACGAAAACAGAGTAGGTCTGACACCAGGCGGTGTATACGCTTTTGTGCAGGCAGGACATACTGTTCTCGTAGAAACAAACGCAGGCAGCGGTTCGTATTTTGAGGATTCAGCGTACACAGAAATGGGTGCAGAAATCGTCGGTACAGCTGCGGAAGCCTGGGCTGCTGAAATGGTTGTAAAAGTAAAAGAGCCATTGGCTGAAGAATTCGATCTTATTAAAGAAGAATCTATTCTGTTTACATATTTACACCTTGCTCCGGAAGAAGCACTGACTCAAGTGCTTCTTGATAAAAAAGTAACTGCAATCGCTTATGAAACGATTCAGCTGCCGGACGGCTCACTGCCGCTTCTTGCGCCGATGAGTGAAGTAGCAGGACGCATGGCACCACAAGTCGGCGCTCAGCATCTGATGAGCATCAACGGCGGAAAAGGTATCCTTCTTAGCGGTGTGCCTGGTGTTGAAAAAGCTAAAGTGACTATCGTCGGCGGGGGAGCTGCAGGTACGAACGCTGCCAAAATGGCACTCGGCCTTGGTGCAGACGTAACAATTTTAGACTTGAATCCTAAACGTTTAAGAGAGCTTGATGACCTCTTCGGCGCGCGCGTGCAGACACTAATGTCTACACCTTTAAACATTAAAGAGGCGGTTGAGGCAAGTGATTTAGTTATCGGTGCAGTATTAATTCCAGGAGCAAGAGCGCCTAAATTAGTATCCGAAGAGATGATTAAAAACATGGCGCCGGGATCAGTAATCGTAGATATTGCAATCGATCAGGGCGGTATTTTTGAAACGACTGATAAGATTACAACACACGACGATCCGACATATGTGAAGCACGGCGTTATTCATTACGCAGTCGCAAACATGCCGGGCGCTGTGCCGCGTACATCAACAAACGCACTGACAAATGCAACACTTCAGTACGGATTATTGATTGCGAACAACGGCTACAAAGAGGCACTTGTTAAAAACCCTGTAATTGCAGGCGGATTCAATACATTCCAGGGCCACGTGACTTATGAAGCAGTTGCTGAAGCTCAAAATAGAAAATATGTAAGTATTCACGACTTATTAGTATAGAACGATAAAAAGACAGCCCTCGCGGCTGTTTTTTCTTTATATTATGGTGTCTATAGTGTAGTTGGGTCTGAATAGACAATGTCGATTCAACAGAGTCTATAGAACGGTCTGTCTAGACAATGTCGATTCAACAGAGTCTATAGAACTGCCTGTCTGGACAATGTCGTTTCAACAGAGTCTATAGAACGGTCTGTCTAGACAATGTCAATTCGACAAAGTCTATTCAGCCGACGCCCCCCAATTGTCTACTGGTCGATTACCGCAACGTCAAACGGAATGCTCTTCTTTAAATCATTAAGCTGGTCGGGACGGATCAGCGGGATAATGGACAAGCGTTTTTTTACGTGCATTTTTAATTTTGCGAGCGGCTGCAGCTGGCTGAAGTTTTTTATATCAATATCTCGGAGGTCATACATTACGCCTGAAACATCGTGGTCGATAAATATTTCAGCCAGCCTGCTGTGCAGGAAGTACGGGACTTTCGTAAATGATGGGCCGACGATGAAATGCTTATTTCGTATTTCATTCGACAGTGCTTCTAAGAGCACGGTGTTCACATCGTGAAAGTCACGCGTAAATACCTGGTCGACTATAAAGCCGTCGGCTGCATGTTCCCCGCGTATCGTTTCAATCAGAATATTTTCAATCATGAAGTCGTTTGTTTCATAAAAGTTGTTTATCGTTATATATATTTCACTGTCCGGTGTGAGTGCGCGCTGCATTTTGGGCAGTGTTAAATTCGGTGTATTAAAGTCAGGATATGAAAATAATACAGCGTCAGCTTCCATGCTGAGTGCGTGTGTTAAATAAATGTGTTTCATCGTGTTATCTCCTTATATATAAAATATCATTTTAATGATTATTAAAAAGTTTTTCAGGGAATAGACAATTATTAATTATTTAAACAGGAGTGATAATTTTGACTGTAAAATTTCATGGACATGCGGTACTTTCGTTTAATAATAATGACACAGATGTCATTATCGACCCGTTTATTAACGGCAACGACTTAACGGATTTAACAGTAGAGAATGTTAAAGCTGATTATATTATACTAACACACGGTCATAATGACCATGTCGGAGATACGGTTGAAATCGCTAAAAATAACAATGCGACGGTAATTGCACCGGTGGAGCTGGCAGCTTATATAGAAAGCCAGGGTGTTGAAAAAACTGTCGGCATGAATGTTGGCGGTGAAGGGGAGTATGATTTCGGTAAAGTGAAATTCGTGCACGCCTTCCACACATCAAGCTACACTGACAGCGAGGGTGTGACGCATTATACAGGTGAACCGATGGGCTTAATTTTAACAATCGGCGAGAAGAAAATTTACGTGACAGGCGATACTGGTCTGTTCGGCGATATGGAACTGATTGCGAAAAGAAACGGTCCGATTGATATTTGCTTTATTCCAATCGGCGACCACTTTACGATGGGAATCGATGATGCAGTCTACGCGGTAAACGAACTGATTAAGCCAACAGCTGTTGTGCCGGTGCACTTCGATACGTTCCCGCCAATCAAGCAGGATCCGGAAGAGTTTAAAAACAAAGTCAATACAGTATGCCAAATACTGAAACCGGGAGAAGCAGCAAAGTTCTCATAAACCCAAGGATGGAAACTCTCTATACAGCAGAGTTTCCATTTTCTTTTATACACATCAATCATTCGTGCTATGATAAATTCAAGGTGAAATATAGAAATTGGGTGAAGACATGTCTAAACATGAAGATATATTAAAATACATAAGAGGCCTCAGGGAAGGCAGCAGTCTGTCGGTGAGGCAGATCTCAGGATTTATGGGTGTGTCGCTCGGCACGAGCTACCGCGCGATTAAGCAGGCTGAGCAGGACGGGCTGGTTAAGACGATTGAACGTGTCGGCACATTCCGTATCGTACAGCGCGAAGTGAAGAGCCACGGAAAAATTATGTTCCGGGAAGTAAACCGGGTTATCCAGGGAACTGTTCTTACCGGTGATAACTATCTCGATAAAGAAATTTCAAGAATATTAATCGGCGCCATGCAGACAGAAGATCTCGTAAAATATTTGGAACCGAATGGTCTGTTAATCGTGGGGAACCGTGAAAAATCTCAGCGTAAAGCGCTCGAAAACGGCGTCGGCTTATTAATTACCGGGGGTTTTGGTACGGGTGAAGAAATACTGAAGCTTGCCGAAGAAAAACAGCTGCCGGTTATTTCGACAACGCACGATTCCTTTACATGCGCATCGATTATTCACAGAGAAGTGTACAGCTTATCGCTGTCGCAAAATATCGTCACCGCAGGCAGTCTGATGGTTAAGCAGGGACAGTACACGATTGATATTAATGAACTCGGGACGGAAATTCATCCCGAAGATAAAAATATGATTCTTTTAGATGGCAACCGTTTCGTCGGTGCAATCCGCTCGAAGTTTTTAGAGGAAATGACGAAGGAAAATTATACGGCTTATCTGCTGCCGGATTACAGCGCAGAAGAAGATACGACGCTGCTGTCACTGAGGCAGATTATGAGCTGGCATCAGCTGAATATTATTCCGGTCGTGGAGTCCGGTGATTACAGAGGTATCGTGCATAGGAGAGAAGTATTTAAAAATATATCTTCACGCAATTTAAAATCCGGCATGTCGACAGATCAGCTGATCGACAGGGAAATTAAAATCGACAGCAATAAAATAAATATTAGAGTGATGCCGTTTATGGCCGATGAATTCGGGTCATTGTCACAGGCAAACTTTATGCGTCTTGCAGAGCGGCTGATTCTCGTCGTGCTGCAGGAGAATGGTATTCACAGCTATCATATTGATACGTACAATATAATGAACTTTAAAATTGTCCAGCTCTATCAGGAAATTGAATTGACCGGCGAAATTATCGACAGAGGCGAGCAGTTTATCCGCCTGGAGATCATTCTGAACGTACAGGGCACAGCCTATTCAAAAGCGACATTTATGATTCAGCATTTCAACGAAAAATAAAAAAGCATCCCGCTGTATAATATACAGCCGGGATGCTTTTTGTATGTATTATTTTTGTTTTTTGCGTTTCGCTTTATTTTGCTTCATCGCTTCAAACTCTTTCCACGCCTGTTCTTCAATCGGCAGATTTCCTTTAAAGTACTTTCTTGCTTTATTGAAGTAAAATACCTGGTAGCCGCCTAAGAGGACGAATATACCACCGATAATATAAGCGACGAGAGTGTGAAACTGCAGCATTGTGTTCAGCCCGAAAACGACAAGAAACAGACCAAGCCAGATTCTCGCAATACTATTATAATACGCGCTTCTCACATCGCGGATTGTCCGTATCTTTCTAACTTTGAATACAACAAAAAGTATGAAAGTGGCGACAATCGCTGTGACGAGAAATGACACGGCAAACGTGAATAAGAATTCCATACGTTACAACTCCAATCTCTTATGTAGTATAATTGATTGACGAATGTAAGTAAATTAATATTGAGGAGTTTCGCCATTGTTTAATAAATTAACCGGACATTTGAAAGACTTAAAAACATATGCCAATGACGTATTGGAGCTAATAGAATCGCATGATGAGATCGTTATCCTGAGACACCAGAAACCGGATCCCGACGCCTACGGTGCACAGCTTGGTCTCCGCGCTTATTTACAAAATAAATATCCAGAAAAGAGTGTTAAGGCACTCGGAACGGGCGAGCCGTCACTCAGCTTTTTAGGAGAGATGGATTCCCTCTCAACGATTGAACGACCGCTCGTAATCGTTGTGGATACAGGCAATCAGGAACGCATCGACGGGTCACTCGATTATGCAGAAAAAATTGTTAAAATCGACCATCACCCGAACGTTGAATTATACGGAGACGTGTCAATTGTTGAAACGGAAGTGTCGTCAGCAAGCGAACTGATTTATCTCTTAATTGATCTATGGGACAGCACGGCCATGAACGATGAAGCTGCAGCCTTGTTCTACATGGGAATTGTCGGAGATACCGGCAGATTTTTATATAACAATACGAGTGCTTTAACTCACGCAGTTGCATCAAAATTAAAAGAGTTTAACTTTGATGCAGCAGACTTGAATAATCAGATGCATAAATCATCGATGGATAAATTTAAATACAAAGGCTATTTAATTAATAATGCGGTATTTACGGATTCAGGCATCGCATATGTCTATGTGCCAAAATCAATTATGGAAGAATATCATTTAAGTGTCAGCGAAGCGGGGCTTGACGTAAATATATTCAGAGAAATTGAAGACGTGAAAGTGTGGTTTATCGCGCTGGAAGGCGACGATGAAATCCGCGTCCGTTTACGTTCAAAAGAAGTGGTGATAAACGACGTCGCAGCGATGTTTGACGGCGGCGGACATCCATTAGCTTCAGGCGTCCGTGTAAAAGATATGGACATGCTGGATGAACTGATAGCAAAAATTGAAGAAAAATTGTAAGAGTAGGTGTTTCAATGCTTAATTTAAATGTGCACAGCTCATTTGATTTTTTAAATTCAAATATTACATTGGAGCGTTTATGCGAAAAGCTGAGTAATGACAAGCAGCGTGCAGTTGCGGTTACTGATTTAAACCGCATGCATGCAGTGTACCGGCTGATGGCGCTCGCACCGAAATACGGTATTAAACCGGTGCCCGGCATGGAGATTATTGTCGAAGACGGTATGAACGGTGTACCGCTTGTGCTGCTAGCTAAAAATCAGCAGGGCTATCTCGAGCTCGTCCGGACAAGTGCTATGCTGTCGTACAGAAGTTTAACGAGAACCTCTCTTAAGTTTGTTAAGGATAATATTAAAAACTGCATTGCTGTCGGTAAAACCTCAGATGCACCGGCAATCCTCGGTGAACTGAATATTGCTGAAGAAGACAAATATACGGCGCACGACATGGACGGCGATTATAAGAAAGTATTTATAAAAGCGGCGCATTATGTCAATAGTGACGAGCGCGGCTCATTAAAAGTGCTGAATGCGATACGCGATAACCAGAAACTCAGTATCGACAGCGTGCAGAATCTGTACGGGGACGCATGTATTCAGACTGCTGATATGGTGCCGCCTGACGCACAAATGTATCTGCAGAACAATGAGGAAATTATAAATAAATGCAATGTGCCGATTCCGTCTGTCCAGCATACACTGCCGAAATTTAATAATCCAAAAGGTATCAGCTCAAAAGATTATTTATGGCAGCTGCTAAAAGAAAAATTCCAAGAGAGAGAACTTCAGGCTGAGCAGGATAAATACATGGAACGTCTGGAGTATGAATACGATGTTATTACCAGCATGGGCTTTGAAGATTACTTTTTAATTGTTGCCGATTTAGTGAACTATGCCAAGTCGAACGGTATTTATGTCGGGCCGGGCAGGGGCTCGTCCAGTGCGAGCTTAGTTTCATACATGCTGAATATTACCGAAGTGGATCCGCTTGAATACAGTTTGCTGTTTGAGCGTTTCTTAAATCCGGAACGTGTTAATATGCCGGATATCGATATCGACTTTGAAGATTCAAGACGTGATGAAGTCGTTCTGTACTTAATTAAACAGTACGGTGATATGCAGGTCGCAAACATTATTACATACGGAACGCTGAGCGCCAAAATGGCCGCGCGCGACGTTGGGCGTGTTTTCGGTTTTTCAGATGATGAACTGAAGCTGCTGTCGAACTTAATTCCGGATGAACCGAATGCATCGCTTAAAGACGCCTTCAAAAGCAAGCGGTTTAACACGCTTTTAGAAGCGGACGGCAAGTATAAAACGTTTAGGGATATTACTTTGAAAATTGAAGGGCTGCCGAGACATACGTCAACGCACGCAGCGGGACTCCTCTTGAGCAGCGAGACGCTCACGAACAGCGTACCGGTGATTTTCTCTGAAGGGCACGTTATGAGCCAGTGGCCGATGAAAGATGTTGAAGCAGCAGGGCTCTTAAAAATAGATTTACTGGGATTAAAAAATCTGTCCTTAATCCGCTATATGGTGCAGAGCATCCGCCGAACAGAAAAAAGTTTTTCACTGGATGATATTAAAGAAGATAAAAGAGTTTATAAAATGCTGTCAAAAGGACTCACGCTCGGGATCTTCCAGCTCGAATCTGCAGGTATCAGACGGGTCATTGAAAACTTTAAACCCGAAAGTCTGAAAGATCTGGCTGCAGTGCTGGCACTGTACCGTCCAGGTCCGATGAAAGAAATAGATAACTTTATTTACAGAAAAGAACATCCCGAAACTATTGAATATCCGCACGAAGACCTCAGAGAAATTCTAAAAGAAACATTCGGTGTTATCGTCTACCAGGAACAAATTATGCAGATTGCAGGTAAAATTGCCGGATTCAGTTACGGTGAAGCGGATATTTTACGCCGCGCCATGGGTAAAAAAGACCGTGCTGCACTGACGAACGAACGTGAACATTTTATCGACGGTGCTGTAAAAAGAAATTACACGGCAGAGCTCGCTGAAAACATCTTCGATTTGATTATGGAATTTGCGGACTACGGCTTCGTTAAGAGTCACGCAGTCGCCTACGGTAAAGTTGCCTATACGATGGCTTATATGAAACTCCATTACCCCGAACACTTTTATGCGGTTATTTTAACGCATCACAGGAGCAACGATGAAAAAATCAGCCAGCTCTTAAATGAATTAAAAATGATGCGCATTTCTCTGCATCCGCCGAACATTAATCAATCGTTTTGGCAGAATTCACAAAGCGAGGGCATTCTGCTCGGTTTTTCAATGGTGAGCGGAATATCAAGACCGCTGTTTGAAGCGATTATTACAGCGCGGAAACACGACGGTCCTTTTAAAGATATATATGACCTTGTGTCACGCACCGATTTTAAATTTAATGAAAAAATCTTAAGAAATTTAATTATCTCAGGTGCACTGGATGAGTTTGAAGAGAACAGAAAAACGCTGCTGCAGACGCTGCCGGATGTTTTATCGTCGGGGGGAGATGCTTACCATCACGACTCGTTCTTAAGCTCGCTCGGTTTTAATCTTAAAAAAGAATACCGGTATGCCGCGGAAATGGACGGGGCTGAGAAGATTGAAGGCGAGAAAGAAGCACTCGGATTTTATATTTCAGCGCATCCCGTGCTGCTAAAGCATGAGGAACTTGAATTTATTCCTTTTTCCTTAGTTCACCACAAGCGTAAATACGGCACCTATCTGCTCTATATCGAAGATTACCGTACGATCAAAGTGAAGAAGACCGGGCAGAACATGGCGTTTCTTACATTGACGGATGGTCATTCAAATATTGACGGTGTACTGTTCGCTAAAGAGTATTTTAAATATCATCCCATGTTAAAAGAATCGATTGTCGCAGCGGAAGCAACGCTTGGTGAGCGCCAGGGCAAACCGCAGCTTGTTATCGACAGGCTGTATCCGGTTGAGGAATACGTCCGGACGTACGTAGAAAAGACGAAGAAGATATATATTAGAGACGTTAAGCTGGAAGAAATTTCAGAACTCCTTGCTGACAGCGGAGTGCCGATTCACGATTTCAATACACAAAAGCTCGCCGGGTATATAAAAATCAGTAATATAGAAACTTTAATTTCGAAAATACATTCCGAAAATATTCGTTTAATCGTGTAAATCTATTGTAAAGTAAAAAATAAAATGATAATATACCGTGGTATGACCACTACTAGGAGGAACTGATTTGTCTTTAAAAAGCGATGCATTAGAACTGCACAAAGTTAACCAGGGAAAGCTTTCCGTAAATTCAAAAGTAGCATTAAAAGATAAAGAGGCGCTCAGCCTTGCATACTCACCGGGAGTAGCTGAGCCATGTAAAGAGATTTATGAAGACGAAAGAAAAATATTTGATTACACGATTAAAGGTAATACTGTAGGTGTTGTCACTGACGGTTCAGCTGTACTTGGACTCGGCAATATCGGTGCTGCAGCAAGTCTGCCGGTTATGGAAGGCAAGAGCGCGCTCTTAAAGAGCTTTGCCGGTGTGGATTCATTCCCAATCGCTTTAAAAACAAATGACGTGGATGAAATCGTCAATACAGTCAAACTGATGACTCCTGTTTTCGGCGGAATTAATTTAGAAGATATTTCAGCGCCGAGATGTTTTGAAATCGAAGAGAGACTTAAAAAGGAAACTGATATTCCTGTCTTTCACGATGATCAGCACGGTACAGCTATCGTGACGCTTGCCGGTCTGATTAATGCAGTGAAATTAACGGGCAAAACTTTATCAGCTGTAAAAGTCGTACTGAACGGTGCAGGTGCTGCAGGGGTTGCAATCGTTAAACTGCTTCACAGCTTCGGCGTGAAAGATATGATTATGTGCGATTCGCGCGGTGCGATTTATGAAGGGCGCAAGACCGGCATGAATCCGATTAAAGATGAAGTCGCTAAATTTACGAATATCGATAATATCGAGGGTAAACTCGAGGATGTGCTTGCAGGTGCTGATGTGTTTATCGGTGTATCGGTTGAAAATGCTGTGACTGCGGACATGGTCCGTTCGATGAACACAGATCCGATTATATTCGCGATGGCAAACCCGACGCCGGAAATTATGCCGGATGTGGCCATTGCTGCCGGTGCCAAAGTAGTCGGCACAGGGCGCAGCGATTTCCCTAACCAGGTGAACAACGTACTTGCGTTCCCGGGGATTTTCAGAGGTGCTTTAGACGTCCAGTCGACGCACATCAATGAAGAAATGAAGAAAGCCGCGGTCCTTGCGATTGCCGAAATCGTTACTGATAAAGAGCTGCGTGCCGATTACGTCATTCCAGACGCATTCCACCCGGAAGTAGCGCCGACAGTAGCAGAACGTGTCGCAGAAGCGGCGATGAATACAGGCGTGTCGCGCAAAAAAGTTGAGCCCGGCTACGTATACAACAAGACGAAAAAACTGATCAGCGAACTGAATGGTTAATCATGGAAAATAAAAAAGGTCTTCAGACGATACTTGAAGAGATTAATAAAATTATCGAGGATCAGAATATTGGCATTGGCGAGAAGATTCCAAGTGAACGCTACTTAAAAGAACGGCTGAATGTGAGCCGTCAGAGTGTAAGAGAAGCGCTCAGGGCGCTTGAACTTATTGGTGTTATATACGTAAAGCGCGGTGAGGGAACTTACCTTGCAAATATCGACAGTCACCAGCTCTATACTTTAATAGCGAAATATCTGCTCCGGACAGACAGACAATATGAAGAGTTAATTGAACTGATGCATATGATAGATTATTATTATGAGCATAAATACAACGGTACAGAGACGGTTGATAGTAGTAATAATCAAGTCGTGCAGAGGATTTATAAACTGCTTAAAAAATATGCTGACGGTTACGAGCATTAACTTCGATGGGGTGTAAAAATGTTAAAAGATATATTTTTTAAACTGAATAAAAAAGCAAGTGATGAAAAAGCAGACGGCAGCACTGAAAAACAAGAAACAATTATGACGAAGTGTCCAAGCTGTAAAAAGATACTTTACTCAAAAGACCTGCACAAACGTCTTAATGTCTGCTCAAACTGTGACCATCACCTGCCGATTATAAGTACGGACCGTATGGACGCACTGCTTGATATCGACAGCGGCACAGAATTGTTTTCCAATATTACGTCGGTTAACCCGCTGAACTTCCCGAATTACGAAGAAAAACTTGCTTCGGATAAGGAGAAAACGGGACTGGAAGAAGCGTTAATCGTCTCTCATGGCAAAATTATGGGGAATGAAGCAGTTGTTGCGATTATGGATCCGCGTTTTCGTATGGGAAGCATGGGCTCTGCACTTGGAGAAAAGCTGGCGCGCAGCTTCCAATATGCAACGGAACACAGACTGCCTGTCATCGTCTTCACAGCAAGCGGGGGCGCTCGTATGCAGGAAGGGATTTTATCGTTAATGCAAATGGCGAAAGTCAGCGTAGCAATTGAAAGACATAATAAAGCAGGGCTCTTGTACATTGCCTACATGACTAACCCGACAACGGGCGGAGTTTCCGCATCATTTGCGTCAGTCGGCGATATTAACCTAGCGGAAAAAGGCGCGTTAATCGGCTTTGCCGGACGACGTGTTATTGAAGAAACGATTAAGGAAAAACTGCCGGATGATTTCCAGACGGCGGAATTTTTACTCAAGCACGGGCAGCTTGATGAAGTCGTCAACAGAGTGAACATGAAACGCTATCTTGGCACGATTTTAAAGATGCATAAAGAGGTTGTATAATTATGGTATTTGAATTTGAAAAACCAGTAGTTGAACTGGAAAACAAAATTAAAGAGCTTGAAAAATATGCCCATAAAAATAAGCTGGACCTGACGACGGAAATCAGCTTTTTGGAGAGAAAAGTGAAGGATAAAAAAGAAGAAGTATACTCACAGCTCACACCGTGGCAGCGTGTAGAAATTGCACGCTACATAAAGCGTCCGACTTCAAAAGAATATATTGCAGCTTTATTCGATGAATTTGTCGAGTTTAAAGGCGACCGCGCTTACGCGGATGATAATGCAGTTATCGGCGGTATCGCGATGTTCAGAGGCCGTCCTGTAACAGTTATCGGCAACCAGCGCGGCATGGATACGAAAGATAATATCGCGCGCAACTTCGGCATGGCGCATCCCGACGGCTATCGTAAAGCACTCCGTCTGATGAAACAGGCAGAGAAATTTAAACGTCCGGTAGTTTGTTTTATCGACACGAAAGGTGCTTATCCGGGGAAAGCAGCCGAAGAGCGCGGACAAAGCGAATCAATCGCACGTAATCTTGTTGAAATGGCAGGACTGACTGTGCCGGTAATCAGTATTGTTATCGGTGAAGGCGGCTCAGGCGGGGCACTTGCACTTGGTGTCTGCAACAAATTGTACATGCTTGAAAACGCAACGTACTCTGTAATTTCACCTGAAGGTGCAGCGAGTATTTTATTTAAAGACGCTTCACTTAAAGAAATTGCAGCGGAATCATTAAAAATTACTGCAGCGGATCTTCTGGAACTGGGAGTCAGCGACGGCACGATTAAAGAACCGCCCGGCGGTGCACATCACGATAAAACATTCGTGTTCAATGAGACGGACCAGGTACTGCAGAATGCATTGGCAGAATTAGTGCCGATGGACGGCGATAAGCTCGTTGATCAGCGTTACGACAAGTACATGGCAATTGGCCAGTTCAGTGAATAACATTAACTTATGAATCGCACTTGCCCGTATGGAGGCGGGTGCGATTTTTTGGTTTATTCGGCCAATGAGATGAGTTCATTGTCACAGTAGACGGTTTAATCAGCCAAAGAGATGAGTTCATTGGCACAGTAGCGGGTTTACTGAGCCAGTGAGCGGTCTTAATCGGAAGGCAGTCAAATACATATTTCCCTTCAAATAGATAGACCGTGAAAGCATAATTATGCTATGTTTAAATGGACTAATAGGTGGGTGATGGACATGAAGAAGATTGCGGTTTTAACGAGCGGCGGCGATGCGCCCGGGATGAATGCTGCGATACGTGCGGTTGTGCGTAAAGCAATTCACGATGATATGGAAGTTTACGGTGTGAATCACGGTTTTAACGGACTGATTAATAACGATATTAAAAAAATGGGTCTCGGTGATGTCGGTGATATTATTCACCGCGGCGGTACGTTTTTATATTCTGCACGCTGCGAAGAGTTTAAGACACTTAAAGGCAGACAAAAAGCGGCGGATAATTTAACAGCACTCGGTATTGAAGGGCTTGTCGTTATCGGCGGTGACGGTACGTATATGGGCGCCTCTGAACTTGGCAAGCTCGGCATTAAAACGGTCGGTGTGCCGGCGACAATTGATAATGATATTGCTGGCACCGATGTAACAATCGGCTACGACACTGCATTAAATACCATCGTGGATATGATCGACAGAATCCGTGACACGGCGACAAGTCACGAGCGGACGTTTATCATAGAAGTAATGGGCAGGGATTCAGGTGAGCTTGCGTTAAATGCGGGGCTTGCTGCTGGTGCAGAAACAATTTTTATTCCGGAACGGGATACGAAGATGGCAGATGTTGCCGGGCGAATTCAGGCCGGGCTTGACCGCGGCAAGAAACATTCTCTGATTGTCGTTGCCGAAGGGGTCATGTCTGCAGAATATTGTAGCACTGAACTGGCAAAGTATATTAATATAGAAACTAGGATCAGTGTTCTTGGACATATTCAGCGCGGCGGTAAACCGAGTGCTTCTGACAGAGTGCTCGGCTCGAGGCTGGGTGCGTATGCAGTCAGTCTGCTGCAGCACGGTCAATCAGGTGTCGGCGCAGGCATTTCCAAAAATGAACTGACAGCTACAGATTTTACGTACGTACAAGTACACGATAAACAATATGACAACAGTATTTATCTGCTTTCAAAAGAGCTTTCAATTTAGGAGGAAAAGAAGAATGAGAAATACAAAGATTGTATGTACAATTGGACCGGCTTCAGAATCTGAAGAGGTACTGGAAAAAGTAATTATGGCGGGTATGAACGTTGCGCGTTTAAACTTTTCACATGGTGACCACGCGGAGCATCAGGCGCGTATCGATACGATTAGAAAAGTTGCGAAGCGTTTAGATAAAACAGTCGGAATTCTTTTAGATACTAAAGGTCCGGAAATCAGAACTCACTCTATGGAAAACGGCCAGGTTGAACTTGTTAAGGGACAGCAGATTGAAGTGTCGATGACTGAAGTTCTTGGAAACTCAGAACGTTTCTCAGTGTCTTATGAAGGATTAATCGACGACGTTCAGCCTGGAGACTTTATTCTTCTTGATGATGGTCTCGTTGAACTTGAAATCAGTGACCTGAACAAAGAGACAGGTATCATTACAACAACAGTTAAAAACAATGGACTATTAAAAAATAAAAAAGGTGTTAACGTGCCAGGTGTCAGCGTTAAGCTTCCAGGCCTAACTGATAAAGATAAGTCGGATGTGAAATTCGGCATCGAGCAGGGTGTGGACTTTATCGCAGCGAGTTTTGTGAGACGTGCACAGGATGTGCTTGAAATTAGAGAACTCCTTGAAACTCACGACGGTGAATATATTAAAATCATTCCTAAAATTGAAAACCAGGAAGGAATCGACAATATCGATGAAATCCTGAAAATTTCTGACGGCCTGATGGTTGCGCGCGGTGACCTTGGCGTTGAAATCGCACCGGAAACAGTGCCGATGATACAGAAAGAACTGATAAGAAAATGTAATCTGCTTGGTAAGCCTGTTATTACCGCAACACAGATGCTTGATTCAATGCAGACGAACCCTAGATGTACACGTGCTGAAGCTAGTGATGTGGCCAATGCAATTTACGACGGTTCCGACGCGGTAATGCTGAGCGGTGAAACAGCTGCAGGTGCATATCCGGTTGAAGCGGTACTGACAATGGCTAAAATCGCAGTGTCGGCTGAAGAAGCTCAGGATTATAAAAAGCTATTATCTGACAGAACGAAATCAACACAGACAAATATGGTTACAGCAATAGGTGTATCTGTTGCACATACAGCGCTTAACTTAAGCTGTAAAGCGATCGTTGCGGCAACTGAAAGCGGACATACAGCGAGAATGATCGCGAAATACCGTCCACATGCAAATATTGTAGCGGTTACACCTTACGGACATGTTGCACGCCAGCTTAACTTAGTATGGGGTGTAAACCCGATCGTTAAAGCAGCGGAAAAAGATACGGATGATCTGTTAAATACTTCAGTTATGGCAACGCTTGAAAAAGGCTACGCTAACGAAGGCGACTTGATTATTATTACTGCAGGTGTACCGGCAGGCCGTGCGGGTACGACTAACTTAATGAAACTTCACGTTGTTGGAGATACGCTGATTAAAGCCCAGGGTATCGGTGATAAAAGTGCGGCAGGGGAAGTTGTGACTGCGAGAAATTATAATGAGCTTGCTGAAAAAGACACAACTGACAAAATTGTCGTTGTTCAGTCGGTCGACGCATTGATGACACCGCTGTTAATTAAAGCGGCAGGATTAATTACAGTCGAAGGCGGACTGACAAGTCAGGGTGCAATCGTTGGACTGAACTTGGAACTGCCGACAATTGTCGGTGCGAAAGAAGCGCTTGAAGTGCTGAAAGACAGCATGCTCGTAACAATCGACAGTGAGCAGAGTGTGGTCTACAGCGGACATGCGCAT
The DNA here is from genome assembly GCA_003513765.1 of Jeotgalicoccus sp. GTDB lineage: Bacteria > Bacillota > Bacilli > Staphylococcales > Salinicoccaceae > Jeotgalicoccus. Next base: position 24,517 of record DONT01000001.1, read on the forward strand.
GTGCTATAAAGATTAGAGGTGTATTGGATGAAAAAAACGCTCGCTGCATTATTCGGAAGTATATTAATTTTATCAGCATGTTCAGCCGAAGAACAGCCGGCTGAAGAGAGCACGTCAGAAGAATCTGCTGAAGAAAATACAGAAGAAACAGCCGGGAACAGCGATATTACATCAGCAGAATTAATACAGAACGCTGTTGAAAACAGTGACGGCATTACGAGCTACGAAGCTCAGCAGTCATTTAAAATCACAATGCCGGACGAAGAAAGTACGATACGCACGGTTACGACGTACGGCGGACAAAATGAATTTAAACTTTCGATCAATAACAACGGCGACATCGTTACGCACTACGTCGTCGAAGGCGATCACTTTATGTATACCGGCAACGAAGTTGTCGATACAGAAGAAACAGTGGAAATTGAAGGCAGCGATTATCAGACAATCGTCGCCTCGCTTGAAAACTATCCCGAAGGCGAAGTCAGCGAGCTTGAGGAAGGATATGCACTGACGGTGAACGTTTCGGACATGTCCAGCTTCAGTAATTTATTAGACGAAGAAACGCTCGCAGCAGTTGAAGCAGCAGAAAGCATTAACGGCACGATGCAGCTGTACTTCGACGCGGAATATAAATTTACAGGCAGCGAACTGACAGCAGACCTTGCAGATGAAGGCGAAGACATCACTATCCATTCGACAGTCGATTACACGAACATCGATAACGTCGACATGATTGAAAAACCGCATAATATGACGGAATAAAATTATGAATCTACCCCTGAGGCCCGCGGAAAGCTGCGGTTTCGGGGGTTTTTTGTTTGTGGTGTTTTATGCGGTGAGCGCGATAGTTCGGATAAGGTGGCGCATAAAATCGTTCAAAGATGACACCAAAACCCCGTCGTATTCCAAGCTCTCTTCAAGTACGACACGAAATCCCCGTCGTATTCCAAGCTCTCTTCAAGTACGACACGAAATCCCCGTCGTGCCCCAAGCTCTCTTCAAGTACGACACGAAATCCCCGTCGTACCCCAAGCTCTCTTCAAGTACGACGCGAAATCCCCGTCGTACCCCAAGCTCTCTTCAAGTACGACGCCAAAACCCCGTCGTATTCCACAAAGGACACCTCGCTCTATTAATAACTTATTCTTATGATATAACATAAGATAATTAACTGATTCTTATGACACAGCGTAAATTCGGTTAATTCATAGAAAAGTACAGCAGTATCATGGGTTAAGCTTGTATTATGTATTCTTATTCACAAAGAAAGTGTGCGAGGAAGGGTAAACATAATTGTGACAATTTTGTTATACTTGCTTTAAAGATTCTGTTACATATTTAGGAGGGGTATTTATGACTGGAAACAGCGGTTTAGAAGGTGTTGTAATTGGTGAATCAAGAATCAGCTCAATTATCGGCACACAGCTGACGTATTGCGGTTATGAAATTGATGATTTAGCAGAAAATGCTGAGTTTGAAGAAGTGGTTTATCTATTATGGCACGATCATTTACCAAACAAAGAGGAACTGAAAGCATTTAGAAAAGAGTTATATGATCACGCATTTTTAACAGAAGATGCTAAAGGTTTCTACAAAACATTTGTAGATAAATCTGTACATCCTATGAGCGCACTGCGTACTGCAGTATCATTGCTTGCACACACGGATGAGCAGGCTGAAGATCAGTCTGAAGAAGCGACCCTGCGTAAAGGTATTCGCATTCAGGCAAAAATTCCTTCAATCGTCGCGGCAATTGCACGCACACGTGAAGGTAAAGAAGTCATCGATCCGAATCCTGAGTACGGTTACGCGAAAAACTTCCTGTACATGCTTAACGGGGAAGAGCCGACTGATGTTCAGGTTGAAGCGATGAATACGGCACTTGTGCTTCATGCCGATCACGAAATTAACGCATCAACATTTGCTGCACGTGTTATCGTAGCGACTTTATCGGATGTATATTCAGGAGTTACCGGAGCGATCGGTGCACTTAAGGGACCACTTCACGGCGGAGCGAATGAAAAAGTGATGGCAATGCTTGAAGAGATCGGCAGTCTTGAGAACGTCGACAGCTACATTCAAAAGAAATTCGACAACAAAGAGAAAATTATGGGAATCGGGCACAGAGTTTATAAAGAAGGAGACCCGCGCGCTAAGTATCTTGAAGATATGGCACGCCGCTTAACTGAAGAAAACGGTCAGCCTGAACTTTATGAAATGTCTGTAAGAATCGCAAAAATTATCGAAGAAGAGAAAGGCTTACTGCCTAACGTAGACTTCTTCAGTGCATCTGTTTACCATTCACTTGGTATCGCACATGATTTATTCACACCGATCTTTGCAGTCAGCAGAGCGTCCGGCTGGATTGCACATATTTTTGAGCAGTTCGAAAATAACAGACTGATCAGACCGCGTGCTGAGTACAATGGCCGTACTAACATGAAATACGAACCAATTGAAAAAAGATAATTAAAAATTAACGGGGGTTTCACTAATGGCAGGAGAAAAAATTCAAACTAAAAATGGTGTACTGAACGTACCAAACAATCCGGTTATTCCTTATATTGAAGGAGACGGAATTGGTGCTGATATCTGGGCAGCAGCGAGTAAAGTTATCGATGCAGCTGTAGAAAAAGCTTACAATGGTGAGAAGAAAATTGACTGGCTTGAAGTATATGCGGGACAAAAAGCATTCGATAAAACAGGCGAATGGCTTCCGAAGGACACTCTCGATAAAATCGAAGAGTACCTTATCGCAATTAAAGGACCGTTAACAACTCCAATCGGCGGCGGCTTCCGTTCATTAAACGTGACACTGCGTCAGGAACTGGATTTATTCGCATGCTTACGTCCGGTAAGACACTACACTGGTGTGCCTTCACCGGTTAAACACCCTGAACACTGCGATATGCAGATTTTCAGAGAGAACACTGAAGATATCTACGCTGGAATCGAATTTAACGAAGGTACGCCTGAAGTTAAAAAAGTTATCGACTTCCTGCAGGATGAAATGGACGTTAAAAACATCCGTTTCCCTGAGTCTTCATCAATCGCTATTAAACCTGTATCTAAAGAAGGTACTGAACGTTTAGTGCGCTCTGCAATCAACTATGCAATCGAGCACAACAAAGCATCAGTTACTCTAGTGCATAAAGGTAACATCATGAAGTTCACTGAAGGCGGATTTAAGAAGTGGGGCTACGAACTCGCTCAGAACGAATTCGGCGACAAAACATTTACATGGGCTGAATACGATGAAATCGTAGAAAAAGACGGTAAAGAGAAAGCTGATGCAGCACAGGACAAAGCAGTTGCTGACGGCAAAATCATTATCAAAGACTCTATTGCAGATATCTTCCTGCAGCAGATTCTTACACGTCCTAAAGAGTTCGACGTTGTTGCAACGATGAACTTAAACGGTGACTACATCAGTGATGCACTTGCAGCGCAGGTTGGCGGCATCGGCATTGCACCAGGGGCAAACATTAACTACGAAACAGGACACGCTATTTTTGAAGCAACACACGGTACAGCGCCTAAATACGCTGGACAGGATAAAGTGAACCCTTCATCATTATTACTGTCAGGTGTGTTAATGCTTGAACACCTGGGATGGCAGGAAGCTGCTGACCTGGTTAATCAGTCTATTGAAAACACAATTTCTAAAAAAATTGTCACATATGACTTTGCTCGTCTGATGGACGGCGCTACAGAAGTGAAATGTTCTGAGTTCGGCGATGCATTAATCGAAAATATGCAATAATTCAGATTGTAAAATCTGCAACTAAATATTATACTAGTAAAAGTCGCTCTTTTCGGGCGACTTTTAATTTTGATACATATTGGAGGATTTTTTAGCTGTGGACGAGAGTAAAAAGAAACAAGGATTGTTTCAAAAGTTTTTAGATTTTGTAGAATGGCTGGGTAACAAATTGCCGCACCCGGTTACGCTTTTTGCAATACTCGCGGTACTTACTTTAGTTTTATCATCAATTTTCGGAATACTTGGAATTTCGGTCACACATCCAGGTGAAGGTAACGAAGAAGTTACCGTGAAAAATTTATTAAATGCTGAGGGAATTCGATATATATTCGAAAGTATGACGGATAACTTCATCAACTTCGCACCGCTCGGTGTTGTACTATTAACAATGCTTGGTATTGGTGTTGCGGAGCGCTCCGGTTTAATCGGTGCTGCATTGAAAGCATTTGTCCTTTCGATTCCAAATAACTTAATCACTGCAGGACTTGTATTTGCAGGGATTATGTCATCAGTGGCATCTGATGCCGGTTACGTAGTACTGCCGCCGCTTGGTGCGCTTCTGTACTTAGCACTTGGCAGACACCCTCTCGCAGGTCTTGCTGCAGCATTTGCCGGTGTATCTGCCGGGTTCTCAGCGAACCTGCTCTTGAGCGGAACAGATGTAATGCTCGCTGAACTTACAGCAGCGGCAGCAGCGGTTATTGACCCTGCATATGCTGACTCAATTAACGTGGCAATGAACTGGTACTTCATCATAGTCAGTGTATTCCTGCTGACATTTGTCGGCTGGTTCGTATCTGCTAAAATTGTTGAACCGCGTTTAGGCACATTCAAGATGTCAAAGGAGCAGGAAGATGAACTGGGTACTGAAGACGTTGAAGGTATCCAGACACTTCAGCCAATCGAGAAAAAAGGTCTGATCTGGGCTTTAATCTCTGTAATTATCAGTTTGGGACTTGCGTCACTGCTAGTAGTGCTTCCGAACTCGCCGATGCGCGGATCGGATGACATTGGAACATACATGGATACGATTGTTCAGTCGCCGTTCATGAGTTCGCTTGTGCCGATTATTGCGATTTTATTCTTTATTCCGGGTCTTGTTTACGGTATTGTAACAAAATCTATTAAAAATGATAAAGATGTCGCAGGTCAGATGACTGATACGATGGCATCTATGGGAATGTTTATCGTCTTAGCATTCGCAGCAGGACAATTCGTCGCTTACTTTACCGAGTCTAATCTTGGTCTGGTCATCGGGGTTTACGGTGCACAGCTCTTAGACAGCATGAGTTTGACGGGTATACCGCTGTTAATCGGCTTTATGCTTGTGACTGCACTGATTAATCTGTTCATCGGCAGTGCGAGTGCCAAGTGGGCATTAATGGCGCCAATCTTTGTGCCTATTTTAATGCAGCTTGGATACTCTCCGGAACTGACGACAATGGCTTACCGTGTAGCGGATTCAAGTACGAATATTATTACACCGCTTATGACTTACTTTGCGATTATCATTGCATTCGCACAGAAATACGATAAAAACATCGGTATCGGTACACTGATTTCAGTAATGCTGCCGTATTCTATTTGTTTCTTTATCTTCTGGGCGGCAATGCTGATTATCTGGACTCTTCTCGGCATTCCATTAGGTCCGGATTCACCAGTTTATTATTAAAATATTAAACATCTGACTTCTTAATGAAGTCAGGTGTTTTTTTGTGAATCCAAGGCTTCCGGTTAACAACGGTGTTTCCGTGTTGTGAATCCAAGACGCCTATATACCAAAAGCCTTTTTTAATTGGCTAATATTCACTGGAACTGTATAATTTAAAGTAAGAATGAATAACTAAGGAGAGTATTATGGCTAAGTTAATTCTCATGGATGGAAACAGTATCGCTTTCCGCGCGTTTTACGGACTGCCCCTCTTAACGAATCAGGGCGGGCTGCATACGAATGCAATTTTCGGTTATGCGAGACTGCTTGAAAAAGTAATTAAAGAAGAACAGCCCGATTATTTTTTAGTGGCGTTTGACGCGGGTAAATCTACGTTCAGACATAAACAGTACACGGAATATAAAGGCGGCAGACAAAAGACCCCGCCGGAGCTCGGCGAACAGTTTGCACCAATCAGAAAGTTAATCGATGCTTACGGCATTAAACGTTTCGAGCACGAAGATTACGAGGCTGATGATATTATCGGCACGTGGACGAAGCTTGCTGACGAAGAGAAGTTTGAAACAATCGTAATTACAGGCGATAAAGACTTAACGCAGCTCGCTTCAGAACATACGAAAGTCTATATTACGAAAAAAGGTGTCTCTGATATTGAAGTGTACACGCCGGAACACGTCGCGGAAGTTTACGACGGACTCGTACCGATGCAGATTATCGACCTTAAAGGTCTGATGGGTGACAAGTCGGATAACATCCCTGGTGTCCCTGGTGTTGGAGAAAAGACTGCGGTTAAACTGCTAAAAGAATACAGCAGTGTGGAAAATGTTCTCGATAATATAGAAAATATCGGCGGTAAGAAATTAAAAGAAAACTTAACGAATAATAAAGATATTGCTTTGATGAGTAAGGACCTCGCGACAATTTACCGCGATATGACGTTTGATTTTAAACTCGAAGAACTTAAATTTGAAAACGTTGATTCAGAAGAGAAATACGACTTATTTAAAGAGCTTGAATTCAACTCGCTCCTAGGCAATATGGAAGCAGCTGAAGTTGAGGAAGTCGCGTCGTTCACAGCTGAACCGACGGACAGTTTAAACGACTTTGGGGACGATATCAGCATTTATCTGGAAGTTCACAATGACAACTATTTAAAAGCGCAGCCTGAATATATCGGTATTGCGGATGCTGAGTCTGTTTTAGTAAAACACGCGTCTGAATTCGATGCTGATGAACTCAGCCAGTTTTTAAATACACGTGAATCCGTAACGACTTACGATTTAAAACGGCAGGTTGCTTTGCTGAATCATCTGAACGTCGAATTCGATAACTTCACTAAAGATATTATGCTCGGCAGCTTCTTATTAAATCCATCGAAGAAAATTATCGATGTGGCGGAAACTGCTGCACTGTTCAACGTGTCGATTAACAGCGATGATTTCCATTACGGTAAAGGGCGCAGCAAGAAAGAACCGAGTGCTGATGAAACTAAAGATTTCGTTGCCGATAAAGTTCAGGCGATTGAAAAAGTCGCGGAACCGATGTCAGCCGAGCTTAAAGCTGATGAAATGTATGACTTATGGCAGGACCTTGAAATTCCATTATCAAAAGTACTGGTTCAAATGGAGCTTAAAGGTATTAAGATTAAAACCGGGCGTCTGAAAGAGATGGAAAAAGAACTGAGCGGACGCCTAAAAGAGATCGAAGAAAAAATCTACGGTCTTGCCGGAGAAGAGTTTAATATTAATTCTCCGAAACAGCTCGGCGTAATTTTATTTGAAAAACTTGAATTGCCTGCAATTAAAAAGACGAAGACAGGCTACTCAACAGCAGTCGATGTTTTAGAGCAGCTGGCGGATAAGCATGAAATTATCGAACATATTTTAACTTACCGTACAATCAGCAAGCTTCAGTCGACTTACGTTATTGGATTGCAGGGTGAAGTCACTGAAGATTCCCGTATTCATACACGTTTTAACCAGACGCTCGCACAGACGGGACGTTTATCGAGTGTGGAACCGAACTTGCAGAATATCCCGATCCGTCTGGAAGAAGGGCGTAAAATCCGTCAGGCATTCGTGCCGTCAAAAGAAGGAAATGTACTGCTCGGACTCGACTATTCACAAATCGAACTGCGCGTCTTAGCGGCGATTACGAAAGACGAATCAATGATGGAAGCATTTACGAATGATATCGATATTCATACAAAAACAGCGATGGAAGTATACGGTGTTGAATTAGATGAAGTGACGTCTCTAATGCGCCGTAACGCGAAAGCTGTTAACTTCGGAATTGTATACGGTATCAGCGATTACGGACTGAGTCAGAACTTAGGCATTACGCGTAAAGAAGCGGGGCAGTTTATCGAGACGTATCTAGAGTCGTTTAAAGAAGTGAAGCAGTTTATGCACGACATCGTGCAGGATGCTAAACGCGACGGTTACGTGACGACGCTCTTGCACAGACGCCGCTATGTGCCGGACGTGAACAGCAGAAACTTTAACGCGCGTTCTTTTGCGGAACGTACAGCGATGAACTCGCCGATTCAGGGGAGTGCTGCTGATATTATTAAACTCGCGATGGTGAAGTATGCTAAGAGCGAAGAAGCACAGAAATTTAATGCAGATTTATTATTACAAATCCACGATGAGCTGATCTTTGATATTCCGGAAAATGAAGTAGAAGCCTTTATTCCTGTAATCAAAGATATTATGGAGCAGGCTATAGACATCGACGTGCCGCTGAAAGTAGATGCAGGCTACGGTACGGATTGGTATGAAGTGAAGTAGGTGGAGCAGATGCCGGAATTACCGGAAGTAGAACTCGTTAAGCGGGAACTGACGCCCGTAATCAATTTAAAAATTACGGATGTCTTGTTGTCGGAGCATATTTATAACGGGCATAAAAGTAATAAACGTACGATAGTAAAAGACGATCTCGATGCGTTTAAGGAGATTGTGACCGGTAAAACGATTACGCATATCGGACGCCGCGGGAAGTATTTATATTTTTTAATTAATGATGAGTATACGACGACGCATTTAGTGAGCCATTTAGGCATGTCGGGCGCTTACTTTATCGTGTCGGATTTTGATGATATTAAAGAACATAATTTTAAGAAACACTGGCAGGTTATCTTTTCATTAGATAACGGACAGAAGCTTGTCTATTCGGATATCCGACGTTTCGGCGAAATGCATACGCATGACAGTCTGTCTGACTTTCCGCCGTTCTCACGCATGGCGCCGGAGTATACGGATGAACTCAGTCTGGAGCATTACATGAAGATGCTGCGCACGAAGAAATACGAAGAGAAGCCGATTAAAGCGGCGATTATGGACGGCGAAGTGATTCCGGGTGTCGGTAATATTTACGCGGTTGAAAGCTTGTACCTGTCACATATTCTGCCGACCCGGAAAGTGAAAAATGTTTCCGATAAACGGCTGCGTGAACTGTTCGACCGGATTAAAGAAGTATTTGAGCTGTCATTATCTAGAGGCGGCTCAACGATTTCCGATTACCGCAGCGTAACCGGCGGCAAGGGTGAAATGCAAAACAGCTTTAACGTGTATCAGCGTGACGCATGTCCGCTCGGGCATCCGCTGACGACGAAAGTGATCAGCACGCGCAATACATTTTATTGCACAACATGTCAGAGGTGACGAAGTATGTATAAAATAATCGGATTAACAGGCGGTATTGCGAGCGGTAAAACGACGGTGAGCGACTATTTAAAAGAGCGCGGCTATACCGTGCTCGACGCGGACGCCTATTCCCGTAAAACGACAGCGAAAAACGGTCCGGCGATTCCCGCGATTAAAAAAGTTTTCGGCGAAGATATTGTCAATGCCGGCGGTGAACTTGACCGACAGAAACTCGGCAGCATTATTTTTAATGATGCCGATAAACGCCGGGAACTGAATGAAATCGTTCATCCGTTAATCAGAGAGATGATGAACAGTGATGAGCAGAAATTTATCAAAGAAGGCCATGTGTTTTTGGATATTCCGCTGCTGTTTGAAAACGGTCTGAATGAACGCTGTGATTTTGTTGTTACGGTGTTCGTCGACCGTGACACTCAAATCAAACGGCTGACTGCAAGGAACGATTTAACTGTTGAAGAAGCAGAAGCACGGATTAACAGCCAGATGCCGCTGACAGAAAAAGTGCGCATGAGCGAATACCATCTCGATAATAATGGAAATCTTGAAGAATTATATGAACAAATTGACAGATTTACTGAAGAGTTGGAAAGTCTGTGAAAACGTGTTCAATCATACACTGAATTATGGTATAATATTTATGAAAAAGAACTTTCAAAGGAGCTCTAGTCATGAAAAAAGTTGCAATTAATGGTTTAGGTAGAATTGGAAGAATGGTGTTCCGTATTGTCGCAGAATCAAAAGAACTTGATCTTGTGGCAGTCAACGTCACATCACCTGCGGCAACAATCGCACATTTAATAAATTATGATACGACACATGGTACATGGGACAAAAAAGTTGAAGTTAAAGGGGACAACCTTGTAGTGGACGGTAAAGAAATTACCGTTACAAGTGACCGGAACCCTGCAAACTTACCATGGGCAGACCTCGAGGTCGATGTAGTTATCGAAGCGACAGGTGTATTTAACCACGGTGATAAAGCGCAGGCTCATATTGACGCCGGTGCTAAAAAAGTATTATTAACAGGACCGTCATCGGGCGGAAATGTACAGACATTAGTACGCGGAGTTAACTGTGCAACATTAGATACTTCATCTTATGATGTATTCTCAAACGCATCATGTACGACAAACTGCCTTGCACCTGTGGCGAAAGTGCTGAACGATGAGTTCGGAATTAAAAATGGTCTTGTAACGACTGTACACGCGTATACAAACGACCAGCTGAATATCGATAACCCGCACAAAGATTTACGCCGTGCGCGTTCAGCTGCAGAAAATATTATTCCAACTTCAACAGGTGCTGCAAAAGCAACAGCTTTAGTACTTCCTGAACTTGAAGGCAAACTGGATGGTATGGCACTTCGCGTACCAGTTTCAAACGTATCATTAGTAGACTTGGTTGTAGATCTTGAAAAAGATGTAACTAAAGAAGAAGTGAATGAAGCGTTCAAGAAATACGAAGCTGACGCAATGAAAGGTATTTTAGGTGTAAGCGATGCACCATTAGTTTCAAGCGACTACAATACAGATCCACGCAGTTCAATCGTTGATGCAGACCTGACAATGGTTATGGCTGACAACAAAGTTAAAGTACTTTCATGGTACGACAACGAGTGGGGTTACTCTGTAAGATGTGTTGAATTAGCTGAAATGATCGCTAAAGATATTTAACAATACAGTCACAGGAGGATAGTTGATGCTATCCTCTTTTTTGCTACAATAAAAGTAACAATATGAACGAAGGAGTGCTGGTATGAAATTAGTAAATAACGACGGACAAAATACAGAACTGATTATTGACGGTGAAACAGCAACGTTTAAAGGAGAAGAATACGAAATTCTTATTCATGACGGAGAAATTTCTGTTGCGGGGCACGTTGCAACGAATAACTTCATCGTCAAAGAAGAGTATATTGAAGAAATGACCGAGAGATTTAAAAGCCGTAAAGGCAACGTCGACCAGTACGACGGCTTTGCAGGCTTCATGCTCATTAAAAAAGATAAGCAAATGTCAGTGCTGACAGGCTGGGATTCGGTAAAAGACTTCACAGCATGGGTGGAATCAGAAGCATTCCAAAACTCTCACGTTAAAAAAGAACAGCGTGTGAAATCACAGGGCAGCGATTACTTAGAAGCAATGCCTGTACGTGAAAGCTTCAGCGTCGAAGGATAAAGTTTTTGCTTTGAATGCGAACAGTCGTGACACCTCTGTTGGGGTGGGGCGGCTGTTTTTGTTTTGGATTGACCTTTAAAAATCGACGATGACGGGGTAGGGCGTTTATCCCGTCACTGTGATTTTGACGATGACGGGGTAAGGTGTCTGTCCCGTCACTGTGCTTTTGACGATGACGGGGTAGGGCGTTTATCCCGTCATTGTGATTTTGACAATGACGAGTTAGGGCGTTTATCCCGTCACTGTGCTTTTGACGATGACGAGGTAAGGTGTTTATCCCGTCACTGTGGCTGCCACAATGACCCGGCAGCACCCCAATCCGCTTTCTTTTTTATGTTTGCTCATTTCGATGTTATAATAATTGAAACTAATCTATTACTAAATGAGGTGAACATCACATGAGATGTCCAAAGTGTCAGCATACGAATTCGAAAGTTGTGGATTCGCGTCATGCAGATGAGATGAATGCGATTCGCAGACGCCGTGAATGCGAGGATTGTCAAACGCGTTTTACGACCTTTGAGCGTATTGAATTATCACCCCTTGTCGTTATAAAAAAAGATGGGACACGCGAAGTGTTCGACAGATCGAAAGTACTGGACGGTCTGTTAAAGGCATGTGAAAAACGGACAATTCCTTATGATGAAATTGAAAAGCGCGCGGATAATGTTGAAGCGGCTTTACGAAATTTAAATAAGGCTGAAATTACTTCCAATGATATCGGCGAGTCTGTTATGCATGAATTAATTACTCTCGATCAGGTCGCCTACGTGCGTTTCGCATCGGTATACAGAGAGTTTAAAGATATCGATCAGCTGATGGATATCCTCCAAAATTTAGAAAAAGGTAAGGCTTAACATGAAATTTAATGAACGTTTAAAACCGAATACGGAGTTTATCGTTTACCAGCCGGGTACTCTTACAAACGACAATTACGAAGTCCTGAATGCATTGTATTTACCGGTAATCGGCACAGAGGCCTTCGGTATTTACTTGTATTTATTTGAGTCGACAAAGGTCCACGATACGCTTGCGGTCCGTTTTCACCGTGAGCTTATGGATGAGCTGTCGATTAATTTGTCCAATTTTGAAGCGTCGCTCGACAAGCTGGAAGCGATTGGCCTCGTCAGAACTTACGTATCGAACAAAGCGCACGATGATTTGTTCGTCTACAGAATGCTGCAGCCGCTGACACCGGAAATGTATTTCAAAGACCCGATGCTGTCGATGTATTTATACTCGCAGGTCGGTTCGGCTAAATTTAACGATAAAAAAGAGCGTCTGATCTATCCACAACTGCCGGCGGATATTACCGAGGTGACGAAGAAATTCACCGAGGTATTTTACCATTCGAGAGATGCTAAATTCTCTACGCCGGAAGAAAACTTTAAACAGGATGATGTGTCCCGGGGCCCGTCGATTGATCTCGATGATTTTGACTTCGAAGTGCTGTTCACCCATTTAAAAGGCACGCGTATCGATAAGCAGTTTTTCTCAAAAGAAGTGAGGAGGCTCGTCGTGCAGCTGAGCCAGCTGTTTAAACTGAACGCGTACGATATAAAGCAGATTCTCTTGATGTCAACAAGCCCGCAGTTTGGAATCGATAAAGAACGTCTGAAAACTGAAGCACGCAAGTACTATCAGAAGGAATACGGCGAAGTTATTCCAAGTTTTACGACGGCAGAAGAAGCGGTGAAGCCGTCAAGCGATGAAACATATTTGGAAAGTCTCGACAAAGTCAGTCCGCTCGACAGAATTAACGATCTCCGGGGTTATAAACCGTCGGAAAATGATTTAAAAGTCGTGACGGAGCTGATTGTGAAAACCGGTCTTGAAAACGGAGTAATCAACGTGCTCTTGGAATATGCGCTTCAGATGAAAGACGGAGACCTGCCACTTAGATATGTGATGACTATCGCGGAAAACTGGAGTAAAGAAGGTTATCGTACAGCAGGCGAGGCCTACCAGTCGATTATGGAATTCCGTGAAGCCCAGGAAGAAAAACGGCAAAAACGCCAGTTTAAATATGCAGGTCCGGGCGAAGACCAGCCGGCATGGCTGAAAGAAAAAACAACAGCTAAAAAACAGCAGAAACAACCTGCTGCTGACAAAAAAGATGTTAAAAAGAAAAATAATGAACCGATGAAAACACTGAAAGACGATGAAGATTTCAGTAAACTTATTAATAAATTTAGAGAGAATTAGGTGAGATGATGGAACCGTTAAGCAGTTTCGTTAAAAATTCCGAGAGAATTAAAGAGAATAACGAACGTATTTATAACGAAATTATTAATCATCCGAAGATGAAGGCGTTTATGGATGCACATGAAGGTGAAGTTACCCGCTCCATGATTCAAAACGATCTGATGATTTTAAAACATTATATTAATCAGCCGACGGAATGTGAAACTGCAGGGGAAGGCAAATGCCTGAGCCACCCGGACGGTTTTATTATTAATCTTGAAATCCGCCAGGGCCGCTTTAATATGATTTATTCAAAGTGTCCTGTTAAAGCTAAACACGAGGAATTCATTAAGCGTGAAAGCCTGATTCAGAGCTTCCATATTCCGCGCGATGTGCGTGAAGCGACATTCGATACGATTTTCTTAAACGACGATCGCCGGGATATTTTAAAAAATGCTATTGAAAAAGCTGATAAAATTGCGCGCGGCGAAGGTTTCCGGGGACTGTATATACATGGTGAATTCGGTATCGGTAAATCATATATACTCGGCTGTATTGCAAACGAGCTGAAAGAAAAGTCGATTTCATCGATGATGATTTACGTGCCTGAAATACTGCGCGACTTAAAATCCGGTTTCAACGACGGCACGACAAACGAGCGCTACGATGCAATCCGCAGCGCGGAAGTGCTGATATTGGATGACCTCGGGGCGGAAGATGTCACTGCCTGGAGCAGGGATGAAGTCATTACGAGTATTTTAAACTACCGTATGGTCGAACAGCTGCCGACCTTTATCAGTTCAAACTTTGCAATTAATGACTTAAAGAGCCGCTACAGCTATACAAAAACGAACGGTAAAGAAGAAACAAAAGCACTCCGCATGATCGAAAGAATCCGTGCCTTGTGCGAAGAAGTTGAGCTTACCGGTGACAATTTAAGAAACTCATAGCTTGATTTTGACATGTTCATCGTGTACTATATAGCTATATTTCATTAATAATCCAAGGACAACACAATTTTTAAAATGTTTATCAAAGAGAGTGCATGACATGCTGAGACATGCATATAAACCGCGAATTGTTACTGCCTGAACACGGATGCTTTCTTAATCGAAAGCCGGGAGGACCGTTATCTCCAAGCTGAGACACGGGACATTTCTGTGTAAATCAGGGTGGTACCGCGGTAAAAGTCGCCCCTATTTTCTTAATAGGGACGGCTTTTTTTAATTTTTAAAAACTAAATTGGAAACTGAGAGGATGTTTAGCATGGTTGAAAAAATCGAAGTAAGATTCCCCGATGGGAACGTAAAAGAGTTTGATTTCGGTGTAACACCGGAAGAAATTGCCTTTTCAATCAGCCCGGGGCTGAAAAAAGCGTCACTTGCTGCTAAAGTGGACGGCGAATATTACGACTTAACTCGTCCATTAGAAACAAACAGCGAAGTTGAATTAATTACGAACAAGAGTGAAGAAGGCATTGAAATTTTGCGCCATTCGACTGCGCACTTAATGGCTCAGGCGCTGAAACGTCTGTACGGCAACGTTCATTTCGGTGTAGGTCCGGTCATTGAAGAAGGGTTTTACTACGACTTTGACATCGAGGAAAACATCTCATCAGAAGATTTCCCTAAAATAGAAAAAGAAATGAAACGCATCGTCGATGAAAACATTGCGATTGAACGCAGAGTCTTATCACGCGACGAAGCGAAAGAACTGTTCTCAGACGATCCTTATAAACAGGAATTAATCGAAGCAATTCCAGCCGACGAGCAGGTGACTGTCTATTCACAGGGTGAATTTACTGACCTCTGCCGCGGTGTGCACGTGCCGAGAACTGCGAAGATTAAAGTGTTTAAACTGTTATCGACTGCCGGTGCGTACTGGCGCGGGAATTCTGACAACAAAATGCTGCAGCGTATTTACGGCACAGCCTTCTTCGATAAAAAAGAACTGGCTGCTTATATGACATTATTAGAAGAACGCCGCGAACGCGATCACCGTAAGATCGGTAAAGAGATGAAGCTGTTTGAAAACAATCAGCTGATCGGTGCAGGTCTGCCGCTATGGCTGCCGAACGGTGCAACAATCCGCCGTGAAATCGAACGATATATAGTAGATAAAGAAGTTTCGCTTGGCTACAACCACGTGTACACGCCGATTATGGCGAATACAAATCTTTATAAAACAAGCGGACACTGGGAGCACTATCAGGACGACATGTTCCCGCCGATGGACGTCGGCAACGAAGAATTAGTGCTTCGTCCGATGAACTGCCCGCACCACATGATGATTTATAAAAACGAACGCCACTCATACCGTGAACTGCCGATCAGAATCGCAGAACTCGGCATGATGCACCGCTACGAAGCGAGTGGTGCGGTAAGCGGTCTGCAGCGCGTACGCGGCATGGTCTTAAACGATGCGCACGTATTCGTTCGTCCGGACCAGATTAAAGAAGAATTTATCCGTGTAGTCGAACTGATTCAGGAAGTCTACAAAGACTTCGGTCTGAACGACTATTCATTCCGCTTAAGCTACCGCGATCCTGAGGATAAAGAAAAATACTTCGACGACGATGAAATGTGGCAGCGCGCTGAAAGCATGCTGAAAGAAGCTGTTGATGAAATGGGTCTTCCATACGTTGAAGAAGAAGGCGAAGCAGCATTCTACGGACCGAAACTTGACGTGCAGGTTAAAACTGCACTTGGCAAAGAGGAAACTTTATCGACTGTACAGCTCGACTTCCTGTTACCTGAACGTTTTGACTTAACTTATATCGGCAAAGACGGCGAAGAACACCGTCCGGTCGTTATTCACCGCGGCGTTGTATCGACAATGGAGCGTTTTGTGGCCTTCTTAACTGAGGAATACAAAGGTAACTTCCCGTTATGGCTTGCACCGCAGCAGGTGGAAATCATTCCGGTTAATGTTGATCTCCACTACGACTATGCCCGTGAAATCTACGATGAAATGAAGAGTCAGGGACTCCGCGTGCATATCGACGACCGCAATGAGAAGATGGGTTATAAGATTCGTGAAGCTCAAATGAATAAAATCAAGTATCAGATTGTAGTCGGCGATAAAGAAAAAGACGAATCGCTCGTTAACGTACGCAAGTACGGTGAAGAAAAGCAGGAGAGCTTTGACAAAGAAGAATTCCTTTATCAGTTAATCGATGAAATCAGATTGAAAAAATAAGTTTGACATAAATGATTTAGTACTGTATAGTATTAAGAGTTGAAACAAACGGACAAGTTGAAGCTCCCGCTTCACACCCGCAAATGAATTTTTGTGACCGGGTAAATTGGGAAATGCAGACGCAGTAACTATTGTGCCTGCAAATTCTAAGGCGGGTGCAGTAATGCATTCGCCTTTTTTTGTTCGTTAAATATTCTTGGAGGTGCTAAACATAGCTAAAGATCAGACATTGATCAATAATCGTATTCGCGCAAAAGAAGTTCGTTTAATCGGAGAAGATGGTTCACAGTTAGGTATTAAAGCAACGAGAGACGCAATCGAGATGGCAGAAAATGCTAACTTGGATGTCGTACTTGTAGCGCCGAACGCTAAACCGCCTGTTGCACGTATTATGGATTACGGTAAGTTCAAGTACGAGCAGCAGAAGAAAGACAAAGAAGCTCGTAAGAAACAAAAGGTGATTAACCTTAAAGAGATTCGTTTGTCACCGACAATCGAAGAGCATGACTTTAACACTAAGTTAGGCCATGCAAAGAAATTCCTTGCTAAAGAAGACAAGGTTAAAGTCTCTATTCGCTTTAAAGGCCGTGCAATTACGCACAAAGAAATCGGACGTAAGGTACTTGAGCGTTTCGCTGAAGCGCTTAAAGAAGATGGCCAGATTGAACAGAGACCGAAGATGGAAGGACGTTCCATGTTCTTAGTCGTAGCACCACTTGCAGAAAACAAATAAAAATTAATCGGAGGACTTTATCATGCCAAAAATGAAAACGCATAAAGGTTATGCTAAACGAGTTAAAAAAACTGGTACAGGCAAATTCAAACGCTCACAAGCGTTCACTAGCCACTTATTCGCTAACAAAACTACTAAACAAAAACGCCAATTAAGAGGATCAGCTTTAGTTCATAAATCAGATGCAAGAAGATTAGTTCACTTATTAGCTAAATCTGCTAAATAATATAAAAGGAGGAGTTAGAAATGGCTCGCGTAAAAAATGGATTAGTATCTCGTAAGAGACGTAAAAAAGTATTAAAACAAGCAAAAGGTTATTTTGGTGCTAAGAGCACTTTATATAGAACAGCTAAACAAGCTGTAATGAAATCAGGTCAGTACGCATACCGTGACCGTAAACAGAAAAAACGTGAATTCCGTAAATTATGGATCTCACGTATCAACGCTGCAGCACGTCAGCACGACATCAGCTACAGCCGTCTTATGAATGGTCTTAAAATCGCAGAAATCGATATCAACAGAAAAATGCTTTCTGAAATTGCTATCGCTGACGAAGCGGCTTTCGGTCAAATCGTAGAACAAGCTAAAAAAGCTTTAGCTAAATAATATATTTTAAGAAGAGAGCACCCATAAAGTTGGGTGCTTTTTTTGCGTATGGAAATTTTTGTAAGTAATTTACATTTTGTCAAATAATTAAAATAACTTGTAAGATAAAAAAATAAATCATCGATTTTCCGTATATATAGTATAAGAACTTATTTTATATTGAGGAGGAAGATCATGATTCTGTTTGAAAGACATGTCGGTTTGGAATTAGCATACTATCGTGCATTGAAGCGGCGTGTCACCTTATCAGCTATCGATGCGAGAAATTTGCTGGCAGAGGAAAAAGGCTACGCCGGTGAGTGTACATACGACCGGATATTTGATGAAGTCGGCCACGACTCCGTATTAGTATTCCGTGATATATATTTGGGAATTGAGGGGTGTGCTGCCCAGTATGACAGTTTAATTGTCAGTGATGAAGGGATTGCCGTTAATGAAATTAAAAATTATTCTGGCAGTTACCGGTATGAAAAAGGTGCATGGTACATAGGGAATTCCCGGGTATCTGATGATGCACTGTCCCAGCTCCGGCGCGCGGTCGGTAAATTAGTGAAGCTCCGTTATCAGGCGCGCGGGAGATTTGATATTTCAGGGAAAATCATTTTTCCAAACATCGAATTCCGCCTGCAGAGCAGTGACGATGAACTGTGGGAAAACGTTGTACTGCGGTCCGGCCTGCGAAGTTATCTTAGTCAATTTCAAAATATGCACGCAGGCCGGGCAGCTGAAGACATCGCCGAGCTGATCCGGAATCACATCGTACCGAATACCTATTTTGATAAATGCGCTGACTTCAGTGCGGTACGTAAAGGATTATACTGCAGCGAGTGCGGCGGGTTTGAGCTGGAGAATCGGAAATATCATTTACTCTGTGAATCGTGCGGCTCCAAAGAAACGAAAGAAACTCATATCCTTCGTGCCATCAGTGATTATAAAGCGCTTTTTTTAAATGAAAGATTGACGAATAAGAGATTTATGGAATTCATAGGATATAAGGTGAGCGAAAAAACTGCTTTTAGAATGTTAAATAAATATTGTGATCAGCATTTGAAAGGGGCAGCCACTCACTATGTTTTTAAATATAAGAATTTTGATGATGCATGTGAAAATAGTGATCGTTCCTGGAGATATAAAGATTACATTGCTGGCTTAGTAAAGAACTGATAGAAATTAATAGGATTTTTAGCTTACCTCGTCACTGTGCTTTCCACAATGA
>DONT01000001.1:43926-195911 GCA_003513765.1 Jeotgalicoccus sp.
ACTGTGACTTTTACAATGACGAGGTAGAGAGCTTATTCCGTCACTGTGGTTCTCACAACTACCCGACACAGCGTTTTTCGGGTCATTGTGACCCCCGTGCCTGATAATGCCCATTGCTCACCCCTCCGTTTATCGCTACAATATTCATAAAGGAGCGTGTGCACAATGATTCCTCAATCAGAAATTGTAATTATGGCGGCTGTAGGTGTCACAGCAGTTTTACTGCCGTTTATTTTTATGATCATCCTCAGAAAAAAGTTTAAAATCAGATGGCTGCCGTTCATTTTGGGTATCGGCATATTTTTAGTGTTTGCTTTAATTCTCGAACAGATTATGCATGTTTTCGTGCTGAGCCCTGAACCCGACGGCACAATCGCATTAGTCTCATCATCACCGTGGCTTTATGTTCTTTACGGTATTTTCGCCGCGGGTATTTTTGAAGAGACGGGACGGTTATTCGCATTCCTGCTCACAAAAAAACATTATCGTGATGTAGACAGCGCGGTGTCGTATGGTATCGGACACGGCGGTTTTGAGGCTGCCGCGGTCGTTGCTCTCGGAATGCTGAACGGAATTATCCTTGCTGTCATGATAAATTCCGGGTCTGATGCAATCAGCGCGCTGCCAATTGCAGCCGAAGATTTAGTCGTGAGCCAGCCGTGGTATATGTACTTAGTTGCGATTATGGAAAGAGTTATTGCGATGAGTCTGCATATTGCCTTGTCGGTCATCGTCTTCTCGGCAGTGATGATGAAAGGGAAGTGGTGGCTGTATCCGCTCGCGATTCTTCTGCATGCGCTCGCAAATACGACGGCGGCGATGATGCAGGTGGGACTGCTCACTAATATTTATTTAATGTATGCAGGCTTAATCCTAATAACTGCAATTACAATCTTTATCGCGGTAAGACTGGTGAAAGATTACAGAACAAATATTTATTCTTTGTAAGATAAAAACCCGTCGCCCAAGAAGACAGTTTTAACTGCTAACAACAATATACTGATAATTCAGCCTTATCCATTAAATGGATAAGGTTTTTTTTACACCTCTCAGCCTTTATGCCCCAACGGTTTGAGTGCATAATGTTGATATATCAGTGTTGTAAGCGTTAACATATTTTCTAAAAAGCATGGACAAGACCGGATAAATAGACTATATTTGAGTGGTAATTTCTTATTATAGAAAGAAAACAAAGGGGAATCATTTAATGGAGACAGTTGTAACGTTTTTTAACGACATCGTCTGGAGTGCCGCACTGGTTATACTTCTCGTTGTCGCAGGGTTGTACTTCTCAATTCGCATGAGATTGTTCCAGGTGCGATACATAGTCGACATGGTCCGTTTAATGTTTAAAGGCGGGAAATCAGCTGATGGAATTTCAAGTTTCCAGGCAATTGCTGTATCATTGGCAGGGCGTGTCGGAACAGGTAACATCGTCGGTGTTTCTACGGCAATCTTTATCGGGGGTCCAGGTGCAGTATTCTGGATGTGGCTCATCGCCTTCCTTGGTGCAGGCAGTGCATTCGTAGAGTCGACACTGGCACAGATTTACAAACAGAAAGAGGATGGACAGTACCGCGGGGGGCCGGCGTACTACATCGAAAAGGGAATCGGTGGAACGTTTGGTAAGTACTACGCTTTGCTTTTCGCAGTAGTAACAGTACTTGCGTGCGGTCTGTTACTTCCAGGTATTCAGTCCAACTCAATTTCAAGTGCAGCAACAAACGCATTGCCGATGCTTGATGGCTGGATGATCGGTGTATTCCTGATCGTCATTCTTGCAGTTGTTATTTTCGGCGGTATCCGTTCAATTGCAAACGTTGCGACAGCAGCAGTGCCGTTTATGGCAATTGCATATATCATCGTGGCGGTAACAATCGTAATTATGAACATTTCAGAAGTACCGGCTTTATTCGGTTTAATCTTCAGAAGTGCATTCGGTCTTGAACAGCAGTTCGCAGGTACAGTTGGTGCCATGATTATGATCGGTGTTAAACGCGGATTGTACTCAAACGAAGCAGGTCAGGGTACAGGCGCTCACGCAGCAGGTGCTGCTGAAGTATCTCACCCGGCGAAACAGGGTCTTGTTCAGTCATTCTCTGTATACATCGATACTTTATTCGTATGTACAGCAACAGCACTGATGATTTTAATGACAGGTATGTATAACGTGTCTGACGGCGACGGCGGACTCATTATAGATAACGGTGTGTATCAGACGAACGCTGAAGGCGAGAAAGATGTTTCCGGTACGGTTACATTTACTCAAGCCGGTATCGACAGCGCGTTCCACGGCATGGATAACTTCCAGGAAGGCTTTATTGGATTCGGTTCATACTTCATCGCATTCGCACTTCTGTTCTTCTGTTATACGACGATGCTCGCGTATTACTATATAGCAGAGACGAACCTGGTATATATGCTTAAAGGCAGAATGCCTTGGCTGAAAATTGTACTTGGGATTGTATTAATTGGTTCAGCGTACTACGGTACGGTTTCAACAGCAGACCTCGCATGGCAGATGGGTGACCTCGGTGTAGGACTGATGGCGTGGATTAACGTTATCGCGATACTCATCCTGCAAAAACCGGCACTCAAAGCATTCAGAGATTACGAGCGTCAGTACAAACTGCAGAAGCAGGGCAAAATTGACGAGATTGTCTTTGAGCCGACTCGCGATGAATTTAAAGATCACAACTTCTGGGTGGATGAATATCCAAGAAGAAATGAAGAAGGCTATGACTATCCGGACAGAAATTAATTTAACTGCAGCACTCTCTTAATGGAGGGTGCTTTCTTTCGCAGTATTATTATTTCGAAAGCTGAAATACTTTGTGGTAAAATAAATTTAACATCAATTTTAAAGGGGATATTTAAATGGATAAACAGCTTGAAATGCTTAAAGACTTAACAGATGTAAACGGGATCGCAGGATTTGAAAGTGAAGTAAAACATAAGATGAAAAACTACCTCGAACCGGTCAGCGATGAAATTATAGAAGATAACCTCGGCGGCGTGTATGGTAAAAAGAATGCAGCCAGCAGTAGTAAAACAATTCTTGTTGCAGGCCATCTGGATGAAATCGGCTTTATGGTGACCGAAATTGACGACAACGGTTTCCTTAAATTTACACCGGTCGGCGGCTGGTGGAACCAGGTCATGCTGTCACAGCGCATGCATATTACAACGGGTGACGGCAAAGTCATTACAGGTGTGATCGGTTCTAAACCGCCGCACGTACTGTCGGCATCAGAGCGCAAGAAACCGGTCGAAATTAAAGATATGTTTATCGATATCGGTGTGGCGTCGAAAGACGAAGCACTTGAAGCAGGAGTTATGCTGGGTGACATGGTCACACCTGCGTCGGAGTTTGAAGAGATGACAAATAAAAACTATTTGCTCGCTAAAGCATGGGACAACCGTTACGGTGTGGCACTGTCAATCGATGTCATGAAGAATCTTGCAGAAGAAAATATAGATATCAACTTTGTCGGCGGTGCAACAGTGCAGGAAGAAGTAGGACTCCGAGGTGCGAAAGTCGGTGCCAACAAAGTGAAACCTGACCTTGCAATCGCAGTGGACGTCGGTCTTGCAATGGATACTCCGGGAATGAAATCTTCAAACGGTACGGGAGATCTTGGTAAAGGACCGCTGGTATTATTAATGGACGGTTCAATGATCGGGCATGTGCCTTTCAGAAAACACGTGATGGCAGTTGCCAAAGACAAAGATATCCCTGTACAATTACAAGTGATAACGGGCGGAGGTACAGATGCTGGTTCATTCCACGTCGCACATGACGGAATTCCGTCAGTTGTCGTTGGTGTGCCGGTACGCTATATGCATTCAAACGTTTCAATTATGCATAAAGAAGACTACAATAATGCGGTTAAACTCGTAACTGAAGTAGTTAAATCATTAAACGACGATAAGGTGGACGAAATCATTTGGTAAAAGAAGTAATTTCTTCAAAAGATAACACGCGCATTAAAAATTACCGTAAACTGCATACGGCAAAAGGACGCAAAAAGTCAGACCAGTTTTTAATCGAAGGTGTTCATTTAGTTGAAGAAGCGGTTAATTATAACCAGCCGGTCGATACGATTATTATCGAAGACGGTTTCCAGCACAATTTAAATATCGATAAATTTAAAGTTTTATATGTGTCGCGTGATGTTATGAAAACTTTATCGACACTCGATACGCCTCCGGGCATTGCTGCTGTCGTGAACCAGCAGAAACCGGGCAAGGTGGATTACAACAGAGTGCTGCTGCTCGAAGACATTCAGGATCCGGGCAACCTCGGCACATTAATCCGTACAGCCGATGCATTCGGTTTTAAAACAGTATTAATTACGCCGAAAAGTGCAGATCCGTATAACCCGAAAGTATTACGCAGCGCACAGGGGAGTCATTTCCACCTGAATATTTTACAGCGCGAAGCAGCTGAAGCAATCGCAGGCTTTAAAGGTATTAAAATCGGCACATCGCTGAACGATGCGGTCTATATTGACGATTTCAATAAGCCGGATGGCGATATTATGCTGGTTCTCGGCAACGAAGGCCAGGGGCTGACTGATGAAACGCTGCAGCTGATGGATATTAATGCAAAAATTAATATGCCGGGCTCAAGCGAAAGTTTAAATGTTGCAATCGCCGGTGCCATTATGATGCATCATTTTAAATCTTGATTTTAACCGTATTTCAGCTATAATGGATGTAACAATATTATAAATCTGCTTCGGTTGAAGTTAGGAATAAATGATTATCATGACCACTCACAGAGAACATTAATATCAGCTGAAAATTAATGTATGGTTTTAATCAGTGTTCACCTGATTGATGAAGTAATACGGGCCTGCGTCACCATATAGACGCCAATAAGTGTCTGCATATGCAGAAAATTAGGTGGTACCACGGAACTCCGTCCTTTTGTTTAGGACGGAGTTTTTTGTTTTTAATAATATACTTTAATAATATGAGGAGTGACGGGCATGACACAGGTGATGGAAACAATGCAGCTTGAATTTAACGATAAATTAAGCCGGGTTGATAACAGTAAAGCACTCGCTGATTTACGTGTTGAATATTTAGGTAAAAAAGGTAAAGTAACAGGATTAATGAAAGAGATGAAAAATCTGTCAAACGAAGAACGTCCGGCTTACGGCCAAAAAGTTAACGTGCTGCGTAACGACATCGAAACGAAACTTTCTGAACTTGAAGCGGAACTGTCTAAAAAAGCGCTTGAAGCGAAATTGGCTGAAGAAACAATCGATGTAACATTACCGGGACGCACGCTTGAAGTCGGCGGTTCAAATCCGCTTGACCGTATCGTTGAAGACATTGAAGATTTCTTTATCGGCCTAGGTTACGAAATTAAAGAAGGTTACGAAGTCGAGCAGGATTACTATAATTTCGAAGCGCTGAATTTACCGAAGTCACATCCGGCACGCGATATGCAGGACAGTTTCTATATTTCTGAAGATATTCTCTTACGCACGCACACTTCACCGGTTCAGGCGCGTACGCTTGAAGCTCAAAAAGGTGAAGGTCCGGTTAAAATTATCTGTCCGGGTAAGGTATACCGCCGCGACAGCGATGACGCGACGCATTCACACCAGTTCACGCAGATTGAAGGACTTGTAGTCGATAAAAACATTCACCTCAGTGATTTAAAAGGCACGCTTGAATTATTTGCGAAAGAAATTTTCGGCAGCGAAAGAGAAGTTCGTTTACGCCCGAGTTATTTCCCGTTCACTGAGCCAAGTGTTGAAGTCGATATTTCATGCTTCAAATGTAAGGGGTCAGGCTGTAACGTGTGTAAACAGACAGGCTGGATTGAAATTTTAGGTGCCGGTATGGTACACCCGAACGTTCTTGAAATGGCAGGCTTTGATTCTAGAGAATATTCAGGCTTTGCATTCGGAATGGGCCCGGACCGTGTGGCAATGCTAAAATACGGTATTGAAGATATCCGTCATTTATATACGAACGATTTAAGATTTATCGATCAATTTATTCCGACAGAAGATGGAGGCGAACAGAATGAGAGTATCTAGAGAATGGTTAGAAACGCTTATCGATATTAATGTGCCGACCGCAGAACTTGCTGAAAGTATTACGCGCGGCGGGATTGAAGTCGATGATATTATCGATTACACAGCGGATATTAAAAAGCTGGTTGTCGGCTATGTGAAGTCGGTTAAACCGCATCCTGAAGCGGACCGTTTAAACTTGTGCGAAGTAGATACAGGCGAAGAAACAACGCAAATCGTCTGCGGGGCACCGAACGTCAAAGCTGACAGCTACGTAATCGTTTCTAAAGTCGGCGGCAGACTCCCAGGCGGAATTAAAATTAAACGCGCGAAACTCCGCGGTGAAGTATCGGAAGGCATGATTTGTTCGTTAGAAGAAATCGGCGTAAAAGAAGAATATGTGCCGGCGGAATACCAGGGCGGAATTTTCATGTTTAATTCTGAGCCCGCTCCAGGTACCGGTGCGCTTGAAGCTTTATACTTAGATGATCAAGTGCTTGAGTTCGACTTAACGCCAAACCGTAAAGACGCTTTATCAATGATCGGTGCAGCATACGAAACACGTGCCTTATTCGGTGGTGAAGTTGAATTGCCGGACACATCTGTTAAAGAAATTGACGATGTGGTTACAGTCGCAGTTGAAAACGAAGACAGCCAAGCAGTGCCGTTTTACGCTGTTAGAGAAGTCAGAGATTTAGAAATTAAACCGGCCCCGTTATGGATGCAGATTCGTTTAATTAAAGCGGGCATTCGTCCGATTAACAACGTCGTTGATATTTCAAACTACGTGTTAATGGAATACGGCCAGCCGCTCCATATGTTCGACCGCGATAAAATCGGTTCGGATAAAATTGTGACACGTTCGGCTAAAAAAGATGAGAAGTTCACTACGCTAGACGGCAAGGAACGCACGCTGAACGTTGAGGACATCGTTATTACAAATGGCGAAGTGCCAATCGCCTTAGCTGGTGTAATGGGCGGTCAGGATTCTGAAGTAACCGCTCAGACTGTAAACGTCGTGATTGAATCTGCCTTATTCGAACCGGTTCGAATCCGCAAAACGAGCAGCCGCTTAAACTTGCGCAGTGAAGCATCACAGCGTTTTGAAAAAGGTGTTTCACACGAATTTATATTACCTGCGGTAAACCGTGCAGCATATTTATTAGAAAAATATGCAGGCGGCAAGACGCTGAACGGTATTGCATCTGAAGGCCAGCTTAATTTAGAGCCGGGTGTCATTCAGACATCTGCGGACTTTATCAATAAGCGTCTCGGTACTGAGTTAACAGTGGCTGAAATTCTCGGCACACTGCAGAAACTTGGATTAGGCGCTGAAGAAAAAGACGGGTCAATTGACGTAATCATTCCCTCACGCCGCGATGATCTGAAAATTCCTGAAGATATTTCTGAAGAAGTGGCACGCATATTCGGCTACGATAATATTCCTTCGACATTGCCGGAATATTCGACGATTACGCCGGGCCGTTTATCGGATGAACAGCAGCAAGTCCGCGTAATTAAACGCCAGCTGAATGCACAAGGCTTCTCTCAGGCGATCAACTACGCCTTAACAAGCAAAAAACGCATTGGTGAATTTACGACGCTGTCAGATTCACTTAAATTATTAATGCCGATGAGTGAAGACCGCGCAGTGCTGAGAACGTCACTTGTGCCGCACTTAGTGGATAACGCGACGTATAACGTGAACCGCCAGCAGAAAAACGTGTCACTGTTTGAGATTGGTAAAATATTTGTAACTAACGGGCAGGATAAACTGCCAGATGAAGTGGAAATGCTCGCTGGAATCGTTACAGGCGAACAGCATAAAACAGCATGGACGAATACCTTTGTACCGTCAGATTTCTACACGGTAAAAGGTGTGCTCGAATCACTGTTTACGAAACTCGGTCTTCTTGACCGCGTGACTTATAAACAATCGTCGGTACACGATGAACTTCACCCTGGACGGACAGCCGAAGTTTATCTTGACGATAAAGCAATCGGTTTCGCAGGCGAACTGCATCCGCAGTATGCTGCAGACCATGACCTGGGTCAGACGGCAGTCTTTGAAATTAACTTGGCAGAAGTACTGCGTATTAAAACGGGCAGCATTCTGTACGATTTCCTGCCGAAATATCCGTCGATGTCACGCGATATCGCGCTTGAAGTTGGGAGCGACGTAAACGTGTCTGAAATTATCGATGTGATTCGTGAAGCGGCGCCGAAATATTTAATAGACGTATATCCGTTTGACGTCTACGAAGGCGAACACATCGCAGACGGCAAAAAATCTGTTGCGCTCCACTTAACTTATTTAAACAGAGAAAAAACGCTGACAGATAAAGACATCGAAGCACTTCACACACCAGTTGAAGAGGCATTGATCGCAGCAGGCTATGTAGTCAGAGGATAAAATTTTTTATAGAAGCAGAGACGAAATTTGTCTCTGCTTTTTTGCTACGCGATATGTAGGTGGAAAATGTGAGAGGTAACGCGAAAAGGGTCGTAAAACGCGCTATGTAGGTGGAAAATGTGAGAGGTAACGCGAAAAGGGTCGTAAAACGCGCTACTTAAGCAGAAAATGTGAGAGGTAACGCGAAAAGGGTCATCAAACGCGCTACCTAAGCAGAAAATGTGAGCAGTAACGCGAAAAGAGTCATATAATGAGTTATGTATGCATAAAAACTACAAGGTAACTCGTTAATTCCAGATTAGCAATCCCAACAACAGCACCATTTTAATTGCTTGTATTAACATTCGGGGATAAGTATAATAAAATATTGAAATAGATAAATGTGTGGGAAATTTTATCGATATGGGGGCAATGTAATATGAGCGGGAAAAAGACACGCATTGCTGTAAAAATATATAATGAATATTACACTCTGGTGGGCAGCGACAACGAGGATCATCTGAGGCAGGTGGCGGAGGCGGTCGACAGTAATATTACTGCGATTGCTTCAAAGAGTCCGGGTCTTGATACGACGAGAAAAGCGGTGCTTACGGCTTGTAATATCATGGATGATTATATAAAGTTAAAAGAAAAATACGAGGCGCTGGAAAAAGAAAACAGTGCGCTTAAAAAAGGAACTAGCTTATGACTTTAATACTTTTAATTATACTTTTAATCGGACTGATCGTCGGTTACCGGCGCGGGATTATTTTACAGGCCCTGCATTTAATCGGTACAATATCGGCGCTCGTCATTGCTTCATTAAATTATGAAGCGCTCGGCAGCAGGTTTTATCTAGTGATGCCGTATCCGTCGACTGCACAGCTGAATCCAAATGCAGTGCTGAGCGACGTTTCAAATCTTGAATATGCATATTATTATATGTTTGCTTTCTTTCTTATTTTTATCATCAGCAAGATTATTATTCAGATTATCGTCAGCGGATTTGATTATCTGCAGCAGGTTACAACAGGCGGGCTGGTTACGAGCATCGGCGGTACAGTGCTCGGCTTAATCGAAATTGTCTACGTACTTGTTGTTATTTTATTTTTCGCTGCGACGGTTCCTTACCCGCCTGTTCAGGAAGCACTGGCTGAATCAGGCATTGCCACATTTATAATGGAACACACATTTATAATATCGGACAAATTAATAGAATGGATACAAGTAGGGTCATAGAGATATGGCTCTTTTTTTGGAGGTAGGCATGAATAAAAAAGATGTAATCAAACTGCTTGAGAAAATCGCAGTATATATGGAATTAAATTTAGAAAATCCTTTCAAAGTGTCCGCATACCGCAAGGCGGCAGCGGCTCTTGAAACTGACGGCAGAACACTCGATGAAATCCCGGATTTCAGTGAGCTTAAAGGTATCGGTAAAGGCACGAACGATGTGATCCGAGAATTTGTCGACACAGGTCAATCCACAGTACTGAAAGAACTTGAGGATAAGGTCCCCGACGGCTTAATCCGCATGCTGAAACTGCCGACGCTCGGACCGAAGAAGATTGCTAAAATTCACGACGCACTTGGTGTCACCACGCTGGAAGATTTAAAAGCAGCGTGTGAAGCCGAGAAAGTCAGTGCGCTTTCAGGCTTCGGCAAGAAAACAGAAGAAAACATACTGAAATCGATTGAAACGGTATTAAACAGACCGGAGCGCTATCCGATTTCACGTATATTAAAATTTAAAAAAGTCATCACAGACGTCATTGATACAATCCCGGGAGTTGAGCGCTACGACATGACGGGCAGCGGCCGCCGGACGAAAGAAACATCCAGAGATTTGGACTTTATCGTCAAAGTGGAAGACTACGAACTGTTTACAAAAACGATGATTAATCAGAGTTTCGTAACGGACATCGTTGCACAGGGTGATAAAAAACTGTCTGTAGAAATCGAGCATGATTTCGATGAAATTAACGTCGATTTCAGATTTGTCAACGGTGAAGAGTATATTTCAACGCTGCAGCATTTTACCGGTTCAAAAGATCATAACGTGAAGATGCGCCAGATCGCCAAAGCACGCGGTGAAAAAATTAGCGAATACGGTGTTGAGACACCGGACGGCGTGACAACGTTTGACTCGGAAGAAGCGTTTTACAACTACTTCGACCTGCCGTACATTCCGCCGTCCATGCGCGAAACAGGTAAAGAGACGGACATCGATGTCTCGGAAATCGTCAAACCCGAAGATATTAAAGGCGAACTTCATATGCACACAGTTTACAGTGACGGCGCATACAGTGTGCGTGATATGGTGGAAGCGGCGCGCGCAATAGGCTACGACTATATCGTTATTACCGATCACTCGAAAAGTCTGCGCGTGGCGAACGGCTTAAGCGAGGAACGCCTTCTTGAGCAGCTTGCAGAAATCAGAGAAATTAATTCAGAATATGACGATATCGACGTCTACAGCGGCACTGAAATGGATATTTTAGCTGATGGGACGCTCGATTATTCAGATGAAATTCTCTCGCAGCTGGATTACGTCATTGCTGCGATTCATTCGAGTTTCCAGCAGTCGGAAGAAGAAATTATGCACCGCTTAAAATCTGCCATGGATAATCCGTACGTCCGCCATATTGCACATCCGACAGGACGCATAATTGGTGTACGTGACGGGTATCAGGTTAATATGGATGAATTATTCCGCTACGCCAAAGAAACGAATACAATATTAGAAATTAACGCCAATCCGCAGCGTCTGGATTTATCGAGCGACGTAATTGCGAACCGCGACGTCATGTTTACAGTAAACACCGATGCGCACCATATAGACCACTTAGAGTTTATGAAATACGGTGTGGCGACGCTGCAAAAAGCATTCGTCAAAAAATCACAGGTACTAAACACATACACAAGAGAAGAATTTAAAGCATTTATTAATAAAAGTAAGCAGAGTGATATAAATGAATGATAAAACATTCACAAAACTGGAATTCGATAAAATTCTCGAATCCGTCAAAGCATTTGCAGTCAGTGATCAGACGAAGGAGAAATTAAATTTTTCCATCGTTGAAACTGACCTGGACAAAGTAGTTAAAAACATTGAAGAATCGGACGATGCATCATCGATGCTCCGTTACCGCCACGTTGAACTCGCCGGCATCAGCGATATTAAACCGTTTGTAAAACGTGCGGAAATCGGGAGCATATTAGGTGTGAGCGATTTTAATAAAATAAAATCCTTATTAAACAGAAAGCATATGCTGCAAGGTTTAATGAACGCCTTCCAAGAAGATGAAATTTATCTGACTAACATTAAACCGTACATTTCAGAACTTGAAGATATTCATTTTCTATACAAGAGAATTACTGAAACTGTCGATGAAGTTACGGTCTTAGACCACGCATCAGCGGAACTGCTCCGCATCCGCAGAAAAATCGGCTCAGAAGAACAGAAAATCCGCGAGCGTCTCAACGATATCGTAAGAAAAAACCAGCGTAAATTAAGCGACAGTATTATTACCATGCGTAACGGACGCTACGTAATCCCGGTCAATGTGGATTACCGCAGTGAATTTAAAGGGATTATTCACGATTCCTCACAAAGCGGCCAGACGATTTACGTCGAACCGACGGCAATCGTTGATATGACGAATAACATTACCCGCTTAAAAGAATCCGAAGAAGCGGAAATCACAAGAATATTAAGCGCACTGACAGAACAGGTGAATGAAGTGGCAGAAGATTTATATGAACATAATATAAACCTGCACCACATTGACCTCGTCTTTGCCAAAGCGAAATACGGTGCGCATATTAAAGGGACGAAGCCGATTATTACCGATGATGAATCCATCCGTCTAATCGGCTCCTTCCATCCCTTAATCGACAGCGAGTCAGTCGTGAAAAACGACATCGTTATCGAGCCGGAAACAAAAGCGGTTATTATTACCGGACCGAATACCGGCGGTAAAACTGTGACGATTAAAACAGTCGGCTTATCGGTCCTAATGGCACAGGCGGGCATTCCGATTCCGGCACGTGACGGCTCATCGATTTCCGTCTTTAAAAATGTCTATGCTGATATCGGTGACGAGCAGTCGATTGAACAGTCGCTGTCGACATTCTCAAGTCATATGACAAATATTGCCGACATTCTGAAGCGTGTCGACAATGAATCACTGGTTATCTTAGATGAGCTTGGTGCGGGGACTGACCCTGAAGAGGGCGCGGCACTCGCCATCAGCATTATTGAATACCTGCTCGAAAAGGAAGCGAAAATTATTTCGACAACACACTATCCGCAGCTGAAATCATTCAGCTATACACGTGAAGACGTGATTAATGCGAGTGTTGAGTTCGATGTGAGCACTTTATCGCCGACCTACAGATTATTAATGGGGATTCCCGGAAGATCAAACGCCTTTGAGATTTCCAATAAGCTCGGGCTCGACCTCGGCGTAATCGAACGTGCAAGAAGCTTAACCGGACAGGACAATATGGAAGTTAACGAGATGATTACAGCGCTCGAACGCCATACGACGTCAGCGCGTGAACACGAACAGGAGACGCATGACTTGATGCGTGAAGCACAAAAGCTGCAGAAAGAACTTGCAGCGAACAATGAACAGTTCGCTAAATATAAAGAAAAACTGATCCAAAATGCCCAGGATGAGGCAAACCGTATCGTTAAACAGCGCGAGCTTGAAGCGGCGGAAATTATTAAAGAACTTGAAATGATGAAGGAGCTTGGTGCCGACAGCATCCAGGAACACGAGCTTATTAACGCTAAAAAAGAATTATCCGACAGCTATTATGCTCGTGATATTAAGAAAGACGTCCGCAACGAAAAAGTTGAAACGCTCGCTGTCGGCGATGAAGTCGATGTGCTGACTTACGGACAAAAAGGTGAGATTATCGCCCTCAACGATGATGAAGTCACAGTGCAGATGGGCATTATTAAAATGAAGCTCGACAAGTCCGAAGTGAAAAAACGGAAAGCTAAAAAAGCACAGAAACCTGTAACCATCCGTCAAAATAAAACACATGTCAACCGCACGCTCGATCTGCGCGGTGAACGTTATGAAGACGCGTTAATCCGCCTCGAGCACTATCTCGATCAGGTCCTGCTGTCGAACTTCTCTGATGTAGAGATTATTCACGGTAAAGGAACGGGAGCATTGCAAAAAGGCGTGCAGCAGTATTTAAAACGCCACCCGAAAGTATCATCATTCAGAGGCGGCATGCCGAGTGAAGGCGGCTTCGGTGTGACGATAGTCGAAATGAAGTAGGTGATTCAGCTGGATAACTTTGATATGTACAAACTCGCGAAGGTACTTATAGTCATCAGTGTGATAATGTTTATAAGCGGCATTGTCTATCTGATGTATTTCACTTAAGCAATACCGTTGAGTGACAAAATGAATTGTTGTATAATAAAAGCAATACAAAAATGGAGGTAGTTTTATATGGCATTATATGATGTGAACGATGCAGGATTTAAAGAAGAAGTTGGTAGTGGACTTACATTAGTAGACTTTTGGGCACCATGGTGCGGGCCTTGTAAAATGATCGCTCCAATCCTTGAAGAATTAGCTCCTGAAGTTGAAGGTAAAGCTAACATTGCTAAATTAAACGTTGATGATAACCAAGCTACAGCAAGCGAGTACGAAGTGATGAGTATTCCAACTTTAATTCTTTTCAAAGACGGCGAGCCTGTTGATAAAGTTGTTGGATTCCAGCCTAAAGAGCAGCTTGCTGCATTAATAGAAAAACACGCTTAATCTTTTAAAGCCGCCATTTTGGCGGCTTTTTTTATGAAGAAGGGATGAATCATGTCAGAACTTAAACTGAAACTGTCAGTCCTGCCCGTCGAGCCGGGCTGTTATTTAATGAAAAATAGCGACGGCGAGATTATTTATGTGGGCAAGGCGAAAAATCTCAGAAACAGGGTGCGCTCGTACTTTACCGGTGCACATGATGAGAAAACGATGCGCCTCGTGGCCGATATCGTCGACTTTGACTTTATCGTTACACAGTCGGAAGTCGAATCGCTGCTTCTGGAGAATACATTAATTAAAAAACATCTTCCGAGATATAATATTTTATTAAAAGACGATAAAAGTTATCCGTTTATTAAAATCACCAGGGAAAAACATCCGAAACTCGTCGTGACGCGCACCGTTAAGCCGAAGACGGGCAAATACTTCGGACCCTATCCGAACGCCTACAGCGCGCATGAAACGAAAAAACTGCTGGACCGTATTTATCCGCTTAGAAAATGTAACGTCATGCCGGACAAATTATGTCTGTATTATCATATCGGCCAGTGTTTAGGCCCGTGCGTCTTCAATGTTTCAGACGAACAAAACCAGCAGATGATTGACGGCATCACTAACTTTTTAAACGGCGAAACTGATGGGGTAGTCGCGGAGCTGAAAGAAAAAATGCACGCTGCCGCAGAAGAACTCGAGTTTGAAAAAGCGAAAGAATACCGCGATTTAATGGGGCACATTGAAAATACTATGCTGAAGCAGAACATGCTGACAGCAGATATGACCGCACGCGACTGCTTCGGCTACGCTGTCGATAACGGCTGGATGTCGGTGTCAGTACTCTTCATTAGAAGCGGTAAATTAATCGAGAAAAAAGCAGAAATGTTTCCGATGAACGACTCGGCAGAAGAAGAGTTTTTCAGATTTATCGTGCAGTTCTATGATCTCAGCTCAAATCTGATGCCGAAAGAAGTGCATATTCCGAAAGAATTCAACGTTAAACTGCTGGACGAAGCACTGCCGGCAAAAGTGAAGGCGCCGTCGCGCGGTGCCAAGCGTGAAATGGTGGAGCTTGCGTCGAAAAATGCGAGCATTGCCGCGGATAATAAATTTGAAATGATTGCAAGAGACGAAGCGCGGACGATTAAAGCGATTGAAACGCTCGGTGATATTATGAATATCGAAACGCCGCGCCGCATTGAAGCGTTCGATAACTCAAATATTCAGGGCGTGGACCCGGTCAGTGTGATGGTGTCGTTTATCGACGGCAAACCATCGAAAAAAGATTACCGTAAATATAAAATTAAAACGGTTAAAGGTCCCGATGACTATGCGTCCATGGCTGAAGCTGTCAGACGCCGCTATACGCGCGTTCTAAAAGAAGGACTGCCGCTGCCGGACCTGATTATCGTCGACGGGGCAGTCGGTCATATGAACACGGTCAAAAACGTGCTCTTAAATGAACTGTCGCTCGATATCCCGGTGGCCGGTCTTGCGAAAAACGATAAGCACGCAACGGCGGAACTGCTCTACGGTGATCCGGCAGAAATTGTGCCGATGAAAAAAAACTCGCAGAGCTTTTATCTCTTACAGCGGATTCAGGATGAAGTGCACCGTTTCGCAATTTCCTTTCATAGAAACACACGCCGGAAAACGTCGATTGTATCCCAGCTTGATAATATCGAAGGCGTGGGTCCTACTCGGAAACGAAAATTACTTTCAAAATTCGGTTCAATCAAAAGAATGAAGGAAAAGAATGTGAGTGATTTCACAGAGATAGGCATCCCAAAAAATGTAGCAGAAAATATAGTTAGAAAACTAAGCGAACAGGCATAATGGTACGAATGTATAATTAAAGTGTAAAAGATTAAACGCTGTCTTGATTTGTAAAATTATTACGGGTAAAATAAGAGTTAAAGTTTGTTGAAAAATAGTTAGGGGGGTCTTTTGTGTCGAATCAAGATTCAGGGTTTTACATTCGCAGATTACATTCATTGCTCGGAGTTATTCCGCTGGGAGTTTTCTTAATCCAGCATTTGCTTGTTAACTTTACGGCTACATACAGTGAGGAAGCATTCAACTTCGCTGCAGGTATTATGGGTAACCTGCCGTTCGTTATTCTGCTTGAAATTTTCATCATTTACTTACCAATTCTGTTCCACGGTATCTACGGTATTTATATCGCTTTTACTGCTAAAAATAATGTGGGCAGATACGGAACATACCGTAACTGGATGTTCGTGCTTCAAAGAATTTCAGGTGTAGTTGCGTTTATCTTTATCGCAGTGCACGTCTACCAGACGCGTTTCCAGGTATTCTTAGGTGAAGAAGTAAACTTCCAAATGGTAGAGCAGATTGTTGCGAATCCATTCTGGTTAGTATTTTGGCTAGTCGGTGTAATTGCGACGGTATTCCATTTTGCTAACGGTTTATGGACGTTCATGATTACTTGGGGAATTACACAATCAGCAAAATCACAGCAGATTATGAGTTATGTAGCAATTTTAGTTTTCTTAGCAATTTCTACAATCGGAGTCATGGCAATCTTAGCGTTTGTATAAAAGGAGTGTAAATAATGGCGGATAATAAAGTAATTGTTGTCGGCGGAGGTCTCGCTGGTTTAATGGCAACAATCAAAGCAGCAGAATCTGGTGCTAACATAGATCTATTTTCAATCGTTCCGGTTAAACGTTCACACTCAGTGTGTGCACAGGGCGGAATTAACGGTGCAGTAAATACAAAAGGTGAGGGCGACTCACCTTCAATCCACTTTGACGATACAGTATACGGCGGAGACTTTTTAGCGAATCAGCCGCCTGTTAAAGCAATGACGGACGCAGCACCTGAAATTATTCACCTGCTTGACCGTATGGGTGTAATGTTCAACAGAACACCTGAAGGTTTGCTCGACTTCAGACGTTTCGGCGGAACGCTTTTCCACCGTACAGCATATGCAGGTGCAACAACTGGCCAGCAGTTACTGTATGCACTTGATGAGCAGGTAAGAAGCTTTGAAGTTAAAGGACAAGTCGACAAGTACGAAGGCTGGGAATTCCTTGGTGTTATCGTAGACGACGAAGGCAGAGCACGCGGTATTACAGCTCAAGAAATCACAAGCGGAGAAATTAAAACTTTCAAAGCTGACGCTGTAATTATGGCGACAGGCGGCCCTGGTATTATCTTCGGTAAATCGACGAACTCGATGATTAACACAGGATCAGCGGCTTCAATTGTTTATCAGCAGGGTGCAGTGTACGCGAACGGTGAATTCATTCAAATTCACCCGACAGCAATTCCCGGAGACGATAAACTTCGTCTGATGAGTGAATCTGCACGTGGAGAAGGCGGACGTGTCTGGACTTATAAAGACGGCAAGCCCTGGTACTTCCTTGAGGAAAAATATCCGGACTACGGTAACTTAGTACCCCGCGATATCGCAACACGTGAAATTTTTGACGTGTGTGTCAACCAGAAGCTCGGCATCAACGGTGAAAACATGGTTTACCTTGATTTATCACATAAAGATTCGCACGAACTCGATGTAAAACTCGGCGGGATTATTGAAATATACGAGAAATTTACAGGCGACGACCCGCGTAAAGTTCCGATGAAGATCTTCCCGGCAGTACACTATTCAATGGGCGGTCTGTACGTAGACTACGACCAGATGACGTCAATTCCGGGCTTATTTGCAGCAGGAGAATGTGATTACTCACAGCACGGCGGAAACCGCTTAGGTGCCAACTCATTACTGTCGGCAATTTACGGCGGAATGGTTGCAGGACCAAACGCAATAGAATATGTAAAAGGACTTGAGACTTCTTACGAAGATCTTGACGAGTCACTTTACGAAAGACATGCTCAAGTTGAGCAGGAGAAATTCGACAACATTCTTGCTATGGACGGTACGGAAAACGCGTACGTCATCCATAAAGAACTTGGAGAAATCATGACGGCTAACGTAACAGTTGTACGTCATAACGATAAATTGCTTGAAACTGACAAGAAAATCTTAGAGTTAATGGAACGCTACAAAAAGATCAACATTAACGACACTAAGAAATGGAGTAACCAGGCGGCATTCTTTACTCGCCAGTTATGGAACATGCTTGTTCTTGCACGTGTTATTACAATCGGTGCTTACAACAGAAACGAATCACGCGGTGCACATTACAAACCGGACTTCCCGGAACGTAATGACGAAGAATGGCTGAAAACAACTAAAGCATACTTTGAAGGCCCAACTGAAGCGCCGAGATTCGAATACGAAGACGTTGACGTAAGCTTAATTCCGCCGCGTATTCGTGACTATTCAGCTAAACATTAGTAGAAGGGGATGGCAAAATTTAAATGAGTACTACAGCAACTGAAACAAAAACAATAAAGCTAAGTATTAAACGCCAGGAAAATCCGGAAGCTAGCGCTTATTGGGAAGACTTCGAAATTCCATACCGCCCGAACATGAACATCATCAGTGCGCTTATGGAAATTCAAAGAAACCCGGTTAACTCAAAAGGCCAAAAAACAACTGCAGTTACTTGGGACGCAAGCTGTCTTGAGGAAGTCTGCGGTGCATGTTCAATGGTCATCAACGGCAATGCGCGCCAGTCATGTACTGCGCTTGTTGACCAGTACCAGCAGCCGATTAAATTAGAACCAATGAGCACTTTCCCTGTAGTCAGAGACTTACAGGTAGACCGTTCATTTATGTTCGATAACTTAAAACGTGTTCAAGCGTGGGTGCCAATTGATGGTACATACGACCTTGGACCAGGACCAAGAATGCCTGAGAAACAGCGTCAGATTGCTTATGAATTATCTAAATGTATGTCATGCGGCGTTTGTTTAGAAGTTTGTCCGAACGTTAACGACAAATCTAAATTCATGGGTGCAGCACCAATTTCTCAAGTACGCTTATTCAACCTTCACCCGACAGGCAGCATGTCTAAGAACGAAAGACTTGATGCACTAATGGGTACAGGCGGAATCGCAGAATGCGGAATGGCGCAAAACTGTGTTGAAGCATGTCCAAAAGGAATTCCTTTAACGACATCAATCGCAGCAATGCAGCGCGAAACAACATTCCACATGTTCAAATCATTCTTCGGCAGTGACCACGAAGTAAACTAATACTTTTATTATGATTTAGGCAGGATCCCCGTTGCGGGATCCTGCTTTTTTGTATTTTATAATGGCTCATTTGATGGCTTTATTTTTTTTGGTGATAATAAGTCGCTGCTTTAGTCTTGAGTTATCACTGTTTATGCCGCTTTTGGTGATAAGTCGCTGCTTTAGTCTTGAGTTATCACCATTTATGCCGCTTTTGGTGATAAGTCGCTGCTTTAGTCTTGAGTTATCACCATTTATGCCGTTCTTGGTGATAAGTCGTTGCTTTAGTCTTGAGTTATCACGCGTTTGGACTTGCTTATAATCAAGATTGTGATTTTCAGGGCGACCTTGCTCATTTTAGTTGTCAAAATAAGCAGGAACCAACTCACTCTAATAAATGTTGTGATTTCGCAATGATTATGAGATTAACTTATTCAATTATAGGTCTCGCAATAACAGAAGCTCTGCTGGTTACCTCTTTTATTCAACAACCCAATAGGAAATACTTTGTATTTTATAATGGTAGTTCTTGCAGCGGCAGCAATAATTTTTACCATCACTGGAATCAGAGCCCGCCGGAAATTAGAGAAGGAATTTAATAGGAAGTTTCATTAAAGAGGCGATAAATTTATCGTCTTCTTTTAATTTTCGACATGAACGAAGATTAAAACAGCCGTCGGAATCAAGCCATTCTGTCCATCTTCCTATTTTTTTCTTTCGATTTACGTTATTATATTTGTAAAGGATTTTTAAGGGGACTGGCAACTATGTATGATGAGCAGGAGACTAAATCAATTGAAAAATCATTGCGCTACATTGCATCGCACGTCAGGGTGAACGGCAGGGAGATATTAAAGCATCACGATATTTCGCCGCTGCAGTTTGTTGCGCTGCAATGGGTGGGCGACAAGGACGGTATTACGATTGGCGAACTTGCGAACAGACTTTACCTGGCGCATTCGACGACGACGGATATTGTCGATAAGCTGGAGGCCGGCAATTACGTGAGGCGTGATCGTTCTGATAAGGATAAACGCCTCGTGCTTGTCAGCATGGAGGATAAGGGCAAGGAAATTATTCAAAAAGTCATCGACAAGCGTATCGATTATATTGCGAAGATTACCCAAAACCTGAGCGAAGAGGAACGGGACATTCTTCCCGCTGCCCTGGAGCATGTTCTCGCAGAAAGCGAGCGTATTAATTATGAATAAACCGATAGGTATTATGGATTCGGGCGTCGGCGGATTAACGGTAATGAAAGAAATTATCCACGCGCTGCCCGGCGAAGAAGTATATTATTTTGCGGACAGCCTGAATTGCCCGTACGGACCGAAGCGTCAGGATGAGGTTAAAAACTACACAAAGGAAGCTGTGCAGTTTTTAATCGATAAAGGCGTGAAAGCCGTTATTATTGCCTGTAACACGGCGACAGCAGCGGTTATGCCGGCATTAAGAGATGAAATTGATATCCCTGTCTACGGTGTCATTAACCCGGGCTCGCTCGGCGCACTTCGTAAGAGCGATAACAACGAAATACTGCTTCTGGCGACTGAAGGTACGATAAAATCCGGCGCATATGAAGCAGGTATTTTAAGTTTCGATAAGGATGTTAAAATTCATAATCTGGCATGTCCGGAGTTTGTGACTCTTATAGAGAGCCTGGATTATGAAAATCCGGCAATTACAAAAACAGCGGTCAGAGAAAAACTTGCACCCTACAGAGATACAAAAGCGGATACAGTCATTTTGGGCTGTACGCATTTTCCTATTATCGAAAAGTATATTGATGAGTTTTTTAAGGGAGAAAAACATATTATTGATGCAGGATTTGAGACGGTGACGATTGCACTGGTGCAATTACATAAGAAGAAACTGCTGACAGCAAATAACAGCACACCGCACCACCGGATTTTTATCCACGGTGAAAACAATACTTTTGAAAAAGTAATGAACAGCTGGATTCCAAACACCCTATACAGCGTCGAAAATATTTTATTACAGGAGACTTACTAATGACAAAAATAGTGATAGCGAGCGGCAATAAAGGTAAAATCAACGACTTTAAAGCAATATTTGAAGACTTCGAAGTTGTCGGTATTAAAGAAATTCTGCCGGAATTTGACGTTGAAGAAACAGGCACGACATTCAGAGAAAACGCGATTTTAAAATCCGAAGCAGCAGCAGAAGCATTAAATTTACCGGTAATCAGTGATGATTCAGGGCTGTCTGTTGAAGCACTGGAAGGCAGACCGGGCGTTTACTCAGCACGCTATTCAGGAGAAAATGCGACTGACGAAAAGAATAACGAAAAACTGTTAGAAGAATTAAAAGGCATTGAAAACAGAGCAGCGTACTTCACGTGCGTGCTGGCTTTATCGATTCCCGGTGAAGAAACAATTACTTATGAAGGTACATTAGCAGGCGAAATCCTGACTGAACCGCATGGCAGTGCAGGCTTTGGCTACGATCCTCTGTTCAAAACGCTGAAAGGAATTTACCTGGGTGAGATTACTTCTGAAGAAAAAGGGGAAATCAGTCATAGAGGGAAAGCGCTTGAAAAGTTAATGAGTGATACTGAAGTATTCAATAAGTTGAAAAAATAGGGGGATTCACAGATGAAAGTTTTAGTCATTAGTGATAATCACAGTGAGAAAAATATCTTAACTGAAGTATATGACACGGTAAAACCTGATGCAGCGATTCATTTAGGCGACAGCGAATTTCCGTACGATGATCCTGAAATGGAGAAATATTTGCGCGTAACTGGTAATACCGACCGCGATGATAACTATCCGGAAACAGGCTTGCTGGAAGAAGCGGGCATGTTCTATACGCATGGCCATCTGTTCGGTATTAAATCAGACCGCAACACGCTGGCAGAAAAAGCAGCTGAAACAGGTGCTAAATATGCATTATACGGGCATTCTCATGTAGCGAAAATCGAGAAAGTGCAGGGTGTCTACGCGATAAACCCCGGCAGCATTACATCTTCACGAAATGAATATCCTGAAAGTTATTTAGTCATTGATACGGATGCAAAAATCGCATCTTACTACAGCCGTAAGCATAAACTGATGGATGAATTTAACCTCGACAACTAAAAAGGGGACTGAAACATCATGAAAATTAAAATTGATGACGAGCTTGAACTAAAACAAGTTCAGTCACATGAACACCAGGAAATGTATGAGCTTGTCGATCAGAACAGAACCCAGCTGCGCGAATGGCTGCCGTGGGTGGACTATATGTCAGCGCCGGCGCAGTATATCCCGATTATAAAAGATTGGGTTGAAATGAACGACGCCCATGAAGCACTGACGCTCGGGGTGTATTATAAAGGGGAGCTCGCCGGCATGTGCGGCTTCAACAGAATTGTCGGACTCAGCCGGCGCGCTGAGATTGGCTACTGGCTGGCAGAAGAATATACCGGCACAGGCATCATGACGAAAGCCGTAAAAGGATTAATCGATTACGGCTTTAACGAGCTCGGCCTGCACCGGATAGAAATCATTGCAGGTACAGAAAATAAAAAGAGCAGAAAAATTCCCGAACGGCTGAAATTTACAGAAGAAGCGGTTATGAAAGATTATGAATATTTATACGACCATTACCATGACTGCGTACTTTATCGGCTGTTAAAAACGGACTGGTTAACGTAAAATTAACATTATATTAAAAAAACCAAAAAATGCATTGACTTTATATATGCATCCTGGTTATAATAACTATTGTGTTAATTAAGTCCTGGTAGCTCAGCTGGATAGAGCAATGCCCTTCTAAGGCATCGGTCGGGGGTTCGAATCCCTCCCAGGACGTCAATGTTTAAAAGATAAGCTCCTGCATCTGAAAATGATGTGGGAGCTTATTTTTTTCGCTTTTAAAAAATGAATGTTAAAATTGTAAATATTCAATATCATTTATAAGACTGAATAATTTATGTTTACAAAGTATGATTCCTCTTTATCAGAATTACATTAAAGGAATGATTAATTTGAAAATAAAAACGATAGAAGAAAAAGATTTTATTACGGTAAAAAATTTAATAACCGATGCATTTACACACGATGAGCTTGGCTATAACGGCGAAGCGGAATTAGTCGCTAAAATAAGAACGACCAAAGAATATATAGCTGGATTAGAAGTAGTCGCTGAAGACGAAGGAATACTTGGATACGCTCTGCTCAGTGAAGTTTATCTGAAGAATCAGCATCAGCAATATACCGGACTGGTACTCGCACCCATCGCGGTAAATCCGGACTCTCAAAAAAGTGGCGTAGGGAAGATCTTAATGAATGAGCTGGAAAAGAGAGCGAAGACATTCGACTACGGCTTTATAAGTATTTTAGGTCACCCGGAATACTACACTAAATTTGGCTATGAACCCGCGAGCAAATATAATATCAATTCGCCTTATGAAGGCATTCCTGATGAAGCATTTATGATTAAGGAAATTAAAGATGATTACTTAAAAGATAAAGCA
This sequence comes from Jeotgalicoccus sp., assembly GCA_003513765.1. GTDB lineage: Bacteria > Bacillota > Bacilli > Staphylococcales > Salinicoccaceae > Jeotgalicoccus. Next base: position 67,726 of record DONT01000001.1, read on the forward strand.
GGCACTATTCAATACTCTGAAGCATTTAATTAAAAACAAACCTCTTATTTCAAAACAGAAGTGAGAGGTTTGATATAATAAAACCAGGTCCCGGTAGCTCAGCTGGATAGAGCAACGCCCTCCTAAGGCGTAGGCCGCGGGTTCGACTCCCGCCTGGGACATCAGTTAAATTTTTAATCCCGTTAAATCACTTATAAAAGTTGGTTTAACGGGATTCTTCATTTTTAGTTATAGATATCTAAAGTAATCATTATATTTTTATGTCCGAAACGTTTGCTGATGTATTTTTTGTAAATTAAAAGACCCGGCTTATTCATGCGGATCTTTAAAAATATACTATTTGTTACTCTTTTCTTTCTTAGAAAGATATAAAGAATATACAAGGGTCAATAACGCTAAAACAAATACTAATTCCACAATATCACTTTTCCTTTTATATTAATTTTAATATAGCACAGATTTTCTTTATGCTAGTCAATAACCGCCCAACTATCTAATTGATAGTCTATTGCCAGAGGATTGCAATTTGACTGCATCATCAGCAAATAAAATGGCCTTTTCCATAGTATTTAAATTTCGATGAAATTATTCACAATATCTAAAGTTTTTATTAAATTTTGTTAATTCCAACAATTCGGCTTTCAACTCTATTATACTAAGTGAGAATACACTTTTATGGAGGTCAAACATGAAATACAAAAATCGTTTAATTATTCCTACACTCGTTTCGACGAGTCTGCTTGCCTCAACGGTGGTGGCTAATGCAGAAGAAGTTGAGCAGAATGAACAATATTCTGGTCAGAGCACAGAAGAATACGCGGTTAATGATGAAACTTCAGAAAAAGAATTAGACTTTATTGAATCAGAAGAAGCATCCGAAGAAGCAACTGAAGATGAAAAGTCAGAAGACGACAGTGAAGAAAAAGAATCCGAAGAAGCTGACGAAGAAACTGATGAACTTGAAGATTTAGAAGAGACTGAATCAGCAGAAGCTGAAGAAGTCGTTGAAAATGAGTTAGATGAAAATAATATTGAAGAAATGGCAGAAACGCCGGCAGAGATTGTTGAGGAACCTGGAGAAAACGAACAGTCTGCAGAAGCGCCAGTTGATGAAACAGAAGCAGACGAGACAGCAGAAGAAGTAACTGAAGAAGCTCTCTTAGAATCACAGGAGCAGGAAGTTGAAACTGAAGTTGCAGAACCGGCTGAAGAAGTAGTTACTGAAGAATCAGTGGAAATTTCTGAAGAGGTTGAAGAATCTGCGGAACAGCTTACAGAAAGCGAACAGAGTACAGAAACTTCTGTCGAAGTCACTGATGAACCTGTTGAAGCAGAAGAACCAGAAGTCACGGCACCAGCTGAAGCAGTCGACGAGAACGCTGTAGATGAAATGGAAACTGAAGAAGTTACAACTGAGTCCGTAGAAAAAACTGCAGAGAGCGAACAGAATTCAGCAGCTAACAATAAAGAAGATACTACTGCTGAATCAGACGAAGCATCTGTAGAGACGGTTGAAGCCGAAGTCGAAGAAACTGAGAGTCCTCAATCAGAAGAAGCTACATACAAATATAATTTTGAATCCATGGAGCAGGAGCTGCAGACTTTATCTGAAGAGGAACAAACTGCATTTTTAGAAGAGAATGCCGATAACATTGAAGTAGACGAAGAGATGCTCAACAGTTTAGCTGAAGGTCTTGCTGCAGAGAATGAAGAATTAAATGCAGAGGAAATTGCTGCTGCAACTGCAAGCACGATGAGCACTATGTCATTATCTGAGGCGATTACTGACATTAACCAATATATCGCTGACAATAACTTTGAGGTTGCCGAAATTCAGTACGATTATATACCTGGACTGCCTGAATATGACTATCATTCTGATTACGGCAGGGAGCCGGAGAACGGTGAGGTAGGAAAACCTAAAGGTGTCGTGCTGCATGATGTGGGTAACGACAATTCTACAATACATGGTGAAATCAGTTATATGTCACGTAACTGGGAGAACGCTTTTGTTCACGCCTTTGTAGATGCTGATAATATCATCCAGGTGGCAGATACAGATTACCTTGCCTACGGTGCAGGTCCATATTCAAACGATTTGCATATGCATGTGGAATTGGTCCGTCATGATAATGCGCATGACTTTGCGAAATCGATTAACAACTATGCAGACTATATTGCGAATTTATTGTACAAATATAAATTGCCTGTAGTCAGTGCAGAAGAAACAGGTGAAGGAACATTATTCTCTCACGTTGCAGTGTCAAATCATTTAGGTGGGACGGCTTCACCTGACCCGTATGAATACTTTGCACGTTTTGACTACGAGTATAACGATGTAATTAACTTAATCACTAATCGCTATAACGACATGTACAATAAGAACACTGCGCCGCAGATTTCTATGCCAATTGAACAAGGCACAACAGACCTGCTGGCTGAAGTTAATACAAATAACTCAGGTCTGTATGAAAGTGTTACGGACGTTAGAACTAAAAATGCAAACGATCTTTTAGGTCAGCAGTTCCGTGTCGTCAGAACAGCGACTTACAACTATGATGATTACTACCTTATTGAAGACGAGAACGGCGTTTCACTCGGCTGGATGTATGCGGGTGATTTAACGACAACGGAATATGTACCGGAAGTTGAAAACGATGAAGATCTCAAGGAGCCGAAACCGGAAGCACCGGAAGTTCCCACAGAGCCCGAGCTAGAAGAATCCGATGACACTGCTGACGAAGAACAAGCGCCAGAAGATGAACAGCCTCAGGATGAAGAAGACATAAATACTGGAGTTGAAGAAGGTTCTGATGAGGAATCGGATGATTCGACTGGCGAAGAACAAACGGAAGAACAACCTGCAAAACCGGCAAATCCTGAAACGCCTGAGGAAGCAGCTCAACCTGAGGATGATGCTCCTGAAAATACCGACAAGACAGATAACAGTACTGAGGAGTCTGCAGAAGAATCAGCAGGTAATGGAAATCAGGAAGAACCAGCAAATACAGACACTTCTGAATCTGCTGATGATGTAGAAGATGAATCTAATAATGATAATCCGGTAGAAGAAAACAGCAATGAAGAAACTGATGACTCTGATCAGGAATCGACAGAACAAGAAGCGGAAGTTTCAGATGACAATGCTGAAAGTGCTGAGGACACGACTCAGGATTCAGAAGAAAATGAAGAACCAACTGTATCAGAGACAACTGAAGATGGAGAAGTGTCATCTTCTCTAGTAGACTCTGCGACGGGAGTCAGAGTTGTGAGTGCAACGGATGAACTTGATGGAAAATCTATAGTCGTTACTGTGATGAATCCTTCAAATGCAATTGGTGCAGCGCATGATTTATACGACATTCATATTCTTGATGAAAATGGATCACTCTACAGTTTGAATAATCCGGTGACAGTGTACTTGCCTGCAAATGGTTATGTATCCAATGTTTACTACTTGGGTGACATCGGTGAAACCTTAGAAGCGGTGAACTACACAACAGCAGATGGCTATGCAGTGTTTGAAGTTAACAGCTTCAGCCAGTATGCGGTGGTTTATGGCAACGAGAATGAAGACAATACAACAATCGCGCCAGTTACAGGCAATCAAGGTACTGGCGGAGAAGACATGGCGGCTGACCAAACAAATGAGCATCCAACTGTTTATACAGAGAAAGATGTGAATACAGAAAGCGAAGCAGCAGCTGCTGGTAGTTCGAATAATGCAAACCAGAATGGTTCTGGTGAAGCGAAAGAAACAGAAGAAGAAGAAATGCTGCCTGATACAGGGGTGGCAGAACAAAGTACAACAGTATTTGCCGCAATCTTAGCAGCACTTGGACTGGGCTTCCTGGTTAAAAGAAGAAAGACAACAGAAAAATAATTGATTAAAGAGCCTCCAGGCCAGTCGGTGATGTGTATCTTAATAGATGCATTTCACTTCCGGCCTGAGAGGTTAATTTTTTGTGGCAGATTTTATTAAATATAAAAAAAGAGCCACACTAATTAAAGTGTGACTCAATAAAACTAACCGAACGGTTAAGTTCAGCGAGGAACAAAATCCTCTTTCCTTACTTAGTATTATAGTTTTAAGAATTATAATTGTCTATGCTTGGGGATATATTTTTAAAGAATGTAATAATATCGCTATCACTTTTCCACCTCCCACTTGAATATTGTCCACATTTCGTCTACAATTACTTCTCGAGAGACAACCGAATAATCTTGGAGAATGTTGTTTATTCGTGTCGTACGTGGGCTTGCGGGTTAATTTTTTAACTCGTAAGGAGACACAGATCGTGGGAGAGAGAAGCTGATTTTTCACTCCTGTTAAATTTTATAGACATCTTAAAGCTCTCTAAGTTTTAGTTAGAGGGCTTTTTAATTACAAAAAAAGAGATTTTTTTCAGCTTGCGAGGAGACTATGCATGAGTAAATTTGATGAACAGATATTAGTAGTAAAACGCGATACATTGTTTGATGGGGAAACGAATGCTTTTAACGGCTTCATTTCTAAAGACGATAATCGCTACAAAGAAATAGTAAAAACTTTCGGCGAGTTTGATGTTAAACGCCGCGGGGATATGGAAGAGGATCCAAGCTTCAAGCAGCTGATCAGCTACTGTATTATTAGAAATAATGATGAAACGCTTGTTTATAAACGTCTGGACGGCGGCGGGGAAGCGCGTCTGCACGGTCTTTTATCTATCGGTGTCGGCGGCCATATGAACGATGTGGAAAGTGAAGCAGCTATCGAAGGCAAGCTCCGTGTGAATGCTGCACGTGAACTTGAAGAAGAGGTCGGTCTCAGTGCTGATGATGTTAAAAATATCGAAATCCACGGTCTGATTAACGATGACGGCAACGATGTCGGCAAAGTTCATATCGGTCTCGTGCTTAAAATCGATATTGAAAAAGATAAAGTGATTAATAAGGAAGAAGACACGATTGCACTCGAATGGGTTAAAAACGATGTCTTAGAAACGATGTCACCTTATGAATCGTGGAGCGAACTGATTATCCGTGATGCATATGGACAATAAGGTCACAACGCACCACCGTTTTGTAAAAAAGTTCGAGCGTGACTTAAAGGCGTACTATGATGCGGCTGACGACACGCGTTTCTTAAAAACGTTTAACAAGTATATGGATTTATCACAACCGTCCGAGCTCGCTGAAGAGATGCTGTATGAAACATTGCTCCGGGCCAAGCGCCCAGGTGAACTGGTCGACTATTCGCTCGAGCAGATGAACAACGGCGACGGTGATTATGAAACGCACATGGTTTACATGCTGCAGGCCTTGTCCGATATGGGCAACTACGAAGAGGTGCTGGAGTTTTCCGCCCACCTGCTGGAAGAGCCGATACCGCAAGGTTTCCGGGTGGATATTTTGTCTTTAAGGCAAAATGCGGCCAACAAGCTTCGCGGTATGTTTACTGAAACGGAGCCTGCAATCGGAAAAGAAGAATTCAGTAAGATGAATCTTTTTCAGCAGCTTGAGTTCGTCGAAAAGATTACGGAGACTCATGACATCACGTATACGGATTTTATTAAAGAAGCTTTGGCTAAAACAGAGCGCAATGAATTACAGACCGCGATGCTTTTATATTTGCGAATGGTGCGCGCGAGTGGTACGCTAACCATTGAGAAATGCGGCGTGGAGATGACGGTTAAGCCGTCAGATCTCAGCAGTCTGGAAGATTACTTTATCGTTAAGGATGTCCTTTCTAAAGTGCTTGATGAAGTTGAACAGTTCAACCCGTCCTTCACTGAAGCGGCAACCGAGCTCATAATGGGCCATGCGATATATATGTATCCGGTGCAGCCCGATTTTACGAGTAATGCTGTGGTTAAGGCATACAGTGAGCGTATTGAAGAAATGCTCGGTATGGAACCATCGTACGAAGCGGATCCAAATGTGAAACGCTGGCTCAGTGAAATCGAGAACGATATTGCGAAGAACTCGCTGTAAATCAATCATTTGAATCAATATTTGTATGTGTTATAATATACAGGTTAATTGAAAAATCGACTTAATGGAGGAAAATGTATTATGTCTCAAATATGGGAAAAACAAGAAGGTAACCAAGGAATTTTAACGATTACAATTCCGGCTGAAGAATTAAACACTGCTTTGGATGAAGCATTTAAAAAAGTATCTAAGGACATTAACATGCCTGGATTCAGAAAAGGTAAAGTACCGCGTCAAATGTTCGAAAAACGCTTTGGTGTAGAATCTCTTTACCAGGATGCATTAGACATTCTTTTACCTGTACATTACGGGAAAGCTGTAGACGAAGCTGGTATTACACCGGTTGCTCAGCCTGACGTAGATGTTGAACAGATTGAAAAAGGCAAAGAAGTTATTCTTAAAGCAACTGTTACAGTTGAACCTGAAGTTAAACTGGGCGAATACAAAAACCTTGAAGGTGAAGAAGTCGACACAGACGTGACTGACGAAGAAGTTAATCACCAAATCGACCACATTCTTACAGAGTACTCTGATTTAGTAGTTAAAGAAGAAGGTACTGTTGAAGAAGGCGATATCGCTACAATCGATTTCCACGGATTCGTTGACGGAGAAGCTTTCGAAGGCGGACACGCTCACGACTACGAAATAGAAGTTGGATCTAACTCATTCATCCCAGGCTTTGAAGAGCAAATGGTAGGCATGGAAATCGGCGAAGAGAAAGACGTTAACGTTACTTTCCCTGAAGAATACCACGCTGAAGAGTTAGCTGGTAAAGAGGCAGTATTCCAAGTTAAAGTGAACTCACTTAAACAAAAAGAAACTCCGGAATTAACTGACGAGTTTGTAGCAGATCTTGAAAACCGTGAAGCTAAAACTGTAGACGAGCTTAAAGCTGAACTTCAAAAAGAAGTTAAAGCTAAAAAAGACAGCGACTACGAAGTTACATTAAAAGAAAGCTTAGTAGCTAAAGCAGCTGACAACGCTGACATTGATGTACCGGATGCAATGGTGGACACTGAAACTGACCGCATGCTTCAGGAATTCGAACAGAACTTATCACAGCAGGGCTTAACTCTTGAACTTTACACACAGCTGTCAGGTCAAGATGAAAACGCACTTCGTGAACAAATGAAAGAAGATGCTCTTAAACGCGTTCGTACTAACTTAACGTTAAGACAAATTGCGGAAGAAGAAAACATCGAAGTAACAGACGCAGATATTGACGCTGAAATCAGCCGTTTAGCTGAACAGTTCGGTATGCCTGCTGACGACGTTAAGAAAGCACTTGGCAATGCTGAGATGATTAAAGAAGATGTTAAAATCCAAAAAGCTTTAAACGTATTGGTAGACAACCGTAAAAAAGCTGAATAATCTATAAATTGAACCACATACATGAAAAGCTCTGCACCTAAAGTGTAGAGCTTTTCATCAATATGCAGCTCAATTGATTTACGATAGATTTTCTAGTATATTTTATTGGAAGTATATAATGAGGTGTATATAAATGTTTAAATTTAATGAAGATGATACAGATTTAACCTGCTCATTCTGTGGTAAAGATCAGGAACAGGTTAAAAAACTTATCGCGGGCAGCGGTGTATATATTTGTAATGAATGTATTGAATTATGTTACGAAATTATAGAAGAAGAACTTAAGATGGATCACACTGCAGTTTTCGATTATATTCCGAAGCCGCAGGAAATCTTAGAATCACTGGATGAGTATGTTATCGGCCAGCTGAATGCCAAACGTGCACTCAGTGTTGCTGTATACAACCACTACAAGCGTATTAACAATATAGGCGAAGATGAAGTTGAAATTGCTAAAAGTAATATCGCTTTAATCGGACCTACAGGCAGCGGTAAAACACTGCTTGCACAAACGTTAGCCCGTTCATTGAACGTGCCGTTTGCGATTGCTGATGCGACGAGTCTGACTGAAGCAGGTTACGTGGGTGACGACGTTGAGAACATTCTTCTCCGTTTAATCCAGGCAGCTGACTTCGATGTTGAACGTGCTGAACAAGGTATTATTTACGTTGATGAAATCGATAAAATCGCACGTAAGAGCGAAAACACATCGATTACAAGAGATGTATCGGGTGAAGGCGTACAGCAAGCATTGCTTAAAATCTTGGAAGGCACAACTGCCAGCGTGCCTCCGCAAGGCGGGCGCAAGCATCCGAACCAGGAGTCTATCCAGATTGATACGACGAATATCCTGTTTATTCTCGGCGGTGCATTCGACGGCATGGAAGACATCATTAAACGCCGTTTAGGCGACAAAGTGATTGGTTTCGGCGGTGCAACTGAAGACTTTACGGATAAAGACGCGCTGATGGCGAAAGTCCGTCCGGACGACCTTCAGAGCTACGGTCTGATTCCTGAATTTATCGGCCGTGTGCCGATCATCAGCTACTTAGAAGAGCTTGATGTCGATGCCTTGAAATCAATTTTAACTGAGCCGAAAAATGCGCTCGTTAAACAATATACAAGAATGATGTCAATCGATGACGTTGAACTTGAGTTTGAAGAAGACGCACTTGATGCAATCGCAGAACTTGCGATTGCCCGTAAGACAGGTGCCCGCGGACTCCGTTCAATTATTGAAGAGCGCATGGTGGACATTATGTTCAAAGTGCCTTCAAACGACGACATTAAGAAAGTCGTTATTACCCGCGAAACGATTATCGATGAGAAAGATCCTCTGATTTTTGATGCCGACGGCAAAGAGATTACAGAAGATAAAAAAAGTGCATAAAATATAAGGGCTGTCATTGCGACAGCCTTTTTTAAAGGAAGTGACCAGCATGAAAATTAATCCAAGTAACGTAGATATTATTACTTCTGCAGTGAGTCCGGAACATTATCCCGAGACAGGTTTAAAAGAAATCGCATTGAGCGGACGTTCAAACGTCGGTAAATCATCATTTATTAACGCGATGTGCGGCCGTAAAGGTGTCGCGCGTACATCATCAAAACCGGGGAAAACAATTACGCTGAACTTCTACAACGCAGATAACAAGTTCGTCTTTGTCGATGTGCCGGGCTACGGCTACGCAAAACAGTCGAAGTCTGAACGCGAGAAGTGGGGCGGCATGATCGAAGGCTACTTGAAAGACCGTCAAACTCTGACATGTGTTGTACAGTTAGTCGACCTCCGTCACCCGCCGACAGCAGATGATATTTCAATGTACGATTTCCTGAAATATTACGAACTGCCTGTCATTATCGTTGCAACAAAGGCGGATAAAATTTCCCGCGGTAAAGTTCAAAAGCACATCAGTGTTATAAAAAGAGAGCTGGAAATGGAGCCTGAAGACCAGATTTTCCCATTTTCTTCCCTCGACAAGCGAAATCTGCCTGAAATTATGACAGCTTTACAAAAGTTTGTCTAGAATACTTGATATATACCTAATTTATAATTAGTATAAATAGTGAATAGATAAAGTAATCCAAATGAGAACCTTTATTTGTGAGTTAAGTTTTGAGGGGGCATTATAGTGCATATTATTGCATTAAGTCTAAATTATAAAAAAATCGGCGTTGAAGAACGCGAACAGGTGACATTCCAGGACGAAGAAGTCGTTGAAGCACTGCATAAATTACGCGAACAAAAAAGCATACTTGAAGCAACATTGCTGTCGACGTGCAACCGCACAGAACTGTATGTAGTGAGTGATCAGGAACATACGGGGGCGTATTATTCCAGAAAATTCCTCGCTGACTGGTTCGACGTTGAATATGAAAAAATTAAAGGTATGACAGATATGAAAGTAGCTGACGAAGCTGTGTCTCATCTGTTTAAAGTGACTGCCGGCCTTGATTCCATGGTACTTGGTGAAACGCAGATTCTCGGCCAGATCAGAGACGCGTTTTTAACGGCCCAGGAAGAACATACGACAGGAACAATCTTTAACAAGCTGTTTAAAGAGGCGATTACTGTCGCTAAACGCGGTCATAATGAAACTGATATTTCTAAGAACGCAGTATCGATTTCATATGCAGCAGTGGAGCTTGCGAAACGTATTTTTGCGAACGTTAAGAAAAGCCGTGTACTCGTTATCGGTGCAGGTGAAATGGCAGAAGAGTCACTTTTAAACTTAACATCAAACGGTATCGAAGACGTAGTGGTCTTAAATCGTTCGCTTGAAAAGGCAGAAGAGCTGGCATCACGCTTTAACGGCCGTGCTCAAAATCTGCACGCCTTAGAGTCTGAATTAAAAGAAGCAGACATCGTGATTTCAAGTACATCGTCACCGGATTATGTCATTAAAAAAGATATGATCGACACGGTGAATAAAACCCGCGGCGGTTCACCGCTTATTTTAATCGATATCGCTATGCCGCGAGACATTGATCCTGAAATTGACTCAAGCGGCAACGTCTATATGTATAATGTAGATGATTTACAGGGTCTAGTGGATTCTAACCTCGCTTCACGCGAACAGGAAGCTGAGAAAATCAAAGCGATGATCGACGGCACGACTGCGGAGTTTGAAGACTGGCTCGCGGTTCAGGGTGTCGTGCCTGTTATTCAGGCGATGCGTACGAAGTCTTTAAACATTCACGACGAAACACTGGATTCACTGGAGCGTAAACTTCCGGATATGACGGAACGAGACCGCACGGTAATCTCAAAACATATGAAGAGTATTATTAATCAAATGCTGCGCGATCCGATTATTTTTACGAAAGAAATCGCCGGCGACAAAAAACGCGACGAGAAACTCGAAGACATTATGGCAATGTTCCATATTGAAGAAGAGGTTGAAGCTGCGCGTCAAGATTCAAGTTCGAAACAAAGAGAGAAGCTCAGAGCACGTAAAGAACAGCTTAACCTTAATTAGCAAGGTGGATATCTTATGGATATGATGTTCCGCATTCAAGAAATTATATTACTGCTTTACTTTATCAGCCTTTCTGCACTGTCATATGATTTGTTTTTAAGAAATCGACAAGTCAGAAAGGTTTCTCTGTATGTGCTGACCCCGGCAGTAATACTGCATTTCCTGTCGGTCGTGCAGCTCGGGATCCAGCTCGGCAGAATTCCGATATTAACGCTCGCTGAGAGTATATTCAGCTTAAGTCTAATATTTATACTGCTCGGAATTATACATTTTATGAAGACAAAATCGGAATTTATATTACTGTTTTACTTAGTGATTACTATAGTTTTAATGACCTTCTATACATTTTCAGCGTTGAACTTCAGTTCGACGGCGCTGACGCTTGAAATTGTGAACGAGCTTTTAATCGTCCATGTAGGCAGTGCGCTCCTGGCTTACGTCATGTTCTTTATCGGCATGCTGAATGCCGTTATATACTTAATTCAGCGCCGCAACTTAAAACAGAAAAAGTTCAACAGAACTTTCTTTTCGCTGTTCAGTATCGGCACCGCAGAAAAAGTAATGCTCAGGCTGACCTTTATCGGTGTGATTTTAATGAGTATAAGTATTATAATAGGAATCGTCTGGGGACTTCAGATTATTGGTCCAAATGTCCTCTATGATCCGAAAGTTATCGGCACCGTGTGTGTTATTATTATGTACAGTATCATTTTGACAATGGTTAAATTTAAAGGTGAGACGGCGCAATTTGCAGTGTACAGCATCGCAATTTTTGTCCTCGTCATGCTGAATTATTTAATTCTGTCAGAAATATCGAATTTTCATTTTTGGTCACTTTAAGGAGAGTATAAATCATGAGAAAAATTATCGTTGGTTCACGCAGAAGCGGCCTTGCTTTAACGCAGTCGAAACAGTTCATTAAAAAGCTGCAGGCACAGTTCCCGGATGCGGAAATTGAAATAAAAGAGATCGTCACTAAAGGTGACCGCATCGTCGATGTACAGTTATCTAAAGTCGGCGGTAAAGGATTATTTGTTAAAGAAATTGAAGAAGCACTGAAAAATAAAGAAATCGATATGGCTATTCACAGCTTAAAAGACGTACCGAGTGAACTGCCTGCAGGCTTTACAATTGCCTGTGTGCCTGAACGTGAAGATATGCGCGACGCGTTTTTATCGAATAATAAAGTATTATTTAAAGATCTGCCGGCAGGCAGCATCGTCGGAACATCAAGTCTCCGCCGCGGCGCACAGCTGTTATCAATGCGCGATGATATTACTGTCAACTGGGTTCGCGGCAACATCGATACCCGCATTAAGAAAATGGAGTCGGGCGAATACGATGCGATTTTACTTGCTGCAGCAGGACTTAAGCGTATGGGCTGGAGCGATAACGTCGTCACTGAATATTTCGACCCTGAAGAATTCATTCCGGCAATCGCTCAAGGTGCTTTAGGTATCGAAGTGCGTGAAGATGACGCTGAATTAATCGAAATGCTGCAAACTGTGCACTCTGAACATGACGCGACGTGCACGACTGCTGAGCGTACGTTCTTAAAACGCATGGACGGCAGCTGCCAGGTGCCGATCGGCGGCTATGCAACACTTGAAGACGGCGAATTGTACTTAACAGGATTAATTATGTCTGAAGACGGCAACGAACGGTTTGTTGTGAAAAAATCACATCAGGATCCGGTTCAGCTCGGTAATCTTGTTGCTGATGAAATGGAGAAAATCGGGGCAAAAGATATTATCGACATGATTAATGAGAATAATGCCGAGTAGTAAACCGCTTGTCTACGTAACGCAGTCAACATTTGAAGAGAGGGAGGACGAGGTCTTAAATCTCGTCCATGCACCGCTTATAACGACTGAAGGTCTCTCTTTTGACGAAACGCTCTTAAATACACACTATACGTGGCTCGTTATGACGAGTAAAAATACGGTGAAGCACTTTCTGCCGTTTTTTAAACATGTCAAAACGGATAATATTTCAAGCATCGGTGTAAAAACGACCGAAGCATTGAATAATCATGGCATCGATGTGGACTTTGAACCGTCGACGTATACGCAGGAAGGCTTTATCGAAGAATGCACGATTAAGCCCGGCGATAAAATCCTGTATCCGGCGAGCACGAAAAAACGTCCGCTGATGCGCGATTATATGTGTGAATCGGGTGCTGAGGTCACTGAAATTGAATTGTACTACCCGAAAGTTCACGAGGGTTCAATTGAACAGATTAGGGAAAACATAGATTATATCGATTATTTGACGCTGTCATCACCGTCTGCCGTTGACAGTCTGATGGGGCATTTTAAACCCGAGGAACTAAAAAATATTCATTTAATCGCGATTGGTCACGTGACTGAAGCACGTTTAATGAAATACGGCTTAACTGCTTCAAAACCGGAGCATGAAACACTCGAACATATGATTAATTTTATTAAGGAGAGTATTCAATAATGAACTTTGACAGACATCGCCGTTTAAGACAAAGCGGTTTTATGCGCGACATGGTGCGCGAAACGAAACTATCAAAAGATGATTTAATCTATCCGATTTTTGTCGTTGAAAAACCGGACGTAAAACAGGAAGTGTCATCGATGAAAGGTGTATATCAGATTTCATTAAACCTGCTTAAAGAAGAGCTGGATGAAGTGGTTGCACTTGGCATTAAAAGTGTTATTTTCTTCGGTATTCCGAATGAAAAAGATGCTGAAGGCACAGGCGCTTACCACGATCACGGTATCGTGCAGGAAGCATGCCGACTGTCGAAAGAACATTATCCTGAACTGCTCGTTATTTTAGACACGTGCCTGTGTGAATATACAGACCACGGCCACTGCGGCTTAATCGATCCTGTAACGAAAGACGTCGACAATGATGCATCGCTGCCATTGCTCGTGCAGACTGCAGTATCACAAGCTAAAGCAGGTGCTGATATTATTGCACCAAGTAATATGATGGACGGTTTCGTTACTGAAATCCGTCAGGGACTGGATGCTGCCGGCTACTCGCATATTCCAATTATGAGCTACGGCATTAAGTATTCTTCTAAATTCTATGGTCCGTTCAGAGATGCAGCGGAATCAACGCCGTCATTCGGTGACCGCCGTACGTATCAGATGGATCCGGCAAACCGTCTTGAGGCACTCCGTGAACTTGACAGTGACATCCTTGAAGGTGCGGATATGATGATCGTTAAACCTGCTCTTTCCTACCTCGATATTATTCGCGATGTGCGCAATAATTCGAACCTGCCGATCGTTGCCTACAACGTGAGCGGAGAGTATGCAATGACGCGTAACGCCATTGATCAGGGACTCTTAGACGAAGAAGTAATCGCTGAACAGATGATTTCAATGAAGCGCGCAGGCGCAGATATGATTATTACTTATTTCGCGAAAGAACTAGCGGAAAAAATTAATAAGGGAGAAATTTAAGATGTATAACAAGTCAAAAGAATTATATGCTGAAGCAGTTAAAGTAATGCCCGGCGGTGTGAACTCTCCGGCACGCGCCTTTAAATCGGTCGGCGACCACCCGTTATTTATCGACCACGCTAAGGGTGCGCGTCTTTACGATGTTGACGGCAACTCATATATCGACTATTCATTAAGTTTCGGCCCCTTAATTTTAGGCCATGCAGACGATGAAGTCGTGAAAAGCGTACAGGAGGCAGCAGTTAAAGGAACATCTTTCGGTGCGCCGACAGAGCTTGAAACGACAATGGCTGAGCTTGTTATGGAACGTGTGCCGTCTATCGAGATGGTCCGCATGGTATCGTCAGGTACTGAAGCAACGCTTGCAGTATTACGTTTAGCACGCGGCTATACAGGCAGAGAAAAAATACTTAAATTTGAAGGCTGCTACCACGGCCACAGCGATTCGTTATTAATTAAAGCAGGTTCAGGTGTTGCGACACTCGGACTTCCGGACTCTCCAGGGGTGCCTGAAGGCACTGCGAAAAATACAATTACTGTGCCTTATAACGATGAAGAAAGTCTGAAAGAAGCATTCGATAAATTCGGTGACGATATCGCTGCAGTTATTATGGAGCCTGTCGCAGGCAACATGGGTGTCGTACCGCCGGTTGAAGGCTACCTTCAGTTCGTGCGCGATATTACAGAGAAAAACGGCTCACTGCTGGTCTTCGACGAAGTGATGACAGGCTTCCGTGTCGGTTATAATTCAGCACAGGGGCACTTCGGTATTACACCGGACTTAACTTGTCTCGGCAAAGTAATCGGCGGCGGACTGCCGGTCGGCGCTTACGGCGGTAAAAAAGAAATTATGGAACGTATTGCACCTGCCGGCGACATTTATCAGGCTGGAACACTGTCAGGTAATCCGCTGGCAATGAGCGCAGGACTTGCGACATTAAGCCAGTTAACTGAAGACAGCTACAAATACTTCGGCAAGCTCGCAGATCAGCTTGAAGCGGGCCTGATAGAAGTATTTGCCAAACACAATACGCCAATCACAATTAACCGTGCAGGCTCGATGATCGGTTTCTTCTTAACAGAAGGACCTGTGACTGATTTCGACAGTGCAAATAAGAGTGATTTAGACTTATTCAGAGCAATGTACCAGGCTTTATTAGCAGAAGGCATTTACCTTCCTCCATCACAGTTCGAAGGTATGTTCTTGTCAACAAAACATACTGAAGAAGATATAGAAACGACTATTACTGCTTTTGATAATGCATTAAGTAAAGTTACGGGTAAATAATTTAAATTTTGTACTTCAAACCCAATGGTGACAAGGCTTACAAAGATTTTTGCAAAGCTACTTATTTTATCAAAAGTTTATCAGTCTGATACTTTTAAAATAATATTACAAATTTTAGGTGAAAATAAATATAACATTTCAATATTCTAAAAACATAACTTTGATTTTCTCTTCAAGGTATGTTTTATTAAGCCACTTTTTATGAGCTAAAAACTCATGGAAGGTGGCTTTTTTATATGTCAAAAACTCGTTTAACTCGGCAAAGTAGATACAAAGATTTGACAGTTGAAAGGAATTACTTAGTTGAAGAAGATGATTTGAAGCTTAGTGATATGCGATTAATTGTTTTATCAAAAAAAGAATTAGAGGTAACTTATGCAACGCTGCGAAGATATAACTCAGCTATTAGCTATCTGATTGATTATGCAGGTGATATTAAAGTTAAGGAGCTAACGACCAAACTGATTTATGACTTTATGCATTATCTCAAAGTTGAAAGAGAAACTTACCAACACATCAAAAATAAAAAAGTGAAGAAAAAAGGATTGCATAGTTCAACTATAAACGGACACATCGACACTCTGAAAGCTTCGATTGAAGTATTACTAGATTATAACTATTTAGATGAAAAAACTTATTACAATCCACTAGCTAAAGTGAAAAGACTGCCTGTAGCAAAACAGAAGCCTAGAGGAGTGAGTAAGGAAGATTTAAATGCTTTTATGAAGAAAATAGATACAAGATACTTTGTAGATTTGAGACTGAAAACAGCAGTATACCTAATGCTTGAGACCATGTGCAGAGTAGAAGAACTTACTTATGTAAAAAAGAGTGATATAGATTTTGATTCTAGAACAATAACAATGACGAAAACTAAAAATAAAGAGTTTAGAACTCTACCTTTCACTCGTAAAACAGAAATCCTACTTAAACAATTAATTGACGATATTAAAGAATTTGATACTGAGTATGTATTTATTAACACCAGAGGTTACAGAATCGCTCCAGCAGCACTAAGAAAGACATTTGCTAAGACATCTGAATTAGCTGGCTTAGAACACCCAATCACTCCACATCGGCTCAGGCACAGCGGTGCTATCGAGGCATTAAGCAATGGAATGAACATTAGAGCGGTGCAAAAAATACTAGGTCATGGAGACCTAAGAACAACAATGATTTATTTGAATATATCAGATAACCACCTAATCGAAGCACAGGAAAAGTATTCAGCCTTATCAATGCTGACAGAAGATAAAAAAGAAACGAAGCTAAGAAAAAGAAGAAGTTATAAGTAAAAAATACAAAATAAAAAAGCTCATGTTCACCACTTAAAAGCAGTAAACACAAGCCCTAGACAAGTTTAGTTTACTATTTAATTGCTTATTAATCAAGTGTGGTGTCATGCAGCTCAGAGGAGCAAATAACCATGACAACTTTCAAATTGGAGCAGTATATCAATTTTGAATCATTGGAAGAACTTAATCATCATGTATCTCAGCATGTAAAAAATAATCAGCTAAACGATACTCAATTCAACTTATTCACTCTACTAGCTAGATACAGTGTTAAATACTTAGGAGCAAGCTATCTAAAGTTAGATACTATAGCTAGCTTATTAGATGTGTCTAAATCTACAGTTCAAAGAGGATTAAGAGAATTAGTTAAATTAAATATTATCACTAAGGTTCATAACTACAGAAAATCTGGAGGATTTGGTGCAACAATTTTTGTCATTAATAAGTTTGATTCCATCCAAAATGAAGATGATATGACTACTCGTTTGACTACTCATGAAAAACCTCAAAGTACAGGACTAGCAAGGGTTAAAGAGTGGTTACAGAAAGAAGAAACATCTTCTAAATCTTTAAACCTTAAATACTTAGTAACACCAAAGTCTACTCAGATTGATAGGGAGCATAATATTAATTATATGGACATCGTACCTTCTCACATCCCAACTAAGCTGGGTGAGTTTGCTATTAAGTTTTTCAATAGTGCTGATGTTACTCGTTTATATTACTCCATGAATAAAGCTTTAGAGCCGTATAATGGCAGAGTTGATTATGATTCTGAACGATTAGCAGACTTTATGCATAAAGGTATTAGAGCCCTCATTACAGCTCTTAAAAATCACAATTACAACCCTAAAAAATATAGTAGGGTTAGAAATATATTCAGTTATGCAGCAATGGCAACTCTTCGCATAGCTGTCAAAGATGAATTTGCTGACCTTGACCTATACCGATAACACAGAATCGCTTATTTACCCGTATATCCTTAACAGTAGGCTGTCTAACACACCATATACATCACTCTGAGGTAGATTCCACCTAAATGTATTGTTGCCTGTCAGATAGGCTTTATATAGGGGTTACAAAGGGATAAAGGGGAAGTTGATTTTCTATTGTTAATTTTCAGGATGTTGGTATAGTTGGATGTAAATTAAGAATATTGGAGTTGTATGATATTGGTGAAAAAAAAGAAACTGAAAAAGAAAGTACCACTAAGAACCACATCAACATATTATTATTTATATATGCTAACACCTACATTATTTATATGGACAACTTATGTACTTATAATATGGATAAGCAGTAAGTCTTATGAAAACAGTGAAGATTCTTTCTTAGGAATTGTTACGCTTATAGTACCATTAGTCTTATTACAACTGCCTAAAGCTTTTTATGAAAGTCAGATTGCTGCAATTGATACTATAAAAGATGAGAATAATCGTCTGATAAATGTAGAAGATAAACTAGGGAAGAGGATTATTAATTTAGAAAGAGCCCAATTAGCGTTTATATCGCTGTTTTCTACATTTGCTGCATATGTGGTTCTGCTACTTTTTTCCGCAATCGGAAAACCCTCATCCATTAGTCTTTGTTTGTATGCAATATCCTTGTTTGTAGTGTTTTTGATTATCAATACTTTAGTATATGTTTCTCTGAAATTTTTAATGAATCGTAGTGATAAAAAAGGAGTAAAACAATGAAATATGAAAAACTCACAGAGTTAGTGGAAAGCAAAGAATATCTCTATAGCTCAGCTAAGATGATGAAAATATCTACGGATAATCAAGACGAGGCGATTATTTTTGAAGGCAATGAAAAGTTTAGAGTTCTCAAAGGTGAAGGTAAGAATGACTACACAAGCACAGAATACTTCTTCAAAGACATTAAAGAAATTGAAGAAATTAAAGGGTTTTTCAAGTCTTACAGATATGCAATCAATTTTAAAGATGGTAGCACTTTGAAAATCCAATCAGCTACTTGGGATTATAAAGAAAATGATACTCTATTAGAAGAGTTTAACAGTAGACTAAATCTTATCCAAGAGAGCATTCTAGATGAAGCTGGCAACATGTTAGCTCAAAAGGTTGTAGATGATTTTCATGGAGTGAGGTATTTCGCTGGTATCTGTTTTGTCGCTGGTATCTCTTTTAGAGAAAAAGAGTTTAATGAAGTTAAGAAACAACAATTTGAAGAAAAGAAGGATGGTTCTCTAAACAATGTGACTGTTCAAGCTGAAAGAGACAATAAGCATGACCCTCAAGCAGTAATGATACTTGTTGATGGAGTGCATATTGGCTATATTCCTAAGCGGAGCGACTTAAAAAATACTATTAACAAATTGATTGATATGGGCTATCAGGATAAAATTAATGGAACTATAGATTATGGTTATGATTCAGAAGAAAAAGAGAGTACTGTTGAAGCTATTCTTTATGTGACTGAAAAGTAAGTAGAAAATATTAAAAAAATTCCTATGCTAATGCTGAGCAGCCACTTATAAATAGGTTGCTCTTTTTTATTTACATCTATCTATTTCGATATAGAAACATTATAATTAATGTAAATATATTGAACAAAGGAGATAATTTAAATGAAAAAGCTAATATTTACATCGGCATTAGCAACATCGCTTATTCTTGCAGCTTGTGGGAGTGGGGAAGAATCAACTGAAAGCACAGATAACTCAGCAGAAGTTGAACAGCTTCAAGAACAAGTAGTTCAGTTAGAAGAAGAAAATACACTGCTTCAAGAGCAATTAGATAATACAAGTACCGCAGTAGAAGAGGACACAGAGGAATCTGAAGAAGATATCTATGAGGAAGAAGAAGATATCTATGAGGAAGAAGAAGATATCGTTGAAGAAGAAGAAGAAGATACATCAGACGGCTACCCTCAAAACGCCACATCGCCTGAATATATACCATCTCGTTGGGAGTCTGATAGAGTCATGACATCTGTAGATGACTTTCAAGCCTACCGTTACGGTGAAGTCACTGATTTCGATACCTTTAAAGCTACGGTCAATGATGTAAACATCGAACCCTCAGACACCGGTGTCGGCAATCAAATTCACGCTCAAATCGTCTATAATAATTATGAGAATTACGACATCCCCATTGAAGACATCTTCTATGTCTTAGTCGACGGCGAACAGCTACACAATATGAGCATTACAAGCAACCTTGGTGAACCAATGGAACCTGTACTATTGGCTGAACATGAGGAAACAATTATACTGACAGCCAATGATCCAAACTATACATTCCAGGATGAAGACAATGTTAGGTTTACACTCATCAGAGTGCACTCACCGTTTAACCCTGAAAGCTACGGTCGATATCACTCAGACTACAATTAACTAAAAATATACCTGGAGGTTCTGCCTCAGGTAAAGTAGCTAGAATGGTTAAAGAAGGAGAGCCTATCTTAATCAAGTTTGATGACTTTATGGAAGCAGAAGCTTGGTATTTAGCTGAGTAGGCTATACGAGGTAAAATAAAATCCACATTTTAAACTAGTGACATTTTCATGTTGCTAGTTTTTTTGTTATTGGTATAGTTATACATATCTATAAACAATATACAGGGACGGTGTGCATCTATGTATAATCATTTAATGTCTAATGGGGTAGGATGTTTGGCAATATTTACTTTTGTTTCAATTCTAATACTTATCATAATTATTAGGATGCCCAAATTGAAAATTTTCTTATTCAGTGTTCCATATAAGACTACCAATATTTTCACTCAATTTTTTGTCTTTATGCCAGCTTATATGTTATTTGCCACTGCATTGACTCTTATTCTAATGGAAGCATCTCCAAATGGTGTGGATGTGATGTGGATACTACCACTGTTAATAGAAAGAATTATTTTAATTATTTATGAGTTTTTTGCTGAGAAGTCAGAAGTGAGGGATGGAAACAAGGTCTTAGATAAAAATAGTGAAGAATTTTTGAAAATCATTAGAAAAGAACGAATATTTGTTAAGAATGTTTCATTACTCTCACTTATTGTAGCTTATATTATGATAACTGTTGCACAGATAGCCGACAACGACTTGTTACCACTATTATTTACCATCGGTTTCTTTTATTCTTTAGTAGCTATTATAGTGTTAAAATATTTCATCTACCGTAATTTTACTAAAGAACAAAATAATCCAACTCCCCAAAAGCAGCTAACTTAACAGTTGCTTTTTTACTTTTTATTACTATTTTACAAATAGAACATATGTTCGCATAATGATATATAAGAGGTGATTCCATGAACATGAAAATCCCTCAAGGTAGAGGCATGATTAAGTGGATGCCTTTTGCCACAATGCCTGAGCAGTTTGAGAATGTAGGCAAGCTGATGGAAGCACAGTTGCATGTGCCTAAACCTGATTTGATTGTAGAGCTGCAACAGGAGTTGGAATTGAAATTAAGAGAGCTACAAAACTGCAATGTCATACTGCGCTAGTGGAGCGACTCTTATGAGTTTCAGCTGGAATGTATCGTTGAGGATGTGGATAATTGGAGCAGATTAATAACTGTGCGTAAAGATGATAGTTTACTAGTTAGGCATATATAAATCTATTAAATTAATGCTCATCATCAATTCATATAGCTATTTAGAAATAGAAATATTATACTTTATGTAAATATATTGAAAGAATGGGTGATAGTATGGAAAATAATAAAGAAATTCAAAGTAAGGATGTAAGCGGTGGAGAATCAATTACAAGTCTATATGATAAGAAAGTAAAAGCCATGTTTTATCTTTCGGCATTTTTTATAATTGTTGGTTTCTACAAAAGATTTGTTTATAGCTACTCGGAATATAGTTATTCAACAGATGTGAATGCCTATGTAGGAGGAGATGCATACAATTACATAATAAATAGTAATCATATGGTTGCGTACTTCATATTGGCTCTTATATGCGTAATAATAGGTTGCACTTTTATCACTGTAAATGCAATTAGTGGTTTAAAAAAATCATAAAGCAATAAAGGAATAAAAAAGGAAAAGAGGCATAAGGTATGAGCCGTAAAGAATATAAACAAAAACCTACTCCTTGGTGGGTTTGGGTGCTGGTTGGTATTGTTGGTGTTGTTACTTTATTTATTGCATATTTAACGATTAATATTTATTTTTTTGAATCAGATGAAGAAATAAAGCGAGAACTAGGTTTTTATGATGATTTTAGCAAAACTGACTACGATAAATATTATCCTGACTACGATATTGTTTACTTAGTTGAGAATAATTTTATTGATATCAACAGAAATTCACATTCTGAAAATGAATATGGATTGAACAGAGAGAATAGAATTTTTTCAATTATTATGGATTCTGGAGGAGTATCAGAGTTTGAAGTTATCATGGCTGCTAAAACTATTGCTATTGGTGCTAAAGATATTGCAGATAATTATAGTGTGCAAGTATTTTTTGAAGATAACCTTAAAGAACCTGTAATATTTTTACATAATGCAGAAATTATATATTCAGCTACAGATAAAAGCACTTCATTGAAAGACATAGAGAAATATAAGTAATCCATTGTAAAATAAAAGATGTATCCATTTAAATATATTGAAAAAGAGGTAGATGATATTAAAAAACTATTATTATTATTTGGATTGTCAATATTCTTAGTAGCTTGTACTAACGGAGAAAATAGTAGTGAGTCGAGCGAATTATTTGAAGTAATGACTATTGATTCCATTGACAAAAGTTTAGATAATGATGAGTTAACTCAAGCGGAGAGAAGCTTAATAGCTACACATAAAAAATTTGGAGACCTTGCGCATGTAGAATATGATGATGCTGTATCTGCTTTTACATTTATTGTAGAGGATGAAGAGCTAATTGAATTCTATGAAGACCATAAAGAAACTAAAAATAATTATGAT
Organism: Jeotgalicoccus sp.; assembly: GCA_003513765.1. Taxonomy (GTDB): domain Bacteria; phylum Bacillota; class Bacilli; order Staphylococcales; family Salinicoccaceae; genus Jeotgalicoccus. Next base: position 90,470 of record DONT01000001.1, read on the forward strand.
TGGTTTGATTTTGAAAACAGTATAAAAGAGTATAGCAAGTCGTACTTAAATGAGGAGATTCGGTTTGTGGTTTGGGATTCTAACAAAGAAGAGATACTACTCCATGTGATGAATGGTAGTGAGGTACGCTAATCACATCGTATATAAGCGAACTTAAACATAGTATTACAGTTAAGGAGATGTGATATGAAAGGTTTAAAACAACTTTTAAAAGAGTTTAGAGCAGTAGATACTCAAACAAAAATATTCTCATTAGTAATTCTGGGTGGAGTTTTAATGGGTATAATGTTTGTTTTTCTAATGTTTTACGAAGGTTATTTAGACGCTAAGAAAAAAGAAGAGATATTAATGTCAATTCGAGAAAGGGACTCAAAGACAGTACACCAAAATCAACTACGAGCAGAAGAGAAAGAAGAGGAAAATGTCTCTACAAGTAGCTATGAGTCAAGTAACTCTTCTATCACGGTAGAAGGCGAAGCAACTGAATCGGAAATCAACATGGGAGAGTATCTAAAAGAAGAGTTTATGGGTGACTATGATATAACCTTTCTTGCTGATGATAAAATTTTTGCCTTGATGCCAGCGACTCGTTTGGAATTGGAAACTATTGAGATGACAATAGCTGATAGAGACACTTTTGCTTGGGATGGGTTTACTAGTTTGATGGATACATATTCAAGTGAAGTTGCTTCTACTCTGGGAAGTCAATATCAAGTTGCCTTAGTGTCTAATATTTATGGAGAATCAATATTATTATATAGAGTGAAAAATGGCCAAGGTAACTATGATTATATGAAAAACTGAATTTTGCAGAGTGCCAAAGCTTTTAGGAGTGAGGGGCTAATATCAAATCCTGAACAAACAGTGTCCATCGGGCATGATACTTAGAGAAGTATTTTATCTCCAGATTCTTGAACTTCATATTTTAAAGCAGCTACATTAACCAGTAGTTGCTTTTTATTTTTAATATCATTTTACATATAGAACATATGTTCTATATAATTACCCTAAGAGGTGGTTACATGAAAAAATTCTATCAACTGTACATTGTACGGAATGAAGCAGGAGAATCAACTACAGATGTCGGAAAATTAATTGGTCTAAGTAAAGCGTCCTACTGGAATCGAGAAAATGGGAAAACTCCATTTACACTGCCCGAAGCTTTCACTTTAGCAAAACACTATGGCATGAGTATGGAGGAGCTGTTTCCAGAAACTTTATTAATTAAAAATAACCAATCTATTTGAGGAGAGGTGTTTACATGGATGTATATTCAAACATCCCTCAAGGCAGAGGAATGATTAAGTGGGAACCGTTTGCCACAATGCCAGAACAGTTTGTAAATGTTCGTAAGCTGCATGAAAGTAATACACATGTACCTGTACCAAATCTAACAAATGAATTGCAACATGAACTTGAGTTAAAGCTGCGTAATTTGGTAGGGTGCAATGTCATACTGCGCTACTGGCAGGCGGGTCATGAACATCAGATAGAATGTACCATTGAGCATGTAGATGACTGGAGCGAGACTGTAACTGCGATTAAAGAGGAGCGTGTAATTACTGTTTTATTTAAGCATGTGTATAGTGTAGATGAGTATGATTATTTAGACATGATATGATTAAATATAGTAAAAGGAGTGAATAATATGAAAGAATTTACTACAGAAGAAATTGAAAAATATTTAAAGTATACTGATGAAAATGTTATTCCTGTGGAAGAAGTTTTAGGACAATGTTTTATCTGTGGGGAAAATCTAAATGAAGTAGAGTTGCCTGAAGGAGCAGAAAAGAAAGTTGTATGTCTGAAAGACAGGGAGTTTTTTGTAGAAAACTTTTTAGAGCTAGAAGAGTTAAATGAATTGTATTAGATTCATAAACAATTTCCCGTATATGGGAATTCCGACAGAAAAGTATTTCATTTAATAAATTACCAAGTTATATTTAAATAGCAGTAAGCGATTGCTGCAACCTACTTTTTAGTTTTCTCGCCCTTCGCTTTTCAGAGTAGCGGAGGGTTTTTTTGTATAGAAAAAATCCGACTTAATTTAATGAGCCTTTACATATTATTCTATTGGTTCATACTAAAAGAGAATTGAAGTATATTTCATTATTTTTGAGAGTTTAAAATTTAAAAGAGGGTGAAGAAGTGAGAACTGTAAGTAGAAAAGTTTATGAACAGATTCAAAAGGATATCCCTGAGATTGAAGAACAAATTGTCTCATCGAAAATAGGTTCTGGTGCTTTATGGAATAAACTTAAACCTAGGTATTCGATTATGCTTCCAGGTTTAATGTCTCACATCAGGGAAAGAGGAAAAATAACTTCAGTTGGGGACGAAGCTGATTACCGTCCTGAATTAACCCAATTAAAAGAAGCTATAATAGCTTATTTGCTAGTTAATGAAGTTGAGGAACAATCTAATGAATTTGTTAAAAATGATGCAAGTGATTTGATGAATAAACAGGATGAAGTTCAAGAGGATACAAAAATAAATGAAATTATTGAAGAATCTAAGTTATATATGCGTTCTGATGATTCTAGTAAAAAACAAATTGCTTTAGAAAAAATTTGGGATGCTTTTGAAAGACTTAAGACTGTTTACGAAGAAAAAGGAAGTAAAAGAAGTAAAATAGAGAATTTAATAGAGAAAATAAGTTATGGGTCAGAGTCTAATAAAATTATGTTAAATGATGAATTTTTAGAGCTTACTAGAATTGGTAATGAGTATCAAATAAGACATTTTGAGAAGGAAAAATACGAACTCACTTCAGATGAATTTCGTGAATATTTATATTTTAGAATGCTCAGTTTGATTAGTTTCTGTATTAAACAATCTAAAGAAATAAATAGGTAAAAAAGTTGACTTTATAGCTGTTTTTAAATAAGTTTCTATTATATTGATACGAAAAACCGCCCAACTACTAATGCAGGAAGGCGGTTTAATAATTATATAGATTCATTAAGACGAATGTTATTATCTTTTCTAGTAGTACCTACAGATGCTCTTATCTGTTCTCTCAGCTGCTCGGGATTTGGAATCGCCTTCATTTCGAGATTAGTATTCTGCATTCCCGCACTTTTAATCGTTATATCACCAATATTTAGAATTTTTTGCATAAAAGTTTGAGTCACTGATAAGTCTTTTACTCTGTACAATTCGATTTCACTTGAAGATGTGGAAGCTATTCCTTCTTTAATGACAATACGCTGTGTAGTTACTTTATATTTCGTCTTGTTCAAACTAATCATTTTGATTGCAGGTACAATTAACCAAAATCCTAAAGTAAATAAAGCTAAAATAATATCTAAAACACCTATTGCAGATTTCCAAGAAGCTTTACCTTCCCAAATTATATTTTCCATTCATAAAGACCTCCTAAATATTTTGAATTCTAATTAAATATAGCAGTAATGTAAAATGGTGGCAATATCATATTGTTAATATAATTTTCAATTTATAATATACAAGTGCTTACTATCTTTTTAAATGCAAAACTGAATTTGTTTGGGTATTCAGGCCTATAGGAGTGAGGAAGTCTTTATCTATTCAATCTTCTACCAACCATGTAGTTCACAATTCAGACACAAATATGATTTCACATGGTTATACTCCAGTAGAATCAGACATTACCTGATAGCATAATATCTTTTGTAACATTCCTGTAACATTAAAATTTGAATAAACTTGTGTATACATCCGTATGCTAGTAGAGGGACTAATAATCCATTTAAAAAGAAAACTCAACTACTACTATATAATTGCAAGCCAGTAAAGCTTGCTAGTTAATTTTATTTTATTATTTACACTCAATATTTTTTCCTCCAATTAAATATTGAAACCTCCCTTTTATTTTTCCAGCTGGTCATTAACTTGACTAGCTGGTTTTTTATTGGAGTAAGTGACTAGTCTAGACTTAACATTTAAATTCAGATTGAATATAGAAAGGAAGATGCAAAATGGCAAAAGTAACACATAACGATGCAGAAACTAATGGACTATTGAGGAAGCAATTCAACGAATGGTGGGAGTTAACGAACAAACCTAACTTAACGCTGGTAGCAGATGACATGGGGTTAAACTACTTCACACTAATCAGCTGGAAGACAGGTAAGCATACATATGGAAAAGCTTCTCTGAGTAAAGTAAGACGATACTTCTTCAAGCTTCAGCAGCGACAAGAGCAGATTGATGAGTTATATAACAGAATCATTTAATTCCCTTCAGAAGTAATCAACAGTAAGCAATACACAGCAAGCGTATCAAATAGGTACATTCATACCAAAAGCAATAAAACTCTACAGGACTGTATTACTTACTGTTCTCAGAGGAATAACAATAAACTAAAAGGATGATTAATTATTATGACTAACCAAACTAACCAGCAAGCAGAAACTAAATTAACAACTGAACAAATTATTGAGCAACTGAAAGTAAGTAACAAAATTATAGAAGATTTTAACAAACAGTATTGGACTGAGAAGAAGCAACGAGAACAATTAAGCTAGAATCACTTTATTTCTCTCACAGCACACAGTACAGTGTAGTCTGACAGCAAACAGACTGAAGTAGGGGGATTGTTCCATAAGATAAAGAAACCTCTCAGATTAGCTGTAGTAGCTGTTCCTGAGAGGTTATATATGTTGTCACATTATAGACACATTTAGATGTTTAAAGAGGTTGCAATGAGGGTATATATATGGTATAATGATTCAACCTATAACTTTACATAAAGATACTATTATATATTACTTATATATTTATAATACATCACTTGTTTAAGTTAAGCAATACTTTTCTGTAAGTAATTTAAAATAGAATTAATTTTAATTGCTTATCAACTAAAAGTTTACTAGGAAAATCATAGCCTTATTTTAACGCAATTTTCCACACTTCAGGAAAATCATAGCCTTTTTTTGCATACGATTTTCCTAAGTATGGAAAACCATAGCAATATTTCAACGCAATGTGCTAACAATACAGACAGACTATATATATACAGAGAGACTATACTTACTACAAACAATTCCCACTCGCTTCGCTCATCTTGGCTTGCTTCGCAATCCGCTTCCATCGAGCAAGCTCGCTGGTGAGTATTTTAAATTGTATTAAAAGAAAGGAAATCAATATTATGAAAATGCACACTAGCTCATTCTATAAAAATCACAATAAGTTCTTAAGTGTCGAAGAGTTCTGCTTTATCGTTAACTTACACTTTGAAACAACAAATAAAAATTATGATATAGCATTAACTCCAAAAGTTAAACAAATTATTAATGGACTAGAAGAGAAAGGATATATTAAAAATAACTCTATTGTTGAAATAGATAGTGATATTAGATTCTTCAAGATAGAGGAAGAACTATATTATGTTTTAAAAGATTTATTAACCGAAACAGAATTATATATGTACTATTTAATTCAAAGCTTAAAGTCTCAAGGAGAAACAGTTTCAGCTGGAAAGATAGCTAACATGTTAAAAGTGAAAGAGAGCAATGTCGATATAATTACTGACAGGCTCACAGAAGAATACTTAATAGAAAAATAATGAGGAGAATATAAATGAAAGAGAAATTTATTAAAGTTTACAATGTATTTTTTGATAGTCGAAAAGGAAGTAACGCCTACAATATTAGCTCAGAGGAGTTATATGTATTTTTAGCTTTAAGCAAACAGGAAAGTTTTTTATATGAAGAAAACAGAATCTCATATGAATTTTTAATGATGGATATGAACAGGAAGAATACTAAAGCTAATAGAGATAAAGCAATAGAAAATATTAAGTCTCTCAGTGAAAAAGATATTATTCAATTAATTAAAATCAATGATACATACGCAACAATCAAGTTTAACAACCTGCATGAATACGAAGAGATTAAATTTGATAACACACAATATATTAAAGGATTCGAAAGAATGTTTATAGATGAGCTGGATGAGTTGATGAAAAAAACTAAGTATAACGCAAACCTTATTTATTTATACATAATGATTAAAGCAAAGCAAACCGATAAAAGAGATGTTGAATTAGCATACAAGATACTGGCAGACATAATGAATGTGTCCGCAAGAACAGTACAAAACTCAATCAAGAAGCTTGTAGAGTTAGAATTCATTACATTTGTAAGTGAAAAAGTAACTGCTGAATACAATGAGATAAATGCTTATAGAGCCATAGAGAGTGTTGTTGAACTAAAAAGAACAAAGGAATTAGAAAACTTACCTGAGCACTACTTAACAGGAGAAGCCCTTGAGAATGAATTAGAGATGCAGGAAGCATATTTATATCTAGTAAATAAAGGAATTATAAGTTTTGAAGAGCGAAAAGAAAGTATAAAGTTTAAACAACAAAAACCAAGTGTGAATCAACCTAAAGAAAAGAAAAAATTAACACCAGAGCAAGCAGTAGCTGCGATATTTGGATAAGACAATAAGGGAAACTTAACTTAAGCAATACATATAGCCACATGGTGTGGCTTCTTTTTTGGAGTTGTATGCATAAATATACACATAAAACTAATAAATATGAGGATGGATAAAAGTGAATAAAATTAATTATGACGAGTTTTTAAAGATGGTAAAAGCAAATAAATTTAAGGTTGAAGAAGTTAGTTATTCTGACTTAATCGACAAAAAGAACTATGCAGTACAAATGTATGGCAAAACAAAAAAGAAAGCTGATAAATACAATGTTGCAGCTGTACGGAATCTATTCAATGAGTTGTGTGCTGAGCATTATGAAATAATTGATATGCATACATACATGGCTGAATACATGGAGCTGGTTAATGAAGCGATTGAAGAAGATTACTATATTCAACAGATTAAAGATGAAAAAGAGATTCAAGTTTACAGGGACATAATGGAGCTCAGAGGATACAGCGCTTATAAAAGCAATTTAGCAGAAGTCAGTTTGAAGTTACTATGTGAACAAATGTATGAAGGTAAATATAAAGTTGTCGCAGATGAGAAAAGTGATTTTATACTGGGTGTTGATATTGTGTTATTGCACACTGAAGAAGATGTTGCTCATTATCTACATGTAACAAAAGATACTAAATTTGCAATGAATAAACTAAGTCGAAAATCAGGGAAAGAAGTTACTGTGATAGATGACAGAATTGAAGTTAAATTCGGCTGGCCAGATGAGCAGATTAGACAGCACAGCAGAAGATTCAAAAATCATGTTCTAGCCTTGTACTCAGATGGTAATAGCCATGAGAACGATACTATTAATGGAGTATACATATTCAATAAGAAGTATATAAAAGAGCTAGTCGAAGATAACTATGGATTATGCACCAAGGCACAATATGATGAGTTGCAACATTTGGAAATAAGCAGTAAGCAGATTAGAGAGAATGCTTGGGGCGGAAGAACTACAACTTATATTTAAACTATATTTTTTTAATGTTAATTATTTAAAGAAGGATATATTTATCCATATTAATTATAGCATTGACGATAGATAGTTACAACATAAAAGTACTAATAAAAAATAAAATTTAAAGGATGAACATACATAATGACTAACACTAAAATTATTACAGACAACGGTAAACAACTGATTGAAAGTTTATTTGAAACACATATAAAAGTTGCAGGTAAAAGTAAAACTGGAACAGTAAGAATGACGGGTGAAGCTTTAAATGGAAAAGAAGAATATAAAGATGATTATCGAGTTTACTTTTTTACATACATGCTTTCGATGCAGAAAAAATATGGATTTAAGCTTGGATATGGCGAAGAATTTGTAGGGGAGTTTGCAATGGCATTGAGTATAGCTGTTTCTGAGTTGGGTGAAAGGTTTCCTGAGTTCAGTGAGTTTAAAAATAATAAAAAGACTCAGCTTGAGGCGATGAAATATTTGAAACAGAGTATAAAAAAGAGTTTATATAATGCAGCAAATCCTGATATGGTGCAGACTCGAAACGGTAAACAGAATGTGTTTATACATAACAATGTATCCAGCTTAGATGAACTGAAAGAAAGAAGCCTAGATAATGATAGTTACTTCGAGCTTAGCGATGAGAATAGATTACATAAAATAGACGAGAATGACTACTACCAGTTTAATGCTTTAGTTTCTCACTTCTTAAATAATCGCACACGGATACTGACTAACAAACAAAATCAGTTTTATGAGACTATGACTGAAGCATATGTGCCAGCTAACCATGTGGTAACTAAAAAGCAAGCTTATGAAGAAGCAGGTTATACAATTAATCAGTTTAACCGCTATAAAGGCGAGATATTAAAGAGAACACTAGCAGACTTTGAGTTATACGGAAAGAATGAATCATTGAGTTCAGACAGTAGAACTAAATTACATAAAGTATTTAAACAGTATTTAGCAGTTGCAGATACTAAGTTGAATACACAATTAACACCATTAAATTTATCAGCTATCCTCAGAGAAAACTATGAAAATGAAGAGTTTGAGATTGTAATTACTAAAGGATTAACAACTGAAAATAAACAAAATTTAGTGAGAACAGTTAAAGGTAAACATTTTATCAGTAATGAAGTAGCTTATAAGATTGCTAAAAATATTGAAGAACACTTAGAAAGTAATCCGATTCAGAAAGTAGAGCCTAGTGAAGTTAAGTCTACATATACGGAAGGTATATTCAATGATAAGCAAAGAGGTAGCGATGCAACACATTATACGATTAATGCAGCTGGTGTAGCAGTACCTGCTAAATTTGGAGAAGAGGTGTATGCATAATGCAAATTAAAAATAAAACAGAGGATATGATAAAAATGGTAGAACTACCAAAAGAAATTAGATTAGAAGATACACCTAACTTGAAGGCTGGGTTTCAGAGTCCCATAGAGATTAAAAACAATAATGAAGAAGGATACAAAACTGAGATTAAAGGTATTGAGTTTTGGACTCCAGTAGTAGAAGAAGGATATGAGCATTATTGGGTTAGCACAAAAGGTAGAGTTTGGAATAGCAGAAGTAAAAATCTATTAAAAGGAGGGGATAACGGCACTGGCTATCAATTTGTGCACATAAGGAGTAAAAATGGTATTCATAGAAACTTTCTAAGGCATCGTCTGGTTTCTTTAGCTTTTATCCCTAATCCTGAAAATAAAGAAACAGTTAACCATAAAGATGGTGATAAGAAAAACAACCATGTTGAAAACCTAGAGTGGATGACTCATAAAGAAAATGCGAGACATGCTTGGCACATTGGACTTAATGATAAAAGGAAAATAACAAAAGAACAACAAAATGAAATTGTTAGCTTAAGAAAAAAAGGGTGGTCAACTGTAGATATCGCAGAAAAACTAAAAATAGGTTCAACCACAGTTTGGGATTATTGTCGTAAATCAGGACTAAACGAGAGATTGGATAAAATAACTAAAGAACAAAAAGAGTTAGTTTTAACTCTAAGAAAAACGGGCTTATCAATAATGAAAATTGGAGAAGAAATAGGTATATCAACCTCTTCAGTTCTTACTATATGCGATAAAGAAGGATTAGGAAAAAGAATTGATTTAACTTCTCAAGAGCAGAAGAATAAGGTTATCGAATTAAAAAAGAAAGGGGAAACATATTCAAACATCGTTCAAAAAACCTCTCTGTCTCTATCTACAGTCCAGAGAATTTGTTCAAGCAACGGATTGTGTAAAACTAAAAATGTTGTTACCGAAGAATTAATTCAACAACTAGTAAAACTAAAAAATGAAGGTATGACATATACAGAAATTTCAAAAGAAATTGGCTTAACTGTAGCAACAGTTTCAAAATACATAAGACAGGAGAATAAAAAATGAAAGTTATGAAGTATTGCAACTCACCTAATTGTAGAAATCTAATTGAACAGTACAAAAATTTTTGTGAAGAACATAAAAATAAAACTAGTAAGAGTTATGAAGAATGGCGAAATAAACATATGCCAGAGTACATAAAATTTTACAAGTCTACAGCTTGGCAGAAGAAGAGAGTACAAGCCTTGAGAAGAGATGAGTGGATATGTCAGGACTGTGCAGCTGAGGGGATTATAACAGTGGCACAAGAGGTTCACCATATAGTAGAGACAAAACATGATTGGTCTAAAAGGTTAGAGTTGGATAACCTAATCAGCTTATGCCGAACACACCATGACCGCAGGCACAATAGATAAGAGAATTAAGCTACTAATAAACTAAGTGAACAGCTACTATTAGATATATACACAAGCAGGCAATTAAATTTGTCTGCTTATTTTTTATGAAAGGAAGAAAGTGAATGGTATGAGACATTACAATGTAGAAACTAAACTTGATTGCCAGAGTGAATGGCATGAAGAGATACTTATATATTTAGAAGAAGTATATGAATATGATGAGCTAGACTTGGATGAATACATATTAGCTTATGAAGAATCAGAGAGACTATTTAAAGAAGGAGAGATGGATTGAAAATGAATATTAATAACTTGAATTGGATAACAGTATTACTTTTAGTATTGAATTGGACTGGAGTAACAGACCTATCATATTGGTGGGTGTTTATGCCGAGCATAGTTTGGTTGGGTATATTCCTATTGGTACTTGGCATGGCATTAACAATCATTGTAGCTAATGGTATTAGCATAGCAGAATTCAATAAGCTTATGGAAGATAAGAAGAAGAATAAATAAAGGATGGATGAATAGAATGACAACTGATTATAAACAATTATTTAATAACAAAGTAGAAGAAGAAACTAATAGACAACAGTTAAACAACCAGAGAATAGATGCAGCCAAAGCTGACTTGGCTGAGTTACATGATGTGCTAGTAGATGTAGTAGAAGATAGTGAGATGAATATATTAGTTGAACAACAAGAAGACTCAGTAGACTTTGTAGTAGCACACAACAACAAAGAGCTAACAGTTGAGTTGGACACAGATGAAGTAGTAGTAAGAGAGAAGGCTATCAGCTTCACAGATGATGTGGAGTCAGGTGATGTAGTTGCACATACGGATGATGAAGATGATGTAAGGTTTGTTGTTGAGGTAGTAGAGAGCACAATTGTATATGATAAAGAAGCTATGCTGCATAGTAAGTCAGAGATGATTGGATATGTAGTAGCAAGAGTAGCTGAGATGGTAGCAAAAGGATAGTAAAATGAAGGGGAATCAAACGGGTAGGAAATAACACTGTTCTATGTAGAATAGCAAAAGGTGAGAAAGAGACGGAAATGAAAAGTGGGGAAAATAGAACAGGGGAAAACAATAGTGAAACATTTCACATGAAACGCTGTAACCCATGTCCCCCATAGTGTCTGACGGGGTGGGTGTCGAGCGCATTCGGAACTGGGAGGCATGTTCTGTGCAACCGTTTCTCAAATAAGAATGTTTCCGATTTAGAAATAAGCACTTTTAAGCCACTTAACCACCAACTACCCACCTTATCCTCCTAACTCTCCTCAGAATCACTCCCTCAGCATTCAACTCCAGACATACCCCCGTATATACTCCACAAATTGATAAGAAAGGAAGCGGACAGATGTGACAGGAAGAAAACGAAAATTAACCACTACAAGAAATGAAACAATAGAAGAACAATTTCAACGAGAAGCTATCAAAGAACAATTGGGCGAATTTGAAAAGATTCAAACGACTCCTCCAGTCTCGATGAATAAGAAAGCCAAAGCAGAATGGCGAAGAATTACTCCACTTTTAAATGACCTCCCTATTTCAAACCTCGATAAAACTTCGATTGAAACCTACTGCAACTTATTCTCTATCTATAAAGAATTAGAAAAAGAAATAAATGAAACAGGTGAGATGGTTGAAACTTACTACGCTGATGGAAATGTAAAGGAAAGAAAAACTAATCCAGCAATCCATGAAATGTTAAAGGTAGCCAAAGAAATTAGAGCAATCTCAGCAGAACTAGGAATGACTATTAACTCCCGTATGAAGCTTATCGACCAATCTATTCAAGATAAAGAAAACGACCCCTTTGCTAAGATGTTCGGAGATGATTAACCATGGTTACAGCAACAAGACCAGCAGTAGGAAGACCTCCTAAAAACTATGATTGGGCTACAGAGTATGCAACTAAAGTAGTGTCAGGAGAGATTATAACAAGTAAAAAGAATATAGCTTCAGCTAAAAGACATTTAGATGATTTGAAAGTACAAAATACTCTCAACTATGAGTGGAGACCTGATAGAGCAGCTAAAGTGATTAAGTTTGTCGAGATGTTACCAGACACTAAGACAGGTAAACCGATGCCTTTAATGCTATTTCAGAAATACATAGTTGGTAGTTTATATGGCTGGGTTGATTCAGAAGGTAATAGAAGATTTACTAAAGCTTATATCAGTACTGCAAGAAAACAAGGTAATATTTTTGCCTGAGTAGTTAGAAATAACTATTTGTAATCGGGAAATATCGGTAGAACTCTTTTGAAGACAATACCGAGATAACTTTAGGACTTAACAAGCCTGAAGTATCGTAGAGCATAGAGATTGAAACTGCTAAGCAGAATATAATATCTCCAAGAGTTTCCGACACCTTAACAAGTAAAGTTGAAGGTGAAAATGTATGCCGAACTATATGGTGACATATAGAAGTAGAGGATAAAAAGCCTTTACGATAACATAATTGAAAAGTATTTTAAGCAGTGGTATAGCCTTATATGAATTACTATTTGGTAAGTCTCCATCAGAAGGTAGAGAGATATACATAGCCTCACTGACACTAAGACAGGCTCAGACAATCTATAACATGGCTTATAGACAATTAAATATTCTTAAAGCAGATAGTAAAGCCCTCAGAGACCGCCTAGAGATGAGAAAGACAGATATTGTAGATATCGTCTCAGACTCTAAACTTATGGCTTTATCTAATAACCCTGATGCAATTGATGGTAAAAACCCTTCAACAGTCCTTTTAGATGAATTAGCCAGTATGCCTGATGACGAGATGTATTCTCGATTGAAAACAGGTATGGGCTTACAATCCAATCCTCTTACAGCTCTCATATCAACAGCCTCAGATAACCTTAACAGCCCAATGTATGAAGAATATAAGTATGTTACTAAAATGGTTGAAGGCAAAATTAAGAATGATAGATACTTCTACTTTTGCGCTGAGTTAGATGAAATCTCAGAAATGAATAATGAAGAGTTATGGATTAAAGCAATGCCACTTCTTGAAAATGAAAAGCATAGACCAACTATATTGAAGAATATTAAACAAGATATTGAAGAACAAAGAGAAAAGGGTAATGAAACCTCTATACAAATTAAGAACTTTAATATGTGGTCTTCGACAGGTGCTAACAACTTTATCAGCTCTAAATCTTGGCAAGTTGCAAGTACCGATGAGCCAATAGATATTGATTCAACAGACACCATTGTCGGTTTAGACTTATCAAGTGTAGACGACCTCACAGCTGTATCATTTGCACACATGTTAGACAGCAAGAAGATATATGTAGACTCTCATGCATTTGTAAGTACTCGTATGCCTATCGACATGAAGATTAAACGAGATAAGACAGATTACCTCAAGTTAGAGCAAGAAGGCTATGTCACAATCTCCAGAACGGAATCAGGAGTTATAGACTATGGTGAAGTAATTGATTATCTATTGAAATATGAAAAAACACATAATCTAAACATTAAAGAAATAGTTTATGACCCGTACAACATTGGGCAATTCTTCCAAGCGATTGAACATAAGAATAAGACTGAGAATGCCAATATCAAGTGGACATTCGTAGAACAATCTCAGCAGATGTTCAAGCTGTCGCCCATTATTAAGCAGTTCAGAATTGATGTGTGGAATAAGAAGATTATGCATAGCAACAACCCTATTTTGAATATAGCTGTAAATAATGCAGTATCAAAAGAAGAGTTGAATAATAATATCCGTGTGAGCAAAAAGAATAGAAGCTCTAAGATTGACCCGTTAGCTGCATTATTTAATGCTCATGCTTCAGCGATGCACATGGAGTTTAAGCCTAAATCCATCTCAGAGAAGATTAGAGAAGGTAAATTTAGCTTTTAGAAAAGGAGAAGAGAATGAAAGATATAATAAACAAAATACAAGGAAGTTTTAAAGCAGTATTTAGTTTTCTATTTACATTAGAAATTCTAATCATACTGCTATTTTTATGCGGTTTAGGAGTTATTTTATATACAGTTTACATGCTGAATATTATCGCATTTGGCTTTGCATTAGGTGTTGTGATGATTGGAATAGCCTTCATGCTACATGATGGACTAAATGGAAATAGCTAAAAATGAGTTAACTGCTACTAATATGTCTAAGTAAGCAAATTATTAAAAATTCCTCAACAGAAAGAGGTGTATGAACAATCGGATTTAACATATTTAAAAATATAGAACGAAGAAACACAATGACACATGATGTATTACCTTTTGGAAATATCAATGAGGTAATCAGAGCAACTGAGTATAGTTCAGTCAAGGCGATTGAGAATGCTGATATTTTTACAGCGATTAATACTATTGCTTCTGATATTAGCTCATTGCCAATTAAGGTAACAGATGGCTCGTATGATAACAATTTAGAACTCGAATATTTATTGAATACAGAGCCTAACTCAGTATTAAACGGTAAAAACTTTATTTACATATTGATAGTAAACTCAATTTTAAATGGTAATGCTTATGCTCAAATTGAAAGAGATGAACATGGTGTGCCAGTTGGTCTACATTATATTTCGAATGATAGAGTGCAGAACATTAAAAAGAAAAGTAATTCGAGTTTTAATACTGAAATCAATTATGAAATAAGACAACTTGGAAACTCAGGTAAGATTAAAAGTATTCCCTCGCAAAACATCCTTCATATTAAACCTTTCACTACTGATGGCTTTATTGGTCGCAGCCCTCTTATCGCACTTAAAGATGATATAGAAACACAGAGTAACAGTAAGAAGTTCTTCTCTAATTTCTTCAAGAATGGAACACAATCAGGTGGCATCATCAAAGTTGCTGGTGACCTTAATTCAGATGACAAAGAAGCCATAAGGGAAGCATGGCAACAAGCAAACTCTGGCTCAGATAATGCTCATAAAATTATTGTGCTTGATGAAGGTACAACCTATGACCCTATTAAAGTAGATACGGAAATACTCAAACTGATTAATGATAGTAAACACAATACTATCCAAGTTGCGAAAGTCCTCGGTATGCCACTTCACAAAATGAAGATTGAAACTCACTCTGTAAGCCTAGAACAAGCTAACTCAGACTATGTAATCAACACATTAAATAGTTATATATCAGCATTAGAAAGTGAGCTTAATAGAAAGCTGTTCGCAGATAAAGCATTAAGACAGAATAACAAAATTAAGTTTAATACTGATGTTTACAAATATTCTGATGCTAAAACAAAAGTTGAGAATGTGAAAGCTCAAGTTGAACTCGGATTACTGAGTATCAACGAGGGAAGAGAAATGATGAATTTACCTCCAATTGAAAATGGAGATAGATACATTCAGAGCTTGAACTTTATGGATTCAGAACTAATTAGTGAGTATCAACTTAAGCGAGTAAATGGTATTCAGAAAAATGTAGTCGATGAAAATAAAGTGTCAGAAGAACCGCTTCAAGGTGGTGAAATTTAAATGAGTAATGTAGAAAAAAGATTTATTGATGTCGAAGTTAGAGCTGAATCTAATGAACAAGAAAATATGGTTATCGAAGGCTATGCTCTGAAGTTCAATACAAAGAGTAATCCTCTTTCAAGTGGTGATGTTAGATTCATTGAAACCATTTCACCTGAAGCATTGGAGAATGCAGATATGGAAGATGTGAGAGCCCTAATAGACCATAACCCTTCTTTAGTGTTAGCAAGAACAACAGCAGACACTTTGAAACTTGAAGTTGATGATGTTGGCTTGAAGTTTAGAGCTGTATTGGCTGACACATCGTATGCAAGAGACCTTTATAAAAATATTCAAGCAGGCAACATTAATCAATGTTCTTTTGCTTTTGAATTAGATGATAAAGGTGACTCAGTTAGATACAACAAAGAATCCAGAATGTATGAGCGAACACTTAACTCATTCAAGCGGATTATGGATGTATCAGCTGTAACATATCCTGCATACAATGACACAGATGTTATGCCTGCTCTAAGAAGTATTGAAGAAGCAAATAAAGAAGTAGAACAACTAAAAGAATTACATAAACGCAAATTACAACTGGAATTAGATTTGATGAGGTTGAAAGGAGATTTAAACAAGCAATGACTATTGAAGAAGTAAGAAGTGAAATCACAAATAAGCTTGACGAAATGCAACGAGCTTTAGATGCAGATGATGTTGAAAAAGCTGAAGCTATTAAAGCAGAAATTGCAGAGTACCAAGAGATGATTAAGCAACTTGAAGCAGAACTTGCTGAAGTAGAAGGCGAAGAACAACCAACTGAGGAGGAATCTGAAGATAAAGAAGTTGCTGAAAGCTCAACGGGAGAAACTGATGTACGGAAGCTCGAAGCTAGAATCGCAGATTTAGAAAAAGAATTAGAAGATAAGAACGAAGAAAGAAATGAAGAATCATCTACGCAAGTAGAAGATAATAAATTAAACTTAAACAATGAAGGAGAAGAAAGAAAAATGACAGAAATCGTAGAAGAAGTAGTACTAAATGTAAATGGTGCGGATGAAATTCGCTCAGCATACCAAGAGTTTCTAGTAACAGGTGAAAAACGAAATGTAACTTCAACAGATGAAGGTGTACTTGTTCCAGAAGAAGTAGCAACTTCAATTGAAAACTTAATGGATGAGCTAGAAGGATTAGACAAATTAGTAGATGTTAAACATGTAAACAGTGCAATTGGTAAATATCCAGTTCGTAATGCAGATTCAGCAGTATCTCCACTTCCAACTGTAGAAGAGCTTGAAGAGTCTCCAGAACTTGGTTTACGCAAACTTGGTGACTACAAATATGAAATTAAGACTCATAGAGGTCTAGTTAAGGCATCATTCGAAGCTATTGACGATGCAGTCGAAGTTGAGAAGATTATTAATGAAGAAATGGCTGAAGCAATTGTAGCTACTAAGAACAAAGCCATTCTAGATGCTCTAGCAACATTACCAGCGCAAGAAGTTGCTGATTTAGATGCTATTAAGACAATCGTTAACACTGGTGTAGCTAAGCGTTACGCTAAACAAATTGTTGTATCTACAGATGTATATGATGCTTTAGACCGCATGAAAGACTCTAATGGTCAGTATCTATTACAGCCTTCAGTAACAGCTGCTTCAGGCACTAAACTGTTTGGTAAAGACTTAGTAGTAGTAGATGCAGAAGTAATTGGTGAAGGTGTAATGTACATCGGTTCACTAAAAGATGCAGCTATTCTATTCCTACGCAAAGAGCTTTATGTTAACTACGAAATCTGGAATCAGTACGGTAAAGTATTTACTCCAGTTGTCCGCCTAGATGCTGGTGTTAAGAACCCTAATGCTGTAGTTAAAGTCAACTTCACAGCGCCAGTTGAAGCATAATATTTGAATACATAAATGATTGAGCTTGGCGAGTTACGACTCGTCAGGCATTTTTATTGTATTTAAAAGGAGATGAAAACTTGAAGAAGTTTAAAGTAATAAAAGAATTCAAAGATATTCATTCAGGTGAAAAATACAAAGTAGATTCTATTGTAGAAGTTTCAGACGAGCGCTTTGAAGAGATTCAAGGTAACTTATCTAAACATGATGATGAATATATTAAAGAAGTAAAACCTCGAAAGAGTAAAAAGAAAGCAGAGCAACCTCCTGAAGAAGAAGGTGCTTAAAAAATGGAATTAGAAACAATCAAAAGACACTTACGAGTAATAGACAACTTTGAAGATGACACTATTTTAATGTACTTAGAATGGGCAGAAGAAAAAGTTAAAGATGCTATCACAAATGACCCTTTATTATACGAAGAGTTCTTCGATAACAACTCCCATTATCAGAGAGCAGTTATTTTATTGACCGCTCACTACTTTAGTAACAGATTACCTTTATCAGACAAACCTCAATATAACCTCACATTTGGCTTTAGAGATGCTTTATCTCACTTACGAGCTAACTTTATGGTGTTCAAAAAAGAATTAGAAGATGATGACTATGACCCATTTAATTAATAAGATGAACCAAGTCATTGAGTTTCAAGAAAAGAAGCGTATCAATGACAAAGGCATTGTTAAAGAATCCTATGAAACTGTATTTAAAGCATACGCACATATTGACACAGTTTGGGCGAAAGACTATCAGACTGCTGTATCAAGCGGTACTCAAAACAGAGTCAAATTTACTATTAGATTTGTTCCTGTGGAGATTACTAATAAGATGCATATTCAGTTTAAAGGACAAACTTACGAAATCAAGGAAGTATTTCCTGATTATACAAACCATGAAGTTATATCAATTATGGCTGAACAGGTTGGATTGTAATGAGCCTTAAAAAAGATGGGTTTGATATTAAAGGTTATGAAGAGTTGATGAGGAATATTGACAATCTTGGAGATGCAGCAAACAAGGAAGTAAACAAAGCACTGAGAAGTGCCGCTCCCGTTGTCCAAGACAAGTTGGAGAAGAACACACCTAAAGGTGCTTATGTTCAAAAGTCACATGCTAAAAATAATGTGGTTATTTCCAATGTAAAAACCAACAGGGAAACAGGCGACAAGTATATATCTGTCGGTTATCCAAGAGGAGTTTCATACCGTATCCACTTCATAGAATTTGGAACAATACGCAAGAAACCATACCTACATATGACTAAGACGATTAACGACACTAAAGAAGCTGTGCTTCAAGAAGTAGCTAATAGTCTCAAGAAAGGACTGGGGCTGAAATGACAACTGAACTGTACTTAGAAGACTGGTTAGAAATAGTTAGAGAAAACTTAGTAGTTAAGCTCGAAGGATTGGTTGATGAAGATAAGTTCTTTAAATTCAGCGTACCAGACGAGATGACAGATGATGAATTATCTCCATGTGTTCGCATTAACTTAGCGGATATGAGGCCTAATAATTGGGCTGGGGATGAAGTAATCGGTTACTACTATGAGTTTTTAATTGATGTTTGGCATAAAGACTATCATCAAGCATTTGTAATTGGTCAGCACATACAGCAAGCACTTAGAGAAATGAATTTCAGACAAACAAGCCCTGTTTTTGACGAAGACGAAGATACAGATTTGTATCGAGACTCTCGAACTTATGCAGGCAATATATTAATTTAACTTATTAAGAGGAGAAATGTAAAAATGGCTTATAAAAATGATTACAAAGCAGTAACAGGTTTACGCAGAATTTATATTGCAGTACAAACAGAAGATTCGAAAGATGGAGTATCTTATGGAGAGGTTCATGAAATTGACACTCCTAAAACATTTGGAGTAGCACCTGAAGCTTCAATTGAAAAAGCTTATGCTGGAGATAGAATTGTTGAAACTGCACAGTCTAGAGGCGGAATGCAATTTAACATGGAATTCCACTCACTTCCAGAAGAGCTTAAAGCTGAATTAGTCGGAGAAGAAAAACGAGAAAACGGTCTTACATATGAAAACTCTCGTCAGTCTTCACCATATGTTGGAGTTATCGGAGAGTTTACAAAAGAAGGTGGAGTATCTTACTTTGTGGGACTTCCTAAGGCAATTGTAACTCCAGCTTCAATCGAAGGCGGAACAAAAGAAGACGGTGTTGAATTCGGAACACTAGCATTTGAAGGAGAAGCTATGGAGCGTATTTTCGATGGAGAGCGTAAGATTTCAGCACTTTCGTCAGATACGGATTACGACTTCTCAGTATTAACAGCAGAAGTATTTAAAGATAGCACAGTAGAAGCTTAATAGAAGTATAACCACAGTAGTCTGAGCTCATCCCTCAGGCTACTTATTTATTAATCATATTATCAAATAATTATTTAAATCAAAGGAGAAATACATAATGGCAAAACAAACTAGAAAAATTACATTATTAATAAACGATAAAGAGGAGACTTTCTTCTCAAATTTCTCACCAGCAAAAAACATTTTTAAAGCTCAGAAATTATTTAGTCGATTAGAAGCTGAACCAGAAAAAGAAATGGAAGTTATTGAAGAAATCTTAGACTTTATTGCTAAGGATGTTTACAATGCTGAATTCACTAAAGATGACATTTTAGAAGGTATTGACTCAGCAGATTTCATGGAAGAATTACAAATTCAACTGATGCTTGTAATGACAAGAGATGTCGAGGGTTTAAAGAAACAAGCCTTACAGGCACAGCAATAGACGAAGAATTAAACGAAGAAGATTATACTCCAGAAAAACAAATTGAATATTTACAAGATTTCATAGATTACATGAGAGACAGAGAAGACGGTAAACACATGTCTTTCAACGAACTCATGGAGTGTGACATATTTGCTCTCATTGACAGTGAGATGCGGATATATAACAAGAAGAAAAAAGAAAATGAGATTGACCCTGAAGCGGCATTTAATATGCTTTAGATATTTTGACCTTACAACTTTACCTCAGTTGTGAGGTCTTTTTTTATGGACTTTTTTAAGTATTCAATAGAAAGGATGAAGAGTATATGGCAGGAAACACTCCATTAGGTCGTATGTTGATAGACATAGATTTAGATACTACCAAGTTAGGTAGCTCAACAACACACCTACAAAGACAGATGCGGATAGTCAACTCAGCAATGAGAGCTAACTTAGCTGGACTAAAAGACAATAGTAAAGAAACAGATGTATTATCAACTAAGATTGACGGATTAAATAAAAAACAAAAAATCCAAGCAGGAATAGTAGAACAAACAGAAAAAAGATACCAAGAATTAGTTAAAACTAAAGGTGCTGGTGCAAAGGAAACTGAAGCATATGCCAACAGTTTAAACAGAGAACAAGCTAAGTTGCGAGAAGTTACAAACGAACTCAAAGAGATGGAACGACAACAGAAGGTAATGAACTCTAACTGGACTAAGTTAGGTAATAGCTTCGGCACACTAGGAAGCCAGTTAACAAGTATTGGTGGAGGTATCAAGTCTGTAGGTAGTTCACTCACTCGCAGTATTACAATGCCAGCAGTTGGTGCAGCTACAGCTGTTGGAGGTATTGTTGCAGCGTTTGGTTGGAAGCGACTTGTATCACTAGATGCAGCTCAAGCACAGCTTAAAGGTTTAGGGTACTCAATAGAAGATGTAGAGAGAATATCAGCTCAAGTACAGGAAGCTGTACAAGGTACAACAATGACGATGGCAGAAGGTACTTCAGTCGCTGCAGGTGCTCTAGCAGCAGGAGTAGATGAAGGTGCAGAGTTAGAGCACTACATTAAGATGGTTGGTAACGCAGCAGTAGGTGCAAACAGACCAATCGGTGACATGGCAATGATATTCAACAGAGTCCAAGGTTCAGGTAAGTTAATGACTCAGGAACTCAATATGATTGAAGATAGTATGCCAGGATTCTCTAGTAAGATGGCAGAACACTTCGGAGTAACACAAGATGAATTCAGGAAGATGGTAACAGAAGGGAAAGTAACTTCTGAGGATTTCCTAGTTGTTATGGAAGGTCATGCTGGTGGAATGGCGGAAGCATATGCTGATTCTTGGCAAGGTATGGTAGAAAACACTAAATCTTGGATTGGTATACTCGGAGAGAACTTGTTATCAGGTGTATTCGAACAATCTAAAGAATCCATCGGAGAGTTCATGGAATTACTGAAGTCTGATGAAGCACAAGAATGGGCGAAAGAAACAGGAAAGCAGATTAGTATTGCCTTTGGTCAAATTGTAGATAAAGTTAAAGGTGCTATTGACTGGTTTAATAAATTAAGCGATGAGAAGAAGAAGTTAATAGGAGTCGTTACAGGAGTAGCAGTAGCAGCTGGGCCGCTATTAACGGCATTAGGTACTATGATAATATTTGTTGGTAAAGTCTTCAGTGCGTTATCACCATTATTATTAAAGATTGGTGAAGCAGGCGGTCTGTTTAAGATGCTAGGAGGAGCAGTCAGTACTGTCTCAGGTGTCGGTAAAGGAAAAGGTTTACTTGGTTTAACTGGATTATTCAAAACATTAACTAAAGTTCTGACCGCTATTTTTAGCGGCCCGATAGGTTGGGTAATTACAGGTATTCTTGCTCTAGGTGTAGCCTTTAAAGTAGCTTACGATAAGGTAGATTGGTTCAAAGGTATAGTAGATTTAGCTTGGGATACTATGAAGATTTTCTTCGACACTCTTAATGATTTAACTGGAATGAATGCACTAGTTGAATGGTTCGGTGATGCTTGGAAGTCCACTGAAGATTTTAGAAATAAAGTCGGCGAAACCATGGGTAATGTGATTGAGTGGATTGGCGACACATTTAATGAAAAAATTAAAGAACCGTTTGAAAGCTTCAAATCAATGTTCAGACAAGCAGGTGAAACAGTAGATGTGTTTGATTCTGATGTGTCTGAAGCAACAACTAGTGTAGTAACTAGTTATGTTGAGATGTCAGAAGGAGCTAAAGCAGAGCTAGATAAACTCTATTATGGTCAAGAAGAAGTTACAGCAAACATGTATGAAGATTTAATACAGAAGTATAGCTTGATGAATCAAGAAGCAAATACTCAACTAGAAGAAAGAAAGAATTCAGAGCTAGCTAAACTTAGAGAATTATATGAAGAATCTGGATTATACACAGATGAAGAACTTGAGAAACGACTTAATAAAACAGCAGAACACTACGAAGAAGAAAAACTTAGACTAGATGGTCAAAATGAAAGAATTCAAAAGGTAATCGAGGATGCTATGGCATCTGAGGAAGGTTTGACTGAGGAACACTATAAGATTATCGAAGGACTACAAACAACACATAACGAAACAACAATACAAACACTTACTGATTCAGAGGTTGAGCAACAAGCAATACTAGAGCGTATGAGTATTAATCAGCTTGCTACATCTGAAGAAACATTGAATCAATTACTTAAAGACTCTAAGAAAGCTAAAGATGGTGCAATCTCAGAAGCTGAAGAAAAAAGAGATAGATTAATTGCTGAAGCGATACGCCAACGAGATGAAACAGGTGAGATATCTGAAGAAGAAGCGGCTGCAATTATTCAGGCCGCTGAAAATGGATATAGAGAATCTGTTAGGAAAGCAGAAAGTAGACACAGAGATGTTGTTTCTGAAGCACGGGCACAAGCATCAGAACATGGAATTATTGTAGATGGTGAGACTGGTGACATATTAAGTAAGTGGGATGTTTTCGCTAGAGATTTCTCAATGTCAATGTCATTTATTGCTAGCATGGCCAAAACTAAAGCGGAAGATATTGGCTACAATATCTACAACGGTATAGTTAGTTGGATTAACAGCGTAATAGATAGTATTAATAGTATTTCAAGTGCCCTCGGCCTAGGAAATCTATTCAGTCCCTTAAATAGAAAATACAGAGGACATACTCAAGGGGCTCATGGAGGGTACAGACCGATAGCCGCCTATTCAACAGGTACTAACTTCCATAAAGGTGGAGCAGCACTAGTAGGTGATGTTGGTTCTGGTAATGGTACTGGTAAGCCTTCTAGTACGAGAGAAATCATTGAGCTACCAAATAAGAAGAGATACTTAGCAGATGGAAATGTTCTATTCCCTGACTTCCCAACAGGAGCTAAAGTATTTAACAATAAAGATACTGAAGCGATATTAGCAAATGAATATGCAAGCAGTGGAGTAGGTTCTGGTATGTTAGGAATGCCTATCCTATCATCTCCAACGCTCACAGGTCAAAACAAAATGGCTAAGGTGGGGGCTTCATTTGGTTATATGTTACGAAACATCTGGGACTACTTAGACAATCCCGGTGCACTAGTTTCGCAAATGCTATCCGAGACTAGCTGGGGAAGCAATAAAACAGCAAGCCAACTAATTCCGGGAGTTATCTCCAAAACTCAGATAGGCATGATAGACAAAGTAAAAGAAATGTTTGACAATGCTGGTGGTAGAGTAGATGGAAGCGGAATACTTAGTAAGGCAATAACAGCTAGGTTTGGTAGATATCCAGCAGGTATTAACTTTAACGGTGGTAGACACTATGGACTGGATACGGCTCATGTCAATGACCCATTAAGGTCACCTGTAAATGGTAAAGTAACGAGAGTTTGGAATGACCATGGTGGTGGTAACTCACTACAAATTAAAGCTGGAGAGTTAACATGGTGGTTCATGCACTTAAACTCTATTGCTAAAAGTGTTGGAGAAGCTGTTAAAATCGGTGATTACTTAGGTAGGACAGGTAATACTGGTAACTGGACAACAGGGCATCACCTTCATACGCAAGCCATGAGAGGCGGAATCGGAAACGGTTTTGCTATTGACCCTTTACCTATCCTCAGAAGAGGTGGGTATGCTACAGGCGGACTAGTGCATGACGGTCTATATAATCTAGGAGAAGAAGGATACCCTGAATGGATTATCCCAACTGACCCTAAGAGAAGAACAGATGCCATGAAGCTACTTGCTTATGCTGGTAAGTCTCTTCAGAAGAATAACGGCAACTTGAGACCTAATAACTTACCTAATATCAGCACTGGTAACGATAGTAGTGATGAACTCAATGAGCTTAAGACAATGGTAGTAAATCAAAATAAGATGATTGAACTACTTGCTCAGGTGGTTGCAAAAGAACCAGTTGCTCTATACAACGAGAAGAAATTAGCCAAAGAATTAGAGCCAGAGATTTCCAAGATTACAAAATACAATGATAAGAGAGAAGCTAGATTCACTTAATTGTGACTAGCTTTTTTATTATGAAAAATAGGAAGTGAACTAATGCAGTTTTATATAAATGATGTAATGAATGACAACCTATATATAGAAGATAGTTTTGAAATTCCTTCATTAAATACAGAACAAGAAACAAGAGAGATACGAGGTAGAGATGGCTTCTTACTTGGAGATAAAAAAGTAAAAGGTTATAACTTTGTAATTCCTTTCATTTATGTAAATCATGAAAAGAAGAATTATCAAGACATAGTAAATGAGATTGTTGAACACATGATTACAGATGATGAAGTTAGACTAAGATTTGAAAATGAATATTGGTACTGGAATGTTTTATTTAGCGGAACAATTGAGTTCAAGCAGAAGACTCAAGGGTTTATAAGCTTTGAGTTGAATTGTATAGTTATTGACCCGTTTAAGCATTCAAATGAGCTGTACAACACAGTTTCACAGGATGACCACCTTACTCTATACAACAGAGGAACAGCTCCCACTTACCCAATATTTAGAGCAACTGCTAGGAAAGATTCAACGATGTTAATGGTAGCAAAGAATGATGAAGACTATTTTATGATTGGTGAATCAGAGGACACAGAGAAAGATACCAAAGAGTTAGCTCCATTTAAATTTAATGATGAATTTAATAAGCAGATGTTCCTTGGATGGAACTATACTCAACAAGAATGGAGCTATGGGGCTGGTTTAGATGGCGGAGATGCAGATGGGGGAACCTTCACTTTCAATAATAACTCTATGCATGTGAAAGATTGGGGTTCAGCTACTGCTACCAATTATCATGGAGCAAGTGTACAGAAGTCTATAGGAGAATCATTGCAAGATTTCAGTTTCATGTTCAAAATTGGAGTCAGACAAACAGTAGATGGCTCAGGTAAATCATTTGCTTATCTATATGATGAGAGTAACAAGCTTGCATTCTCAATCGGTTACGCAAATACAGCAACTAGTAGAAACATGGGAGCTATAGTTGTGAATGCCTATAATACATACGGTGAAGCTGAGAGAATTTACACAAGACATACTGATGTCCGTGACAAGAGGTTAGCTGATATGTCTGTCTTCATGAAGCTGCAAAGAAGAGGACAAGAAATAAGAATTGAGACTTATAAGTTTGATGAGCATGGAGACTCTAACAGAAGAAGAGTAAGAGACTCACATACACAAATTTATCATGACACTGGAGACTTATATCAGAATAAAGTGAGAATTATTCACTTATACTCATCAAAAAGTAAAAATCATAGTAATTTTCAAAGGCATTTTATATTAGGTGTCTATATACAACAGCTGATTACAGATGATAGAGCAATACCTATAACTATCAGAGCTGGAGATGTAGTAGTTGTAGATAACCAGAATCAAATTGTAACTATTAATGATGAACCAGTGACTCATCTCAAAGATTTTGGAGCAAATTATTTTGATGCCCCAGCTAATGTAACTGAAATATTCTTCACTCCTGAAGACACATTCGATGTTCAAGCAGAATGGAGAGATAGATTTTACTAAGAGGGCAATTAGAAAGGTGATTGGATTTTGAATATACATATATTAGATAGGAAAACCGATGAAATAAAGGATTTCTTAACGAATAGACAGAACAACAAAGTAGTCTTAGATGATAAACATATACGCAACATCGAAAGCAACACAGAAACATATGACTTTACTGTAGATTATGTTGCAGCTCAAAACATTCAGGTAAGAGACAGAGTGCTTATTCCTGATGAGGATAAGGGACACTTCAGAGAGTTTGTTGTAGATGATACTGAAACAGATACTTATAATGGAGAGACTGAAGTAAAAACTGTTGCATCCTACCTTGAGGACTTGGAAAAAGCAAAGCCATTTGAGCCTCAGACAATACAACAATATACAGCTCCACAAGCGGTTGAGTTTGCCTTACAGCACACTAAATGGGAAATAGGTACAGTTGAGTTTGGTGGTATTCGTACAATAAGCTGGACTTCCTATAATAATCCGTTTGAAGTACTGAAAATTATCGCAAACAGATTTGAGTTACAGCTGGATTTTACTATTGAAATTGGTAGTAACAAAATAGAAAGAAGGCTTGTTCATTTAAGAGAAAGAACAGCACTATTCAACGGTAAAGAGGTTAAAAGAGGGAAAGACCTTCAGAATCTAACTGTCCAAAGAAGCGCAACAGATGTAGTAACAGCATTGCTTGCTGTAGCTCCTGAGCCGCAAGAAGAGGATGCTGAAAGGGTAACTGTAATTGTTACTGATGCTGAAGCACAAGCTCAACTAGGTAAAGAGAAAGACTACATCTGGGGTTTATATGAACCTCAATCAGATGATGGTGGGATGACTGAAGCAAGACTAAGAACATTAGCTACAACAGAATTAAATAAGCGTAAACAACCTAAGATAGATTACTCTATTGAAGCAGTCGACCTAGAGGAATTTTTAGCGCATGAGCAAGTTAGAATAGGCGATAAGATTAGAATAAAAGATGACTTACAAGAACCAATGTTTTATGCCGATGCTACTGTAAAAGGAGTGGTTAGAAGTATATTCAATCCACTAGATAAAACCTATACATTGGGAGAAATAACAGAATATACAAAAGAAGATATCACTAAAATCTTTGAGCAATTTAGAGCTTTACTTGCAAAAAGAATGGCTGAGACTCAGAGCAATTTAGATAATATAGTAACAATTATTGATACTGCGGTTGAAAGAAGAATCTTCAAGCAACCTAACCCACCTGAAAATCCTATCAATGGTCAACTTTGGCTAGACACTTCAAATTCAGATAAACCTGTCCTAATGGAATACTTTAATGGTCAATGGATTGTCCGTATTGCAGCGGTAACTGAGGCTGATGATATTGGAGCAATCACAAGGTCTCAAGCAATGTATGAAGCTATACTTACAGCATTAGAAAGCTTTGAAGTCTTGCATATACAAATCCTCACAGAAGCTAATCAAATTAAACTCAACAAATATCTGAATCAATCTAACAAAGATAATTTAGATAATAGAATTTTAACAGTGGTAGATACACACAATGATTTAAAAGCTGAAATAGCTAAGCATGAAGATACTAAAGCAATTACTTTAGATGATGCTAACGATATTCAATTATTAATGTCAGCTTATACAGACTCTATTAAGAATCTAAAAGAGGCTATCACTATTGCTACTAATTATGCAATGGAACATTTAGCAATCCTACAATCTCAATACTCTGAAGAAAAATATACTGAAGCACTTGAAGAAGTCGCTGGTAAATTCGGAATGACAGTAGAAGACGGAAAGCTAATTGGAGATACTGTACTCCTTGAAGATTTAAACAATACAAAGACTGAACTACAGAATCAGTTGGATGCTGCGAAAGAAACCCTCGAACTACTAGAAAGTTCAAACACTTCTAATGAAACTTCTATTTCAACACTCACACAAGAAATCACTAACCTCGAAGGTTTAATTGCTTCTAAGGTATCTCAATCTGATTATGACTTACTTGATAAAACAGTAACTGATATGTCTACAGAAGTATCACAAACAGCTGAAGCAGTATCAACTAAGGCTGAAAAATCATATGTGGACACAATTAAAGGCACTGTAGAGAATCATTCTCTAAGTATTACTGAACATGCTGAAGGTATTGATACTCTTATCACTAAGACTAATACTCATGATGGTCAGATTACAGATGTAACTAATACAGCTACTGAAACTGCTGAAGGATTAGAGCAGACTATTACTAAGGTAACTAAAGCTGAAGGTGCAATAACACAAGCACAAGCCGACATTGTGACTAACACTGAAGAGATTGGTACTAAGTTAGCTACAGCGACTTATACGGTAGATAAAGAAGGCATTGTAGGTAGACTAGATACAGCTGACTCTGAGCGTACTCAACTGTCTAATGAGATTAAAGATAGAGTTACTTTAACTGATTATGAATCAGATAAGGAAGCACAGGCTGGAAGATTATCTACTTTAGAAACTTCAATTGAACAGAATGGTCAAGCAATTACTCTAAAAGCTAGTCAAGAAGATTTAGATTCCATAGAGAGTACTCTATCAACCAAGCAAGCACAACTAGAAGTTAAAGCGACTGGTATAGAGTCTAGTGTTGAAGGTTTAAATGATGATTTAGCACAGACGAAAACAAGTATTAATCAATCTATTGAAGGTATCACTCAAGAAGTAGCAGCAAACAAAAAAGGGATTACGGATGCCAACTCTAAAATTGAGCAGACGGCTGAAGAAATTAATTTAGAAGTCGGTAAGAAAGTTGGAACGGCTTCAGAAATAATATCTAGGATAAACCAAACATCTGAGAAAATTACTATTGACGCAAACAAGATTAACATCTCAGGACAGTCCATCAATATTGGTGATAACCCAGCAATAACTGGGCTAAATACGAGCGTAGGAACAGCTCAATCGACTGCTAACACAGCTAAATCACAAGCTGATGCAGCTAGAGTAGGTGCAAATATAGCAAGCTCTATAAATAATGCACCTTCCTCAGTAAGTATTAATGCAGATAGAATCAATTTAACAGCAGGCTCTTCTATTAGATTAGCTATAAACAAAGCTGAAAAGGCAGGAACAGATGCTCAGAGTGAAATTGATAATCTCGATGTAGGCTCAGAGAACTTACTACCCGATTCAGGTTGGCACAAAGAGCCGGCAGGAACTTATCTTATCCCTAATAATTGGCGCAGAGCCGTAGGCGGTATCGTGTGGTCTGCTAGGCAATCAAGCAATTGGCTTTTAGCTAGAGTGAATTATGAAGCTGACGGAACTAACGGGGCAACAACAGCATCATACTATGGTTTAAGGTCGCCACAGATATTAGAGTCTTTAATAGCGGGACAAGAATACACTTTCACATTTAAAACTAGACATAATTCAGGCGGCAATATGAATTACCGCTACACTTATATAATAAACGATAATAATTCTAACCAAGTAATCAGACCAGTATTCATAAGAAATGCTGATAATGGCGGTCAACTTTGGTCTGTAACATTTACCGCTAATTACTCAGATACAGGTCATATATTAATCGGTCATAGTATTCCTTCCGGCTCATCAAATGCTTTCTTCCTAAAAGAGCCTATGTTATATAAAGGAAATGCTATATCATCATGGGCGGATTCAATCCAAAACAAGACCGATAAAGATAAGATTGTCTCAGCAATTAATTTAGATGATTCAGGAGTGCAGATTTCTGGGAGTAAAATCAACCTAGTTGGCGATGTAGATATACTTAACGGTAACACTAGAATTAAAAACCTTAACCTTAATAATGCGACTGTTACAGGTGGTACAGGTAAAAATACCATTTCTATAAATAACAACGAAATTATTTCTCATGGATTATTTACACGCACATGGGCTGGAGAAACAGATACAGCAGAACTTAATCTCGGAATTAGGCAAGGTCGCATAATGGTTTCAAATGAAAATACTGGATATAATCTATACTTTACTGAAAAAGGTTTATCAACGACTATGGCAGGCGCAACAGCCGGTTATTCTGCCGGAACTTTAGAATTTCATTCACAGCGTTTCAACCAAACATCAAGAGGTGTTACTCTACATTCTACTTTCGGTACGGTAGCATTAATATCAGATGAAAGTACCATTGTTACACGCTCCAAATTCACGAATAATATAGAAAGTGAAGAATATTCTGTTTATATCAGACCTTACATGAATTCACGAGCCGGAACTAATGATTTCAGGTTTTGGGTTAAGGACAATTCAAGTTCTTATTATACTGACGGGGTATTATCTTTTGGTAACTTAGATAGTGATACTTTCGGTAGTGGGTTAAGATTTAGTAAATCAAGTAACGAAAACACCGTATATGTAACTAATTCCAATGGGGATATTGGAACAGGGCATATATCAGTATTAGATGCTGAAATTCGTGGGCATATTAGAACAGCAGGACGAATTAACTTCCAACAATGGAACGATAGAAGTGCATATAACCAAATCGGTGTCGGAGCAGTAAACACTTACAACAGTATAATGATGGCTTCGCATAGTGGCAGTAACGCATATCTAGGTGTCGGAACGAGTGAATTAAGAGTAACAGATAATAATGGTTACAACGGTGGAAACACAACATATAGAAATGTCAGACTAAATAGTTTGGAAATGTATGGCTCGATTTCAAACCACAGTGGCGGAAATGTATATTTTGGTGTAGCTAATAGTGAACTACGAGTAACTAATAACAATCTCTATAACGGTGGTAATACAACATATAGAGATATTAGAATAAATCAATTGCATACTACTGGTGGATTCCAACATCATTCAAGTGCGGGTTATGTTTATTTCGGTGTCGGTGGCTCAACTGGAATGCGTATTACTAATAATAATCTCTACAACGGAGGAAACATCGGTTGGCGAGATATAGAATTTAGAAACTGGAAAGCCAACTCACATGAGAAGTATAAAAAAGACATTGAAGAATGGAATACAAATGTATTAGATATATTCAAAAACGAATTGCAACTATATCAATACAAATTTAAAGACAACTTAGAAAACAACATGATTCATCGTAGTATTGTATTGCGTGAAGACAGTACGGATGACCAGTTCCCGGCAGAATGGCGACAAGATGACGGGTATAACGGTAACGAGGTCATGTGGTGGAACACTAAAGCTATTCAAGAATTAGCTTATGAAAACGATGAGCTAAAAACTAAGAATCAAGAATTAGAAGAAAGATTGGAAAAACTAGAGCAGATTCTACTTAAATAGTAGAATCTGTTTTTTATTAGACAAAATTTGAGGAGAAGATATAAATGAATAACTTAGAAAACATGAGCAAAGAAGAACTGATTGGAAACATTATGGTTTTAAATAAAGTAATTGATAAGTTAGCAAATAAAATTGCTTACGCTGAAGTTAATATGGCTCTAATGGAAGCACAGACACCTGAAAAGAATGAACATCAAGAAGAAGGTAACGAAGGTTAGTTTTTATTTTGAGATGAAGAGAGCCCAAAGGAAGGACTGATTAGCTTGTGATTAAGAGGTTCATTAAAAAAATTGAAGAAACATCCACAGAAGCTCTGATTACAATTCTTTACTACATCGACGACAAACTAGATGAACATGAGAACCGATTGGATAAACTGGAAGACAGGTTAGAAGAATTTGAAGACAAGTTTAATCCGACAGTTGCGGAAGTGGAAAGTCAATCTAACACTCGCAAATTAGTAAAGAAAACATCTATTACAGCAGCTGTAGGTATCGCTATAGGTTGGATACTTAAGCATTTTGGAATCTTTTAAGGAAGGAGAAAAACAATGAGAAAATTACAAATGAGTGAACTGGCATCAGCAATGTTTGCGGCTTCAATATTTTTTACTCTGATGATTGCTCCTGAACTATTTGCAGAAAGAATTGCAGAGAATCCCGAAAGCTTATATCAAGGTTATGTAGCTATGGTTGGTTCACAACAAAACTTAGCATTTATATCACTAGGAGTGACAATGTTGATATTCGGTTCGTTCTTTATTAGAAATTACAATGCGAGAATCATGGTGGATACTGTGGCGATTGTTTACACATCATTTATAACAGCATCTTATGTATTCAACTATCCTAACTTAGCTTTAGGGTTATTAGTCATTATGATTATTTGGCAGATATATGAAACTAATAAATTGATTGATGAGAGTGAAGATGAGAAGAGTAAACAAATACTCAAGAAAAGTTTAGAGAAAGAGGAGATTGAAGATGACTCAAGAGAGAGAACAAAAAACAGTAAACGAAGTAAAGATTAATGAAGAAGTTAAAAAAGATAAGGTAAAAGGTTTAGTTCACCAGCTCTCAGGAATGTTGTTAGCATTTTCAGCCTTTGCAGGTGTAGCAGGATTCCAAATGGAATGGCTAAATGAGGATTTAATTAACTCATTTACAGTGTTCCTATACGCAGGTGCAGGTTTTGCTTATACAGCTTGGACGATTTATAAAAACTGGTATTCAGGCAAAAAAGCACAAGAACAAAATAAGAAACTTAAAGAAGAAAACTTAAAATAAATCAACTAAATAAGAACCAAACCAAGGACACCTTAACAGGTGTCTTTTTTTTATGTCAATTTTCACTCCGAGACGAGTTTAAACTACAAATTTTTACAGGAGATGAAGAAGCAATGACTAAACGCAAAACTGAAGAAATTGAGCAATTAGCAGGCATTGGTGAAGCAGAGGTAGAAGAGAACGGTTTTGAAGTTGAGGAGACACCTAAAGGTGAATTTGAAGGCTTTGAAGCAGATGAAGAGATTAAAGGAGAAGATAAATAATGGCTTATAAAATTATAAATCAGATGAATCCTAGTATGTATACATACAATGCTCCCTACTCAATGAAACCTATAGAGATTTGTATACACAACACAGCTAATACAGCGACTGCTAGAAACGAAGTAGCTTATATGAATAGAACAGCTAACTACACATCATATCATGTAGCAATTGATGATAAAGAAGCTGTCCAAGCCATCCCATTTAACCGTAACGCATTTGCGGCTGGTGATGGAGTGAATGGACGAGGAAACCGTAGGGCTATACATATCGAGATTTGTTACTCATTAGATGGAGGTAACAACGGACATCAGTCTGCAAGATACTTAAAAGCAGAAGAAAACGCAGCATTATATACAGCTCATGTGTTACATCAGTATGGCTGGGGAGTAGATAAAGTTAAGAAGCATCAGGATTATTCAGATAAATATTGTCCACATGTTATTTTAGCGAATGGAAAATGGCAATGGTTTAAGAACAGAGTGCAAGCTCACCTTAACGCTATTAAGAAAGGTTCTACTGCACCTGCTAAACCAGCAGCTAAGAAAACTGCTTCTAAGCCAGCTGCCAAGCCTGCTAAGAAAACTTCCACTACTGCTAAATGGACTACTAACAAGTATGGAACACAATACCTTAAGACTTCAGGAACTTGGGTGAATGGTAGTCAACCTATCATGACTCGTTTCCATAGTCCCTTTCTTTCCGCTAAACAAGGTGGATGGGCTAAGGCTGGTTATAAAGTAAACTACACTGGCATGTGTAGGCAAGATGGTCATATCTGGCTTGAGTATACATTAGATAAAGGTAAGACCTATAAATATATTCCTGTCAAAACATGGAATAGCAAAACTGGCGCAGTCGGTAAGGGCTGGGGAGGCTTTAAGTAAAGATTTAAATAATTATATAGATTGTATGATGATTAAGATGGAAATTGGGCTAGGTACTTTAGGGTGCTTAGCCCTTTTTTTGTTTACTTTTAATTGATAACATAATCACTAATCCAATTGACAATTAATCACTTAGAGCACTATAATTAATGAAAGCACATAAAAAGTGGTTAGAGAAACGCTATGAATATTGATATGACAATGTTTATACTCTCCTAAAATATGTAAAAAATCTTCTTACCTTCCTCCATCACAGTTCGAAGGTATGTTCTTGTCAACAAAACATACTGAAGAAGATATACAAACGACTATTACTGCTTTTGATAATGCATTAAGTAAAGTTACGGGTAAATAATTTAAATTTTGTACTTCATGCGGGATAGAATATGTGTATAATAGTAGTACTAGTATAAATGGGGGTAGACATAAATGAGTGATAAGAAAAAACGTTCACGCGGCGTAAAAGTCGATGGCCAGCCTCGTGTCATTGAGAAAAATCCAAGTAACAACACTAAAGGTACGGCGCATCTTTACTGGCTGATACCGGTACTTGTTGTTTTCCTAATTATTCCTTTACTTATTTTCCACTTGGGCAGCGGTGGCGGAAGCGACACTGCATCTGAAGAAGAAGCTGCAACGGAAGAAACAGCGGATTCAGGAGAAGAGTCAGGTGAATCTGAAGAATCGGGCGAAGAAACTGCGTCAAGCGGAGACGTTGATGCTGAAGGAATTGCTCGTGATAACTGTGCGTCATGTCACGGACAGGACTTCTCAGGATCTATGGGTCCAGCTTTAGCAGGAACTAGTCTTTCAGAAGACGACTTTACATCAATCGTTCGCGATGGCGAGGGATCTATGCCTGCATTTAGTGCAGACCAGGTTGCTGACGAAGAACTTACAGCAATGTACCAGTTCTTCAGCGAACAATAATATTTGAGATAAAAAGACAAACTCGTATTGTATGAGTTTGTCTTTTTCTATATATACAGAGGTTGGGAGACGGAGTATATGAACAAAACAGGGGGAAAAGGGAATTTAAACGGCAGAAATCTGGTCATTGCGATTTTAATTATCGGTGCCTTTATTTCCATTTTAAATCAGACGCTGCTGGTCACGGCCGTACCGGTTATTATGAAAGATTTGGACATTCCGTTCAGCACAGCCCAGTGGCTGACGACCGGTTTCTTTTTAGTGAACGGAATTATGATTCCGATATCTGCATTTTTAATTAATAAATTTACAACGCGGAAACTCTATATGACCGCCATGATTTTATTTACGCTTGGAACAATTGTCGCAGCAGTTTCTACAGTATTTCCAATGCTGCTCGCAGGACGCATACTGCAGGCATCGGGTGCGGGTATTATGATGCCCTTATCACAGGTAATTCTTCTGCAGATGTTCACAGTCGAAAACCGGGGCAAGGCAATGGGGCTGTTCGGGCTGATAATCGGCTTCGCCCCGGCCATCGGACCGACACTTTCAGGCTACATAGTTGAATTCTGGCCCTGGCGCACGCTGTTCATTATTATCGCACCGCTCGCAGCTTTAAATATAGTATTCGCATTTTTCTATATGCGTAACGTCACTGAGCAGACGAATCCTAAAGTGGATATCCTCTCAATCGTGATGTCGACACTCGGCTTCGGCGGGCTTCTTTACGGCTTTTCAGTCGCAGGCGTCAGCGGCTGGTGGAGCGTGGAAGTTCTTCTGCCAATCGCTGCAGGCATATTTATAGTCGGACTGTTTGTCAGAAGGCAATTTAAATTGGTACAGCCGATACTGGAAATCCGTGTCTTAAAAAATCCGTATTTCCTCATGGCGTCACTGATCGGGATTATCGTCTTTGTATCGATGGTCAGTGCGAACAATATCGTGCCTGTCTTAATGCAGGACATGCTCGGCTTTACCGCCTTTCAGTCAGGACTGTCACTTTTACCGGGGGCATTAGTTATGGGCGTCATCTCACTCATTGCCGGCTGGCTCTTTGACCGCTACGGCATCCGGCTGCTGACATTTACGAGTCTGATATTAATATTAGTCACGTCGGTGATGATGTCGTTCTTAAGCACAGAAACAACCTTTACTTATATTACGATTGTCTACACTGTGCGCCTTGCAGGCGTTGGCCTGTCGATGATGGCACTCACAACCTATGCGATGAACGCACTCGACAATCACATGATCTCCCACGGTACATCGCTCAACAATACGATGCGCCAAATCGGCGGCTCGCTCTTCACGGCCCTCTTTATTACAATTATGACCGGCGTCGCGTTTAACATGTCCGGCGGGGATCCGACCACTGCGGATGAAATCGCAGGGGTAAACGCCACATTCATCACATCCGCAGTGCTGGCGGTCATTGGACTTATATTTGCATTCTTTTTAAAGGAGCAGGAGAGAGTTGTGAGTGATAAAGACAGCTCGGAGGAGATGGAATGACAACGGCGTTTGCCCGTTGTGAATCGAGCGGCTTGGAATGACAGCGGCGTTTTCCTGTTGTGAACCGGACGACCTGGAATGACAACGGCGTTTTTCTGTTGTAAACCGGACGACCTGGAATGACAACGGCGTTTGCCTGTTGTGAACCGAGGAGCTTGGAATAACAGCGGCGTTTTCCTGTTGTGAACCGGAAGCTCTGGGACGACAACGGCAGTTTCTCGTTGTGAATCGGAAGCTCTGGGACGACAACGGCAGTTTCCCGTTGTGAACCGAAGGCAATGACGACGAGTATTAACGAAAATTAAGGGTATTTGAAAGTATTGATATGTGATTCATCTAGTTAAAGTCCGACAGGAAACCGCCGTCGGCCTCCAAACACCGGCCAGCACTCAAAATCAACACAAATCACTCTAAACAACACCAAATCACGCTGCAGCACAGTTTTCTGAATAAAGTGTAAAATGCAACTCACTTTATTTCAGCTCTAATATAAGTTATTATTATAGATGAATCTCCAATAGATAAGGTGATGTTATGAAAGTTCTTCGTTTTCTGCTGCTCGTCGCCGCTGCGTCCGTAATTTCTTACGGCTTGTCTGCAATCGGCATGATTTTACCATGGCTGTTTGGTTCGATGATCGCAACCATTCTTTATATCCGAATCGTGAAACGCGAGTTATTTTTCCCGCGCTGGCTCGGTGATCTCGGCGTTATTATTATGGCTATCGAGATCGGCTCCACATTGACACTCGACGCACTCTTAGACATGCGCGCTGATTTACTGAATATTTTTCTTATGACGGTTCTCGTTCTCTTACTCAGTCTCGCCTTGTCTAGATTATTCATTTATTTAACTGACAGTACACCGGAGACCGCAATTCTTGCTTCAGTGCCAGGTGCTTTGTCTCAGATGCTGATTATGGCCGAAGAGGAAAAGCGGGCGGATATTCTGCTCGTCACGCTCACTCAGATGTCGCGCATCATTTTAATCGTGCTGATTGTGCCGTTTGTCTCTGGTATTTTCCAGCCCGCGTCGGACGTCAATGCAGAACCGGTCGCGGTCGACTATATCTCGACTATCTTCACGCCTGAAATGCTTCTGATTCCCATCGCTGCACTCGCGCTCATCTACATCCTCAACAAGATAAAATTCCCGGCGAGTTTAATGCTCGGTCCGATCATCGTCTTAATTATATGGAATTTAACGACGGGCATTGAGTTTTCACTGGATCTCGCCTTTATAAACGTCGCTCAAATTTTGTTTGGTATTCGTATCGGCCTGCAGATCGCATCCCTGATGACACAGCTGAACAAACGTCTGATTTTCTCGATTTTACTGCAGAATTTAATTCTGATTTTCGGTACCATGTTTATCGTGTTTGTCTTCCAGCTGTTTACAACGCATCAGTTTAACGACTTGTTCTTAAGTGCCGCACCAGGCGGGCTCGGACAGATTATCGTGATTGCGATTGAAACCGGCGGTAACATTGCAATGATTTCCAGTTACCACATCTTCAGGATCTTCTTTATCATTATCGTCGTCGTGCCGATTGTCGGCTACTATTTAAAATATCTGAACAGAAAACGCGCCAAATAGTCTGTCACTTCAATCTTGACAGTTATTTAAAAGTCGCATAATATTAACTTATATAAATAAGAGAGACGTAGAAGAGTAGCTGTATGCAGGCGATAATCAGAGAGTAAACGATTGGTGAAAAGTTTACCGGTGCATGCTGTGAACGTAGTCTATGATCAGTTTTGTGTGAACGCCGGCTTAAGAGCCGCCAAGTAATCCAAAACGTGCGGTGAGCGTTAATCACCAAGTTGAGATGCAGGCATAATGCCTGAATTTAGGTGGCACCGCGGAACTCCCGTCCTATTTATGGACTGGAGTTTTTTTGTTTTTAAAATTAAGAGGAGTGATCATATGGAAATGCCGAAAAAGTATAATCCGGCTGAAGTTGAAAAAGGTAAATATGAGAAGTGGGTTGAACAGGGTTTATTTAAATCAGATGTAAACAGTGATAAAGAGCCGTTTTCCATCGTCATTCCGCCGCCGAACGTGACGGGTAAACTTCACCTTGGGCATGCATGGGATACGACGCTGCAGGACATCATCACGCGCATGAAACGTATGCAGGGCTACGATGTACTGTATTTACCAGGCATGGACCATGCGGGTATCGCAACGCAGGCTAAAGTGGATGCGCGTCTTCGTGAAGAAGGCATTAAAGCGTCGGAAATCGGCCGTGAGAAGTTTTTAGAGCACGCCTGGAACTGGAAAGAGGAATATGCGTCTCATATCCGCCAGCAGTGGGAGAAACTGGGATTAGGACTCGATTACGATAAAGAGCGCTTTACGCTTGATGCGGGACTGTCGAAAGCAGTACGTAAAGTATTCGTTGATATGTACAACAAGGATTTAATTTACCGCGGTGAATATATTATTAACTGGGATCCCGAGACACAGACGGCACTCAGTGATATTGAAGTCATTCATAAAGATATCGAAGGTAAATTCTATCATGTGAAATATCCGTTAACGGATGGTTCAGGTTTCCTGGAAATCGCCACGACGCGTCCTGAGACTATGCTTGGTGATACGGCGGTTGTTGTGCACCCGGATGACGAACGCTACAAGGACTTTATCGGAAAAACTGTCACGCTGCCAATCGTTGGCCGTGAACTGCCGATTATTGGGGATTCTTACGTTGACCAGGAATTTGGTTCAGGTGCCATGAAAGTGACGCCGGCACACGACCCGAATGACTTTGAAATTGGTAACCGTCATGATCTTGAGCGTATTAACGTTATGCATCCGAACGGTGTCATTAACGAACTCGGCGGCCAGTATGAAGGCATGGACCGTTTCGACTGCCGCAAGCAGCTGGTTAAAGACCTTGAAGAAGCAGGTTATATGATTAAAATCGAAGCACATATGCATTCTGTCGGACATTCTGAGCGCAGTAACGCCATTGTTGAGCCGTATTTGTCAACGCAGTGGTTCGTCAGCATGAAGCCTTTAGCTGAGAAGAGCTTGCAAAACCAGGAGACGGATAACCGAGTTGATTTCGTACCGAACCGTTTTGAGCATACGTTCAACGGCTGGATGGAAAACATCCGTGACTGGGTAATTTCACGTCAGCTATGGTGGGGCCATCAGATTCCTGCCTGGTACCACAATGAAACAGGGGAGTTATATGTCGGTGAAGAAGCGCCTGCAGACATTGAAAACTGGACACAGGACGAAGATGTTCTGGATACGTGGTTCTCAAGTGCCTTATGGCCGTTTTCGACAATGGGCTGGCCGGACGACACACCGGATCTTGCCAAGTACTTCCCGACAAATGTACTCGTTACAGGCTACGACATTATCTTCTTCTGGGTGGCACGCATGATCTTCTCATCTCTTGAGCAGACTGGCGAAAAACCGTTTGATGATGTGCTCTTACATGGTCTGGTACGCGATGAGCAG
The DNA here is from genome assembly GCA_003513765.1 of Jeotgalicoccus sp. GTDB lineage: Bacteria > Bacillota > Bacilli > Staphylococcales > Salinicoccaceae > Jeotgalicoccus. The sequence continues at coordinate 130,328 of DONT01000001.1, forward strand.
AACCGTAAAATGTCGAAATCTCTTGGCAACGGGGTAGATCCAATGGATGTTATCGAGAAATACGGCGCAGATGCGCTCCGCTACTTCTTATCGACAGGTTCAACACCGGGCCAGGATCTCCGCTATTCAGACGAAAAAGTCGAAAGCGTCTGGAACTTTATCAACAAGATCTGGAATGCTTCACGTTTCGCACTGATGAACATCGGTGAAGACTTTACGCTGGAAGATATTGATTTAACAGGCGATAAATCCCTCGCTGACAAGTGGATTCTAACACGTCTCAACGACACAATCGCTGACGTAACAAGACTATCTGAAGACTACGAGTTCGGTGAAGTCGGGCGTTCGTTATATAACTTCATCTGGGATGATTTCTGTGACTGGTATATCGAAATGGCGAAAGTGCCGATGACAGATGGTAGTGACGAAGAGAAAGCAATGACGCGTTCAGTACTGCTTTACACGCTGGATAAGATTCTGAAAATGCTTCACCCGTTTATGCCGTTTGTGACGGATGAAATTTACCAGACGATCAACAAGAAAACGTCAATCGTCGTAAGCGAATGGCCAACGGTTGACGAATCATTAAACTTTGACGATGCTTCAGCTGACATGGAACTCTTAGTAAATATTATTAAATCGGTGAGAACGACGCGTAACGAAGTCAATACGCCTTTATCTAAACCAATTGATATTAAACTAGAAGTAAAAGATGAAACGAAACGTGCGGCGGTAGAACGCAACAAGCACTATATCGAACGTTTTACTAATCCTGAACATTTAACAATCGCTGCAGCAATAGAAAAAGGCGATGACGATAAGACAGATGTGGTTAAAGGCGCGACAGTAATACTGCCGCTTGCCGGCCTTATCAACAAAGAAGAAGAAATTGCCCGTCTTGAAAAAGAACTCAGCCGTTTACAAGGTGAGTTAAAGCGGGTAGAAGGTAAATTAAACAACGAGAAATTTGTCAGCAATGCACCGGAGCAAATTGTTGAAGAAGAACGTCAAAAACAAGCGGGTTACGAAGCGCAGTATAAAGAAGTTGAAGCGCGCATCGTAAGCTTGAGAGGTGTGAAGTAAACAGTGGAGTATCAGGACAGTCTGAATTGGATACACGAACGTGCGAAATTCGGTATTAAGCCGGGTGTGAAGCGGATGGAATGGATGCTGGATAAGCTGGGCAATCCTGAGAAGAAAATTACGGGTGTCCATATCGTCGGCACGAACGGCAAAGGATCGACCTTGTCTTATATGCGAAGTGCACTGAATGAAAACGGCTATACAGTGGGGACATTTACGTCCCCGTATATCGAAGTATTCAATGAGCGTATTTCGATTGACGGCAGACCGATATCTGATGAAGACATTGCCATGCTGGTTAATATTGTGCGCCCGGTGTCGGAACGTATGGTGGAAGAAACGGATTTAGGCACGTCGACGGAATTTGAAATCATTACGATGATGATGTTCGTCTACTTCGGCAACGTGCATCCGGTGGATTATGTGCTGGTTGAAGCGGGTTTAGGCGCAACACACGACTCGACAAACGTCTTTAATCCGGTGATGACGCTCTTAACGAGTATCGGTCTTGATCATATTGATATTCTGGGTGATACGCTCTTAGATATTACTAAAGACAAGTCCGGTGTCATTAAAGAAAATATTCCTTTAGTCTTTAACATCAAAGATGATGCGTGCCGGGATTATATTTATAAAGTGCTCGATGAGAAAAATGCGAAAGGCATTGAGCTGACACGCGACGTTATTCTAGTGACAGACGGTGAAGAATTCAGCTTTAAATACGGCAAATACGATTTTGACGATATTAAACTTGAAATGCTCGGCCGCCATCAGCAGGAAAATGCTGCAATCGCCATTGCGGCACTGCTTGAAATGATGGAGCGTGACCTGGTGAAACTCGACGTCAATAAAATGATTCAGGGTGTGGAGAAAACATTCTGGACAGGCCGTATTGAACGCATCAGCGAAGACCCGGTAATTATCCTAGACGGCGCGCATAACAACGAAGCAGTGGATGTACTTGTGGATACGATGCGTGAGAATTTCTCCGATAAAAAGATTACGGTATTGTTCTCTGCAGTTAAAGGCAAGCCGTTAGATACGATGGTGTATAAAATCGGCATGCTGGCAGATACGTTTAACGTCACGGAATTCGACTTCTTTAAAGCAGAAGATGGCGAAGTGCTGTTTAACGCGATCGATCATCCGAACAAACACTTTGTGAAAGATTATATTGACTACATTAAAAACTTTGACGGCGAAATGCTGCTTGTGACAGGAAGCTTATACTTTATAAGTGAAGTGAAGCAGGGGTTAAGAGGTAAATAGAGTATTTAAAAAACAGCAGAGGAAATCCTCTGCTGTTTTTTGCGCTCGATGGGGTGATGATTGATATTTGCCCCAATGAAACAGCAGCGATGGGAAGAAAACTGCCGCGCTCTGCTTGACTTACTCCTTTGGGGAGGTTTATGGGAGATGCACATATACATGAGAGGACGTCATGACTATGTAAAAATAGATGCGTATATATGACGCGCTGTCATACCGATGAAAGAGGCTATGCCTATACATGAAGCGGCGTCACGCCTATATATAGGCAAATACATATACATGAAACCCGCTCATGCCTGCATAACAGCAAATGCGTATACATGAGCCGTATAGAAAAATAACCCCACAAAAAAAGAGCACCCAATGTGCTCTCCAAAAAAGTACTTAATAAAATTATAAACCAGTACCATCTTTTTTGTTTTCTTCCATACCTTTTAATGAATCTCTCATTTCACGTAATAGAACTAACTGTTCGTCTTCAACTTCTTCTTCAACAAACTTGTTTCTCGTTAACTTGTTAACGACTTTAACGAATACGAATACTGCTGCACCGATAATGATAAAGTCGATAATTGCCTGAATGAACACACCGTAAGTAATACCCATGTATACCCAGTCTGATGCGAAATCAGTATCGCCGAAAATTAAAGCGATTAACGGCATGATGATGTTTTCAACAAGAGCCTGAACGATTTTGCCAAACGCTGCACCGATAACTACTGCGACTGCAAGGTCTAAAACGTTGCCGCGCAGCATAAAGTCTTTAAATTCCTGCCACATAAAATGACCTCCTGAGTGTTTAAGATAGTAACTTTTTATAATAATACATGAATATTTCACGATATCAAGTGTTATTTTATATATTAATAATACCTTAACACAAGGACTTGCAAGCAAATCACTAATAATGTTTAGTTATGAATGTTATAATTAAAGATAATCAAATGTTATTCTTATATCAAGCTTATTCATATCACAAGTTTCGTTGAAAACATTTACTTTATATTAAGAGTAAGTATACAATTAGGATGACTAAATTTAGAGGGGGCTTTTAATGATGTCAAAGAACGTTAAAGACAATTCTCGTCAGACATTATCAGTGAATGGTAAAGATTATACTTATTACAGCCTGCAGTCACTAGCAGACAATGGCATGAGCAAGTCTGAAAACTTGCCGTATTCAATCCGTGTGTTACTGGAGTCAGTATTGAGACAGTATGACGGCAGTGTGATTAACGATAACCACATTGAAGCATTAGCAAACTGGGACAAAGGGGAAATTAAAGGTAAAGAAGTTCCATTTAAACCTTCCCGCGTAATTCTGCAGGATTTCACAGGGGTACCTGCGGTAGTTGACCTTGCTTCACTGCGTACAGCGATGGAAGCAGTAGGCGGAGACGTTCAGAAAATTAACCCTGAAGTACCGGTTGACTTAGTAATTGACCACTCAGTACAAGTTGATGAGTACGGCAGCATGAATGCACTTCAAAAGAATATGGATCTTGAGTTTGAGCGTAATATGGAGCGTTATGAGTTCCTTCGCTGGGCGACTAAAGCGTTCGATAACTACCAGGCAGTTCCGCCTGCAACAGGTATCGTTCACCAGGTTAACCTTGAGTATCTTGCTAACGTAGTACATGCAAGAGAAGAAGACGGCGCACAGGTTCTTTTCCCGGATACATTAGTGGGGACTGACTCTCATACGACGATGATTAACGGCCTCGGCGTTCTTGGATGGGGTGTCGGCGGTATTGAAGCTGAAGCGAGTATGCTTGGACAGCCTTCATACTTCCCGGTACCTGAAGTTATCGGTGTACGTATGACGAATTCATTGCCTGAAGGTACAACTGCAACAGACCTTGCTTTAAAAGTAACGGAAGTGCTTAGAAAGAAAGGCGTTGTAGGTAAATTTGTAGAGTTCTTCGGACAAGGGGTAACAGAATTACCGCTTGCTGACCGCGCAACAATCGCAAATATGGCACCTGAATACGGTGCAACTTGCGGATTCTTCGCAGTTGACGATGAAACACTTGATTACATGAGACTGACAGGACGCGACCCGGATCACATCGATGTTGTTCGCGAATACCTGAAAGAAAATAATCTCTTCTTCGACCCGGCAGTAGAACCAACTTATACTGACGTTGTAGAAGTTGACTTATCGACAGTTGAATCATCACTGGCTGGACCAAAACGTCCGCAGGATTTAATCAGCCTGTCAAATATGAAAGAAGAATACAAAAAATCAGTTACAGCACCGAGCGGCAACCACGGCCACGGCTTAACTGAAGAAGAATTCGATAAAACAGGTACTGTGAAGTACAACGACGGCGAAGAGCAGGAACTTAAAACAGGTGACCTTGTAATCGCTGCAATCACTTCATGTACGAACACATCTAACCCGTACGTTATGCTTGGTGCCGGTTTAATTGCTAAAAAAGCAGTTGAAAAAGGACTGACTGTACCGAAATACGTTAAGACTTCATTAGCACCGGGTTCTAAAGTTGTTACAGGCTACCTTGAAGACGCAGGTCTTCAGCCGTACCTTGACCAGCTTGGATTCAACTTAGTTGGTTACGGCTGTACAACATGTATCGGTAACTCAGGACCGCTACGTCCTGAAGTAACGAAAACAATCGTTGATAACGACATGCTGGTATCATCTGTATTATCAGGTAACCGTAACTTCGAAGGACGTATCCACCCGTTAGTTAAAGCGAACTACTTAGCTTCGCCTCAGCTTGTTGTGGCATACGCACTTGCAGGTACTGTTGATATCGATCTTCGCACTGAGCCGCTAGGCCAGGACAAAGACGGCAACGATGTATTCATGAAAGATATCTGGCCATCAATTAAAGAGGTTAGAGATACAGTAATGTCTACAGTGACACCTGAATTATTCAGAAAAGAATACGAAACAGTATTTGATTCAAACGAAACTTGGAATAACATCGAAGTGACTGATGCACCATTATACGATTTCGGTGACGAATCAACATATATTCAAAATCCGTCATTCTTCCAGAACTTATCTAAAGAAGCAGGTACAATCGAACCGTTAAACGGCCTTAGAGTACTTGGTAAATTTGGAGATTCTGTAACGACTGACCACATTTCACCAGCAGGTGCCATCGGTAAAGATACGCCGGCAGGTAAATGGTTAATCGAACAGGGAGTGTCACCACGTGACTTTAACTCTTACGGTTCACGCCGCGGTAACCACGAAGTAATGGTACGCGGAACATTCGCTAACATCCGTATCCGCAACCAGATTGCTCCGGGTACAGAAGGCGGATTCACGACTCACTGGCCGACAGGCGATGTGACGAGCATCTATGAAGCATCTGAAAGATACCAGGAAGAAGGCACAGGCCTGATGATCATAGCCGGCGACGACTACGGTATGGGCTCAAGCCGTGACTGGGCTGCTAAAGGCACAAACTTACTTGGTGTTAAAGCAGTATTAGCTGCAAGCTATGAGCGTATTCACCGTTCAAACTTAGTAATGATGGGTGTTCTGCCATTACAATTTGTTAACGGCGAAAACGCTGAAGACCACGGACTTGACGGTTCTGAAGCTTTCGATATTAATATCGATGAAAGTGTTACAGCTGGAGAAGTTATCGATGTTGTTGCAACGAAAGAAAACGGCGACAAAGTTAACCTTAAAGCTAAAGTACGTTTTGACTCAGACGTTGAAGCGGACTACTACAGACACGGCGGTATTTTACAGCTTGTACTTCGTAAGAAGATTGCATCAGCTTAATAAGAATTTAAAAACAGATTTGAAAAATCCATCAAAGCATCGCTTTGATGGATTTATATTTTGGTGCGGTTTCGACCGCATGTAGGGGCCACATCAGGTTGATAAATTCCACTTGACCGCATCTGGCTACATCATCCGGCCGCAAATTAACACTCAACCGCATGTAGTTCTGTCATCCGGCCGCAAATTAACACTCAACCGCATGTAGTTCTGTCATCCGGTCACGAAATAACATTCAACCGCATGTGACTCTCTCATCCGGCCTCAAAGAGTGATTCAACCGCATGAGCGCCACCACACAAAAAAACGACCTGATTACTTCAGGCCGTTACTTTTAAATACGTCAATTACATAAATGTGATTTTCGGTTCAGTGCCTTCTTTAATACGTTTCATGTTGGAAGTATGTTTTACAATTACCATAATTCCAAGTATAATGCCAAAGCCGATCATAAACAGATTGCCTGTAAACATTACACTGATCATCAATGCAATTGCTGCAAAGACACTGCCGAGCGATACGTATTTCGAAATTTTTAAAGTAATAAGGAACGTTGCCAGTACGATGATAAAAATGATGGGTGCCGCTGCTAATATAGCACCGCCGCCTGTCGCCACTGCTTTGCCGCCTTTGAATTTTAAAAAGATTGAATAGACGTGACCGATTGCTGCGACAACCCCGAAGATAATAACAGGGAAATCTACGTCAGTACTGACAAGCATGGCAACCCATACAGGAATTGCACCTTTTAAAATGTCGAGTATGAGGACAACGATACCGGCTTTCTTGCCGAGAATACGAAATGTGTTAGTCGTTCCGACATTGCCGCTGCCATGTTCGCGCAAATCAATTTTGTAAAATGTTTTGCTGATAATCAGGCTGAATGGAATAGAGCCGAAAAGGTAGCTGAAAATTAATAATAAAATAACTGTATACACTAAATAATCCCCTTTTGCTATCAGGTACTAATAGTTTACCATAAAAAAATATTTTCGCCCATATTTATATGAAGTAGTTTATAATAATATTATGTAAACTTAATATATTTTGTTGCAAAACTTGGAGATTTATATAAAAATAGATAAGTAGATTAATTTAACGAACATACGTTTGTATTGTTTGTAGGAGGATACAGACTTGGCAAAACAAACTGGATATACTGATGAGTCCATTCAAATATTAGAAGGCCTGGATGCTGTTAGAAAGCGTCCGGGTATGTATATCGGTTCTACAGATACGAGAGGCCTGCATCACCTCGTATATGAAATTACCGACAATGCGGTCGATGAGATTATTAACGGCCACGGCAATGAAATCAATATTACGATTAACAAAGATGAAAGTATTACTATCCGTGACAACGGCCGCGGACTGCCGACGGGCATGCACTCGTCGGGGCGTCCGACAGCTGAAGTAATATTTACTGTACTTCATGCGGGCGGTAAGTTCAGCTCGGATAACTACAAATCGGCCGGTGGACTGCACGGCGTTGGGTCATCTGTAGTTAACGCCCTAAGTGAATCGATGAAGATCCGTGTCTTTAGAAACGGCAAGATTCACGAGCTGTCGTTTAAAAACGGCGGCAAGGTCGACGGCAAGTTAAAAGAAACCGGTAAAACGAAAGAAACGGGTACAGAGGTAACGTTTAAAGCGGATCCTGAAATCTTTAAGCAGACGATTGCGTTTAACTTTGAAACAATCGCTGAGCGCATGCGCGAGTCGGCATTTTTAACTAAAGGCTTAAAGATTACAATTAACGACAAGCGAACTGATGAAGAAGAAATCTTCCAGTTTGACGACGGGCTGAAATCATTTATTGAATTCTTAAACGAAGGCAAGGATGATATCGGCAATATCGTCATGTTCGAAGGGAAATACAATGAAATGGTTGCCGAAGTGGCGTTCCAGTTTAATGACCAGTACTCGGAAACGATTATTTCATTCGTGAACAACGTCCGCACAAAAGACGGCGGAACGCACGAAGTTGGCTTTAAAACCGGCTTTACTCGAGCATTTAATGAATACGCACGTAAAATCGGTGAATTAAAAACGAAAGATAAAAATTTAGAAGGCAGTGATATCCGTGAAGGACTGACTGCTGTCATATCCATTAAACTGCCCGAACACCTGCTCCAGTTCGAAGGTCAGACAAAAGGCAAGCTCGGTACTTCAGAAGCCCGCAACTTAATGGAAACACTATTAACTGAGCAGCTGCCGTACTATTTAGAAGAAAATGGTGCATTATCAACACAACTGGTTAAAAAGGCAATTAAAGCACGCCAGGTGCGTGAAGCTGCCCGTAAAGCGCGTGAAGAAGCCCGCAGCGGCAAAAAGAATAAATCGAGAGATACGCTGCTGTCAGGTAAATTAACGCCGGCACAAAGCAAGAACGCGAAGAAAAACGAACTGTTTTTAGTAGAAGGTGACTCTGCCGGCGGTTCAGCCAAGCAGGGGCGTGACAGACGCTTCCAGGCGATTTTACCTTTACGCGGTAAAGTAATTAATACAGAAAAAGCGAAGTTCGAAGATATCTTTAAAAATGAAGAGATCAATACAATTATTCATACAATCGGTGCCGGCGTCGGCACTGACTTTAAAGTGGATGATACGAACTACGATAAAATTATTATTATGACTGATGCGGATACGGATGGTGCGCATATCCAGGTATTGTTATTAACGTTCTTCTTTAACTATATGCGCCCGCTGTTTGAAGCAGGCAAGATTTACATTGCACTGCCGCCGCTCTTTAAACTTGAGAAAAAAGGCAAGAAGAAAGAGATTAAATACGTCTGGACTGAAGACGAGCTTGCTGCAGCCCAGGAAGAAATGGGCAATGCCGAACTGCAGCGCTATAAAGGTCTCGGTGAGATGATGGCCGAACAGCTGTGGGAAACGACAATGGATCCGGAGACACGCACGCTGATTCAGGTTAGAATTGAAGACGAAGCATTATCTTTAAAACGTGTAACGACACTGATGGGTGACAACGTTGAAATCAGACGTAAATGGATCGATTCAAACGTGTCATTTACGCTGGAAGAAGGCAACAGCATTCTTGATAATCAGGATGTAGAAAAATTAGCAGAGAGTGATGAAGATTATGGCCGAGCATAACCCAATTCAGCAATTAAAATTAGAAGATGTCATCGGAGACCGCTTTGGAAGATACAGTAAGTACGTCATCCAGGACCGTGCAATACCGGATGTGCGTGACGGACTGAAACCCGTGCAGCGCCGTATTTTATACGCGATGTATAAAGAGGGCAATACGTTCGATAAAAACTACCGTAAAAGTGCCAAAACTGTCGGTAACGTTATCGGTAACTATCATCCGCATGGTGAGAGCAGTATTTATGACGCCATGGTTCGTATGGGACAGGATTGGAAAATGCGTGAAGAGCTGATTCTGATTCATGGTAACAAAGGGAGCGTCGACGGCGATCCTGCAGCTGCCATGCGTTATACGGAAGCGAAACTCGCTGAGATTTCAAGTGAACTCTTAAGAGATCTCAACAAAAATACTGTGCCTTTTATGGATAACTTCGATGATACGGAACAGGAACCGTCAGTACTGCCGGCAAAATACCCGAACCTGCTGGTTAACGGTGCCACGGGGATTTCTGCAGGCTATGCAACGGATATTCCGCCGCATAATTTAGGTGAAGTCATCGATGCGACTTTAAAAATCATCGATAAACCAAGCGTGTCCATCGATGAGCTGCTTGAAATCGTTAAAGGCCCGGATTTCCCGACAGGCGCAATTATCCAGGGAAAAAACGAGCTTAAAAAAGCGTACACAACAGGCAGAGGCAGAATTGTTGTCCGCAGTTTAGTTACAAAAGAAGAAACCCGCGGCAACAAAGTAAATATTGTAGTTACTGAAATTCCGTATGAAGTAAATAAAGCCAATATGGTTAAGAAAATGGATGAAATCCGTGCAGACAGACAGGTGGACGGTATTATCGAGGTCCGTGATGAAACGGACAGAGAGGGTATGAGAATCGTCATCGAAGCGCGTAAAGATGCCAATATCGATGCGATTATTAACTACCTGTACAAGAAGACTGATCTGCAGATTTCTTATAATTTCAATATGGTGGCTATAAGCGACCGTGCACCGAAGCAGATGGGCTTAAAAGATATTCTTGAAGCGTATATTAAGCATCAGAAAATCGTAGTCACGAACCGCTCACAATACGATCTTGAACATGCTGAGAAGCGTATGCACATTATTGAAGGGCTGATTAAAGCACTCTCTATTCTCGATGAAGTCATCCGTACAATCAGAGAGTCTGAGAATAAACGCAACGCCAAAGAAAACCTGGTAGAACGTTATGACTTCACTGAACGTCAGGCAGAAGCAATCGTTATGCTTCAGCTGTATCGTTTAACGAATACGGATATTGCAGAGCTTGAAACAGAACAGAGTGAGCTACAATTCCAGATTAATCAGCTGACTGAAATTTTAGGCGATGAGAAAAAATTAAAAGCTGTGATTAAATCAGAACTGAGGGAAATTAAGAAAAAGTATGCATCAGAACGATTAACTTCAGTGGAAGATGAAATCCAGACGATTGAAATTTCTAAAGAACAGTTAATCGCAAAAGAAGATACAGTCGTTTCTCTGACAAAAGAAGGTTATGTTAAACGTACGAGCCTCCGCAGCTACAATGCATCTAAACCCGAAGAGCTCGGCATGCGTGAAGGAGATAAAACACTGTTCTCCAGTATGTCAAATACACTTGAACAGCTGTTAGTATTTACAAACTTCGGCAACTATATGATTATTCCGGTTCACGGTCTTCAGGATACTAAATGGAAAGATATGGGGCAGCACTTGTCGTCCAGATTCAATTTAAAACATGCTGAAGAGCCGATTTTTGCGACGACAATCGCGAAGTTCGATGAGAACATCAGCGTAGTAATGGCAACGAAATTCGGCCAGGTGAAACAAACCTTGCTAAGTGAATTTGAAGCAACGCGTATTTCACGCCCGATTGTAAATATGAAACTTAAAAAAGATGATGAAGTCATCGGTATTTCTATGACAGAAGCGGGTAGAGAATCATTACTGTTCGTTACGGAAAAAGGCTTAACGCTGAAGTATCCAGCAAATGAAGTATCAGCAACAGGCTTGAAATCTCAAGGTGTTAAAGCGATGAACGTTAAAGCGGATGACAATCTGATTTTCGGCGCCTTGATTCCAGAAGAAGGCAACCTGGTGACTGTATCAAACAGAGGTGCGGTAAAACGCACGAGTCTCGATACGTTCGAACCAGGTGCAAGAGCACAGGTCGGCTCAATGCTGTATAAAGATATTAAATCTAAGCCGCACAGAATTGTGGCAGCGTCTGTCACAGGTGCCGGCAAGGACCAGACAATAGAAATGATGTCAGAAACAAACTCACACACACTGCGTGCCAATGAAGTGCGTTTAAGCGGGAAGTATTCTAACGGCTCTTTTGTCGTTGAGGAAGAAACTTTCGGTGTAGTTACAGGTGCATACTTCAGCGCCTTATAAATATAAAAAATGCAGGAATGGGTGAACTAGATGGAACAGGCATTAAATATTTTTGAAACTGCGGTGAACTTCGCCAATGATTTACTGTGGCAGGAAGTATTAATCGGGCTGTTAATTATTGCCGGATTATATTTCTCTTTCACATCGAAATTCGTTCAGTTCCGCTGGCTGAAAATTATGTTTTCTTCTCTTGGAGAAAAACGGGCGAAAATGCCGGACGGCTCGAAAGGGATTTCATCTTTCCAGGCGTTTACAATCAGTGCCGCTCAGCGTATCGGTACTGCGAATATTGCAGGGGTCGCGACAGCAATCGTTGTCGGCGGTCCAGGTGCGGTCTTCTGGATGTGGGTGGTTGCCCTCTTAGGTGCAGGGACTGCCTTCTTTGAAGCAACACTGGCTCAAGTGTATAAAGTACGCGATAAAGAATCGGGCTTCCGCGGAGGGCCGGCGTATTACATGACTAAAGGTCTCAATCAAAAAGGTATCGGCTACGTATTTGCGGTACTGATGACGATTACGTTTGGTATTGTGTTTGTTATGCTGCAGTCGAATACGATTGCGAATGCGTATGATGAAGCATTTGGGATTAATACAGCGGTCAGCGGTATTGTCGTTGCGATTGTTGTCGCGCTTGTAATATTCGGCGGTGCGAAATCGATTGCGAACGTTGCTACAGCGATTGTGCCGGTAATGGCAGGATTGTACATCATTCTAGTAACAGTGATCCTGGTGATGAATTACGATATGATTATTCCAATGCTTCAGACGATTGTCGTGAATGCTTTTGGTATTGAAGAAGTGTTCGGCGGTGCAATTGGTGCTGCGATTATTAACGGTTTCCAGCGCGGGCTGCTGTCAAACGAAGCGGGTATGGGTTCAGCGCCTAATGCTGCGGCATCAGCTGCAGTACGTCACCCGATTCAGCAGGGGCTAATTCAGTCGCTTGGTGTGTACTTCGATACGATTATCGTGTGTACAGCAACAGCGATTGTGATTCTCTTGTACACAGACTTAAGTTTCGGTGCGGATGCACCGCAGGGAATCGCAGTTACACAAGCTGCAATGGATCAGGAGTTCTTTGGTTACGGCGGTATTATTATCGCAGTATTCATTCTGCTGTTTGCATTCTCGACGATTCTTGGTAACTATTTCTATGCACAGAGTAACTTAAGCTTTATTGTGGATAATAAAAAAGTGACATTTGCGTTTAGAGTGATTGTTGTAATTATGACAGCAGTCGGTGCGGTACTCGGCGTACAGCTGGTATGGACACTGGCCGACTTATTTATGGCCTTCCTTGCGATTATTAACCTCATGATGGTTGTAGCACTGAGTCCGCTCGTGTTTGAACTGATGAGAGATTATAAAGAGCAGAAGGACAGAGGAGAATCACCGATATTCTTTGCGAAAAATATTTCTTACAAACTGCCGGATGATAACCAGTGGGGCGATGATGACTACCGCATGGATGATCCTGAAGATTATAAGAAGTAAGCTAGAAAACCAGCTGGAATATTTCCGGCTGGTATTTTTATTTTCCAGCGACTTTCTTGCGGTGTAAAACTGAATTGTGATAAGGTATTTAAGATGTCTGAAGAGAAAAAAGGAAGTACTTATGGAAATTTGGGACTTATATGATAAGCATAGAAAACTGACAGATCAGACGATGGTACGGGGTGACGCGATGATGCAAGATACGTATCATCTTGTTATTCATGTGGTTATTTTCAACAGTAATAACCAGATGCTGATCCAAAAACGAAAACATGATAAAGTCAGCAATCCGAATATGTGGGATATTTCCGTCGGCGGCAGTGTCACTGCAGGTGAAACGAGCCAAGCCGGTGCTATGCGTGAAACAGAGGAAGAATTAGGCTTACAAATTGATTTACATAATCAGCTGCCGCACTTATCGATGACTTTCGAGCGGGGTTATGATGATATATACATCGTGAACCGTGAAGCGGATATTTCTACACTGGCTGTACCGAATGACGAAGTATCGGACGCAAGCTGGGCAACGATCGATGAGATATTCACAATGATTGATGAAGGAACATTTATAAACTACCGTAAAAGTTTAATTCAGCTGCTGTTTGATCTGAGATACCAGTACGGTGCAGTAAAAAGAAATTAAGAAGATATTATAGAGGAGAGATTACATGACCAAGTGTGCAAGCTGCAAGAAGCAGTGGACCGGCATGTTATTATTTAAAGCGCATTTTGCTTCGGAAAAAGGAGTAGAGTGTGATTACTGTCATGAGAAACAGTATGTGTCTGAGAAATCTAAAAAGCGTATGCTGATTCCGATGCTCTTAGTTACAGCAATGCTGTTAATTGGCTTATTTGCACCGCCGTCAGTGACACAGTATTTCTGGGTGTATATTACGATTACAGCGGTCACAATAATATTCATGTATGTGAGTCTGGAACTCACGAACGTACCCCCTGAAAACCAAAAAAATTAAATGTACATTATTAACAGAGACAATATTAAATTGTCTCTGTTATTTTTCTGAATTTTTGATATACTTCTGTAATACATAAAAAGAAGAAGGTTATTATATGTCCAATCAACTGCGTATCGGCTCAAGTATTTACATTAACTACATACTGCTCGGCATGATCAACTTAATTATTGCTTTACATATGGGCTTCTTAACTGAACAGCTCAATACAGATGCAGCAGCAATTTCTGCTCTAATATCGGCCATAGGAATCGGTAAGCTGATTGCCTTGTCTTTTGCGGGTAAGTTATCGGATAATCTTGGACGCCGTCCAATGCTGATTACAGCGTGTTTCCTGTACGTTGTGTTCCTTGTGGCCATACCATTCGCGCCTACATATACAATTGCGTTTATATTTGCGCTTTTAGCAGGGATGGGGAATTCAATCCTCGATACGAGTTCGTATCCGGCACTGATTGAAGTGTTCCGTAAGCGTTCGAGTTCGGCAACGGTGCTTGTTAAAGCGTTTATGTCTGTCGGTTCAACAATACTGCCGTTAATGATTACGTTCTTTATGGCACGTGATATGTTCTACGGCTACACGTTCTTTATAATGGCGGCTATATTCTTATTTAACGCAATTCATTTAATGACGCTGAAGTTCCCGGAAGCGAATGTGCTTGAAGAAGTGCCGCAGACGGAAGAAGAGAAAGAAAAGAATATTAAACCGGTTAAAGCTGCATTGATCTTCAAAGAGAAACCGAAGTTTCTGCGTGAGGGCATTACGGTCATCGCGATTGGCTTTACATCTGTCGGGCTTTTCCTTATTATCCAGACGTGGCTGGCAACTTATGCGCAGGAAGTCATCGGACTGCCGGAACCGCAGGCGATTAACCTCTTAAGTATTTACAGCTTCGGTGGTTTTGTAACAGTTATTATTCTGGCGACACTACTGGATAAGCTGTTTAAACCGATAACAGCACTGATTTTCTACCCGATGATTGCAATTATTGCATTAACTTCATTACTTTTCGTTGAGAGTTATGCAATACTGGTCGTTATTGCCTTCATTCTTGGTATGGCAACATCAGGACTGTTCCAGCTGGCAGTGACATTAATGGCGCAGTTCTTCCCGGAGAAGAAGGGCACGAGCACAGCGTTTGTGACACTGTCATCGAGTATCGCGTTTATTGCGCTGCCTTACTTAACAGGACTGATTAACCGACATATGGGTGTATCTTATGTATTTATGTTCGAGATTATTATTGCAGTGATCGCAGTTGGACTCGCAGCATTCATTTCATTCAGATACCGCAAGGTGTTTAATGTCGAAACTAAAAATAAAATCATGTGGAGAAATCCGTAAGTAAAGGAGGATTTGATGGCAAAGTTATTTAATATTGTTTTAATTATTTTAGGGGCATCATCTCTAATTAACGGCATTTCACATCTACCTTCCAGTATATTCCTTGCGGCAGTAAACTTAATCGCAGCGGCAGTATTGCTCTATGTGGGCATTAAGATGCTGAGACCTGAAAAAGAAAATCAGCAGGCTGCTGATAATTAAATGATGACATAAAAAAGCCGTAGCATATCAATGCTCCGGCTTTAATGCTGTTTAAAATAAACCTTTAAAGAATTCTACGATACGAGCCCAGAAATTCTTAAGTGATTCCATAAATGAAGAAGCTTCTTCAGAGTTAACAATATCGTTTCCAAGTTCAGCTGCTTTGTCTTTAGCATCCTGGAAACTGTCGCTGGATGTGATTCTGTCGAGCAGGTCCTTAGAACTGTCTACCAGTCTGTCTGCTTCTTCGCCTGTAAACAAACCGGAATCTTTAATATTCATAATGATAACAATAATACGGTCAATCTGCTGCTGGCTGAGCATGCCGTCGATACCATTCTCAGCTAACTTCTCATCAACAATTGTACGCACCTGTTCTTCAGTCACATCACCGTTAAAGTTATTTACAATTTCAACTTTAACTTCAGTGATCACTTTGTTGAGCTGAACTTGTGAGAAACCTTCAATATTGGAGTTCTCCTCAGCGATATCTGTAATGGTCTCAAGTTCATCCTGAGCATTTTGAGTTTTTTCAGGGTCAATAGCTTCACCCTGGGCTTCAAAAGCCTTGTATACTCCGGCGAGGGCACTTTCACCCGTGACATCCTGGGCTGCTGCGATCGTAACGTCAGCATCCGTAATACCTGAAGTAAGCAGGGCATTCTGGTAAGTTTCTTCAGAAATCATTAAAATCTGCCCCATATCTTCATTGATATCAATGTTGAGTCCGCTGCCCTCAGCAGTCTGGATAATACGGATACTTGATTTCAGTACGCTGTTGTCATATCTCTTGTTGATGTATTGATTAACGTCTTCTGAGTAAACGTAATCGGTAATGTCAGTATCTTCAACACCGAGAAGATTGGCTGTTTCGCTTTGTAAATTCTGATCATGTTCCAATGCCGCACCGTAAACAGTGACCGCATTATCCCATTCACTGGCTGCGTTGGCACTCAGTGCACCGAAAGGCAGTATTACAGCAGCTAATGCGGCAGCAAGTATTTTTCTAATCATAATTTCAGCTCCTAACTAAATTTTCTTATAATACTATAAATATAGCATGGTATCTATTCTAAACAATAATTATTAAAGGATGATGAAAGACACATATAAATATCTGTATATATAAATGAAAGTCACTCCGTGCAGAATGACTTTGGTTTTTATTTATTCTGTCTGTGCGATAAAATCCGGGTTCTCAATAATATTTTCTTCTGTTTCAATATAAAGCAGTTCCTGATTAATTTTCTGCTGCAATTTTTCTTTCTTCTCTTCGCTTAACTCCGGTTTGTTCATTTTCTGTTCGTACTTCCATATTTTCTCCTTGGAGTTTTCTATAATTTTTTTGTGTGCATTGATGCGTTTCTGTTCTTTCTTTTCAAGGTTAGCCATGTTTAACATCTCCTAACTGATACTTTCAATATATCAATAATAGTGTCGTTAAAACAAATTTAACGGTAAAGAATATTACATTAAATGTGACTCGAATACCTTCTTTCTACTATAGATAGGTTTTGACTTTATAAAAAAATTAAGAAAGCGTACAATGAATGCTTAAGAAAAGTTTAGGGGCATTGCAATGGACAGAGAGACAATGAGAAGGTCAGATAAGGAAGAGTATCAAACTGTTAGGAAAACACGGATTAGAAAAAGAGGATTTATAGTTTTAGGTATCATTGCATTTATAAGCATTTTAATACTATATATAATTTTCAGTTACAGATCAGGATTGAATATCGCAGCTGAAAATGGCGTGGAACCGACAGGTGAGGAGTTTAATCCTGTAGACAATCATGATGGTAAGAAGACGATGATGATTATCGGTAAAGACCGAATGGATGAAGGTGCAGAGCGCACGGATGTCATTATGATCGGTCAGTATGATTATATGCAGAAAGAAATGAAATTGGTATCGGTCATGCGAGATATTTACGTAGAAATTCCGGGTTATCAAAGTTATAAAATTAATGCGGTGTATTCACTAGGCGGGGTAGAATTGCTGCGTGAAGTAATGGCACACAACTTTGATATTAATGTAGAAGAGTACGTAACAGTGGATTACGATGCCTTTATAGAAACAGTCAATGTCATCAATCCGGATGGTATTACAATAGATGTAGAAAAAGATATGTCTGAGAAAATTGATACAGTCTTAAAACAAGGTGTACAGCAGCTGAACGGTAAAGATCTGCTCGCTTATGCACGTTTCCGTAATGATGAAGAAGGTGACTTCGGCCGTGTCCGCCGTCAGCAGCAGGTACTTTCAGCAATACAGGATGAAGTAATCAGTATAGGCGGTATTGTGAAGCTGCCTAAGATTCTGGGTACTGGTATGGGATATGTGGATACTTCAATGTCGAATAAAGAAATGTACCGTATGATTATGAGCTTTATGATCAGAGGAGATAAAGATATCGCAACGATGACACTGCCGCTGGAGAATACGTATCAGTTTATGGATACGAGTCATACAGGGAATGTGATTGATATGGACTTTGAAGCGAACAATACTGCTCTAAAAAAGTTTTTAAATAGTAGAATAGATGATGAGAGAAAAAGTGAAGCGGTTGATTCAACAGATTAAATAAAAGTAGACTGTCTCAGGATTAATTTTGAGACAGTCTTTTCTGAATGTTCGAGTAGTACGATAATAAATATTTTTTTGTTAAAAATATGTTAAATATTACAGAAAAATGAGAAAAACTATTCCTTTTTATTCATCTTATCTATATACTTAGTGCAGATTGAATTTAATTTCTTATATATTTGCCGTATATGATAAAGGGTTACTTATCTTAGTCTTTTTTGTTTTACGAGTTTTAGAAAAGAAAGTAGAAATATCGGAGGCTGTTATGGAAGAAACATTGAATTTAGAAGATATTTTAGAAGTCATTAAAAAGAACTTTTTGATGATTACCATTATGACATTGCTGTTTGGCTGTATTGCAGCGTACGGAACATTATTTTTAATAACACCGCAGTACGAGGCTAAAACACAAATCTTAGTGAGTCAGGCTCAGGACACTGAGGTAGTCAACAATATGGACATTCAGGCGAGTCTGCAGTTAATTAATACATACAGGGATATTATAAAAAGCCCGACAGTGCTGGATGATGTAGTAAGTAATTTAGACTTAGATGAAACATCATCAGCTATTTCAGAAAAAATTAATGTGACTAATCAGGATCAGTCACAAGTACTGACAGTGACAGTCACAGATCCATCTGCACAAAATGCTCAGGATATTGCAAATGAAGTGGCAGCAGTGTTCCAAAATACAGTTCCTGAAGTGATGAATGTGGATAACGTATCAGTTCTTGCTGCAGCTGATGTTGGAGATAACCCATCACCGGTATCACCGCAACCTGCAATAAATATTGCAATTGGTTTAATCTTGGGACTGCTTGCTGGTTTGGGGATTGCATTCCTTAGAGCATTTATGGATAAGCGCGTTCAAACAGAAGAAGATGTACAAAAATACTTGGACTTGCCTGTACTTGGTACAGTAGCGAAGTTTAAAAAGTAGGGAGGATTTAATATGTTTGGTAAAAAAAATAACAGAAACTTTCAGTCAGGCCCGAGGCAACTTGTCGTACATAGAGAACCTAAATCACCGGTCAGTGAACAGTTCAGAACGATCAGAACAAATATTACGTATTCAAATATAGATAATCCTGTTAAATCCGTACTATTTACTTCAGCAACACCAAGTGCCGGTAAATCGACTGTTGCAGCAAATGTGGCCATCGCCTACGCGCAGGCAGGTAAGAATACATTGCTAATTGATGGAGATTTAAGAAGACCGACAACGCATTATACATTTGAAATGCAGAATGTCCGCGGATTGTCGACAGCAATTATTAATGAGCTGCCTTTAAATGAAGTAACTAGAGAGTCGGGAATTGAAAATCTGGATGTTATTACATCAGGACCAATTCCTCCGAATCCTTCAGAGTTATTGTCATCAAAGAAGATGAATCTATTTATGAAGATGGTTACTGATCTCTATGACATGGTCATTATAGACTCACCGCCGGTACTTGCTGTAACTGACTCGCAGGTGTTAAGCCAGCTGACGGATGCCACGATTTTAGTAACAAACGTAGATGATAATAACCGCGATACAATTAAAGATGCAAAAGAACTAATGGAAAAAGCGGATGCGAATATTATTGGAGTTGTATTAAACAATAAGAAGATGGATAACAAGAAAGACAGTTATTACTATTACTACGGGAGTGAGTAGTGAATGATTGATATCCATAATCACTTACTGGTCGGAGCAGATGACGGTCCCGCAACAGAACAGGATGCATTAGATTTGCTTCATCAGGCACATGAAAATGGAATTACCGACATCATCGTAACCCCACATCATTATAGTGGGGATTTCGTTAACCCGAAAAGTAAAATTTTAACTGATATGGAAGCTTTAAAAAATATTGTTAAAGAGAATGATATTAATATTAATGTCTATCCGGGTCAGGAAATCAGAATTAACGGCGATCTTGTGGAAGAACTGGAAGCGGGATTGAATCTTTCATTGAATCATTCTTCTTATGTGCTGGTTGAATTTCCATTTACTGAAGTCCCGAACTACGCAGAGAAATTATTTTTTGATCTGCAAATGAAAGGCAATACTCCAGTCATTGCACATCCAGAGAGATGCAGGCCGTTAAAAGATAATCCTGAAAAATTATATGACTTCATTGAAAAAGGTGCGATTGCACAAGTCACTGCAACTTCTGTATCCGGAAAACTTGGTGAAGGACTTCAGCGAGCAAGCCTGAAAATGCTTGAGAATAATTTAATACATATTGTGGGCAGTGATGCGCATCATGCTGAAAACAGGCCGTTCATGCTGAAAGAAGCATATGAAGTGATTGAAACGGAACTTGGTACATCGTACGTAGATTATTTAAAATTTAATGCGGAAGCGATACTTCATAACAATGAAGTTAAAGTAAGAGCACCTGTTCAATACAGTAATGAAATTAAAAAGAAGAAGAAACGTAAGAAATTTTTAGGTTTATTTTAGGAGAAGGTGTGTTGGCATGGGAGCAAAAGAGAGATATTTCTTACTCTTGTTTATAGATTCAATCATAGTTACTTTTTCGGTGTTTGCAGGATATTATATTCTGGCGCCATTTTTTTTGGCATATACCTTGCCGGAATTGGCAGTAACATCGGTTGTCTTGTTGATTAGTCATCATGTATTTGCTTACATATTTAATTTATATCACCGAGCCTGGGAGTACGCAAGTGTACGTGAGCTCATTTCTATTACTCAAGCAGTCACTGCTTCAATAGTTACTACATACATATTAAATATATTGATATTCCAAACTAGCTTTACAAGGTTAATGGTTATTACTTGGATGATGCATTTAATTTTAATAGGTGGTTCGAGATTATCCTGGAGAGTGTGGCGTAAATACTTTGTTGGTAAAAGCTCTAGTAAAACACCTCTCACGAGAACTCTAATTGTGGGTGCAGGTAAAGGTGGTTCTATGCTAGTCAAACAAATGTTAGATACACCTTCAATGGGTATGAATCCTATTGTGGCTGTTGATGATGATTTGGCTAAACAACGTATGGAAATTAACGGTGGTATCAAGGTTGAAGGTAGACGAGATGATATTCAACACTTGATAAATAAATATGATATACAAAAAGTTGTGATAGCAATTCCATCGTTATCGAAGTCAGAATTGAAAGAAATTCATGGACTAGCAGTTACAGATAATGTTGAAGTAATGATTATGCCAAATATAGATGATATTATGTCCGGGCGTGTTGAAGTTAATACTCTAAAAAAAGTAGAGGTAGAAGATTTACTAGGGAGAGAGCCTGTTGAACTAGACAACGAGGGAATTGAAGATCAAATAAGAGACAAAGTGGTATTAGTTACGGGGGCTGGCGGCAGTATTGGCTCTGAAATCGTGAGACAGATAACTAAATTCCAACCACGTAAAATTATACTAGTTGGCCATGGTGAGAATAGTATTTATACAATTTTGGAGGAAGTTAATGCGCTACGAAATAATATAGATTATGTTCCAATAATAGCAGATATACAAGATAGAGACAGAATATTTCAGGTGTTTGAAAATTATAAACCAGATTTTGTTTATCATGCTGCAGCTCACAAACATGTCCCCCTCATGGAATATAACCCAGTTGAGGCAGTGAAGAATAATATATTAGGAACTAAGAATACTGCTGAAGCAGCTTGTGAACATGGCACGACAAAATTTGTAATGATATCTACTGATAAGGCAGTAAACCCACCTAATGTAATGGGAGCAACGAAAAGAATTGCAGAAATGATAGTACAAGCTCTTAATGAAAAGCATCCTAATACAACATTAGTTGCAGTAAGATTTGGTAATGTACTAGGAAGTAGAGGGTCTGTAATCCCCAAATTTAGAAATCAAATTGAATTAGGTGGACCTATTACAATAACTGATGAAAGAATGACTAGGTACTTTATGACAATTCCCGAGGCTTCACGATTAGTTATTCAGGCGGGTAACCTAGCAGTTGGCGGTGAAGTTTTTGTGCTAGATATGGGAGAGCCAGTTAAAATAATGGACCTCGCTAAAAATATGATCAAATTAAGCGGTTATTCTGAAGAAGAAATAAAAATTGAGGTTACAGGGATTAGACCAGGTGAAAAATTATACGAGGAACTTTTAAATGAGGATGAAATACATCCAGATCAAGTATACGAAAAGATATACAGAGGAAAAGTTGAAATTAAGTCTATGGAAGAATTAGAAAAATTAATAAATAAAATTCAACACACACAAGATATTAAAGATTTATTAATAAATTATGCTAATCATAAAGGGGTAAAATCATAATGAATTTCGGAATTATAGGCTGTGGATTTATTTCAAAAAAACATGCAGAAGCTATTAAAAATATACCTAATGCCAAATTAGTCGCGGTATCTGATATGGCTGAAGAAAGAATGAAACCATATGTAGAAGAGTATGGAGCAGAAGCATATACAGACTTTAAAGAAATGCTGAAAAATGATGATTTAGATATTGTTTGTATATGTACACCGAGTGGTCTTCATGCTTCTATAGCAGCTGAAGTAGCCAAATTTAAGAAACATATAGTTGTTGAAAAACCTATAGCTATGAGTTTAGAAGATGCAAATACTATTATTGATGCCGCAAAAGAAAATAATGTAAAACTCTCTGTAGTACACCCGAATAGATTTAGACCTGTAGTATCACAATTAAAGGAAATACTAGATAAAAACCTTTTAGGAAAAATATCGCACGTGAATTGTATTGTCAACTGGAACCGAGATCAGGAGTATTATGATCAAGCTCCTTGGAGAGGTACAAAAGAACATGACGGCGGAGTACTTATGAATCAAGCAATCCATAATATAGATTTATTATTATGGTTCATGGGCCCTCCTAAAGAGATATTCAGTATGGAAGCTACTCGATTTAGAAAGATTGAAGCTGAAGATGTTTCTATGGGGATTTTAAGGTTTGAAAATGGAGTTTTAGCAAATGTTCAAGCTTCAACCACTGTTTTTCCTAGAAATTTTGAAGAAGCTATAACTATTTTTGGTGAAAAAGGTACAATTAAAATCGGTGGAACTAATGCTTTATACTTCAAGCATCTAGAATATGAAAATATGAATGAGGATGAAATTAATTATATTAAAGATGAAATTGAGAGTAATCCATGGGGAGTGCCAGGTCATCAAAAAGTTTTAGAAGATATGATTGAATCAATCATCAGAGGTAAAGAAACAGCTATAACTGGTGAAGATGCAAATAATAGTTTGAAATTAGTGCTTAAAATGTATGAATCAGCTAATAAAAATAAAATTGTGAACTGGGATAACTAAGGAGGATTTTATGAATTATAAAGAGGAATTAATAGAGAGACTTGAAAATAAAACAGCTAAAATAGGTGTGCTAGGACTTGGCTATGTAGGTTTACCACTAGCTGTTGAAAAAGCAAAAGCAGGTTACAAAGTTATCGGTTTTGATGTTCAAGAAGATAAAGTTAGAAAAATCAATAATGGGATAAATTATATTGGAGATGTTATACCAGAAGATTTAGAGAAATTAGTCGAAAATAATAGTTTAAGAGCAACAAATGATTTCAGAAAAATTTCAGAAGTTGATGCTTTAGCTATTTGTGTACCGACACCTTTAGATATCTATAAACAACCCAATATGGATTACGTTAAAGCTTCTGCTGAATCAGTTGCTAAATATATGACTAATGGCATACTAGTAGTTTTGGAAAGTACTACATACCCAGGTACTACTGAAGAAATAATAAAAACTGCTATTGAAGAGCAAGGGTTTATTGTTGGAGAAAATTCATTTATTGCTTATTCACCTGAAAGAGTTGATCCAGGTAATCAACACTTTAATACTAAAAATACACCGAAAGTAGTTGGGGGTGTCACTGATAGTTGTACTAAAGTAGCATCTACTTTGTATCGAAATGTATTAGATGGAGAAGTGCATGAAGTATCCTCTCCTGCTGTTGCTGAGATGGAAAAGTTACTGGAAAATACATTTAGAAATATTAATATTGCTCTTGCAAATGAAATGGCAATATTGTGTGAGAAAATGAATATAGATGTTTGGGAAGTAATAGATGCTGCAGCTACAAAACCTTATGGGTTTATGCCTTTTTATCCAGGACCAGGAATTGGTGGACATTGTATACCTATCGATCCATGGTACTTAACATACAAGGCTAGAGAAGTTAATTACCATACTAAACTTATAGAAACCGCTGGGGAGATAAATGATGAGATGCCACAATTTATAGTGGATAAAATCTTACATCTATTAAATCTGGAAAGAAAGCCTTTGAATCAATCAAAAATATTAGTTCTAGGAGTAGCTTATAAAAAGAATATAGATGATGCAAGAGAGAGTCCGATATTACCCATATTAACATTGCTAGAAAAAAATTATGCTAACTTTAAGGTTTGTGATCCTCATATCAAATCATTCATTATTTCAAATAATGTGTATAATACTGTTGAAGTAAATGTTGATTTAATTAAAGAGGCAGATATTGTATTAATTGCTACAAATCATGATGCTTTTGATTATGAGATGATTATGAACAATGCAAAACTAATTTTAGATACTAGAAATAGTTACAAAATTAAAAATATAGATAACTATCACAAAATTTAAAATGGAAAAAAAATTCCTGAATAACATCGTAATATTATTAAAAGGCTCAACAATAGCACAAATAATAACTTTCTTTTGTTATTTAATCATAAGTAAACTTTATTCACCGACAGAATTCGGTGAATTTAGTTTAATCTACTCTATAATATCTATTATTTCAGTAGTTGCAACATTAAAAATTGATCAAGCAATACCTATTTCTAGAAAAGATGAAGAAGCACAAAAAATTCTGTTTTCCAGTATTTGTATAAGTATTTCTATAGGAATATTATCCATTATAATAGCTATTATATTAGGGAGATTTATCGAAAGTTATCAATCAGTTAGAAACTATTCATTAATAATCGGGGTTACAGTATTTTTAATAGGGTTAAAACAAACATTTACTAGCTATTCTGTGTATAAAAATCAATTTCAACTAAATTCAAATAATCAAGTCACTCGTGCTAGTGTAATAAATGTCACACAAATCACATTTTTTAAACTTGGTACTTTTGGACTGATAATAGCACAGCCATTAGGTCACTTAATAGCAAATCTAAACTATATTAAAAATTATCTGCCAGAACTTACAATGATAAAAAAATTTAATATAGAAGATTTTAGAAAAGTTTTAAAAAATTACAAAGATTTTATTTTTTTACTTTCACCTGCAACTCTACTCAATACGCTTAGTGCTAATTTACCAATTCTAGTATTCATAATAGCTTTTGAAGGATATTTAGTTGGTTTATACGCATTTGCTTATCGAATTTTATTAACACCAATAAGTATGATAGCCGGTGCTATCTCACAACCATTTTTAAAAAAAATGACAGAGAATTTTTCAAATAAAGAATATATAGATGGTTTTTTGTCTGTTTTGATAAGTAATTTATATTTCTTTATAACATTTCCTTTAGTAATGTTGTATTTATTTTCTCAGGATTTATTTGAAATATTTCTTTCAAACGAATGGACCAACTTATATGAAGTAGTGAATATTTTAATTCCTTGGTTAATATTTATATTTCTTACTGGACCAATAAGTCAAATCTACACTGTATATAGAAAACATAATTTTAATTTGATTTATAATATTTTTTCGCTAATCATCAAGTTTTTAGTTTTAATAGTTTGTGCGGCAGAGTTCGATTTCTATACTAGTTTAAAAATTTATGTGTTAGTAAATATTTTATTAACAATATTTCAATTTAATTTATTGTTAAACATAGCTAGTGTTAAAAAAATTAATGTATTTTATAAAATAGTTACATCATCCATTAGTATAATAACAATAGTAGCTCCAACCATTATAGTGAAATATTATTTACCCGAAAACTATTATCTTATTATTTTTGTCGCTCTATCATCATGCATCATCTATTTATGGAGATTAATAAAAAAATTAAGGAAGGTGGCTATATAATGAGAAAGTTTATACTTTTATCAATTATGTTTATGAAAGATAGAGATTACATTAAAGCTATTAAACTCTTAAATCGTACTGTAAATTACAATAAACCTAAAATGAATGAGTATCAAAACAAAAAATTAAGAGAATTGATACATCATGCATATACAAATGTAGATTATTATAGAAAGTTATTTGATAAGAATGATATTAACCCGGATTCTATAAAAACTATAGATGATCTAGATAAGATACCTATTTTAACAAAGAAAGATATCATAAATAATTATGATTCTATTTGGGCAAAGAATTTCACTGGGAAATACTCTTCAACTAAAACTGGTGGTTCTACAGGGCAGAGATTAGAATATATAAATAGTAATTTTGATTTGAGATTAAGTACTATGCTGTTATTAAATGGCTATAAGTATGCTGGATATGAATATGGAGATCATGTTGTTACAATTGGTGGAACATCAGTAGTTGATAAAAGTAATATAAAAACCAGAATTAAAACATTTTTTTCAGATTTTACATTTAATTTTAAATCATTTTCTACTGTAAATTCTAATGAACAAACATTTAACAATATAATTACTCATTTAAATAAAAAGAAGAAAACATTTTTAAGAGGGTATAAATCATCTATTTATTTACTAGCTAAGTATATATTAGATAACGATATTAATTTAAAGCACGAAGTGCGTGCGGTGTTTACTACTTCAGAGAAGTTGTTACAAACTCAAAGAGATATTATTGAAAAAGCATTTCAGTGTAAAGTGTATGATCAATATGGATTAAACGATGGTGGTATAAGTGCTTTTCAAAATAACCATGGAGAATATTTAATTGATTTTGAACGATCAATAATAGAAGTAGTTAATAATGAAGGTAAGCAAGTATATAATATAGAAGGACGAATTATAGGTACTTCTCTTTATAACCTACATATGCCTTTTATTAGATATGATTCAGAAGATTTAGGCATAAAACAATATAACCACAATGGTAAAGATTATTTAATAGATATAGTAGGGAAGTCTAATGACATCCTAAGTTTTAAAGATAACTTTAATATTACCCCTATATTAAATAAAATTCTCAGGAATTATGAACTGAATAATTATCAAGTTATTAAAAGAAACGATAAACTTGAAATAAATATATCTTCTGAAAATACAAATTTGTTAGCCTTAGCTTTAGAAAAGGATTTAACAGAAAGTTTAGAAGGTATTTCCTATACGTTAAATTTTGTTCCTGAGGAAGAGTTCTATACTCATTCTAATGGAAAACATAAGTATATTATTGATTTGAGTAAGGACTGATTATTGTTAAAATACTAAACACTTTTCTGCTAAATCTATTGCTAATCGCTACCTTTAGTTATTTATATGTCAATTACATTCATGCTCATTATCTTTATGATACTTTTATATTGAATTTTGATATGTCTAATTTGGTTATTTCTACATTTTTATTATGCTTAACTTTAATATCATTGAATTTTCTTGATATAAGTACAAATTCATTAAAAATACCTATCTACATTATGTATTATTCATTAATAATGCCATTAGGGATTGTTACATCCTTTGAGTCAATGAGTATTGGTTTTTTTATAAATATTATAGTTGCATTTAATGGTATTATTATGTGTCTAATTTTTCTACCTAAAATAAAACTTATGTATCTATCTAATAATCTAATTTATTTTTTAATAATTATTTTATCAGGTATTTATATCTATACCTATGTCATGTTAATAGCGACAGGAGGATTAACGAGGATTAATTTTAATTTAGAAGAAGTTTATGACGTCAGAGAACAATTGTCTCAAAACAGATTTTTTCTGTCATCATATTTTATCAATTGGGTAGGTTATTCACTAAATCCATTATTAATAATATTAGGTCTATACAAAAAAAGAGGTTCCTTGCTTCTCACAGGTATTATTATGCAGCTACTAATTTTTAGTATGACTAATTTCAAATCTTTTTTATATATAATTATTTTATTAATAGTGGTGTATTACTTAGCACAAAAACCTAAATTATTTAGTAAGATTGGAATAGCAGTATTTGTATTTTTATCTGTTATGTATATCCATTATTTAACTTTCGGTGTCACTGTTTTAAATTCATCACTTATAAGAAGACAGTTTTTTATACCAGCGCACTTACATTTTTTATATCATGATTTTTTCTCAAGAAATTATAATCCATTTATTTATTTCTCAGACTCTATCTTAAGCTCTGTAGTTAATTATCCATATCAAGATGCTGTAACTAGGGTGATTAGTAAATTCTATTGGGGAAGAGAATTTGGGCCTAATGTCGGTTTTTTTGGTAATGCATACTTTAACATTGGGATACCAGGAGTATATCTATTAAGTATATTATTAGTACTATTGTTGAAAATTGTTCAAAGTACTGAAAAGCACCTGCCAAGTAAAGTGATTTCAGCTTTAATATTGACACCATTTATGGCGTTAATTAATTCTGGTTTTTTTACCACTTTACTTACACATTCTTTTTTACTCACAATAATCACTCTTTGGATTATTAGTTCATATGAAAAAAATAAAAAAATGAGGTGAAATAAATGAAAATATGTCATGTTACAACAGCACACTCTCCACATGATATTAGGATTTACAGGAAAGAAGCTACTTCAATTTCAAAATCTTATAAAACATTTATAGCGTTAAATACAAATGAAAATGTTAAGAACGGGGACATAGAATTTTTAAAGTTGCCTAAGTCAAATAATAGATTTTTAAGGTTTTTAAAAGATGGCTATTTGCTATATAAAAAGGTATCAAAAGAAAACTTTGATCTTATTCATTTTCATGATCCAGACTTTATTCTATATGCTTACCTACTTTCTAGACAAGGTACAAAAATTATATACGATGTGCATGAGGATGTTCCAAGAGCAATAATGTCTAAATATTGGATTCCTCGTAAGCTTCGTAAAGTTGTAAGTTATATTTTCGAAAAAACTGAAAACTTTTTTTCTAAGAAATTTGATTATATTGTCACAGCTACTCCATTTATTAAAGAAAGGTTTATTAGATTAAATTCTAATACAGAAGTAATAAATAATTATCCTTTATTAAATGAATTAAATACTGCCAATGTCGACTGGTTAAACAAAAAAAAACAAGTAGCTTATGTAGGAGGGTTGAACAATATTAGAGGAGTAAAATATCTTGCTGAAACTTCTCTGAAAAATCCTTATGATATTAAAGTAGCAGGTAAAGTAAAAGATTTAACTTATGAAAATAATTTGAAACTAGTAGGCCAGCTAAATAGAGAAGAAGTAAAACAGTTACTTAACGAATCTTATGCAGGTATAGTTACCTTTTTACCCGAACCAAATCACATTAATTCAAAACCTAATAAAATGTTTGAATATATGTCTGCCTCATTACCGTTGATATGTTCTAACTTCAATGAATGGAAGGACTTTGTTTCAGTAAATAAAAATGGTATTTCAGTAGATCCTATGAATGCTACAGAAATATCTAATGCTATAGCATATTTAATTGAGAATCCTTTAGTAGCAGAGAATATGGGTAAAAATGGTAGGAGAGCAATTGAGGAAAAGTATAATTGGGAAGTGGAAAGTATTAAGCTAACTAAAATTTATAATCAACTATTAAAGGAGAATTAGGAATGAAAGTACCTATGTTAGATTTATCAAGTCAATATAAAACAATAAAAGAAGATGTTCTTAGAATTTTAGATGAAGTTATGAGTTCTTCGAGTTTTATTTTAGGCAATAATGTAAAAAAATTAGAAGAAGATATTGCAGAGTACTCTAATTGCCAATTTGCTATAGGTGTGGGAAATGGTTCGGATGCAATTCATATTGCTCTTCAAGCGGCAGGAATTGAAGAGGGAGACGAGGTAATAACAACTCCATTTACATTCTTTGCTACGGGTGGTGCGATTGCGCGGGCTAATGCAAAACCTGTCTTTGTGGATATTGACCCACTAACTTTCAATATAGATTCTATTAAAATTGAAGAAGCTATCACCGAAAAAACAAAAGCTATTATTCCAGTTCATTTGTACGGTCAAATGTCTAATATGGAAGATATTATGAAAATTGCTCATAAACATGATTTGGTAGTAGTAGAAGACGCTGCTCAAGCAATTGGTGCTTCAGCTAATGGGAAAAAAGTTGGTGAACTTGGAACAGCAGCAACTTATTCTTTCTTTCCTACTAAGAACTTAGGAGCATATGGTGATGGTGGTATGATTGTTACAAATAACAAAGAAATTGGTGAAGCAAGTAAAGTTATACGAGTTCATGGATCAAAACCGAAATATCACCACCATGTTTTAGGGTATAACAGCAGATTAGATGAATTACAAGCGGCAGTATTAAATGTGAAATTTCCACATCTAGATGATTATAGTGATGCTAGAAGAGAACGAGCACTCTACTACACAGATAAATTAATTAAAAATGTTTCAGAATTTGTACTAACTCCAATAGAAACAGAAGGTTATCATCATGTTTATCATCAGTATACTTTACGAGTTGATAGAAGAGATGAATTGCAAGCTTATTTAAAAGAGAATGGAATAGCTTCAATGATTTATTATCCAGTACCATTACATTTACAACCTGTTTTTGAATATTTAGGATATAAAGAAGGAGATTTTCCAGAAACAGAGAAAGCTACTAAAGAGGTAATATCTTTGCCAATGTGGCCAGAATTAGAAATAGAACAACAGGATTATATTATCGACAAAATTACCGATTTTTATAAAAAGTAAAGACCAAGGAGAATTCAAATGAAGATATTGACTGTTGCTGGAACTAGACCTCAATTAGTTAAAATAGCTGCTGTTTCCCGAAAACTTAGGGAAAGTTTCGATGAAGTTCTCATAAATACTGGACAACATTATGATTATAACTTGGCAGGTATATTTTTTGAGGAGCTTAACATACCTAAACCAGATTATAATCTGGAAGTTGGGTCAGACAAACATGGTATTCAAACTGGAAAAATGATGATTAAGCTTGAAGAAATTTTCGAAAAAGAAAAACCAGATATGGTTTTAGTATACGGAGATACTAATTCTACATTGGCAGGAGCGCTAGTAGCAGCTAAAAACTTGGTACCACTGGTTCATATCGAAGCAGGTTTAAGAAGTTATAATAAATCAATGCCAGAAGAGCAAAATAGAATTTTGACAGATCATTTATCAGATTTACTTTTCATACCTTCAAAAAATGCACAAGATAATTTGGATGAGGAAGGCTTAACAAATGGAGTTCATCTAGTTGGAGATGTCATGATGGACGCAGTTTTATATAACATGAAATTAGCTGAAAAAAAACATTCTCTAGCTGATTATGAACTGCAACAGAATGAGTATATACTTGGTACTATCCACAGAGCCGAGAATACAAATAATAAAGAAAAACTAAAAGCTATTTTGGACTCTTTTGGTAAAATTGAGAAAGACGTATATTTACCTTTGCATCCAAGAACCAAAAAATTAATTGATGATTATAATCTTGCACATTATATTTATGAGTATAAAAATATTAAGATTGTAAAGCCTGTGTCTTACTTAGAGATGTTGTTTCTTGTTAAAAATGCTTATGCAGTGGTTACTGACTCCGGCGGTCTACAAAAAGAAGCATACTTTTGCAAAGTACCCTGTTTAACAATTCGAGACCAAACAGAATGGACAGAAACAATTGACGAAGGATGGAATAAATTGATTAATCCTTTAGTTGATAAACTTGAACATGAATTAAAGAATATATCTTATGGATCGAATAAAACAGATTTATATGGTGACGGTCAAGCAGCTGAAAAGATAGTATCTATTTTAAAAAATCATAATGTTTAGTTATGTAGGGGGATACAGATGACTATAACCAAGGGCAATAATGTCGTTATAGGAAGTAATGTTGAATTTGGAAGTAATATTAGTATTGGAAATAACGTAGTTATACATTCAAACACAATTATAAGTGATAACGTAATAATTATGGACAATGCTGTAATTGGTAAGATACCTACTAGAGCAAAATCATCTATATTACCAAAAGTTAAAGAATTACCAGGGTGCATTATTGGATCAGGTGTTACAGTAGGGACTTCTTCTATTATATATGTGAATGCAATAATCAATAAGAATGTATTTGTGGCGGACTTAGCTACTATTAGGGAACGAGTATTGATAGGTGAAAATACTATCGTTGGTCGCGGAGTAGCAGTCGAAAATGACTGTGAAATTGGTGATTATTGCAAATTAGAAACTAATAGTTATATCACGGCCTATTCTAAATTAGAAAATCATGTCTTTATAGCCCCTGGTGTTATCACTTCAAATGATAATTATATGGGAAGAGATAAAAAAAGATATAATCATTTTAAAGGAATAACTGTAAAATCAGGAGGTCGAATTGGCGCAAATGCAACTATTCTACCAGGAATTACAGTATTCGAGGATGGAGCAGTGGCTGCAGGTAGTGTTGTAACAAAAGATGTAGAGAAAGAAACAATAGTTCTTGGCTCGCCTGCAAGGGTGATAAGAAGAGTACCAGACTCTCAACTTTTAAAAAATCAATAGTATGATTACGTTTTAATTAAGGAAGGATTAATTTTATGAAATATAAGACGATAGTTATTTTAGCACCTCATACTGATGATGCAGAATTGGGTTGTGGCGGTTCTATGGCAAGAATGATTGAAGAAGGTGCTGACATTCATGTAATCGTATTTTCCATTGCAAAAGAATCAGTTCCAAATGGCTATAAAAAGGATCAGCTGAAAACAGAATTTTTAAATTCCATGGAAGTAATGGGTATACCAGAAGAAAATATTACTATTTTTGATTACCCTGTTAGAATGCTCAATTATAAGAGGCAGGATATCCTACAAGAACTAGTAAACTTGAAAGATCAAATTAATCCTGATTTAGTTTTAATACCTTCGTCTCAAGATGTTCACCAAGACCATCAAGTAGTTCAGATGGAAGGGTTAAGAGCATTCAAGAATTTTACTGTTTTAGGGTATGAATTGCCTTGGAATCACATAACATTTTCAGCACAACATTTTATCAAGCTTGAAAGAAAGCATCTTGATTTAAAATGGAAATGTTTACAAGAATATACTACACAGCTTAATTTAAAACGAAGTTACTTCACTGAAGAATTTATATTTGGTCTATCGAAAGTTCGTGGCACTCAAATTGGTTATGACTATGCTGAAGCATACGAGGTTTTTAGAATAATTGATTAAGGAGAGAATAAATGGACGCTCAAGATATTTCTTTATTTCTACAATCTGATTTAAAAGGTAGTAATTTAAAAATTAAAAATGTTTCTTCCATTAATCATTTAAGAGATAACTCAATGATATTTATTAATACTACCAAACATACCTTTATTAATGATATTAATAATTCAGAATTTGAATTTTTAGTTTTATGTCATAAAGATTCAGAAGTTAAGTTAAAGAAACCTCATATTTTTGTTGATAATCCCAAATACTCTTTTGCAAAAGTATTAAATGAATTCTTTGTAGATGCACCTAGTTCATATATAGATGAAAAAAATCATATTCACCCGGATGCTAAAATAGGTGTTAATCCTGTTATAAAAAGCAATGTAACAATAGAGAAAAATGTAACAATAGGGAATAATTGTATAATTGAAGAAAATGTAATAATTAGAAAGAATACATATATAGGAGACAATTGTATAATTAGAGCGAATGCCGTGATAGGTGGAGAAGGTTTTGGTTTCGTAAGGAATGAAAGCATTCCCTATAGATTGCCGCATGTTGGTGGCGTAATTATAAAAACTAATTGTGAAATAGGCGAAAATAGTATTATTAATAAAGGAACTATTGATGATACAATTATTAGTGATAATGTTAAAATTAGCTCATTAGTAAAAATAGCACATAACGTTCTTATTTGCGAAAATACTATGATTGCTACAGGTGTACAAATTAGCGGGAGCTGTATAATCTCTAAAGACGTTTGGATAGGTACAAATAGTACGTTGACTAATAAGGTTAAAATAGGCGAGAAAGTAACGATTGGCGTGGGTTCTGTAGTAGTAAACGATGTTCTTTCAAAAAAGATCATTAAAGGGAATCCCGCAAAATGAGGTAGATTATGTGAAAAATATTTGGATAATTAATCATTATGCAACTAAATTAATTTTAAATAAAGAAGGTAGACATTATTGGTTTAGTAAACATTTGAATGAAAAAGGTTTTAGAAATACAATATTTTGTGCTTCTACATTACATCATAGAAATGAAAACTTAATTTCTACAAAAGAATTATATCAATTAGTAGATAACCCAGTTCAACAAGTGTTAATTAATACTAATAATTATAAAAAGAATGACATTCATAGAATTTTAAATATCATTAATTTTTATAGAAATATACTGAAATCATATAAGAAAGTGTCTCAAGATATTGGCCCACCAGATATTGTCTATGGTTCAAGTGCTCATCCTCTAACTTTACTTGCAGGATTAAAGATAGCTAAATATTTTAATGTCCCATTTATATCTGAAGTGAGAGATTTATGGCCAGAAAGTATTGTTGCATATGGAATTCTTTCAAAACGTAACCCAATTATTAAATTATTATATAAATTAGAAAAATATATATATTATAAGTCAGATCAGCTTATATTTACTATGCCAGGAGCTCTGAAATACTTAGAAGAACAAAAGCTAATGAAAGATCATGGTGGAGAAATTGAACAAACTAAAGTCAATTTTGTAAATAACGGTGTAGACTTAGAATCATTTAATGAGCTCTTGAGAAAATATAATTATGAAGACACCAATTTAGACAATAATAAAAAATTTAATATAGTGTACACTGGATCTATTAAGGCTGCTAATAAACATTTATGGGAATTGATTGCTGCTGCTAAGCTCCTTAGTAAACAGAACCATAATGATATTGAGTTTTTAATATTTGGAGAAGGATCAGAAAAAGAGAAACTGGAAACTTATTGTTTAGAAAATAATATAGGTAATATTTTCTTTAAGGGAAATGTAGATTATGAGTATATCCCATCCATATTATCAAAATCTAACGTAAATGTTTTAAACTGTAAACCTAAAGATATACTACGGTATGGTGGCAGTCAAAATAAACTTTTTCAATACTTAGCAAGTGGTAAACCGATTATTACTGCGGAAGATAATGAATATAGTTTGGTGAAAAAAATTAATGGTGGAATTGCAAAAGCGTTTAAAGATGAAGAAGAACTAAGTGAAGCAATCTTGGCATTAAAGAATTATACACCTGAGGTAAATAAAGAGATTAAAGAGAACTTGTTAAATGCTTCAAAGGAATATGATTATGAAATTTTAACTGATAAGTTAATTAATATTTTTGAGAAAGCTTAATTTTATAAAGGTTTGATAAAAAATGAATTATATAACAGTTAGCACAACATCGAAACATAAAAAAAATTTTTTAAAACTTCCTGATAAACTAATTTTAGGAAGGATTAGTCCAAACTATCTGATAAATGATCTTAATTCCCTTAGAAAACTGATAAATGATAACAATAGCTTTAATAATATATTTATTTTAGATGTAGAGAAAAAACAAAATATATCTTTATACGATGTTGTAGATTTAAAAAATAAGATTGACTATAAACCCAATGATTTGACTATGGAAGCAGCAGATTTATCTATACTTAACTATTTTGAAAATAATATAAGTGGTAAAAATGTTGGTATTTATGGTACAGGTAATATTGCTTTTAAAATAGCACTAAGATTATCAGAAAGAAATGCTCGAGTACATATCTTTGGACGAAAACAGAGAAAAATAAAAGTTTGTATAGATGCTTTGGAGCAAGTTACTTTTGATAAAGAGCTAATTCACCATGGAGACAAAGACTCTAGATTAGACAGTTTCGTATCGTTTGTGAGTGCAGATGAAGTAATATCTTCTGACTATAATAATTTACTTAAAGATAATGCATTATGCTTAGATGGTGGAATAGGGAATTTCTCTAAAGAGTTCATCAGCACAGCATTAGAAAATGGTCATGACGTTAGAAGATTAGACGTTAGACAATCTCAAGAAATTATGGATGGTTATATCAACTCACGCCTAAATTCTCAGTTCAGCCAAATTATTGGCAGAGATATTATAAATAACCATCCAGTAGTAGCTGGCGGAATAATGGGACAGGACGGTCAAGTTATTATAGATAGAATCGTTAAACCAACTAGAGTAATAGGTATTGCCAATGGAATTGGAGGAGTAAAAAATGAGTCTGATCTCAGCGCCGAAGAGCATATTAAAGTCCGTGAAGTTCAGTCATTTATTGAACAAAACAGCTAAAAGAGTATTAGATATTAGTGTGAGTTCAGTTGCACTTGTTGCAGTTAGTCCTATTTTAATTTATGCTTCCTATAAAATTAAAAAAGAAGATAATGGTCCTATCCTATTTAAGCAAAAGAGAAGTGGTTTAAATAATGAACCATTTGAAATGTATAAGTTTCGATCTATGAAAACTGATAACAATATTATAGGCACGCATTCAGATAAGAAAGAAAATCCTTTTGAGCTATGGGAAGGTAAAGTGCCGGATGATTTCGTATTTAAAACTGCTTCCGGACATAACCCTAATGTAACTGATATAGGTGCCTTCATAAGAAAGTATTCTATAGACGAGCTGCCTCAATTAATCAATGTTCTAAAAGGCGAAATGAGTGTAGTGGGACCAAGACCTGAAATTGTTGAAATCTCTAAATACTATGATTCACACCAATTGCGCAGGCTTGAAGTTAAGCCAGGAATCACAGGATGGGCTCAAGTGAATGGCAGAAGTGATATGAATCATGGAAAGAAAATAGAGTATGATATATTCTATGTAGAAAACCAAAGTTTTATGTTGGATATTAAGATACTTTGGATGACCTTTTTACAAGTGATAAAAGGGTCGGGATCAGTTTAATTATCAAAAACTCATAGATATTTCTGTATAAGAATGAATCCCTTACACGCATGGTAGTCCATGCGTGTATTTTTGTCTTTCTCCGGCGAATGTTTTTTTATCTTTTAATTATTACATATTTAACTTCAACCACTCCTTACCTGATAAGTGTATTAAATCCCCATACAGGGTAAAACTAACCAACATAGATTTTAGGAGTATTTAAATGAATTCAAACATGCCAAAAGATCCCGGTTTCGACAAGACTTTAAGCGTGCTTAAAGAAGGTTACGAATTCATCATGAACCGCAAAGATGATTTAAACTCAAACATTTTCGAAACCCGCATCCTCGGTGAAAAAGCCATCTGTCTCACAGGCAGTGAGCGTGCTGAGCTCTTTTACGACAACACCCGCTTCAGGCGCAGTGATGCGGCACCAGCTAGAGTGGAAAAGACGCTGTTCGGTCAGGGCGGCATCCAGGGTCTGGACGGTGAGGTTCATAAAAACCGTAAAGCCATGTTCATGTCATTAATGGATCCCCAGGCCATGGACGAGATTGAAACGGTAACTCAAAAATACTGGCACGAGTTTTTTGCAGACAAAGATTCCAAAGATACTGTCGAGTTATACGAAGCGGCGAAAGTCGTCTTTCTTAAAGTTGCCTGTGATTGGGTCGGTATTTCACTGCAGGATGAGGATATTGAAGCCCGTGCCCAGCAGATTTCTGATTTATACGAATCACCTGCAGCTCTTGGTTTTCAGCATTGGAAAGGGCGTAAATCAAGAGCCGACGCAGAGGATTGGATTCAGGGTATTGGTGACGGCAAAATTGAAGCCGATAAGGACCGCGCGCTCTATCAGTTCTCCATGCATACCGATTTAGATGGGGAGCTCTTGAGTCCTGAAGTCGTGACAGTTGAGCTGCTCAATCTGATCCGTCCGATTAACGCCATCAGCGTATGGGTAGCTATGATTGGACTTGCGCTCCATGAACATCCGGATGAAGCGACTAAGCTGAAGGATGCAGACGACCAGCAGCTTGAATGGTTCATTCAGGAAGTCAGACGCTTTTATCCATTCTTCCCGTTCGCCGTGGCACGTGCAGATCTCGACTTTGAATGGAACGGTTATGAATTTAAAGAAGGCACGCTGACACTGCTCGATTTATACGGCACCAACCGTCATCCTGATGACTGGGTCAAACCTGAGGTCTTTATGCCCCAACGGTTCCAAGGCTGGCAGCAGACGCCATTTAACTTTATTCCGCAGGGCGGCGGATCTTACGATTTCGGTCACCGCTGTGCAGGGGAGTTTATCACTATAGTCATTATGCGGGACCACACTCGACTTCCTAGTCAATAATCTAGAATTTGAAGTGCCCGAGCAGGATTTCAGTTTTGAATTCAACGATATTCCCGCTGTACCCAATGACAAAGTGAAAATAAATCCAATCACTTTAAAATAACTCACCCGATTCTCATGTGTTTTTTCTTTCAATTTAAAACCTGTGTGCTATGATAATCATTTATAAAATACAGAGAAAATAAGCAGGAGAAAACCATGAAAATAAGAACCGCAGTCATCATTTTTTGTATTGCTTTAATGCTGGTGGTGACATCAGTGATAGACAGCTTTAACCATAGTGACACAGATATACCTGAATCAGCCGATGTGATTATAATGCTCGGCGGCGGTGATGCCGGCCGTATGAAAAAAGCAGCCGAACTTTATCATGCAGGTTACGCAGACTACGTCATGATTACACCGGAAAGTGCAGAAATTTACCCGCAGAGTACGGAATTTGCGCTCGAACTAGGTATAGCAGAAGATGCCATCATAGAAGAATATAAAGCGACTAGCACATATACCAATGCCACTGAGTCCCTTAAGATAATGGATGACTACGGCTTTGACAGCGCCCTGGTCGTTACCAGTGACTATCATCTGAAGCGCTCCAAAATGATTTACGACAGAGTCAGTGACGGGCAGTACGACTTGAAGTACATCGCAGCACCAGGTGCCGATGGTGAAGCATGGAACGAAAAATCTTACTCAGACAGAATCTGGTTCAGCGAGTTTTACAAACTGTGGGGCTACAAACTCGCTCTATATAACTATATCGATGAACCTGATGAAGGATGATGATTTTGCCAGACAACGACACACAGATTAAAGTGCTCCTTCACGGCAGGGGGCGTGCTTACGACTATGCCTGTCAGACACTCGGTGTCGACAACATGATGCATCACAGCTATGCCGATGTGTTTACAGTGAGTGAAGCGGATGTCTATGACTATATACTGAAGAACGGTCTGCCTGAGAGCGAAGATACAAGCAAAGAGTCATTAAAAGAAGGCTTTCATTATTATAAAGAAGACGGCAGATGGCATACCTTCTTCAGAGAAAGAAACTATATATTTGATGAGAAAAGTTTTGAAGACGATAATGATGCCAAAAAATATATTGCCGGCAGACTGATTAGGCTGTCAGGGACGGGCTTGTATTAGGAATAGAAGATTAGTTTTTACACTTATGATAGTTCATGGGTGTATTTTTTTATGGGAAAAATGAATATTAATTAATACGGTTTTCGGAATAATTAATATTGATTTAATATTCTGAATAATATATAGTTTATTTAACGGATTATTAAAAGCGCTTACATAAAATCAAAGGGCGGAGATTTATGGAAAAATTTCTAAAAATTTTAATGTTATCAGCAGCCGTTTTTATCTTTTCAGCGTGTACAGATGACAGTGAGACAGCAGTAGGGAGTGAGAATCAAGTAGAAGGCGGAGATTTAATAATGTCTTTTCCAACTGACATCATATCCATGGATCCTCATGGCAGCGAGGATACTCCTTCTGAACAAGTAAGGCATACTATTTACGAAGGTCTTGTTACACATGATGAGAACATGGAAATTGCACCTGCGCTAGCAACAGATTGGGAACAGATTGATGACACAACATGGGAATTTAGCTTACGTGAAGACGTTACATTTCATGATGGTTCTGAATTTAATGCGGAAGTTGTAGAAGCGAATATAGATCGTCTACAGGATATCGCAAGAGCTTCGCCAAGAGTGTTTATTTTAGAAATGATTTCGGAAGTAAATGTAATAGATGATTATAAAGTTGAAATTATTACTGAATATCCATTTTCTCCCTTACTTGGGAACCTATCTCATGGTGCAGGAAAAATGATTAGTAAAGAATTGATTGATGAAGATTATCAAAATGCTATCGATGAAGCAGAATTAGATATGACTTTAGAGGAGTACTATGAACTGCGAGAATCTGGCGGTGCAGAGCATGATGAGATTGCTTCTCAAATTGGTAATAGTACAGGCACATTAGTAGAACAGCATCCTGTAGGTACAGGGTATCTGCAATTTGACAGCCGTAAGCCAGGTGATAGTACTACTCTTGTAGCATATGAAGATTATTGGGATGGCGCACCAACAATTGATTCTGCAGAATTTAAGGCAGTTTCAGAAACGAGTGCCAGAATCGCAGAATTAGAAACTGGAACTTCAGATTTCATTGCTCGTTCAGAGTCTAATAATATTGAACGAATTGAATCTAGTGAGAATTTAACATTAGAGAAAACAGATGCATTAGCAATTGATTATATTGGTATCAATACGGAGAAAGAACCATTTAACAATAAACTAGTTCGTCAGGCAATAACTCATGCATTTAATCAAGAAGCGGTATTATCAGGAGTATTTAACGATTCAGGTACTCCAGCTATTGGACCTCTATCACCTGTTACATTAGGTTATGATGAAAATTTAGAACCTTTAGAGTACGACATGGATCTTGCAGCTGAGCTTTTAGCAGAGGCGGGTTATGAAGATGGTTTTGAGGCAAACATTATGATTAACGAGGATAATCCCGAACGCTTGGATACTGCAATTTGGTTACAGGAATCACTGGCAGAATTGAATATTGATATTAATATTCAGCAAGTAGAATGGGGTGCTTACCTTGAAATGACGGGGAATGGAGAACACGATATGTTCGTGCTAGGCTGGTCAAACCCTCCAGCTGATCCAAACCATTTACTTTCCACATTGTTCCATTCTGACATGATTGGGACAGCAGGGAACCGTTCATTCTTTTTAAATGAGACTTTTGATCAATTATTAGATGAAGGAAAAAGAGAATCAGATGAAGCCACTCGTGAACAAATCTATAAAGACGCTCAAGAGATTCTTATAGATGAGGCGCCAGCTATTTTTATCAGATATCCGGAAAATCTTAATGCTTACCAAAGTGATATTAATGGATTAACTATTGATAACAACAATCTTTTAGATTTACGTAATGTTACGAGAGAATAATTTTTTCACTATATTAAACAATTGAATTAAGCTAAAAATAAAGGGAGAGTTTATATGATACTAAAAATACCTGCTTATGAATTTCAACAAAGACAATCCAGATTTTTTAAAAAAATTCTGGATTCTGGAAGTGACTGCGCAATTATATTCTCTGTAACAGATATATTCTATCTTACTGGTTTCCACTTCCATGCAACAGAAAGACCAATGGGGCTGATTATTGATGATAGTGGTAAATATAATTTGTTTGTCCCAGCTTTAGAACATGAACATGCTGAACATTACAGTGTTATTGATAAGGTGCACTCGTATCCAGAATATCCAGGTTTAAGACACCCGATGGAATATTTGAAAGATGTTTTAACAGAATTAAACTTTGAAAATAAAAATATAGGGTATGATTCACTCGGATATGGTTCACCTATGGGATACAGGGGTCCAAGTATTGATACTTTAATTAATGCAAACTCATATATTTCTTTATACGGTGTTATAGAAGAAATGAGATTCGTTAAATCAGAAAATGAAATTGAACTCATAAAGGAGTCTTGCAGATGGGGAAATTTAGCCCATAAATTACTCCAAAAATATACAGAAGAAGGACGAGAAGAGATTGAAGTCACAAATAGAGCTTCAATCGATGCGACTATAGCGATGACAGAAACACTGGGTCCAGATTACAAACCTCATGGAAAAACAGCTTATGCGATGTACCGAGGACAAATTGGAGCAGAATCAGCTTTTCCTCATGCTGTAACTCAAAATAAAACATTTAAAAAAGGAGATACGCTAGTCACAGGAGCTGCAGCCGATGTTTTTGGATATCACAGTGAACTTGAACGCGTGATGTTTGTTGGAGAATATAATAAAGAACAGGAAAAGTATTTTAAACATATGTACGAGGCTCAAGAGGTGGCATTTAAATCTATAAAACCTGGAGAGAAATATTCTTCAGTAGAAGAGAATGTACAGAAATACTTTAAAGAAGAAGGTATTACTCATCTTACAAAACATCATACAGGGCATAATATTGGTCTGTTAGGACATGAAGCTCCATTCTTTGATTTAGGTGATCATACGATAATGGAACCTGGAATGGTAGTTACTGTAGAGCCGGGTATTTATGTAAATGGTTTGGGAGGATTTAGACATTCAGATACAGTTCTAATAACGGACTATGGAATAGAAATGCTCACTTATTATCCAAGGGATATAGATTCATTGATTTGCTAATAATTTTATATATTAGAACGATCTTAAGCTTAATCAGATATTATCTGATTAAGCTTTTTAGAAAAATAACTTGCTAATTACTATATAGTAAAGGGTAATAGACATGACACTTGAACAGATAGATACGATTTTACTGAAGCACAAAGACATGTATATGAAACAGCTGTTTAACTTTTTTAAAATTAAAAGTATCAGCACCTGCTTACGGTGCTCTAATGTTACCACTGCGTCGCTGTGTTTGATGCCACCAAAATCAAACCGCTCAATAACACCCAAATAGGTTAAGACATAAAAATGACTCCACATTAAGGTATGAATCTTAATGTGGAGTCATTTGATTTTATGCGGGACTTTTATCCTAATTTATACTTATTAACATACAGAGTCATTCGATTTTGGTACGGATAACCCGAACAGGGGTCTCAGATAAAGTGCAAGGAATGTACCGCCGATGGCAACGATGCCCCAAATGTAGCCGTGCAGGCTGAATGAAGCAATGCCGCCGAAGTAAGCCCCGATGTTGCAACCGAATGCTAGGCGTGCACCATAGCCCATTAACAGACCGCCGATGACTGAAGCCATAAAATTACCTTTGTTGAGTTTACCGAACTTAAACAAACCGCCTGCTGCTGATGCTAAAAATGCACCCAGGATTACCCCGAAGTTCAGTACAGTCGTAGAGTTGGAAAATATTGATGCGTTTAAAGCAGTTGCCGCTTCCCCCTGCCAGTAACCCCAGCTGGCAACGTCAAACCCGATGAATTCTGCAACTTTAGATCCCCACAGCGCAAATGCCGAAGTGATTCCCCACGGTTCACCGCGCGTCATCAGCGTTAAGGCATTTAACACTGCCAGTGCGACTGCTGCCACCATTAACGGCCAGGATCCTCTGAAAACTCTCTTCCAGCCGCGTGCACTTGGCAGCGGTGCAACTTTAGGAGAGTTTCTCTTTTTCTCAACGACTTTACTGATAAAGGCGATGCAACCGAATATCAATAACGAGACGACCAAAGCCCCGCCGTAGCCGAGATTGGTCGAAGTGGCGAGTGAAAATGTGCCCAGCGACGGCAGGTCTTCTGTCCAGAATGGTAAATGTGCTGCACCGATTGTCGTTCCGATGA
The DNA here is from genome assembly GCA_003513765.1 of Jeotgalicoccus sp. Lineage (GTDB taxonomy): Bacteria > Bacillota > Bacilli > Staphylococcales > Salinicoccaceae > Jeotgalicoccus. The sequence goes on from DONT01000001.1 coordinate 174,258, forward strand.
TGAAGAATATCAAAGTGATGAACATGACAGAACGGCCGGCACCGATTGAATACAGCGTACCGGATGCACAACCCCCGCCGAGCTGCATACCGATACCGAATATAAATGCACCGACAATCAGACTGACACCGATGGGTGAGACGTAACCTGTGACTTCAGCACCGAAAAATGAAATGCCGAGCGCTAAAATCGGTGCGAATAATAGAGTTGCTGTACCCAGCATGACCATATGCGCCCGTATTGCTTCACCGTTGCCGACAGACATTAATCGTCTGAACGCGGAAGTGAAACCGAAGCGGGCATGAAATAACGTATACCCGAGCAGTAAGCCAATAACCATTAGAACCGGCTGCATGATTGATTGGGTGATTGCTAAATATATAAATAAGACTAAACTGACTATGATGCCGCCGCCGATAAGCAATTTTTGAGGATCTTTCAGTGTATCTGCATGACGATGGACGGGGTCCATTGCTTTACTCACGGTATTTATATGACTGACCAATTGAATCCTCCTATTCCTGAGTGCTTTAGTATGATTTAGTCAGTATAAGAGGACAGCGGACATATGTCAAAGAAAAATTATTATGCGGGTTACTGACACTAAATAAAATATCAATTATCATTCACTTTTAAATTGTAGTAATATTGTGACAACTACACCAGTAACGTAAAGGAGCAGAGCTATGACACTTGAACAGATGGATTCATTTTTAACGCAGCAGCATGACGCCTGCCTTGAACAGTTGTTTCATTTCCTCAAAATTAAGAGTATCAGCACCGATACAGGGGCAATCAGACAATGTGCCGGCGTACTGAAAAATGACATGGAAGCGCTTGGAATTCGTACCCGGATTATGGAAACTGACGGCAACCCCGTCGTTTACGGTGAGATTCTTAATGATAAAAACCGCTTCACCTTATTAATCTACGGCCACTACGACGTTCAGGCTGTTGAACCGCTGGAACTGTGGGAATCAGATCCATTTGAACCCGAGATAAGAAACGGGAGAATCTACGCCAGGGGTGCCGGTGATAACAAAGGACAATTAATGGCACAGCTGCTTGGTATTAAGACGTATCAGAAACTCTACGGTGAGCTGCCAATCAATATAAAATTTGTCTTTGAAGGCGAGGAGGAACTTGGCAGTGTGCACCTGCCCGAATTTGTGGATAAGAACAAAGCGCTGCTTGAAGCGGATCTGGTCTACACAGCCGACGGTTCCTCCCACAACAGCGGCAATCCGTTAATACTCTTAGGCGTCAGGGGCATACTCAACTTTGAAATGACCGTCAAAACTGCCGACTTTGACAACCACTCCGGCAACACCGGGAATATTGTACCCAATCCTGTCTGGAAGATGATTGAGCTCTTAAACACGATGCGCGATGAGAACGGTAAAGTATTAGTGGAAGGTTTCTACGATAACATCCGTGAACCTTCACAGACGGACATGAAACTTTTATCGTCATTACCATACGACCAGAAAGACATCAAAGAGAAAATCGGCTATCCGGATTTAAACATGGATGGGGAGACGTACTACCGTAAGCTCACGATGGAACCGACGTTTAATATTGCGGGGATGGAGAGCGGTTATACGGGAGACAATGCGAAAACAATCATTCCGTCGACGGCAACTGTGAGTATCGATATGAGACTCGTCGCCGACCAGGACCCGGCAGATATATTCCGGAAGATTGAGGCACACGTCGAGGCGTTCGATCCGGACATTAAAGTGACATACAGAGGCGCAATGCATCCGTCGAGAACACCATCGGATCTCGAAATCGTACAGGTGGTGACAGACGCTGTGGGGGAGGCATACGGGAAGACACCGTTAGTCCAGCCGAGCATGCCGGGATCATTGCCTGACTATGTATGGACCGATTACCTGAAGACACCATCAATCATCATGCCGTACGCCAACTTCGACCAGCACAACCATTCACCCAACGAGAACCTGAAAGTGGAGAACTTTTTCGATGGGATTAAATGTACGTGTAATCTGGTGAAGGCGCTCGGGGAGTGCAGTAAATAATGACAAAATTATAATGAGTCCGGTACTGTACCGGACTCATTATTTATATGAAGCATCTTATCAGCTGGATGTCGGGCTGGAGGCGTATTTTGCGTACTTCGAATCCAGCGTATTTGCGAGTATTCCCGTTTCAAATCCAAATGCGCGCATGACCAGTAAATGCACCTTAGCCTGAGTGAGCGTGTAGACGAACCACGGAAGCGCCGGTTCATATTCATGAATCGCAATTAATACTTCATTGGAATCCAGTATTCTTCTGAATTCCAGCCGCGCACGGCCGTCTTTTGTAGTTTTAGAAAATCTGCCGCCTTTAATATAGTACAATACCCGGTCTTCGTACGACCGCTTTTCCGAGCGTTCCAATATCAGTATCGGTGTCTTGAAGAACGGCAGCGTAATCGAAGTTTCAGCTTCTTTGACTTGTGTTGTAATGAACTTCCCGCCGATTCTTGATAGCCAATTGACATAGTAATTTGCAACATCATCGACAGACCATTGTCCCGGTATGCGTATACGCTGTACGGATTTCACATCATTCTTTTCAAAATCTTTTTTCTGAATAAATTCCGGTGCCGATGGTGTCTTCTGGTCCATTTCTCCGTCGAGTGCGATGCGGACACTTTCTTTAAATGTCGTCGGAGCATTAGAAATCCCTTCGACATAATTTTTTCGGCTCATGACCATATTGTGAGTCAGACTTTCTAAGAGCGGGTAAACCATCTCTTTCGGCTTCTGGGCAATTAAACGCACCCATAATTTCGACAGAAAGATAGGAATAATCGGCAGATCAACCATTGGCAATTTTTTACCGACAACCTCTGCCGTTTCCTCAAACAGCTCTTTATATGTTTTCTCTTCAGGCCCGCCGATATCGATGGACTCATTGGCTTTCGGCTGACGTTTTACCACTTTGGTTAATCCCTGTATGACCTCTTTTAAAGCGACCGGATGAGTGCGGTTGTAGGCCCACGCCGGCAATACTAAAGCAGGCAGACGCTTCACGAGATTATAAAGAATCGGGAAAGACGAGCCCTTCGGCCCGACAATCAGACCGGCTCTAAGAGTACTGACCGGAATACCGTAGGCACCCAGAATTTTCTCACACTCCAGACGGCTGTTCAGGTGTTCAGACAACTTATCATCATCCGGAATAATGCCGCTCAGGTAGATGATACGTTTAACCCCTTTTTGTTTAGCAGCCCATGCGAAATTATCTGCCAGTATCGCATCCATATCTTTAAACTTGGCCTGGGATAATTTTGAAGACGGCTGCATGGAGTGGACCAGATAAATCGCAATATCAATATCCTCCATCACATTCTCTATATCAATCTGTGAATATAAATCCGCTTCTTTCCAAGTAACGTTCTCTTCATCTGTTTTATTCTTTGTATTTCTGGATATCGCCACAACCTCGTAATCCTCTTTCAAACTCTCCAGTAAATTGCCGCCGATGTAACCCGACGCACCGGTTAATAATATTTTCATTATTTCACTCCACAACTGTCGTAATTTAATACTTATACCCTTAATAGAGGGAAACAGTCTTAAAAGCGGGATTTTGCTGTAGGTTTGTATAGAGATACACAGCCGGCTTGACAGGATATGGCTGCGATTATAAGATGTGATAGATAGACTATCAATAATTGAATTGGGAGATGGGAACATGGGAAGGTTAACAGACAAAGTGACAATCATTACGGGAAGCGGGTCAGGTATCGGGAGACAAATTGCTTTAAATTATGCAGGTGAAGGCGCGAAGATTGTTGTTGCTGATTTTAATGAAGAAGGAATGAACGAGACTGTCAGTATGCTTAAGGAAATGGGCGCTGAGGCGATTGGTGTTAAGGTAGACGTAACGGTTGAAGCGGATATTGAAGCGATGATTAAGCAGACAGTCGATACTTTCGGTACTGTGGATGTACTGGTAAATAATGCGGGAATTTCAGACAATATGCTCGCTGCAGGAAATGTCACTGATGATATCTGGGAGCGCGTGATGAACATTAACGTCACGAGCGTGATGCGTGCAACGCGGAAAGTCCTGCCGATTTTCCAGGAGAAAGGGCAGGGTAACATTATCAATATGGCATCCATTTCAGGGCTTACCGGCGGACGCGGCGGCTACGCTTATACAGCATCGAAACACGCTGTTGTCGGCATGACGAAGAATGTTGCGTCACAATACGGACCTGAGAATATCCGCTGCAACGCAATCGGTCCGGCACACGTGCCAACACCGCTCACAACAAATATGTCTAATGTGGATATGTTTGGTATGGAAGTTGCGACACGCGGTGTGAATTTGATGCCTAAAGCAGGTACAACAGAAGAAATCGCGAATATCGCGCTTTTCTTAGCCTCTGACGAATCATCTTATATTAACGGTGTGACACTTGCAGCTGACTTCGGCTGGAGTGCGTACTAGGGGATTTTATCTTTATATGAAGCGATATACGTAATATTTGTAGGGCAGCTGTCCAAAATGCTACACTTATAGATATTAAAAAAGGAGTACAAGGATGAAAAATTATGCTATTGTAACAGATTCGGCAGCCGGTCTCACTCAGTCCTTCATCGATGAACATGATATCAAAGTTTTGCCGATGTCAGTAATTATCGATGGGCTTGCCTATAAGGAAGGCGTTGACAAATCTGTTGCCGGAATATATGAATTATTGAAAGAAAGCGGCGAAGGTGCCAAGACGTCACAGCCGACCATCGGGGAGTTCATGGATATATTCAATGAAATCGAAGATGACGGGAAATACGATTCCGTCATTTCAATTCATGCTTCGAGTGAACTGACGGGGACATATCTAAGTGCGCTCAGCGTTTCCAAGGAGATTGCCAAGCCGGTCACTGTCATCGATTCAAAATTCGGCAGTTACCCGATGAGACAGATGATTGTACATGCGGTGGAAGCTCGTAAAAATGGAGACACTCTGGAAGCGGTTGAAGCGGAAATTTCGGAAATTATCAATAATTCACAGTTGTATCTCCTTCCGCACAGTTTATCCCAGCTGAAGAAGAGCGGCCGTGTTTCAGCTTCCCAGTCAGTGCTTGCTTCATTGCTTCGTGTCCAGCTGCAGCTTGAATTTGAAGACGGTAAAGTCATCGTGGCACATAAGGTGAGAACGAAGAAGAAAATGATTTCACATATGCTGGAGACAATAGAAAACCATGTGAAAGAAGACGGGATTAAAACACTTTCGGTCGTCTACGCAGGCCACAGGTCGCTCGCCGATGAGTGGGAAAGTCTGATCCGGGAGAAACTTCCGGATTTAAAACTCGTTTTTGAACCGCTTGTGACGGTGGCCGGTGTGCATGTCGGACACGGCACAGTCGCTTTTGGTTTCGTTAAAGGTAAATAAAAAGGGCTTGATAAGTCCAGTCTCTAAACTAAAAAATCGCACTCGATCCGCAATGGATTAAGTGCGATTTTTTTATGTAATAACGGCGCTTCCTTTTAAGAACATATGTTCCATTTATTTTTATATATCCCCGCTATTTTTTAGACATTCATGCTATTATAGAACATATGTTCTATATAGGAGTGGTGTTCATGTATGATTACAGTGTCTGTCCGCACTACGATATTCTGTGCATTGATTTAAAGAGTTTCTTTGCCAGTGTGTCATGCAGGCTGAAGGGTCTGGATCCGAAGACAACCAAGCTCGCTGTTGTCGGGGACACAAAGAGTATCGGTTCCGTCGTGCTGGCGGCAACGCCCGAGTTAAAGAAGCTCGGTATTAAAACAGGGTCCCGGCTGTTCGAGATTCCTGCGCGCAGCGATATTTACATTATCAATCCTTCCATGAAAATCTATCTGGATTACTCCATGCGTATTACCGAAATTGCGCTTAAATACGTCGCACCGGAGGATTTTCATCAGTATTCCGTCGATGAGTTCTTTATGGATGTCACACACAGCTACAAATTGTTTGCCGCTTCACCGAGAGAGCTTGCCAAAAAGATAAAAACCGAAATCTATGAAAAGACGCTGATTGAATGCGCGGTCGGCATCGGTGATAATCTGCTTCTGAGCAAGGTTGCTCTGGATATTGAAGCCAAGCATATGCCGGACGGCATTACCGAGTGGCGGTATAAGGATGTTGTTGAAAAGATGTGGCACATTAAGCCGTTAAGCAGGTTCTGGGGCATTAATAAGAAAAGTGAAAAGAAGCTGAATCAAAGGGGGATTTTTAATATCGGGGATCTTGCCAACTACCCGCACAAGTACCTGAAGCGGGACTTCGGCATTATCGGTGTCGACTGGCACCTGCACGCGAACGGGATTGATTTCAGCAAGATCAGCGAAAAGCATAAAGTCCATTCGCCGTCGATTGCAAAGAGCCAGATTCTCATGCGGGACTATAAGTTCAGCGAAACGTATGTCGTGCTATTTGAACATGTCGATGAGGTAACACACCGGCTGCGGCTGATGCACCAGCTCGTGCGTACCGTGCAGTTTTCCGTCGGCACAAAAGACGGCCATATATACCGCAAGCAGTTTACGATTAAAGAAGGCACGAACAGTGAAGACGTCATTATTAAACTGCTCTGGCAGCATTTAAAACAGATGGCAGACCCGTATGCGCTGTACCGGACCATCAGTGTGACATTGACGAACTTTATCCCGGACAGCCAGAAGCAGGTCTCACTCTTCCAGGACGTCGATCAGGTGCTGAAGGAAGAAGCACTGATGAAGACGATAGATGCGCTGAAAGTGAAATACGGCCAGCTGAGCGTCATGCGCGCCATCAGCTGCACGGAAGCCTCTACACTGAAGCTCCGGGAAGGTTTAATCGCGGGACATAAAAGGTAGAATAATGGTGAGGAGTGATACGATGCGGATTGTAGTACTCGGTTTATCAATACTGAATTTAATCTATCTGATTACGACGATTGCCGCCAATGAAGCGGGCAACATTTACCTGTCACCGATCGGTCTGCCGTATTATATAGCCATCGGTCTTGCGATTTTAAGTGTCGTCATACTCTTAATCACGCAAACCGGTGAAGGCAGACCGAAGAAACTGAGCCTGTCGGCAATACTGATTAACGTTGCAGGGATATTTTTAGTCAGCATACTGTTTATGTAGAGCTGCAGTCTCACACTAATGCCATTAAAATATATTTATAAAGTGAGGGGATTAAAAATGGCAATTGTAACTGTAAGATTAAACAAAGAGGAAGAAAAAGCATTTAAAGACTACGCGGATACACATGATGTCAGACTGTCGACTCTATTAAAAGATTCATTAATTGAAAAGATGGAAAGTGAAATTGATTATAAAGTTATAAATGACTATGAGCAGGCAGCGGAAAAAGGTAAAAGATATTCCCAGGAAGAAGTTGAAAAGATGTTTGATATTTAATGGCATATAATATTGAATATGATGATAAAGCTATCAAACAATTAAAAAAAATAGATAAATCCCAAAGAGACATCATCTTAAAATGGATAAAAAAGAATTTGAATAATAGTGAAAATCCAAGAGAAACAGGTAAAAAGCTAAAAGACTATTGGAGATACAGAGTAGGAAAGTACAGAATTATAACGGAAATAAATGATGAACATATTACTATTATAGTCATAAATATTGGACACAAAAGTGATGGATACAAGAATAAATAAATTATCGAAAGCCTAGTGACTCTGTAGGAAAATCATTAGGCTTTTATATAATCTTTCTTCACAGCGAATGAAGGTTTGACTGTGATTCCGCTGACAGTCACTTCATCTGCAAATCTGACACTCCATATGTCATCATTTGATGTTTTATTAATAAATGCGTTTCCCATGTATATATTCAAATAACGATGCGGTTTCAAATCCATAACGCTTAAGTTATTTTGTATTTTCTTAAAAAGATATTTTATCGGTATTTCTTTGCCGGATTTGTTAGCAGCAACTGTAAAATCTTCATCGTCCAGATAATACTTAACGTGATCTTCCGGTGAATACTACAGTTGAAATGCTGAGCCGCATTGCTCAAGCTGCAGGTAAAGAACTTGAGATGAGTATTGTTTAGATAAAAATCGCTGTCAGGTATAATTTGACAGCGACTTTTGTGTTTGAAGTACTATTAGATTTCATCATCTTTTATCTGTCGTCGATTAGTCTGCCGTACTATACAAATTCTTATTCAAAGTAATAATATTTTGTAACTGTGATTATAAATTTAAACTTATATTTCCTTAGACCTCTTACATAATATTTAAAAAGTGATACAATTATCTATTACAGTATATATTTGTAAAACTAATTTTATAAAAGAAATATGACGGGCTGGAAGTTGAAACAGTTCCCCGGGACATCAGCATTTCTATTTAAATATCATTGATAATGATGAACCTCATGATATTGAACCAATACCTGAGTTAGTTTCATAGTTTGAGAATTTAGGAGGATAATGAAATGGTAAAAGAATTGGAGAAAGTCGATGTTGTTACTGTCGGTGCCGGCTGGACAGGCGGTATCGTTGCTGCAGAAACAGCTAAAGAAGGATTAAGAGTGAAGAGTTTAGAGCGTGGAGGGTACCGTGATACCACTGACTATCAGCATATACATGATGAATTGAAGTACGCTCAGCGTTATGAACTGATGCAGGACACTTCAGTTGAAACTTTAACATTTAGAAATAACCGGGACGAACGTGCACTCCCTGTTCGCCGTTTAGGTTCATTTTTACCAGGCAGCGGACGAGGCGGAGCTGGTACACATTGGAATGGACAAACTGACCGTTACATGCCATATGATTTTGAAATTAAGTCAATGACAGAAGAAAAATACGGGGAAGAAAAACTCGGAGAAGATTCCGGTCTTCGCTATCGTGACTGGGGTGTCACATTTGATGAGATGGAAAAATACTATGATAAATTTGAAAAAACTGCCGGAGTCAGTGGTGAAGAAAACCCGCTTGGTGAGGAGCGCTCCAGTCCTTATCCAAACCCGCCAATGCTTAAAACTAAATCTTTAAGACTGTTTGAAAAAGCGGCGAAAGAACTGAATCTGCATCCCATTATGATGCCTTCTGCCAACATGTCACAGAGTTATGAGAACCCTGATGGCGAGGTTTTAAACCAATGTCAATACTGTGCATTCTGTGAACGCTTTGCATGTGAGTATGATGCAAAAGCAACACCTGATGTGACAGTATTAAAAACAGCGGAAAAAACCGGAAACTATGATATACGTTATCATTCAAACGTTACTGAAATTGTTACTGATAAAAATGATGATAAAAAAGTAACCGGTGTAAAGTTCATCGACACTGTAACGGGAGAGGAATTTTTCCAGCCGGCGGATGTTGTTGTACTGACGAGTTTCTTATTTAATAACTATAAGCTGCTCAGAGTTTCAGATATTGGGGAACAATATGATCCGGAAACAGAAAAAGGCACACTCGGAAGTAATTACTGTTACCAGACTGGTTCAGGTGCTACCGGTTTCTTTGACGAACAGTTCAACACATTTATGGGTGCAGGTGCACTCGGTATGATTCTGGATGATTTTAACGGTGATAATTTTGATCATGAGGATCTTGATTTTATTCACGGAGGATCAATCCACTTTACTCAAACAGGCGCTCGTCCTATCTTATCGAACACAATTCGTAAAGATACGCCTGAATGGGGAGAAGAATTCAAAGAAGAATCCATTAAGAACTTTACAAGAACATTAGAAGTTTATTCGATGGCGCATACCGGCCCGCATAAAGATCATTACCTGGACTTAGATGATACCTACAAGGATAAATTTGGAAATTCACAAGTCATGCTCACATATAATTGGACAGAGCAGGACAATGAAAGAAATAAATATCTGGCAGAGAGATGTAAAGAAATTGTAGAGAAGATGGGTGCGAAACATATAGACGTAGATAATGATGATATTGGTGCATATGATATTGTACCTTACCAGTCAACAAATATTTCCGGTGGTACACCAATGGGTACAGACCCTGAGAATAGTGTAGTGAATACCTGGTTACAACACTGGGACCGTGACAATTTGTTTGTTGCAGGTTCGAGTACATTTGTACACAACTCAGGGAATAACCCGACAGGAACAGTCGGTGCCATAGCGTATCGTTGTGCTGAAGGAATAATTAAATATCATAAAGACGAACAGAGATTAGAGGATTAAAAATAAACACACGTAAAATATGCGTGTGTTTATTTTTATATTTCAAGGAACAGGACAGGAACTTTAATCATATTAAACTTTGTAGTGATTTAATATTTTCTGTGGAAGTATGGATGATTCAGGTTAAGATATGATTTTTTTAAAAAACTGCTTTAGCAGCATAATTCATTGCACCCATGACAATTCAAATTTAAGGAAGCGAGTGGTTATTTGTTTGATGGAAATGAGAGAATCATCTTATCAGTCATTGTTTTTGTTTGCAGTGACATTCATCACAAATGGTAAAGGAACAGTCAAAGCATAAAAATAAAGTCTCCTTGTCAAAGCAATTTGCTCTGGCAGGGTGCAGCTTTAAAATAAAATTCGATTAAAATGACAATGTCATTAACTTAAGAATATTGATAGAAAAAGGGTTCAGTGTTTGAGATAATCATCTCGAACACTGAACCCTTTTTCAATAAGCTAGCCACTTTAATAACGGTTTTTTCAGAGGTTATACTCTTTAATGAGACGCAGAAGCAGTTATTTACTCCGGCTCTGTGTATTGCGCCAGTATCTGTAGGATGTCCAGGTCGCTGCGACTACCGTAATCCAGGCAGCGACTAAAATAATACCGTTAAAGAGAGACTGATTGACTGCGAAGGCGCCAAGGGAGACCAGTGAAATCTGGCCCGGAATTGAAGCGATAAAGGTTGCTGACAAAAAGGCATACTGACTGACACCTAAAGCACCTGCACCATAATTGACCGGCCAATATGGCAAGCCTGGCATCAGCCTTGCTGTACACATAGCTAAGAAGCCTGCGTTACCCAAATACTTTTTAACCGTGGGTCCATGTCGGCCAAGGAGTTTGAATGTCAGCTCCTGACCGGTAAGCCTGGCCAGCCAGTAGCCGATCCATGAGCCTATTATTACACCTGTAAAGGAAAACAAGCTGCCGGCGATAACACCATATAGAGAACCTGCGACCAGGGCCGGGATGGTGACAGGAATCGGGGTAATGGCAATCAGGGCTGTAATGCCGATAAAAATCAGCCAGCCGGCCCAGCCGTAGCCCTGAATTATCTCTCTTAAAACTTCAGGTTCCGGAATATTGACATTGAAACTCAGCCAGATCAATGTGCCTATGACTAAGACTAAACTTAATAGGGAAATAATTGAACGGGGAGAAAATGCATCTGCAGAAGTTTTGTCTGAACTCATTATGTTTCCTCATTCCTTGGATATTTTATCGGATACTCCCTTTAACTGTAACCGTGTTGTTAATAAAAGGGAATAGATTTTATTTTATAAAAGGAGGGTTAGGATATGCGTATTTATACGGCAGGCCATTATGATTACTCACTGAATAAATTTTTGGAAATGATGCGGACGGCAGGTGCCACTATGGTGATGGATGTGCGGGCATTTCCTTACAGTAAAAAACATCCGCAGTACAATCAGGAACCGCTTCAGAAATATCTGGAGGAAAATGATATAAAATACACTCATAATCAGCTGCTCGGCGGACGGAGAACACAATCAGGTATTGCAGGCGCAAATTTAAATGAAGGCTGGAAAAATCAGTCCTTCCATAATTACGCAGATTATACGCTCACTGATGAGTTTAAACTGGGAATTAATACGCTGTATGAAGCGGCTGACAATAATACAGTCGTAATATTATGTGCTGAACACCATCCGTCGAGATGCCACCGGTTAATCATCAGCAACTGGCTGGCAGCACACGATGTAAAGGTAAATCATATAATAGTGGATAACACAGGTGAAATAGAAATTGTGCCGCACAAGCTCGGTCAATGGGGTGCCATGCCGATTATAGAAGACGATGGAGAAATCGTTTACCCTGCGAAAACAACAAATGATGCTGATTAGTAATATGGCCGGACTCAAAAACACCCCCTCCTAAAGAAATTTACTTCAGGAGGGGGTGTTTAAAAATGCAGTGCTTTCTTATACAGAAACTTTGATACTGCAATTATTTTTCCTCGTCATTGTACACGGCAACCAGTCTTCCTTGAACTTCACCACGCTCAAGCTTCTTAATCCCTTCCGGAATCTTATCCGGAGTAATTTCAGACAGGGTAGGGGATAAGTCACCTGAAGCCATCAATTCGTATATCGCTGCGATATCTTCTTTGTCACCGCCGACTGATGAAATCAGATTCTTTTTCTTTGTAATGAAGTCTGTGACATTAATTGTTGTTTCAAGTTTGCCCATACCGACGAGTACAACTGTACCTCCGGGTTTGACAGTTTCCAGAGCTTTGGATGTTGTGACACCGAAACCGGCATAGTCCACGACTAGGTCGAGATCTTTATCAGCAAGTTCTGAAATATCAGATACAACCCCTTTGGCACCAATTTTCTTAGCCAGTTCCTGTGCTTTTTCAGAAACATCCACCGCATAAATATCTTCGATACCTTGTGCAATCGCCGCCTGTAAAGCGAATTGACCAAGTCCACCGATACCGATGAGTGCAATCTTCATACCTTTTTCAGCTTTACCTCTGGTGAATAAAGCATGGTAGGAAGTCATACCGGCATCTGTAGCAGAAGCTGCTTCCTTGATGGATAATTCATCAGGTACGGGGACCAGGTCTGATGCAGGTGCGTGAATATGCGTTCCAAATCCGCCATCGTAAGCATAACCAGGTGCAAGACCTGAAGGTCCTGTCGGACATATTGCTACACGATCTCCTTCTTTAAAATCCGTGACACCGTCACCAACTTCAATAATGGTACCTGCGTTCTCATGTCCCATGATGACCGGAGCATTCATCAAAGCCATCCAGCCTTCATCTTCCAATGCACCGACGTCGGAGTGACACAATCCTACAGCACCCGTTTTAATAACTACATGGTCTTTCTCTGCTTTCGGCGTTTCCTTTTCGACTAATTTCAATGGTTCGTGAGTTTTAGTAAATTCCCAGCCTTTAATTTTTAACACTTCCTCTTCTTTATTATTTACCAATATGATATTCAATTGGTTATCACTATAGCAATTACCCTTAAATCTTTTTATGAAACATGCCGGATTGTCAGTTGGTGAATGTGTCTATAAAAAAGAGAAAAAGGGCAGATAAACTCTGTTCTTTTTTAATACATTATCAAAAAAATAGTCTTCTTGTTACTGTTCACTGAAGTAAGTGTGAAGTGCAGAAAGCTCTTCATCGTTGATTTGTTCTTCACTGAAAGCAGGCATTGACCCTTGTCCGTTTCTTACAATTTCACTGAATTCATCCTCGCTGAGACTTAAGCCGGCAAGCGCCGGACCCATGCCGCCTGAGAAGTCTGAACCGTGACACGATGCACATGAGTCACGTGCGATTTCTTCTGCATTAGCATCACTGCTTGAAGCGCTGCTGTCTTCTTCTGTTTCTGTTACAGTTTCATCCGACCCATCTTCTCCGCCGTTGCCGCAAGCGCCGAGAACGAGTACCATGGACAGGCCGCTGACCATTAGAAATTTCTTTAAACTCATTAAAAGTCCCCCTCAAATTTTTTTAATACTTACTGTATACCCAATCCATCACAAGTTTAGTAAATAATAAAAATATTTGTAATCAATTTCATAAAAAGACGCTGCCGGATTACTCTGACAGCGTCTTTTTTCGTTTATAATCTATTCAATTTCATCGTCTTTAACTCTCATCAGTCTCATACTGTTCAATGCCACTAATATTGTTGCGCCCATATCCGACAATATAGCAATCCACAGTGTCAGCCACCCCGGGATAACCAGCAGCAGGGCAAGGACTTTAATCGCTATGGCGAACGTGATATTCGCTTTAATAATATTGAGTGTCTTTCTGCTCAGCTTCACAGTGAACGGCAGCTTACGCAGATCGTCTCCCATTAACGCGACATCTGCCGTTTCCAGTGCAGTATCCGTTCCGGCACCGCCCATAGCAATCCCAACCGTTGAAGCGGCAAGAGCAGGCGCATCATTCACACCGTCACCAACCATACCCACATGTTTATATTTCTCTTTTAGTTTATTGATTACATTCAATTTATCTTCCGGCATTAATTCAGACTGGACGTCTGTAACACCAACATGCTTGGATATTGCTGCAGCCGTACTGTGATTATCACCGGTCAGCATCACAGTCTTCTCAATTCCCGCTTCATGCAGCTTTTGAATCACACGTTGACTCGTTTCACGGACTTCATCCGCGACCGCAATGAGTGCGAGCACTTTATCGTTTGTACCTGCAAGCATGACAGTTTTACCCTGTTCCTGAAGTGAGGTCACTTTATTGTGAACTTCTTTTGTGAAGTCAGGCATGTTTAACTCAGTGAATAGAGCCGGACTGCCGATGTAATATGTTTCATTATTAACATCACCCTGAATGCCCCGTCCTGTAATAGAAGAGAAGTGATTGATTACTATATTGTTATAATCTGCATTCATACTGTCGGCTTTTTTGATAATTGCTGAAGCCAGCGGATGCTGCGAACGGTTTTCCAGGGCACTGATGATTGAGATCAGTTCAGTTTTGTTTGTTTCGCTGTTTAAGATTTCGTAGTCCGTTAATATAGGGACACCCTTTGTCAGCGTACCAGTCTTATCAAATGCGATGGCTTTTAAGCCGCCCATCTCTTCAAGGTGAATACCGCCTTTAATTAAAACCCCGTGTTTTGCCGCATTACCGATGGCCGAAACGATCGATATCGGTGTTGAAATTACCAGGGCACATGGACAGCCGACGACCAGTACAGCCAGCCCCTGATATACCCATGTGGACCAATCTGCATTAAAGAATAACGGCGGGATAATTGCCACTAAGAGTGCAAGCACCATAATCGCCGGTGTATAGTACTTCGCGAATTTATCCACAAAGGCCTGAGCCGGTGCACGTTCTCCCTGTGCTTCTTCCACCAGATGGATGATTTTTGAAATCGTCGTGTCTTCTATGAGTTTCGTAATTTTAACTTCCAGAAACCCTTCTTCATTCAGAGTGCCTGCAAATACTTCATCGTTATTGGATTTCTCTACAGGCAGTGACTCACCGGTAATGGCTGACTGGTTTACAGATGAGTGACCGGAAGTAATAATGCCGTCCATAGCAATCTTCTGTCCGGGCTTCACCATCATAATATCATTTACTTTTATATCATCGACATGGACCAGCTGTTCATGGCCGTTTCTTTTAATGAGCGCTTCTTTCGGCACAATATCCATTAATGAGCTGATTGATTTTCTGGCACGTTCCATTGAGAATCGTTCCAGTGCTTCACTGATTGCGAATAACACAACAACAATCGCAACTTCTGCCCATTCGCCGATTAAGACACCGCCGATGACTGCGACAGTCATCAATGTTCTCATATCGAATTCCAGTTTTGTTAAATTGATTAACCCTGTTTTCAGCATATTACTGCCGCCGATCAGCATGGACGCGATAAACAACAGCGGCGTTAAAATATTATCGTTGCCGTTAACTGCCATCGATATAAAACCGAAGGCAATTAAAAGAATGGAGTAGAGGAGGGTGCTGTGTTTTTTATGGAAAGGGTCTTCCTCTTTTTTATCATCTGTCTTCTGATTTGTGACGCCGATTTTCGTTTCCGGTGTGACTTTAAGGTTTTCAAACGCACCTGCCTGCTCCAGTTCGTCTATAGTTGCTGTACCGTATACCGAAATTTTGGAAGCGCCGAAGTTTACTTTGGCACCATGAACTGCGGGAAGTTTCTGGACATTATTTTCAAACTTTCCTGCACAGTTGGCGCATGAAAAGCCCTGTACACGGTAGACTGTTTTATCCGCTTCAGACATTGGCCGTCACTCTTTCCCCGGACATGAGTGCAAATGTTATCAGCTGTTTAATATTCGGATCTTTCAATGAATAGAACACCAGCTTGCCTTCTTTACGTGATGTCACGATACCTTCCTTATGTAAGGTGCGCAGGTGATGGGATGTATTCGCGATTGTGATATCCAGTATCAATGCAATATCACAGACACATAGCTCATCATCCTGACAGAGAATATATGTAATCTTCGCTCTGTTCTTATCCGCAATGGCTTTCAGCATTTGCGACATACCCGCAATGTCGACAGTTTCTATATCCTTCTGCAGCCAGTTAACCTTTTCTTCGTCGTAGCAGAATACTTCACATACGTCTTTATTAGTCATGGTCCACCTCTATATTCAAGTATTTACTTGATTGTAATTATAGAGTGTTTTATCTTGTTATTCAAGCGGATACTATAATGAGTTTTAAAAAAGAGATAAGCGGTTAATCATCGCTTATCTCTTTTAATTCAGTTCGTATTGTTCGCTGACGTAATCGATAATTTCCGTCAGCTGTTTGACCCGGGATGCATGGACATGTTTCGAAATCGTCGACACAGATCGTTTTGTCAGTCTTGCGATCTCCTTCTGAGTAATCCCTGTTAAATAGTACTGCATGACTTCCTGTTGCAGTGGGGTCACCGTTCTGAAAATGTCAGTTGCATACATTAACGCAATTTCGATACCTTTCGGCATATCCGGGCTTGAGAAATCCTGTACTTTCGATTTTTTAATCGTTTGAAGCGATTCTCTTACTGCTTTTATGGAAGGATGATTCCAGCGATCCGGATTGTATTCAGGGTAAGAGTCATCGACAGTATGGAAGCTGCATTTTAACGGGAAGTCCGAAGCAGGCCATAATGATTTCGCATAAAATGATAACAGAATAGTGTAATGCGGCTGTGATGATAAAATAAACAGTTCTTCGCCTATACGGTAATTCATATATAATTTGTTCTCATCTGAGTTTAAATCCCGCAGCTTACGTTCTATATGAGAGAGGTGGTTGTATATCTCCGGTGGTGCCTTCGTACTGTTTGATACATCCAAAATCAACAGGGATATTATGAGAATCAGCTCCTTTAATGCAATAGCTATATTGTATAATAATTCGCCTTAAAAGGCGAATTGGATATTTAAATTCGCTTAAAAAGGCGAATTTTATAGGCGTGAAAGTGGTGTGAAGATTTCTGAGAAACAACAAAAACTCATACAAATAGCGTTCCACGATAATCGCAGCTGATTTAATTTGGCTGCGATTTTTATATTTTATAAACTGATTTCGAGTACGACGGCACTCCGGTGTCGTACTTTAGGAGGTCTTGGGATACGACGGTGTTTTGCCGTTGTACTTGTACGAGACTTGGAGTACTACGGGACTCTGGTGTTGTCCTTTACGGATGGCTGGAGTACGACGGGACTTTCACATAGTACTTTAAAGGCTCTTACGATACTACAGGGATCTGACATCGTACTTTAAGAGGGTTTGGAGTACGACGCCGTTTCGCCGTTGTCCTCCAGCGCGGGGGAGGCCTAATCCCGAGGACACCGCAGCCGCGCCGTCGACGAGATTTTTATCTTTTAAAAGAATTTAGTTTGAATTGGTGCCGATACGTCTATGTAATTAGATGAAACACAGGCTGAAATCTGTTACTATATTAGAGATTGAGAATTGATGAACGGGAGTGCCATTATGCAATTTACAGAGTTAACACTGGAAGAATTCAATGACTACACAGCGAAACATTTCAGTCATTTCACCCAGACGGAACAGAACTACAAATTAAAAACAGACAGCGGCATTGAAACGTATCTTGTCGGCGTTAAGGATGCTGACGTTGTGAAGGCGGCGTGCCTAGTCACGCTGACACCTGTCATGAAAGTATTTAAATATGCATATACGAATAGAGGACCGGTACTCGACTACAGCGACGAAACTGTTTTTAAAACATTTTTTGACGGGCTGACGAAGTTCTTAAAGCCGAAGAAAGTCATGTATCTGCGTGTGGACCCGTATGAAGTCATTAATAAGCGGAATCACGAGGGCGAAATTATCGAGAGTATGAAGAACGATTATATCTTCGACAATTTTAAGGCTTTAGGTTACGATCACGACGGCTTTAAAAATGGCTTCGACCCGATTGTCCAGGTGCGCTGGCATTCAGTGCTGGATCTTGCGGGCAAGGATAAGAAAGAAGTCTTTGATGATATGGATACGCTGCGTAAGCGTAATATTAAGAAGGCGGAGAAACACGGTCTTCATATTAAGTATCTGGATGTTGATAATATCGATATCTTCCGCAAGTTTATGAAGGATACGTCGGAGATGAAGTCATTCTACGACAGAGACGACAGTTTCTATATCGACCGTAAACGCTACTTTAAAGATCAGGTCATGATTCCGATGGTCTATGTGGACTTAGAGGATTACACAGAGTCGATTGCACAGGATAAGAAGAAGATGGCGAAGAATCTCGATAAGGCAGAACGTGCTTTAGAGCGTGATCCGGATAACGAGAAGACTCAGAATAAAGTTAAAAATCTGACTGAGCAGGTCGAGAACATTGACGCCAAGCTGACTGAAGGTCAGGAGTTATTAGAGACTCACGGCAAGGAACTGCCATTGTCGAGTGCTTACTTTATCGTTACGCCGCATGAAGTGACTTACCTGTCAGGGGGGACGGATAACGACTTCCGTCATTTTGCGGGCAGCTACTTAATTCAGTGGACAATGATTCAGTATGCACTGGAACAGGGTATAGATCAGTATAACTTCTACGGTATCAGCGGAGACTTTACAGAGAACGCTGAAGACTACGGGGTCATTCAGTTTAAAAAAGGATTCAATGCTGTCGTAAACGAGTATATCGGGGACTTTATCAAACCGGTTAATGGTCCAGCTTACAAAGCGTATAAGACGTTGAATAAGCTGCGTAATAAATAAGAGAGAGTGAATCGCATGAAGTTTTTAGAATTAACTGATGAAGAATATGCGGCATTTATAGAGGAAGGCCATGAGGCGGCCTTCTTCCAGATGCTTGAAAATAAAACAAATCGTGAAATGAATGGCGAAACAGTTAAACTGCTCGGGGTTAAGGATGATACGGGTAAAGTTATCGCTGCATGTCTGTTTACACTGCAGCCGACGGTAATGGGCAAATATTTCTATTACTCTAACCGCGGACCGGTATTGGATTACCATAATCTAGAGCTGGTGCGTTTCTACTTTGAAGGCTTAACGGACTATCTTAAGAGGAATAAGTGTTCATACGTTAAAGTGGATCCTAACTGGATTTATAAGAAGTATGATAAAGATGTTGTCGAGAAGGAAGAATACCCGGCGCAGGATGCCTTAATCGAGCTCTTAGAGTCACTGGGCTACGGTCATGAAGGATTTACGCGCGGTTATTCCAAAACGTCACAGGCACGCTGGATGAGCGTATTGGATGTATCACCGTTTGCTGATGAGAAGGCGCTCGTAAAGTCATTCGACTCACAGCGTAAACGCAACATGAAGAAAGTACAGAAGTACGGTGTGGAGCTGAGATTTTTAGAAGTCGATGAAATCGATAAGTTCGTGAAATTATACGCTGATACATCAGAGCGCCAGGGCTTCTTTACACACCCTGATCCGAAGGGTTATTTCTCCAGATTTAAAGAGGCATACGGCGATAAGGTCTTAATCCCATACGCTTATATAGAACTCGATAAGTATGTGTCGAATCTGACTAAGGAATTAGAAGATGTGACCAAGCGCTTAGAGACGATGCAGGCGAAAGAGAATAAGAACGAGAAAACAGTCAACAAGATAAAAGAGATGGAAAAACAGGTTGATAACTTAACGGGAGATCTTGAAGAGGCGCGCATCATTCATGAGAAAGAAGGCAACGTGCTGGATCTTGCTGCCGGTATTTACTTCGAAACACCGTATGAGCTTGTATATAACTCAGGGGCAAGTACATCTGAGTACCCGCAGTTTGTCGGACCGTATAAAATGCACCTGGAGATGATGAAGTATTGTATCGAACATAACATCTCACGCTATAACTTCTACGGGGTGAGCGGAGACTTCTCTGAAGACGGGGAAGACTATGGTGTTTATCGTTTTAAACGCGGATTTAATGCAGAGATTGAGGAGCTGGTCGGCGACTTTGTGAAGGTTATTGCACCGATGCAGCACAACATCTATAAAGTAAAAGCAAAACTTGGACTGAATAAGTAAAAGACAGAAAGGTTTGATCCAGCGATGGAAGTAAAGCCAATAAAAGAAGATGCATTCAGATTATTTGTCCAGTCCTATGACGGGCATATGCACTATTTCCATGATGAACTGTTTTACGATTATATTTCCCGTGTAAATGAAACACATCTGCTCGGCTTATATGATGGTGAAGAGTTAATTGGTGTGTCACTCTTGAGTGCGACATCAGTACTGAAGAAGTTCAGACTGTTTACGTCTCATACGGGACCGCTGATTAATGACTTTTCTAATGAGCGCTTGAAGTTCTTCTTAGAAGCGATTGATACGTACGCCAAGAAGAACGGTGCCCTGCAGATGATTCATTCTCCGTATACTGTCTACCAGATGCGGGATCATGATGGCAATGTGGCTGAGTCGGATGAGCGTAATAATCAGGATATCGTTTCTTTATATAAGGATTTAGGATATAACCATCACGGCTATACGACAGAGCTGATTACTGAAGAGCTGTTACGCTATCAGGCAGTGATTGATGTCGATAAACCGCTGGATGATATTTTAAAGCAGATGGATACGACGACGCGTTATAATACCCGTCAGACGGAAACGATGCCGCTTGAGTTAAAGCTGCTTGACGAGAATGAGTATGATAAGTTCATCGATATATATAAAGAGACAGAAGAACGTATCGGCTTTGACCCCGTGCCGGCAGAGAAAATTAAAAATCTGCTGAATACGCTGAAGGACCGCATGTTTTTAGTGCTGACACATGTGAATGTGGATAACTATCTGAACCAGCTGCACGCAGAACGTGAAGCGGAACTCGCTAACATTGCAGAGATTGCGGAGAAAACTGCGAACGGTACGGCAACGAAACGCGAGAAAAAACGGGTGAACGAACATAAAGAACAGCTGGCGAGTAAAGATAAGCGCATTCAGAAGATGGAAGAATTCAAAGCGGAATTCGGTACGGAGCTCGACTTATCTGCAGGAATGTATTACTACAACAACCATGAAATGGTGTACCTGTTCAGCGGAAGCTATCCGGAACTGTCGTTCTTTAAAGGCACAAACTTTGCAACGTGGGAAATGATCAAGAAGGCGCAGGAATTAGGCGTGAAGCGGTTTAACTTCTTCGGCCTGACAGGCGACTTTACAGAAAACGCACAGGACTACGGCGTTTACCGCTTCAAACGCGGCTTTACGCCGTATATCGAAGAGCTGCCGGGGACGTTTGACAAGGTGTTTAATAAACCCGTATACGCGATAGCGAAAAAACTCGGGAAGATATAGATATATTTAGGAGCGGCCTGCAGGATATCCTGCAGGCTGTTTTTTTATATTGATTTGATGATGCTCAGTCACTGTGGAAACTACAATGACTGGATAGATGGCTTATCCCGTCACTGTGAAAACGACGATGACGAGATACAAGGTTAATCCCGTCACTGTGGA
>DONT01000001.1:195962-201293 GCA_003513765.1 Jeotgalicoccus sp.
AGAAGGTTAATCCCGTCACTGTGAAAATGACGATGACGAGGTAGAAGGTTAATCCCGTCACTGTGGAAATTACAATGACGAGATAGAAGGTTAATCCCGTCATTGTGCTTTTTATTGTTAAAGAAAACCCACGAAAATTCCTTCAGGGGCTTCGATTTCGCTGTCTAAACGTGTAATAGTACCGTTCTTTTAATGTATTGTAATAAAAAAGAACTGCTGGAAATGGTTGATGAGTATAAAGATTATTATATGAATATAGATAATCCAGATTTAAATTATCATCAGCTGTTTAGTATTTTAAGAGATAAGGGTATATAATAGAATAAATAGAAAGGATGGTGTTTTGCATGGTGACAGTTCAACAATTGAAGAATGAACTTACTAAAGATCTCGAGCTATTTAGAAATGATGGAACTGAATATCGTCAAGAAACTGCAGAGTTATCACTTAAAGTACTCGGAAATGTGCATACACTTACACCATTCATGGATAGGGCGAGAACATTTAAAGTTGTTTCAAATGAATTAAAAGAAGCAGATACAGAAAGAAAAAAAGATGTGGCTAAGATGTTAAATGTTACTTACGTGCAAATGAATACGCGCCAAAACTATTCATCTGATTTTAAACGGAAATTATCTCAAAGAAAAAGACAACGTGGGAAAATAACTTTAGAATTAACTAAATAAATTTAAAATGACCTGGGTGCACATCAAAGCTATCAGGTCATTTATTTTTTACCTTAAAGAAAATCCACTAAAATTCCTTCAGGGACTTCGATTTCACTGTCTAAACAGGTGATTGTACCGTCTTCATTGATATTGAAGAGGACCACGTTGTGCGATTTCTCATGAGCGCAGACTAAGTACTCACCGTCGGGCGTAATATTAAAATCACGCGGCCAGTTACCGTTCGTTGATTCAATCTGCAGACGGTCCAACGCTTTGCCGCTTTCTTTAATTTCAAAGACAGCAATGCTGTTATGTCCGCGGTTCGAGGCGTAAATATATTTACCGTTCGGGTGCTTACGGATCGCTGCTGCCTGAGAATGCTCAGTGAAGTCTTCTGGTAGCAGAGAATAAATCTCAACGGGATTAAAGTTGCCGTCGTTATATTCTGCGACGATTATTTCGTTTGATAATTCGGTTAGAATATATGCGTAATCGCCTGCGTCGCTGAACATCAAGTGGCGCGGGCCGCTGCCAGGCGCGACTTTGGACTCAGCAACGACGACGAGACGTTCTTCTTCTACAGCAAATGTAATTACCTTATCTGCACCTAAATCAACTGCTGCGAAATATTTACCGTCAGGCGTTTCCGTGATAAAGTGCGAATGCGCGTGATCCTGTCGTTCGTGCGGGCCATTTCCTTTTATCTGGAAAACATCGAGTCGTTCAGTGACGACACCGTGGTCATTCATTTTATATAAACGGACTTTGCCTGAATCATACACGGCATCGAGCATATACCTGCCGTCGGATGATGGTGTTAAATAACAGCCGTTTTCTCCTTCAGGAAGGCATTCATCGATTTGTTTTAAACCTCCATTTTCGCCAATTTCAAATGTGGCGATACCGCCTGTATTTTCATACTGTTTCAGTGAGTAGAGTTTATTGTTTTGTATATTTAAATATAAGGGGCCCTGGAATTCTTCTATCAATTCTCCGCCGCTTAATGCACCTGACCCGGAATCCAGCTGAAAACTGTAAATTCCTTTACTTTTTTCCTGTGTGTACGTGCCAATATATCCAATCATTTAATATCCTCCTGAATTTTAAGTGATTAAATTGTTACATTACTATATACCCTGAATATGAAATTTAAAAAAGGGTATAAGGGTAAAGATTATAAAGGAGGCGCTGCATGTGAAAGTTGGAGAGTCATTAAAAGTGGGTATCTCGGAGTTCCAAGGGAATCCCGAGAGTGTTTTTGAGACAGCTGAAAAGAAGAAAAGTGTTGTTCACGTAGTGGATGAAGACGGTATTGCGGGTGTCCTGATGAGTAAAGAACAATATGAATTTGCGCGCGATGAAATTGAATCGCTGTATGAAGTGATAGAAGAGTTGACGCTGTAGGGCGCGAACCGGTACAGTTTGGTCTGAAAATATTGAAACACCGAATTAATCAGGATTTAACATACTCTAAAGTTAGCAGTTTTGCAGCCAAGAACGGTTTATTAATAGACTCTGCTGATTTATCCGCTATGGAAAATGGATATTTTGATATAAATATTGATATATATGTAAAAACGTTAGCGTACTGGAATAAATAGGGTATTTTCTTATCCGTTTGTTTCATTTTACAATACAGAAATTGGATGATATAATGTACTTATCAATTAAAGTGCTGAACATGAATCACCGAACGCCCAATCTACTGCTATAGATTGGGCGTTTTTTTTATGGTGTATTGGCGGTTATCCAGTTACTGATCGTCCTTATTCAGCCAATAACTGAACAACACGATTGTTGAACCGACTGCTATCGGTGCAATTAATAACTCAAAAAAAGTGCTAAACATGATGTCACCTCCCTCCATGCTATATGCACGGAAGTGAACTGGACAACCTCTATAATTTTAACACAAATCATACCTGTTACATATGTAATAATAGGGTGGATTTCGAGCAGAATATTAATTGATTACAATATTCTGATAATTTAGAATGATAAAAAACCGGAACCGATTGCAATATCTATAATATGAATATTTAACGTAATATGGATTAAATCTGCCAAATATAGACGAATATAAGGATTATCAGAAACTGATTCAGTATGTATTAGAATTATGCTGAAATGCACGTAAAAACGTATTTATAACATTAAATACGTATAAATCTATATATAAGCCAAAAACCTGAATTTGATAAAATCAGCTGAATTTAAGGATGATTTTAAGAACTTAACTGAAGGATTATACGTAAGAAAACATTAACTGAGCTCAGAATGAGTCAGCTGGACGACAGATTGAGCTGCAGAGACAGCGGCATAAAAATCTGCAGCGTGTGAATCAGAATCCAATACAAATACACAGAAAGAATCATATAAACACGTAAATAAATCATGTTAAATAAACATATAAAAACATATGAATTTGAACTTCTATTTTATTTAATATACTAAAGTTTACATAACATATATTATAGGAAGTTATATGTATTACCAAATACTGGGTTGTACAGTGACCTATCTGGAGGTTTATATGTTAAATACAAGTTTGATATATAATTCACATATGATATTTGCCTTTTATTTTACAGATATCTCTTAAATACTCGGGCTGCTCCTCGGTAAACTTCAGAGCTTTCCACATCAGGACACGAGATCTTTATCCTTTTATAACTTGCCCTATGTTTTAAATCCCTCCAAACGGTTATAGATAGTAATGTGTTCAACAGAACTACAGTCAAAATTATTTGGAGGGATATTATTATGGCACCATTTATTAAAGCGTATCATGATGATGCTAAGATCCAGGAATCGATTGAAAATTTAAAATCTAACAAGGTTGATCCGAAAAACATTTACGTTATCACCCACGATGATGATCGTACGAAACGCATTGCGGACAACTCCGGTGCGAATACTATCGGTATGAGCGAACAAGGTGTCGCTGATGCTGTTAAAACTTCTTTCAAGAAAAAAGGCGATGAACTTCGCAACAAATTACAAAACATCGGCTTTGATGAGCATGAGGCCACTCAGTATGAAACTCAACTCGACAAAGGTGTTGTTTACCTGATTATTACAGAAGCTTACGGTATCGATTTAGATGCTCTGTTAGCTTAAGATATAAGAAATTCACGGCGCTGTGCCCCACTATATTTTGGGACGCAGCTTTTTTGATGTGTCCGCCCTCCTGCGTTTACAAGATAAAAACCATTATCCCGCTTTAAAGAACACTAGGCTTGTTTAGTTTTCTAAATTAATTGTTGTAAAAAGTAAAAACTATCTATTCTTTCCAGCTGTGAAGCTATATAATAGTTTATTGTGAATAAAGATACGCAGCAATGAATAGGAGATGCAGCATGACACGACAAATATCTGAAATATTCTGGATGAGAGCCATCGCCTGTATCGGCATTGTGCTCATTCATTCTATTTCACTTACAATCGCGAACAACCCTGATTTAGTTAAAAATCAGTGGCCGACGTATGTTCAGCTTTACCTGATGTTCTGTACCCCGCTTTTTGTATTTATTACTGAATTTTTGAATGCTCATAAGTATGGGGATACACTAAAAAAAGGATTTATAAGGAAAAGATTATTATACTTAGGTGTTCCTTACGTATTATTAAACCTATTTTGGGCTATTGATAAATACGCTCCCGCAACTTTAATGGAGCTGATTGATGGTTTTATAATGGTGTCTATCCGCGGGCATTCGGTTACTTATTTTATCCTGATTATTTTCCAGTTCTATATCTTACATATTATTTTCTCGAAATACTTGAGAAAATTAAACCCGTTCGCAGTCATATTAGCTTCGATAGTACTGACATCAGCTTACTGGGGAATACGTTTAATCTATCCGGCACCCGATCACATCCTCGGCCAGTTATTATGGGCAAAAGAAGGACAGACAATCTTTATCGGCTGGATTACATACTTTGTACTCGGATACTATATTGGTATTCACTATGAGGCGTTTAAAGCAAATGTCAGGAAATACGGTGCGCTCATTATTGCACTGTTTATCTTCAGCATGTTTTTCGTCTTAATGATACATAACTTCGGCATCAACAGCGCCATGGGATCTAAGAGACTCGATACACCGATTTACACGACAGCTGTAATTCTGATGATATTTTTAGTGTCTTCGTATTATAACTATGTACCGAAATTTATCATGCACATCAGTAATTATTCATTTAGCATTTACCTGCTGCACCTTATATTCATTAATGACATGGGCATGATGATGGACAACGTCTTTTGGGATATAACATATAAGACTATACTCGCAATATCTCTGTCGATATTCACAGCCTATTTATTTAATCTGCATAAATACGGTAAATTTTTCGTTGGAAATGTCGGGAAAGCACGGTATGACTTACCCGTTCCTGCACCGACTATCAATCTTGATGTGGATGTAGGATTTAAGAAAGATGAAATAGCTTAGAAATTATAACAGGCATATCCTTTTTGACGAGGATATGCCTGTTATTTATTACTTATGCAAAGGTTTTTTTACTTTTAGCCTGTGTGAATCCAAGGCTCCTGGTTAACAACGGCATTTCTCTGTTGTGAATCGAACGCCCTCGGTTAACAACGGCGTTTCCCTGTTGTGAATCCAACGCTTCCGGTTAACAACGGCGTTTCCCTGTT
>DONT01000001.1:201414-207298 GCA_003513765.1 Jeotgalicoccus sp.
ACCCAAGGCTCTCGGTTAACAACACCGTTCAGCCGTTGTGATTCCACCACCCCCGAGTTTCGTAACACCTTACTTCAGCAGATAAAAAACCTGAAGCTAACCGTGTCATCGGCTGCTTCAGGCTGATTTCCCTCTGTTTATTGGCAGGTATATGTTAACGGTGAACCATTTTCCGTCCAGTTCCGCATTCATCTTTCCGTTCATTTTTTCAACAAGCTTTTTAGACATATAAAGTCCTAAGCCGCTGGCCTCTGCACACGTTCTGCTCGCATCTTCGGTATAAAATCTCGAGAATACTTTCTCTATCGCGATTTTACTGTCTGTTTTCACATCGTTTTTTACACTGAATTTAAAGTGATTATCCTGCACGCTGTAGCTTATAATCGCCGTACTGTCTGCGTATCTCAATATGTTTTGGATAATATTTTGCACGACACGCACTGTCATTAAGCGGTCAGCGATAATTTCATCATTGATCGTGTCTTCCGGGAAGACGACTTCTATATGATTTACTTCAAATTGTTCATAGAATGATAAAAATGTTTCTTCTGCTAAAGCCGGCAGTGCAATTGACGTCAAGTCCATATCTTTCTGATTCGTTTCAATTCGTGCCAGATCATAAAAACTGTCTGTCATTTCTATCAGGCGGTTCACTGAACGTTCGATTACCTTTAAATACTGCTGCCGTTTTTCAATATCATCAGTATTCTCCAGCAGCTGCACGTAGCCGTTAATTGAAGTAAGTGGAGTACGCAAATCATGCGAAATACCGGCGATGGACAGTTTCACATTGTCTTCCATTTTTTTCGACTGACGGTTTTTATCTTCATACACATCGATCATTCTGTTCAGTTCTTCAACCAGTGCCAGCGTTTCTTTTTGTCTGAAATCCACCGACAGCCTGCTCCCGAACTCCGAGTGCACCGGCATCGCTGTAAGATCATCCCTTAGTTTGCGCAGCTCTCTTTTTAAGAAAAATATATAAAAAAGAAGCGCAAGTATTAAGAAGATAAACACCCATCCCCACATAATACTGCACTCCTTTCCTTAGTCGAATTTAAAGCCGACACCCCACACTGTCTTAATGTAATTGTGAGATGCTGAATTTATTTTGCTTCTTAAATTGCTTATATGCATATTGACTGTTTTATCGCTGTCAAAAAATGGTTCATTCCATACACTTTCATACAGGTTTGCACGGCTGAATACTTTTTGCGGCTGATCAAGTAACAGGAGCAGTATCGCGTATTCACGGCCGGTTAAGTGAACGGTTTCTTTATCGATGACGACTTCTCTTGTATCTAAATTAACGTTAATATTTTTATAGTGTATTTTCTTATTATCAGCTGCCGGCGTCTGCACTGTATGGCGCAGCTGTATATTGATCCGTGCAAGCAGCTCATTAATATCAAATGGCTTTGTCATATAGTCATCTGCACCGTTTGTCAGCAGATCAAGCTTCGATGCCTGATCGTTTTTTGCTGAAAGTACAATAATCGGCACGCTGGATACTGCTCTGATATTTTTAAGAAATTCTTCCCCGTTAATGCCCGGCAGCATTAAATCCAGCAGCACAAGATCTATCTTATTTTGTTCGAATAATAAGCTGCCTTCTGTGCCTGAGTAGGCACTCAGTGTTTCAAAGTGATGCAGTTCAAGCGTTTCCTTAAGGAGAGCGTGAATTGCTGTATCGTCTTCTATTATTAAAATTACAGTCATATTATCCGCCTACTTTATATCAGTCCGTTTAAACATAATAATTCCTATCACTGATGATACCACGATAGTTGTGATGCTGACGACTGCCATTTTCGGGTACATCTCAATAGCCGCCGGATCCGTAAAGTTCATAAAGATAAAGAACGATTCCGTAAACCAGAATGTCAGGTCACCGAAGTTTTCCGTATGTTGGAATAAGCTCGGCGCAGCTGCTGTGACGGCTGTGTAGATAAAGGTCCAGACCAGTGCAATCCCGCTGCTTTTTGAGAGAAAACTGATCATGACATAAACGGATATGTTAGCCAGTATTAATAAGTAGAGTATAACAAATACTTTAGCTGAAAATGTCATATAATTACTAATTCCGGGTACTTGACCGAATCCGTATAAAATCGTGTAGCAAATCATGCCGAGCGCTGTCATTATAACTGACGCAAGCAGTGTCACAAGTGCTGCAGCTGAGAGTTTAGTTAAGTAATAATGCGTGCGGCTGCGGCCGAGTGACAGCGCGTTCCGTATCGTGCCGTTCTGGAATTCTTCGCCGATAAAAAAGCTGATAAAGGCACCTATTATAAATAGAATATTTAAGCCGTTTTTTTCAAGCATTAGTATGCCTGTTGCGCCGTTAATGACTTTATCTTTAGCCTGTTCGGGTGCGACACCGTAGTATGAATTAAATTCTGTTAAGCCTGCCTGGTAGATCGGCAGAAATATTAAAAGTCCAAGGACAATCCACAGTTTTTTACTGCTGATCAGTTTGAGTCGTTCTGCGGCTAATAAATTAAGCACGGTGCACACCTCCTGTAAGCTGCAGGAAATAATCCTCAAGTTTTTGTCTGGTCGTTGCAATTCTCGATACACTAAGACCCGCACTTACAAGTGCATGGTTGATTTTAGCTGCGTCATCCAGCCGTTCGTAAATATTAATTACCGTGCTGCTGATAACTTCGTAATCTTTAATGCGAAGCTCATCCAGTACAGTGACCGCTTTTTCGGACGACTGTGTTTCCAGTTCAATATACTGTCTTGTCACTTCTGCCAGTTCGTCTCTCGACAGTTCATTAATCAGTTTCCCGTCGTGGAGAATACCGTAATGTGTCGCAATCTGTGACAGCTCATCTAATATATGGCTTGAAAGCAGCACAGTGATGCCGCGTTCAGATACAAGACGCTGAATTATTCCCCGCATTTCTACGATGCCTGACGGATCGAGGCCGTTAATCGGTTCGTCTAAAATAAGGAATTCAGGATTTGTTACAAGCGTACAGGCAATCGCCAGACGCTGACGCATGCCGAGTGAAAAGTTTTTCACTTTTTTCTTACCTGTATCGCCCAGGTTCATCAGTGCAAGCAGTTCAACGATTACTCTGTCGCCGACTCCGCCGTTTGCTGCCTGGACCTGCATGTTTCTATAAGCTGTCAGTTCCGGATACAGGGCCGGAGTTTCAATAGACTGCCCCATTTTTCTGCGGGCACGCTGCAGTCCTTTTGGTCCGGTTTCTCCGAACAGTTCAATTTCACCTTCATCTGTTGCAATCAGCCCCATTACAGTACGCATAAATGTCGACTTCCCTGCCCCGTTCGCGCCGATAATGCCGTAGACCATGCCTCTTTTAATTTCCAGTGATACTTTATCGAGTGCTTTATGTTTACCGTATATTTTTGAAATATTCGACGCTCTGAGTATTGTATCTGTCATAAATATCTTCCTTTCAAAACTGATAAACTAATCATAATTGCTATGTATAAATAAATTGACTGTAAAAGTATAAAGAAAGTGAAAAGAAAGCGGAATAAAAATACCCTGAAACATTAAGTTCCAGGATACAGTAAATTATATTTCTCTCTTATGCTCTGCTTCGTCAATCGTTTCATTCGGGCCGCGGTTTTCTTTTGAACGTCTGCGGTTTCTTTTAACTACCCACATCGACATCGTTAAGACGAACGACAATACTGCCAGAAATGCAGAGTAACCTAAGAGCGGTTCCCACGCCAGATTATTGTAAAAGTTCGGCAGCACAAATGCGGCAATCCCCATTGCGACGAAAGTTATGACCGGCATAAGCAAATATTTATTCGTGAAAAAGCCGACAGCCATTGAAAGAATTATCACGGCTAAAATAGTATATATATAAAACTGTACATCACTGACCATATTCTCACCTCTATTTAATTAGTTACCCCATTTTTTAAGAATCATTCACAGTTTCTAATGAATATACAATATTCAAAATTTTATGTATAATAAGTTGTGTAATAAAGGGATAAAAAACCAGGGAGATGATTTAATGTCAGAGTTACAAAGCAGACAGGATGTCGATGTCAATTACACATGGGATCTCAGTCCATTATTCAAGGATGATGATACGTGCACGTCGGCGATTGACTCTGTAAAACAGAATGTGGATTCTTTTGAAGCAGAATTTGCGGGACAGATTGAAGATGTTTCAGCAGCTGTTAAAGCAATCGATACTTACCGCAATATTCTAGAACAGTTTGTCTTAATCGGTACATATTCGAACTTGCGTTTAACAGGGGACCGCAGCGACCAACAGGCACAGAAACTCGGTGCGCTTGTCGGCAATGCGGGGACAAATCTCAGTTCGAAAACAAGCTTTTTACAAAGTGAATTATTAGCGAAAGATGAATCTTTCTTAAAAGATGTTGCTAAAGAGAAAGAGGAATATACAGGATTTATTGAAGATTTACTGCGCAATAAACCCTACCAGCTTGACCAGAATGTTGAAAAAGCACTCGCTTCATTCTCATCAGTCTTTAACGGACCGTACGATTTGTACCAGAAAACTAAACTGCTGGATATTGACTTCGGTACCTTTACTGCAAACGGCGAAGAGCATTCTTTATCGTATTTAGCATTTGAAGGCGGACTTGAATCGAATCCGGATAAAGAAATCAGACGCGCAGCGTTTAAAAAGTTCTCGGAATCACTGCGTCAGTATCAGCACACTACAGCCGGCACGTACGATATTCATTTAAAACAGGAAAAAGCTGAAGCGGATTTACGCGGCTATGATTCAGTCATCGACTACCTGCTCCACGGACAGAAAGTCGACCGTGAATTATACGACCGTCAAATTGATGTGATTACAAAAGAACTTGCACCGCATATGAGACGCTACGCTAAGCTTCTAAAAAAAGTGCACGGTCTCGATACAATGCGTTATGAAGATTTGAAGATTCCATTAGATCCAGCGAGCGAACCACAAATCAGCGTTGAAGAATCACGCAAGTATATTCTCGATGCCCTTGGAATTATGGGTGAAGATTACACAGACATGATTAACCGTGCATACGATGAACGCTGGATTGACTTCGTTATTAATAAAGGGAAATCGACAGGTGCCTTCTGTTCAAGCCCTTACGGCTCACATCCGTATATTTTAATCTCGTGGTCTTCTTTAATGGAAGAAGTTTTCGTGCTTGCACATGAACTTGGTCATGCAGGACACTTCTATAATGCAAACCGCGCGCAGAATATTTTTGATACGCGCCCTTCTATGTACTTTATCGAAGCACCGAGTACGATGAATGAAATGCTTGTTGCAAATAATTTACTGAAGAACTCAGATGATCCGAAATTCAAACGCTGGGTAATCAGTTCAATTATTTCACGCACGTATTATCATAACTTCGTGACTCATCTGCTTGAAGCAGCGTATCAGCGCGAAGTATACAACCGCGTGGATAACTACGAATCGGTAACGGCAGAATTACTGAACGAAATTAAACGCGGCGTCATTGAGAAATTCTGGGGTGACGATGTAGACATTACTGAAGGTGCGGAGCTCACTTGGATGAGACAGCCCCACTATTATATGGGACTTTATCCGTACACTTACTCTGCAGGATTAACAATCGCGACAGAAATGTCACAGCGCATTCTAAACGAAGGCCAGCCGGCAGTCGACGAATGGCTGGAAGTTTTAAAAACAGGCGGCAAAGAAACGCCGGTTGATTTAGCGAAGATGGCAGGCATCGACATTACAACAGATGCGCCGCTGAAAAACACAATTAAATACATCGGTGAGCTGGTCGATGAATTAGAAACACTGACTGAAGAAATCGAAGGCTAGAAATTATGTAACTGGAAGGGCTTGTGCCCTCTCCAGTTTTTTTGTTTGATGAAACGACTTCATATCAGAGA
>DONT01000001.1:207391-316262 GCA_003513765.1 Jeotgalicoccus sp.
GAAACGCGCTCATATCAGAGATAACGACTTACCTCACCAATGAAACGCGCTCATATCAGAGATAGCGGCTTATCTCACCAATGAAACGACTTCATATCAGAGATAACGAATTATCTCACCAATGAAACGCGCTCATATCAGAGATAGCGGCTTATCTCACCAATGAAACGACTTCATATCAGAGATAGACCATAAAAAGCACAAAAAAACGGAATCCCTCGAGGGATTCCGCCTTCATATTATAAGATAAACCTATTTCTTCAAGTGTGTTGCACCGTTGACAAACTCAATCTTGCCTTCTTTAAGAAGTCCGCCTAAAGCGCGTTTGAACTGGCCTTTTGATAAGTTGAATGTGGCTTTGATGTCTTCCGGTGAGCTCTTGTCTGTGAATTCCATCATATCGCCGTTCATCTGCATGTATTCAACGATGCGTTCGCCGTCTGTGCCTAAACGTTTGTATGCTTTTTCAAGGAATGATGCGTTAACTTCTCCTTTGTCGTTGATGCCGATAACGCGGAAGTTTACTTCCTGGCCGAGGCGCGGTTCCTGCTCACGTTCAGTTTCGTGGACGAATACTTTATAACCTTCTTCGGATAAAATAAATGTACCGACGCGTAACAGACGGTATGGACGGCCTTTCAGCCATTTGTTGCCAAGTGTTTCATAGTCTTCTTTTTGCAGCGGCTGGAATTTCTCGTCTACTTCTGTTTCGTTGATTAAGCGTCCGAACATCTGATCATCTGCTTCAACACGAATGGTTGCGTACACCATATCGCCTACTTGCGGCCATACTTCTTTCATACGCGGCAAGTCAATCCAAGGAATTAAAATTTCGCGCGGAGAGCCGATTTCGAGGTAGGCGCCGTCACGGTTTACTTCGCTGACTTTAGCATAGCCGAACTTATTAGCAGTGATGCTCGGAATTTTCGGTGTTGCGAACAGTTCACCTGAGCGGTTTGGATATATAAAGACGAGTATTTCTTCATCGATGTCGTATTCTTTATCCCCTTCGATTTCTGAACCGTTCATGCGGATAATCTTTTCATCTTCTGTTGTTAGATGATACGTCGATCCTTCTTTTTTAATTACTTTTAAAAATTGTGTAGTACCTGAAAGTTTTGTCATATAGACTCCTCATTTAAATTGTTTCTATTGTGTATTATTAGTTTATCAGTTAATGTTTAATATTGCGGTTTTTTAATAGTAAGCATACGGCTGAACATACTGGTGTATTTAAATAATACCATATTTATGGTATTATCGCTTATGAATGTAAACTAAAAATGATTGTTTTATATAAAGGAGAATGCACATGCTGCAAGTAAGCGAAGTGAGTCTGAGATTTGGAGACAGAAAATTATTTGAAGATGTAAATATTAAATTCACACCGGGGAACTGTTACGGTTTAATCGGTGCGAACGGTGCCGGGAAATCGACTTTCCTTAAAGTACTGACAGGTGAAGTTGACTCGGAAGGACATGTTATTTTAGGTGCGGACGAGCGTATGGCATTTCTTCGTCAGGATCACTTCGGCTATGAAGATACACGCGTCTTAGACGTTGTCATGATGGGCCACGAAAAATTATGGTCTATTATGAAGGAGAAAAATGAAATTTACATGAAGCCGGACTTTTCGGATGAAGATGGCATCAGAGCAGCTGAACTCGAAGGCGAATACGGCGAAATGGGCGGCTGGACTGCTGAAAGTGACGCAGAAACACTCCTTCACGGCCTGGGTGTAACACACGACTTAGTTGATAAAACGATGGGTGAAATCGATAACACGGCAAAAGTTAAAGTGCTTCTTGCACAGAGCCTGTTCGGTAACCCTGACGTTCTTCTCTTAGATGAGCCTACAAACGGACTGGATATCGAAGCAGTTCAATGGCTTGAAGAATTCCTGATTAACTTTGAAAACACTGTTATCGTAGTATCTCACGACAGACACTTCCTGAACAACGTATGTACGCATATCGCTGACTTAGACTTCGGCAAAATCCAGATATATGTAGGAAACTACGACTTCTGGTACCAGTCAAGTCAGATGGCATTACAAATGTCTCAGGATCAAAACAAGAAAAAAGAAGAAAAAATTAAAGAGCTTAAAGACTTCGTTGCACGATTCAGCGCCAACGCTTCGAAATCAAAACAGGCAACGAGCCGTAAAAAAATGCTCGAGAAGATTGAGCTGGATGATATCAGACCTTCTTCACGCCGCTATCCTTTCGTCGGCTTCACTGCTGAAAGAGAAATCGGCAACGAACTTTTAACAGTCAGAGATCTTACTCATGCTATTAACGGGGAAACAGTGCTTGATAACTTAACGTTCACACTGTCACCGAACGACAAAATTATTTTAACAGGCGGTTCTGAACTGCAGCGCACTACCCTCTTACGTATTCTTGCAGGAGAAATTACTCCAGATGCCGGTACAGTAACATGGGGTGTCACAACTTCACAGAGCTACTTCCCGAAAGATAACTCGGAGTTCTTTGAAGGCGTTGACTTAAGTCTTGTTGAATGGCTGCGTCAGTACGCTCCGCCTGAAGAACAGACTGAAACATTCCTCCGCGGTTTTCTGGGAAGAATGCTGTTCAGCGGTGAAGAAGCGAAGAAAAAAGCAAGTGTCTTATCCGGTGGAGAAAAAGTCCGCGCGATGCTTAGTAAAATGATGCTGTCGCAGTCGAACGTTCTTTTAATGGATGAGCCGACTAACCACCTTGACTTAGAAAGTATTACTGCAGTCAACGACGGTCTGAAAAAATTCAAAGGGTCAATTATCTTCACTTCACATGACCTTGAGTTCATTAATACAATTTCAAATGTCGTGCTTGATATAAGCGATAACAAGGCACTTGTTAAGGAAATCGGCTACGAAGATTACCTGATTGAAAAAGGTGTTATAAAGAAATAGGAATTATCTGTTTACTTTGAATACTTTGTTATGTATAATGACAATCAACATCAAAAACTGAATAGAACGGATGAGGCGCATCAATCAAGAGTACTCATATACTTAACTTCTGCAAAAGTGTATATGACGAAAGGGTGAGATGCCGAAATAGTTAACGTGCAGCCGTTAACTGTTGGATCCAGTGGTTAAGAGCTATGGATTTGTCATTATTTGCTAAGAATAATGGAGGGCATCGCTTGTATATAAATTTAAAACAAGTCCGGTACCCGGGCTTGTTTTTTTATTTATAAATTACTATTCAGATAAACTTCTAGGAGGCTGTATTTTATGAAACTCGCAATTGTCGGTGCAACAGGTGTCGTCGGTACAAAAATGCTCGAAATGGTTGAACAGTATAAAATTCCCTATAACGAACTGGTGCTCTTCTCTTCCAAACGCTCAAGCGGCACGGAACTTAAAGTGAACGGTGAAACATTTACAGTTCAGGAATTAACTGAAGACAAAGCGAAAGACGGTTTTGATTATGTAATTATGAGTGCCGGCGGTTCAACGAGTGAAAAGTTCGCCCCGCTGTTTGAAGCGGCAGGTTCAATCGTTATCGACAATTCAAGTTTTTGGAGAATGCATGAAGATATCGATTTAATCGTTCCGGAAATTAATACACCATCATTAAACCGTAAAATTATCGCGAACCCGAACTGTTCAACAATCCAGTCGGTCATCGCCTTAAAACCCCTATACGATAAATTCGGCGTAAAACGCGTCCACTACGCAACGTATCAGTCAGTATCAGGTTCCGGCGCAGGCGGCATCAGAGATCTTGAAGAAGGTGCAAAAGGCGCTGAGCCAACGACTTATCCGAAGCCGATCTACAATAACGTTATTCCGCATATCGATGTATTTTTAGAAGACGGCTATACAAAAGAAGAAGTCAAAATGATCGATGAGACGAAGAAAATACTGGGTGATGATAATCTCCAGGTGACTGCAACATGTGTCAGAGTGCCTGTGATTTCAAGTCACAGCGTGCAGATTAACGTGACATTGGATAAAGAAGCAACAGAAGATGAAGTGCGCGATGCATTCAGAAATATTCCGCATATCGTCTTAATGGATAATCCGGCAGAAGGTGTTTATCCTACTCCGTTTGAAGCGACAGATGAAAACGAAATATACGTCGGCCGTATCCGCAAAGACCCGACGCTGGAAAATACTTTCCACGTATGGTGTGTCGGCGATAATATTCTAAAAGGTGCAGCACAGAATACAGTACAGATTTTGAAATCATTAATAGATAACAAATAAGCGATTATAAATAAGGAGAGCGATAGACATGAGTCCGATTTTTGAAGGTATCGGCGTGGCAATGACCACCCCGTTTAGAAATAATCAGGTAGACTATGATGCTTTTCAAAGCCATATTGAGTATTTAATTGACAACAATGTTCAAAGTTTAATTATTAACGGCACGACAGGTGAATCCCCTACTTTATCGTCGGAAGAAATTAAAGAACTTTTACGTGTCGGTGTTGAAACTGCTAAAGGCCGTGTACCGGTTATTGCAGGTACAGGCACGAACTCAACTCAGAAATCGATTGAATTATCAATGTTTGCAGAAGAAA
This sequence comes from Jeotgalicoccus sp., assembly GCA_003513765.1. Taxonomy (GTDB): domain Bacteria; phylum Bacillota; class Bacilli; order Staphylococcales; family Salinicoccaceae; genus Jeotgalicoccus. The sequence continues at coordinate 211,928 of DONT01000001.1, forward strand.
CAGGTGCTGACGGGGTGATGCTGATTACGCCATACTACAACAAGAGTAACCAGCGCGGTTTAATCGCTCACTTTACAGCCATTGCCGACAGTATTAATATTCCGGTTATTTTATACAACGTTCCGGCGCGCACAGGTATGTCAATTGATCCTGAAACAGTGTTAGAATTAAGTCAGCACAAAAATATCGTTGCACTGAAAGATGCAGTGGGCGATTTAAACTATACAATCAATGTTTTAAACCTTGTTGATTCTGAATTTTCGCTATACAGCGGCAATGATGACAATATTTGCGACTTTACTGCACTTGGCGGCAAAGGCTTAATTTCAGTCGTCGGCAATGTGATTCCTGGTGAAATGCAGGAAGTATACGAACGTCTTAAAGAAGGCGATTTATCAGCAAGAAAGCGTTTCGCATCACTCATGCCGGTAATTAACGCAGTACAGATCGATGTAAATCCGATTCCGGTTAAAGCCTTAACAGCTGAACTGGGCTTTGGTGATTATGAGCTGCGCTTACCTTTACTGCCTCTTGAAGAAGATGCAAGACAAGCGATTGTCGATGCATTTAACGAATTCAGAAAAGGTGTAAGAGTATGAGAATACTCTTAATCGGCTACGGCACGATGAATAAAATCGTTGCCCGTCTCGCAAGTGAAGCCGGACATGAAATTGCGGGAGTGATTTCATCCGGAGAAACTGACTATCCTGTATTTACAAATATCGATGAGGCGAATGCGGATGTGGCGATTGATTTCTCTAATCCCGGGCGCATTCAGCCATTGATAGAAAAAAACTTCAAGACTCCCCTCGTTGTCGCAACGACAGGGAAAAAAGAAGAAATTGTCGCAGCCTTAAAAGAACGTGCTGCAGAAGCACCGGTATTTTTCAGTGCGAATATGAGTTACGGTGTGCACGTCTTAAACAAGCTGCTTCGTGAGGCCTTGATACAGCTTGGTGATTATGATCTGGAGCTGGTTGAGCGCCATCACAATAAGAAAGTTGACGCACCGAGCGGTACGCTCGTTAAACTCCTCGACACGGCACTTGAAGAGCGCGCGGGAAGCTACCCGGTCTACGACCGGTCATCGGCCAGCAATCCGCGTTCAAAAGATGAAATCGGCGTCAGCGCAATACGCGGCGGCACGATTGTCGGCGAGCACGAGGCAATTTTTGCCGGGCTCGATGAAGTCATTGAATTGAAACATATTGCACAGTCGAAAGATATATTCGCCAACAGTGCAATTAAAGCTGCAGAAAGTCTGGTAAACAAAGAAAACGGATTTTACGACTATAACAACATATTCTAAGGAGTTTTTACACAATGGAAAAATTTACGGCAGAAGAGATTATTCAGTACATTTCAAACGCGGAGAAAGAAACACCGCTTAAAATTTATATCAACGGCAACTTTGAAGGTGTCGAGTTCGACGAGTCATTTAAAGTATTCGGAACAGCGGACTCTAAAACGGTCTTCGCAGATGCACGTGACTGGCAGAAGTTTTATCCTTCTATAGAAGCTAAAGTAACAGATATCGTTATTGAACAGGATCGCCGCAACTCGGCAATTCCTTTAATGGATTTAACAAATACAAAAGCGCGTATCGAACCTGGTGCATTCATTCGTGAGCACGCAGTCATCGGTGACGGCGCGGTTGTAATGATGGGCGCAACTATTAATATTGGTGCAATTGTCGGCGAAGGCACGATGATCGATATGAACGCAGTTTTAGGCGGCCGTGCAACGACTGGTAAAAACGTCCACGTTGGGGCTGGTGCAGTACTTGCCGGTGTGATTGAACCGCCAAGTGCCTCCCCTGTCGTTATCGAAGACGATGTATTAATCGGTGCCAACGCTGTTATTTTAGAAGGTGTGACTGTCGGTAAAGGTGCAATCGTTGCAGCTGGTGCAATTGTAACTGAAGATGTTCCTGCCGGAACTGTCGTCGGCGGTACGCCGGCACGTGTGATTAAACAGGCAAGCGAAGTTACAGGTTCTAAAAAAGAAATCGTGCAGGCGCTTAGAAAGCTGAATGACTAATGTCAGAGCGTTACGATGATGAGCTTAAGTTCGTTACCGAACACCGGAGATATCTGCATCAGCATCCGGAATTAAGTCTACAAGAATATAAAACAACTGACTACATTATTTCTGTGCTTGATGAAATTGGTATACCGTCCTGCCGGGTGCTGGATACGGGTGTCGTCGCTTACTTAGAAGGTAACAGCCGGACGACACTCGGTTTCCGTGCCGATATAGACGCATTGCCAGTTCATGAACAGAATGATATTGAATATAAAAGCCGTGTGGATAATGTTATGCACGCGTGCGGACACGATGGGCATACCACTGCCCTTCTTTTATTTGCACAGCGTGCGAAAGCTTTGGCGGATAACGGTGAGCTGAAACACAATTCGGTATTTATTTTCCAGCCGTCAGAAGAAGCAAATGCCGGTGCAAATTTAATGATTAATGCCTGGGATAACCGACCGGATTTCGCTGCGATTTTCGGTGTGCATTTAATGCCTGATGAAGATGAAGGACTCGTTCTATACAGAGACGACGAACTGACAGCAAGTGCAACGGAATTTCATTTTACGGTAAAAGGTTCAAGCGCTCATGTGGCGCAAAAACATCAGGGTGTTTCTGCACTTGAAACAATTTTGAAAATTGCTGCTGAAGTCGGCAATATTCAGCAGTTCCATTTAGACGGTTTAAACCGCAATATTATTCATATGGGTCAGCTGAGTTCCGGTGAAGCTGTTAATACGGTGCCTCTGAACGCTGCACTCCGCGGAACAATCCGCACGTATGAAGCGTCGGATCTTGCGATAATTAAAGCTCAGCTGACTAAAATTAAAGAAGCTGCGGAATTATTATACGGAGCGTCAGTCGAACTGAATTATACTGAAGGTTATCCTGCAGTGAAGAATAATCCAGAGTTAAAAGAACTGGTTGAATCATCAATTCAGGGCGCCGGATTACGCGGTATAGAAAAAGATAAACCGTATTTATTCGGCGAAGATTTCAGTTTCTATTCAAATATCGCAAAAACATATTTTGTCTTTGCAGGCGCAAGAAATTTACAAAAAGGCTATGCATCAAGCCTTCATACAGATACGTTTAACTTTGATGAGCGCGTGCTGCTTAAAGTGGCAGACTACTATGAAGCGCTGTTAAATAACTACTAATGTCAGGGAGCGAATAGCAATGGGTGGTACTTTTCAAATAGATGAAGCGCAGTTTATCGAACAGGCTCGCCGGTTTCAGCTGACGGAACGGACGATTGCGGTCGTTAAAAATAACGCCTACAACTACGGGCTGGAATTTGCGGTTAAAGCATTTGCGATTTCAGGAATCCGTGCGTTTGCAACGACTTCGGTGGACGACGCGGTTAAAATCAGACACATGTGCGGAGACAAAGTTGATATTATTTTAATGAATCCAACGACGGAATTTAAACGCGCGCGCATGTTTAATCTGCATATCACCCTGCCCTCCCCGGCTTATTATGATGCTTACAAACATGAACTTCATGATATACATATCCATATAGAGTATGCCGGCTTATTTAACCGTTCCGGGCTGTCTTCTATAGAGGAACTCGAGTACATTGTAGATGATATTAATGCGTCAGGCATTGAGCTTGATTTTACAGGACTATGGACGCACTTCGGCTACTCCGATGAATTCGACGGCATTTATGAAACAGAGCGTCGGAACTGGCTGCAGTTTGTCGACGATGTGCTGAAGCTTGGTATTGAACCATCATTTATACATGCGCAGAACAGCGCGAGTTATGTACGCGATGGTCTGTTGGATAAGCACTCACATGTACGTTTAGGCATCGGTTTGTACGGTTCGAAACCTTATGCAGATTTAGACGATAAAGACTTTGTGCAATCATCCACACTGTCAGCATCAATTATTCAGTTTAGAAGCTTAACAGCAGGCATGACACTCGGTTACGGTGCCGCCTTTAAATCGGACGAAGACTGTACTGTTGCCGTTGTTGATATCGGCTACGGTGACGGCGTGCTTCGTGCACGTGCCGGCTATGAATGTGAAATTGGCGGAAAAACTTATCCTATCGTTGCACTGATGATGAGCCATATGGTTGTGCTGGTCGATGATGATGTAAAGGCGCATATGCCCGTTTATCTGTATAACAGCAGACTCCGCATCGACAAATATACGAATCTCGGTGTCGGGGCTAACTCAGAACAGCTCGGTGCGTTAAACTATCAATCATTAGGGAGAGAAATTATTTATGACGTTTAATTATCAAGCAGGAGAACTTCAAGTAAGAGGACATAAAATTAGTGATATCGCAGCGGAATACGGTACGCCGGTCATCATTTACGATGAAACGTATATGACCGGAATGATGCAGAAATATCACAGTGTATTAAAGAGTCATAAACTTCCCTACTCTGTGTCGTACGCCTCAAAAGCATTCAGCAGCGTGCAGATGATTAAACTGCTCGAAGAGCAAAATATGGAACTCGATGTCGTTTCGATCGGTGAACTGTATACAGCTTTAGCTGCAGGATTCCCGGTTGAGGATATTCATTTTCACGGGAATAACAAGACGCCTGAGGAGATTAAATATGCATTGAAGCATGGTGTACGCTTCTTTATCATCGACGGCTTGGACGAGATTGAGCTGATTGATGGACTGGCTGAAGATGACGTAAACGTGCTGATTCGTATTAACCCGAGTGTTGAAGTGAACACGCACGATTATATTTCAACCGGGCAGGAAGACAGCAAATTCGGTCTGTCATTGTCGAATGGTGCGGCTAAACGTGCGATTGATAATATTAATGCGAGTAAATATTTACAGTTTAAAGGCATTCACTACCATTTAGGTTCCCAGCTCGACGACAGCACACCGTTTATCAATGCGGTGACAAATGTTTACGCCTGGCTTGATGAACATAATATCGATATTGAAATTTTAAATATGGGCGGCGGCTATGGTGTGAGATATACCGAGGAAGATGTACGTTTCCCGATTGAAGAAGGATTCAATGCGATTATCGGTCACTTAAAAGAAGTCGTGAGTGCATCAGGCCGTGAACTGCCGCACGTTATGATTGAACCTGGACGTTCCATTGCCGCCGAAGCAGCGATTACCGTTTATGAAGTCGGTACAATTAAAGATATTCCGGGAGTCGCGAAATACGTCTCTATAGACGGCGGCATGAGCGATCACATCCGTACACCATTATATGGTGCGGAGTATGAAGTTGTGCCCGTAAAGGATGCTAATGAGAGTGCTGACGGTGTCTCAACACACGTCGTCGGTAAATTATGTGAGTCCGGAGATATAATCGGCAAAAACAAAATGCTGCCGGGTGATTTGCAGCGCGGTGATCTGCTTGCTGTGAAAACAACCGGTGCCTACCACTACTCTATGGCATCGAACTACAACCAGATGCGTAAACCCGGAGTCGTGTTTGTCGGTGAAAACGGCGTGCGTCAGGTCATTAAACGCCAGTCACTGGAACAATTGATAGAAAATGATGTAAGATAAATTAAACACACCTGGCAGTGATCCCAGGTGTTTTTTAATTGTTTAAAATGTGTTTTGTCTGCTCGATCAATAATTTAAAGAGCGGATTCTGCCAGTTCTGTCTTCTCGTTGTGACTCCAATGCTCCCGGTTAACAACGGCGTTTCCCTGTTGTGACTCCAATTCTCCCGGTTAACAACAGTGTCTCCCTGTTGTGACTCCAATGCTCCCGGTTAACAACGGCGTTTCTCTGTTGTGACTCCAATGCTCCCGGTTAACAACGGCGTTTCCCTGTTGTGAATCCAGCATCTCCGGTTAACAACGGCGTCGGCCTGTTGTGAATCCAGTGCTCCCGGTTAACAACGGCGTTTCCCTGTTGTAAATCCAATGCTCCCGGTTAACAACGGCGTTTCCCTGTTGTGAATCGGAATCAGGATTTTTATCCTTAATAATCTTTATAGCGTATATACGCGTCTGATTTCTTTGTAGCATCGTCAAAATCAAAGTATTTGAAGGTATAGTTACTCATATTTCCTTTCTGATGCTGAAAACAGTGCTTGTTCAGGAATCTTGAAACAGTGTGAACGGGAATATCATTATCGATAAACTCTAAAAATGAATTCCGGGTCATCAGTTCATTATAAAATAAGAATTTATAATCACTTAAAGCTCGGAGCATATGCGTTTCGTTGCATTCATTACTGCCGCACTTGTTACATGTCAGATGAAATCTTTTCTTACTTAAATTAAAACTCCCGCACTGGCCGCAATATAATCCGTATTTTAGACGTATTTTATCAGCTTGCAAAGTGAAATAAGGATTATCCACAATGCAGCTGCTGATGATTCTGGAAATATACTGCGCTTTATGTCCAGATCTAACGCCAGAGTGATTGAATTGCCGGAAATAATCTCGTAATCCTGAACGAAGTATAATTTTATTCCAGTTGGAGTGATCATCAGAATTAAATACAAAAGTATCATTTGGAAATATTATTTTTCCTGAAACAGTAAAGTCATTTTGAGAAATATTTCGCATCTCCATTAGCTTTCCAACGGATCTGTTTAGCTGACTGAATGGAACCTTTGTAATCGGGAAATTATTTAGCGTCCAATTACCATTATTTACTGTACAGGTTCCGGAAAAATTCTTAATTTCATTAGAAATAATCCCTTTATCACTTACAATTAATGAATCGTACTGAGTAACTGAATTATCAATGTTGAGACAAACATCTCTGTAAATTATTACATTATCATGTCCGATACTTTCAAAGATCTGGTCGTACAATATTTCTCCTTCATAGCCTTTTTTCATCTTACTTAAATCTTTCGCTTCTCTTTTAGTTAATGCAGTTCTCGCAGCAAGTGCCTCATAAAAAAGTAACTCCTTTGGTTTTGTTCTTTCATTGATAAACATCTTAAATCCCCCTTTTTAAAATAAAAACCTTCCTACCCTATATATAGTAGGAAAGTGCGTTTTCCTTTTAAAAAAGTCATGTTTAAGCAAAAATAGCAAAACTGGTTTACTTTTTACACGAGTTTAGTCAAAGATGGAATTATTTGGTATGTAAAAATTGGAGAAAAGTATTCTATTACTTTGTAATATGAGGGATAATTAAGGGTTGATAGTATTAAAAATTCGATTTATATATAATATTGTGAATCGAATGCTCCCGGTTAACAACGGCAGTTCTCTGTTGTGAATCCAATGCTCCCGGTTAACAACGGCGATCTCCTGTTGTCATCCGTCACCCTATTATAACAACAAAAAAAGCAGGTACCCGGATAAAATCCGGGTACCTGCTTAGAAGTTACAAATTATTCTAATGAATCAATTTATAATTATAGTTTAGCAACGTTTGCAGCTTGTGGACCGCGGTCGCCTTCAACTACTTCAAATTCAACTGCTTGACCTTCTTCAAGAGACTTGTAGCCTTCTTGGTTAATTGCTGAGAAGTGTACGAATACGTCGTTTTCTCCTTCAATTTCGATGAAGCCAAAACCTTTTTCTGCGTTAAACCATTTCACTGTACCTTGTTTCATTAATAAAATCCTCCAAAGACGTAAATTACCAATAAGAAGAACTTACTGATGATTCATATTATACGATATATTTAGTTATATTGCAAGTCGATTTCCAACGATTTTGTGACGGTTTTCATCATTTTTTATAAAATTCATTATCTTGTGTCATTATCGGCGTGTAATATATTTGGACGTCTTCACCACAGTCTTCACAAAACTCTATCTCGCATGCGTTAAAGAATGCGTATAACTCATATTTACCCTGCACATAACTGTTAAAGTCACTTTTCATTTGATCTATTATTGCTTTGTAGCCAGATGTCATTGCGGCGATATCGTTGTACTGATGCCTGTTGATGATATCTTCCTGCCAATCGTCGAAGAGCCACCAGCCTTCATAATCCGCTTTAACAATCACGACTTCATACATGTTTAAAACTCCATTCCCTAGCCGATATTATTCATCATTATAAACGCGTATAATTAGCATTATCAAGCATAACGCTTTATAATTATAATAAATAGTCACATATATACTAAGGGGTTTTGAACAATGAAGAGTAATTATTCACATTTCATTGCTTCTGTGATTGCTGTACCGGCCGGCCTCATCGCGTGGGTTCTGTCGTCTAACGTATTCGATATTCATATGTTTTTAGACGTCATCGTCGGTATCGGCGGTTTTGGTGCATCTTACCTGCCTGCCCAGCGTATTTCACATAATAAGCATTTAGAGAAATTAAAACTCACGAACAGTGAGTATAAATATATAAAAGAACAGCTCGCTCAGGCGAAGGAGCATACGAATCGTTTGCGTTCCAGCTATATGAATATCAGATCGATAAAAGATGCGAAGATGATATTCGATATTAACCGGATCGTTAAAACGATTATTTCATCTGTAGAAGAAGACCCGAGACAGTTTTACAGCGTACAGCAGTTCTTCCATTCGAATCTGGAGACAGCAGTCAACACGATTGAAAAGTATCTGTATCTGTATAAGATGCCCGGTAAATCGAAAGATGAACGAATTCAGCTCCACGAGACGCGTTTATCAATGTTAGAATTGAAACGTACGCTGCAGTCGAACCTGTCTCATATGAACCAGAGCAGCTATCAGGACTTAAACGTCGAGCGCGATTTAATTAAGATGAACTCCGCCCGCGCGAAAAAGCGCCAGGCAGCGCTTGATAATAAGCTGGGCAAAGAGAAAGTGAATTTGCATAAAAAACGAAACACTGAAAAAGAAACAGAAAAAGTACATCGGGGTGAATGAAATGGCTGAAGATAGAAATTTAAAAGATGAATTGCTTAAGGATCCATTTAAAGAAATGAGTGACACTGAAGATAATTTAATACTGCAGCCTGAGGAAGCTGTTCAGAGCAAACCGAAGGACAGTGAAATGCTGACGACTTACAAAGACCAGTTCAGTGAGTCGGACCTTAAATCGATTCGTGAAATTAAAGATAAAATTGAACCGCTGAACAATGATGCACTGATTACGTACGGTGCGAATGCTCAGCAGGCAATGTCGAAGTTCTCTCATCAGATGCTGAACGAAGTCCAGTCAAAAGACGTTGGACCGATCGGTGAAACATTAGAAGAACTGATGAAGAAGCTGAAAGAAATTGATCCGGAAGAACTGACTAACGAAAAAAGTAATATATTCAAGCGTATGTTTGGACGTGTGAAGCGTTCAGTTAACGAAATGATTTCAAAGCATCAGAGTATCGCTTCACAGGTGGACCGTATTTCAATCCAGCTTGAGCACGCAAAAGAAGTGCTGATTAAAGATGTGAATATGCTCGATGGCCTCTACAACCAGAATAAGGATTACTTCGATGCAATTAATATTTACATTGCAGCAGCTGAACTTAAGAAGGAAGAACTCGAGAATGAAACACTGCCCCGCTTAAAAGCCGAAGCAGACTCTTCAAACAACCAGATGGACGTGCAGGATGTAAATGACATGATGCAGTACATCAACCGTCTAGAGAAGCGTGTACACGATTTAAAACTGTCCAGACAGATTACACTGCAATCGGCACCGCAAATCCGCATGATTCAAAATATTAACCAGACACTGGCTGAAAAAATCCAGAGTTCAATTTTAACGAGTATTCCATTATGGAAAAACCAGATGGCGATTGCCCTTACCCTGCTCCGTCAGGAGTCGGCATCTAAAGCCCAGCGTGAAGTAACGAATACGACCAATGATCTGTTAACGAAAAACAGTGAGATGCTGAAACAGAACTCATTAAGAACTGCAACAGAAAACGAACGCGGTATCGTCGATATCGAGACACTGAAAATTACTCAGGACAACTTAGTCACAACGATTGAAGAAACACTTAGAATTCAGAGTGAAGGTTCCGAGAAACGTAAATCTGCAGAAGCAGAACTTGTAACGATGGAGAAAGAACTGAAAGAACGTCTTCTGCAAATTAAAGATAAACACAGATACTAATAGAAATGTTGAATGAGCTCCCTGCTGCTGGCAGAGAGCTCATTTTTTGTGATGTTTATTATGGAGCTCCGGTGCTCGTTGGGTTGAAAAAGGCTATTCGTCCCGATGAGACCAGCTCATGCGGTTAAATGCAGTTTCCTGTCCGTATGTCAGATATAGATGCGGTCGATTAAATATTAGCAGCCGTATGTGAAACGTTCATGCGTTCGATTAATTGATTTCAACCTGATGTGAGGCCTTCATCGAACCAATAATTAATATGTTGAAGTAACAATTATTGCTCATGCCTATGCATGCACTTTTTCATAGTCATGACGCTGTCTCATATAGACGTATCCTGTCAATCGTAGCCATGAGACCCGTTCATGCCTATACATCCCATCATGCATATACATGAAGAGTAATCATACGCATGTATTTCTATTTGCATATACATGAGAACCGATGAACATCAAAACGCAATTCCCTTACACGAAACTCCATAAAATTCACCCCACATACAAAAACACCACTCTCCCGCCAGGGAAAGTGGTGTTTGTTTAATCTTTACGTATACTCTACTCTCGGTTTCTTCAGACCGATTAAGTAGCCTAGAATATAGCCGGCAATCATGAATGGAATCCATTCAAAACTGTAGCTGAATAATGGCAGTGATTCTAAGAAGTTAAGTTCTAGCCAGCCGTTTCTGTGTACTACAGAAAGGATTGATAATGCTGTTACAAGGTAGACCGGAATCTGCAGTGCAAGTCTCGGTGACGGTACGAAGTATGTCACGATTAACAGCAGCACTGTTGTCATTGCAATCGGATAGATGATTGACAGAATCGGAATACTCGTTGCGATAACCTGATCCAGCCCCTGGTTTGCAAGTCCGAATGAGATCAGCACGAATAATATTACCCATACTTTATATGGTACTTTCGGAAGAATACTGTTGAAGTATTCAGATACCGATACGATAAGTCCCGTACCTGTCGTCAGACATGCAAGGAGGACAATTGCACCAAGCAGGATCGGTCCGAAAATACCGAACACGTCACTGCTCATGTATGTCAGCAGGAATGTTCCTAAGTTCTGATCATCCACTAATGTGCCGCCGAGGTCTACGCGATTAGCGAGCCAGCCAAGTGAAATGTAGATTGCACCAAGCAGTACAGCTGCAAGCAGTGCAGATTTGCTTGTGCCGACAAGCAAGTCGCGCCGGTTTGTAATGCCAAGCTGTCTGATTGAGTTAAGTACGAGCACACTGAATGCAATTGCTGCAATCGCGTCCATCGTTAAGTATCCTTCAGTAAAGCCGATAGTAAATGGTGAAGTCTGCTGGAATGTCTCTGATGCCGGGTTGATTGAGTTGCTGAAGTAAGCAACACCTGCCACGACGATTAAGAGCACGATTCCGATAAGTAATAATGGTGTTAACACCTGCCCGATACTGTTCACTAATGTACCTGGTTTAAGACTTAGTAATAAGACAACGATAAAGTAGACTAATGAGAAAATCAGTAACCAGATTCCTGTGTTTTCACTTAGGAATGGCACGATTGCCATTTCATAAGCAGTTGTTGCAGTTCTCGGTATTGCAAAGAACGGTCCGATCGTTAAGTAAATCGCGACCAGGAACAATACGGCGAATGCCGGGTGAATATTTTTTAATGATTCTTTATATCCGTCTTTTGAAATTGATCCTACAATCACTCCAAGTAACGGAAGACCTACACCTGTAAGGACGAATGCAATCATTGCCGTCCAGAAGTATTCCCCGCTCCCGAATCCGAGTGCCGGCGGGAAAATTAAATTGCCTGCTCCGAAGAACATGGCAAATAAAGTGAATCCTACCATTATGACTTGTTTTGTACTCATGGACATCGCCTCTTCTTATAAAAATTAGTATGCAAATCATTTTACACCACAATGACAGAAAAATCTATAAGTTTTTGAAATTATCTGACATTTAATTTATAAAAAATAAGTTTTGTAAAATCCGCCTACTTTACCGGAATTATCCTTTACGAAGATATACTCTTCTGTTTCATTCACTACTGTGTACTCTTTGCCGACTGTAAGCATATCAGAGACTTTGTACTTTTCAGCGTCCGTATGTTTAACCGTAACTGTTCTTAAATTTCTGTTTTCCCATTTATTCTGTAACATGAAATGTCCTCCTAATTAAAAAAGAAAAGGTATCGCGCAGATACCTTCTCTTATAAAATTGTTTTAAATTTAGCCTTCTAATAATAAATCTTCAGGGTTCTCAATCAGTTCTTTAATTGTCTTAAGGAAACCAACTGATTCAGCTCCGTCGATAATTCTGTGGTCATAGCTTAGTGCAATGTACATCATAGGACGGATTTCAATATCGTCGCCTACTGCCACAGGACGTTTTTGAATTGTGTGCATTCCTAAGATTGCAGCCTGTGTACCGTTAATGATTGGTGTTGACATTAATGAACCGAATACACCGCCGTTAGTAATTGTGAATGAACCGCCTGCCATGTCGTCAAGAGATAATTTCTTATCTTTAGCTTTCTTAGCAAGTGATGCGATATCATTTTCAATTTCAGCGAATGTTTTACGGTCTGTATCGCGGACAACCGGTACCACTAAACCTTCGTCAGTAGAGACCGCAATCGATACGTCGAAGAACTCTTTATAGATAAAGTCCGAGCCGTCGATTTCAGCATTTACTGCCGGGTATTTACGGAGTGCGGCTGTTGCAGCTTTAGTAAAGAATGACATAAAGCCAAGTCTCGTGCCGTCGTTGCGTTCCTGGAAGCTCTCTTTTTTACGTTTTCTGAGTTCCATAACGTTAGTCATGTCAATCTCGTTAAACGTAGTCAGCATTGCAGTGTTTTGCGATACGTCAAGAAGACGTTTCGCAATTGTCTGTCTGCGGCGTGACATTTTCTCACGTCTAACCGGTTTTTCAGGTGCAGCATTTTGAGCTGGCGCAGACTTTTTAGGCTCTTCTTTTTTAGCTTCTGCTTTTGGAGCATTGCCGTGGTTTTCAACATCCTGGCTGCGTACTAAACCGCGCGGGTCAGTCGGATTGATGTCTGAGATTTTAATCCCTTTTTCACGTGCAAGTTTTCTAGCTGAAGGCGTTGCAACAACAAGTGCGTCGCTGTCGTCTTCTTCAGCCGGAGCTGCAGGCGCTTCAGATTTCGTTTCTTCAGCTTTAGCGTCTTTCTTGTCTTCCTGTTTCGGTTCAGCTTTCTCAGCAGTTTCCCCGCCGCCTTCACCGATTACAGCGATAACCTGTCCAACTTCAACAGTGTCGCCTTCTTCAGCTTTAAGTTCAGAAATTACGCCTGCTTCTTCGCTGACGATTTCAACGTTTACTTTATCAGTTTCAAGTTCGAGTACGTTCTCGCCTTTTTCAACTGAGTCTCCCACTTGTTTAAACCAAGTAGATATTGTTCCTTCTGTAATTGATTCTGCTAATTCAGGCACGATGATTTCAGCCATTTTATAATTTACCCCCTATTATTTTAAAGCTTTTTCTATAATATTTTGCTGTACTAACTTGTAAGAACCGCCATTGCCTTCAGAAGTCGAAGCGCTTGGTTTTCTGCCAATATAGTTAAGTTTTGCTTTAGACGGTACGATATCGAGCAGATACGGTAATGCAAAATGATATGAACCCTGGTTCTGCGGTTCTTCCTGTACGAAGCGAACTTCTTTCAGGCCTGAAATATCATCTAATACTGATTTAATTGCTTCAGCCGGGAACGGATACAGCTGTTCCAATCTGATAATCATTACTTCGTCGTTTGGAGTTTCTGCTTTAGCCTGTGCTTCAAGCAGATCTACTGCCACTTTACCGCTCGCGATAACTACAGATTTAACTTTCGTTTTCTTGTACTCAGGTACGATTATCTCGTGGAACTGGCCCTGTACAAACTCGCTTACCGGCTGGCTCGCTGTTGTGTTGCGCAGCAGGCTTTTCGGTGACATCACGACTAACGGACGCATTTTTTCAGTGTTTAAGTACTTCGCCTGGCGTCTTAACAGGTGGAAGTAGTTGGCACTGCTCGATAAGTTAACGACAGTCATGTTATTTTCAGCACACAACTGTAAATATCTTTCTAGACGTGCAGATGAATGCTCAGGTCCCTGACCTTCCTGTGCGTGCGGCAGAAGAAGTGTTAATGCAGTTCTCTCACCCCACTTGGAATGTGCAGATGAAACGAAGACATCAAAAATCGGCTGAGCCATGTTTGAAAAGTCTCCGTACTGGGCTTCCCAAATCGTTAATGCGCTGTTATTCTCAACGTTGTAGCCGTACTCGTAAGCAACGACTGCCATTTCAGTTAACGGCGAGTTGTAAAGTTCAAATGAAGCTTCAGCGTCGTTGATGTTGTGCAGCGGCGTGTGTTTCTTGCCTGTTTCAGGATCGTGCAGTACTGCATGGCGGTGTGCGAACGTACCGCGCTCTGCATCTTCACCTGTGAATCGGATTGGCGTGCCGTCCTGGTTAATTGTCGCGAATGCAAGAGCTTCCGCATGAGCCCAGTCGACAAGTGCTGTCTCGTCTTCAAATGGTTTTTTACGTCTTGATAAAACGTTGTTTAACTTTTTAAGCGGTGAGAATTCTTCAGGATATTCTAAAAGCTCCTCGTTAATTTTAGCAAGTCGGTCGAAAGTAATATCTTCCTCAACTTCATTCGTCTGGCCTTCCATAATGACTTCAGGTGTCTGAATATCTTCAGTAACGATAGTGTCAGCTTTATCAATCTTGTCATGCTCAGCTCTTAATTCATCTTGAATCGCCTGCATGATGCTGTTTTTATCTTCCTCTGTAATGACACCGTCAGCTACGAGCTGATCTCCGTAAAGATTGTCGATTGACGGGTATTCGTTTACTTCATTGTAAAGATTAGGGTTAGTCGTCATCGGTTCATCCATTTCGTTGTGGCCGTAACGGCGGTAACCGATTAAATCGATAACTAAATCTTTTTTGAATTTCTGGCGGTACTTAATCGCAATGTCAATCACTCTGAGAGCATATTCCGGACGGTCCGCATTGACGTGGAATACAGGCATATCGAAACCTTTAGCGATGTCAGATGCGTACAGTGTTGAACGTGCATCCCACTCTTCAGTCGTAAAACCGATGCGGTTGTTAGTAATAATATGCATTGCACCGCCGACTGAGTAGCCTTCAAGGTTAGATAAGTTCATCGACTCAGGGTTAACGCCCTGACCTGGGAACGCAGCGTCACCATGAATAATTACACCGAGTGAATTATCAACGTCGTGAGTTGCTTTTCCAGCCTGGTCAGTTTTCTCCTGCTGAGCACGTGTGCGGCCCTGTACCACAGGTCCGACAATTTCAAGGTGTGACGGGTTGTTAGCAAGCGTCACTGTCTGTTCGATACCTTTGTCAGTTCTAGTCTTCACACCGCCGAGATGGTACTTAACGTCGCCCATCCAGCCGTTAGTCAGTTCTAATGAACCGTCTTCAGGAAGGAATTTCATCGGGTCAGTCGACATAAATTCACTCAGCATCATTGCGTACGGTTTTTGCAGCGTATGCGTCAGCACGTTTAAGCGTCCGCGGTGAGCCATACCGATTTGCAGGTGCGGAATGTTTTCTTCAGCCATACGCCCGAGGAGGTGGTCGAGCATCGGTACGAGCGAGTCAACCCCTTCAATTGAGAAGCGTTTTGCGCCGACAAAGTTTTTGTGAAGATATTTTTCAAAACCTTCAGTTTTAACTAATTCCTTGAAAAGATAAAGTTTCTTATCGTTGGAAAGTTCGACTTCGCCGAGACCCTCGATTGTATTCTGCAGCCAGTTTCTTTCTTCAGTGTTATTAATATGAGTGTATTCATACGATAACGGTGAAGTGTAGATTTGTTCAAGGTAACGTGCTGCTTCAAGCGCATTGCTGAATTTATCAGCAAGTGCTTCAGAGACGATACTTGCAGGCAGGTTTTCAAGATCCTGATCCGAAAAACCATAAGCGTTGAAATCAAAGTCAGGTGCATTGTCAATTTCCGGAGAGTAAACCGGATAGACATCCGCTTTTAAATGACCGTATTGTCTAATGTCATTTAACCACTGCAAAATACCTTTGATCTTATCCTGGCCTGTTGAACTGAGTGCCTGGTTCGATTGACGAGTATTACTTCCTTCACTTGAAGAAATGCTTTCAAATAGTAATTGCATTTCTTCAGATACTGATTCCGGGTCTTCTTTGTACATGTCAAAATACTCAAGAATCATACCTAGATTTGTTCCAAATCTTACAGGAGCATTCTCAACTTCATTTTGTTGCATTGTACTGCCACCTCTTTATATTTTTTAAATACTCTTTACGTATAAAATTTTACCATTTTACCAGTGTTCTTGAAAGTGCAATTGTAGATTGTAACTAATGTTTTCGAAGTTAATTTTTCGGTTTTGGGAATTTTATGTGAACAGTTGTTGAATTTCCCTCAATACTTGTAATCCAGACCTTCCCGCGGTATAATTCCACGATTTTTTTGGCTATCGATAAACCAAGCCCGTTACCCCCCTGATCGCGGCTTCTGGATTTATCAACACGGTAAAATCTGTTGAATACCTGCTCGATTTCAGCTTGTGGAATACCAATGCCTGAGTCCGTAATTGAAATTTCAATACTGCCGTCACTGTTAAGTTCTGATGCTACCGTAATATGCTTGTGCTCTGTATCAAATTTAATCGCATTATCAAGGAAAATAATCAGCATCTGTTCAAAATGATAATTGTTAATCGGATACATAATTTTGCCTTTATGAAGTTTTGCCTCAAACGTATAATCCGGATGTACTTTATCGAGACTTTCAATGCGGCTCATTATTTCATCGTTTAAATTGATGTTTTCTGTCTGCAGATAATCTGCACCTTCATTTTTCGTCAGCAAGAGCAGCTCTTCAACGAGCTTGTTAATACGTTTCAGCTCTTCAATCGAAATACCAAGTGATTCATCGAGCACTTCCGGACTGTTTCTGCCCCAGCGGTTAATCAGCTGCAGGTGTCCCTGAATAATCTGCAGCGGTGTTCTCAGTTCGTGCGACGCATCTTCAACGAACTGTTTCTGCTGATTGTACGACTCTTCAAGCGCCTCCATCATATTATTAAATGACTCAATCATATAGTCCGTTTCAATAACATTCGTCTTCAAATCGAGACGTTCGGCGAATCCCTGGTTCTCAATTTTCTTCAGCTGGCCGGTGAATCTGCCGATTGGCTTGACCATTTGTATCGAGAAGAAGTAACTGATGATCGATGTAAATGTAATCGATAAAAACCCGATGATGGTTGCGATAAACAGCATCATGCGAATAATCGTATTATATTCATTCAGCGGATGGACGACAGACACGTAACCGTGCCAGTAATCCGACTGCAGCATGCGCGTGCCGACGAGGAAATCATCCCCGTCGAGGGTGACTGATTCAATGACAGGGTTTACGTTTGCCTCAAAATCAGTGTCAATATTTAATTGGGTGCGAATGGGCCAGCGGTAAACCTCTTCCCCGCCGAGCGTATACAGCCCCATCTGCTGATTATCGTACAGGCTTGTGTAAATATCCCGCTCGGTAATCGAGTTGAACGGCTGGTTTTCATACAGTGAACTGACATCCGATAAACTTCTCGATACCGATCGGTACTCCTGGTCTTTTAAATAGACACTTGTCGCGTAAATTAACAGCGAACTGAAGATGAGATACGTGATCGTTATAATCAGAATGGATAATTTCAGCCACTGCATGCGGAGCGATGTTACACGATTCATTGTCTGATCACGTACCCGACGCCGCGGACAGTTTCAATCAGTTTATCCTTCTCGAACGGTTTTAATTTATTCCGCAGATATCTGATGTACACATCTACAACATTAGTTTCAACTTCGCTGTCGTAGCCCCAAATAATATCGAGAATCTGTTCGCGTTTCATCACGATGCCCATATTTTTAACGAGCAGATGTAAGAGCTCATGCTCAGTTTTCGTCAGTTCAATCGGCGTACCGTCAATCGCGACAGTATAGGCTGACGTATCAATCGAAATCCCGTGCAGCTCGAGCGTATCGTGATTCGTCACCGTCGTCTTATTGCGGCGCATAATTACGCGAAGGCGCGCGAGCAGTTCCTCAATCTCAAACGGCTTTACAATGTAATCATCCGCACCGTAATCGAGACCGACGACTTTATCGTACGTGTCCCCTTTTGCCGTAATAATTATAATCGGCGTGTCCTTGGTTTTTCTGAGACGCCTGCACACTTCAAGGCCATTTAACTTAGGCAGCATTAAATCCAGCAGAATTACATCGTAATCATTCTCCGACGCCAGATCGTAACCCGCCTGGCCATCTGCTGCAAGCGTCACATTGTAACCCTCGTGACCTAATTCCAATTCTATGAAACGCGCTAAATTCGTTTCGTCTTCAACAACTAATACTTCCGGCATAAGCCTCACCTACTTTGTCTACATATTATCATGAAAATGATGGTGATTAAAAATGAAAGGCGCGGTTTGGCCGGGTTTTGAGCAAGATTGTAATATTTGACTCGACCTTGCTCATTTTGTGTGAGTTTATGAAGAAAAGTGTATTTATCGGACAGTATCAATTTCACATTGTCCGACAAATCATTTTATCGGACAGTGTCGAACCTACATTGTCAGTCAAACGATAAAACCCCGAATTCCTCAGACAATTTCAAGAACCCGTCATCATCAACCAAGCGGAAACACAAGCAAATACAAAAAAGCCGGGAACCCTCTCTCAAGGGTCCCCGGCCGAACTAAATATTCTCTATATTATTAACTTACGATTGTATTTGGTGTTTCCATCATATAGCTTTGCTGTTTAATAAGTAAATTCGTTTTTACATCGGGCCATTCGTCATCGATGATTGAATATATTATTAAATTGCGCGGCACGCCGTAAAGGGTGCGTTCTTTTCTGATGATACCTTCTTTTGTGAAACCGATGCGCTCGATTGCTTTGTTGCTGCGTTCATTGCGTTCGTCGGCGCGCACTTGTACGCGCATGAGCTTTAACACTTCGAAGCAGTATTCGAGCAGCAGGAATTTGCTGTCCGAGTTAATGAATGTGCGCTGAGCTTTTGTACCGAACCATGATGCGCCAATTTCACAGCTTTGTCGCTCGTAGTCGATATGCTGAATGCGTGTAGCACCGACGACTTCGCCTGTTGATTTTAATACGACAACAAATGGTATTGTTTTCAGCTGATTGCGGAGCTCAATGGCACTTTGAATCCATTCGCTCATCGCTTCTTCGCTGGTGGCCTGAAAAAGCATGTAAGTCCAAATACTGTCATGATTGATCGACTGAAGTTCTGCGGCGTGGCTTAACTGCATGGGCACGAGTCGAATTCTGTCGTTTTCAAGCGTAATGTTTTCATATAAATTTATTGCCATATTATCACCTGCCGTCTTAATATTACCCAAAGTAATTTCATTATAATTCCTCGGAAAATATTAAGCAATAATAATATTTTAAATTAAATTAAGGCAGTTTTTTTAAACTTTTTATGGAGTACGGCACTCGTTCCGACCACTACTGCAAGGCCGATAACGACGCCTGCCAGTACGTCTGTCGGATAGTGTACGCCGAGGTATACTCTGGATGATGAAATCATCAGGATAAACGTCGCGCATACCGTCATCAACAGTGCTTTATTATTTAAATCGGTGTGCTTAATTATCGCCCCGAGCGAGCCGAAAAATATTGTCGAGCCCATTGCATGTCCGCTCGGGAAACTGAAGCCTGAAATTTCAATCAGACGGAGCATTGATGGACGCTCGCGGTCGAAAGAGTTTTTCAGAACTGGAATTAAAATGCTCGATGCAATCATAGAAATTAAAATGAAGAGCGTATGAATCTTTAATTTATAGAGCATTAAAATTGAAATCAGAATGAGCGACATCACGATCATCGACAGCACTTCACCAAGCTGGGTAAAGCCGAGCATGAGCGCTGTTGTAATAAAACTTTCGGATGCGTAAATAAATTCATAGACTTCACGGTCAATCCAGCGGCCGAGTCTCGATTCATGAAAAATCGCAATCACGCCAAATATTAAAGTGAAGACCAGGAATAAAGACATTTTCTTACTCCGGCTCACTCCGACGCCTCCCCAATCAGTTTATCGGCAAGTTCTTCCGGCTTAATCCCGTCCTTAAACTGTGTCATTTTATAGGTGATATCGCTGTAGTTGTCATTGATATAGTTCAATTTCTCATTTAAGTTTTCAAGGTTCAAATCTTCTTCTTTAAGAACTTCTGCATAACCCTGCTTTTTAAAGTATTTGGCATTTTGAAGCTGATCGCCGCGGCTCTGATCAAGGCCGAGCGGAATTAAAATCATCGGTATCTTCGCAAGGAGCAGTTCAAATATTGCATTCGAGCCGCTGCGTGAAAGCACGATGTCGCTGATTGCCAATAAGTCGGCAAGTTCATCGCCGACGAATTCAAACTGTTTATAATTCACGTTGCGGATTTTTTTATTGATATTGCCTTTACCTGTTAAGTGAATGACCTGATACTTGTCTGTCAGTGTATCGATATTGTTATGGACGAATTCATTGATTATCTTGGCGCCGAGAGAACCGCCCATGACGATAAGGACCGGCTTGCCGGAATTGAATCCTGTTAATCGATAGCCGGTTTCATTTGTACCTGTTAAAAGTTCAGGGCGGATAACCGGTCCGAGATATTCAGCTTTCGCATCGGTAAATTGTTCTGCAGTTGTCTCGAAGGTGCAGAATACTTTCGTTGCAAATTTGCTCGCGATGCGATTAGCGAGTCCAGGTGTTAGGTCAGATTCATGAATATAAACCGGTACATCTTTTGCAGCAGCTGCCAGCACAACCGGCACCGACACAAAGCCGCCTTTAGAAAAGACGAACAGCGGCGCTTCACGTTTTAAAATTTTCTTCGCATCGGTCACACCTTTAACCACTTTAAAAATATCTTTTAAATTTTCAAATGATAAATAGCGGCGCAGCTTGCCGCTCGAAATTTCATGGTAAGGAATATTTAACTCCGAGATGATATCTTTCTCGATACCTTTTTTTGAACCGATATAATGCGGTTCAATATTCTGCTTCTGAAATTCAGGAATTAGAAGTTTGTTGAGCATAACATGGCCGACTGTTCCGCCGCCTGTCAGCATTACTTTTTTATTTTCTTGAACCATATGCGCCCTCCATAATACTTAGTGACTTTACTTTAAACTATTTACAAATTGTCTACAACAAAAAATTCCGTACAAGTGCAATCTGTACGGAATTTGATGTCTTACTCTTCTTCTGTATCTTCATCTTCAGTTAGATTCTGTTCATCTTCAGAGACCGGCGGAATATGCGGTGCATTATCCCTTGCCTGTTGTTCAATTTCCATAATTGACATATCACCGTTAATATAATCGATTAAATAATTCAGCTGAGCGTCGTTTTCGTTAATGCTCTCACGGATATCCGACAGAATGCCTGTTGTCGTTTCACCGGTAACAATACCGTCAGCTTCAAGATTTTCATCTGTCTGATAAGCCATTACAGCTGCCGTCAGCTCGCTGTCGAAGTTATTATCGAATTTGGTAATATCATAGCCAAGCTCATCGAGTGCGACTTTGATCGACAGTACTTTATCGTTTGTCTGCCCTTCAGCGAACACTTCATCTTCAGTGAGCAGTTCGATGCGGTAGTAATCCGGATTGATTAATTCAATGTCCGGCGAAATGCCGTCATCCTGCACCCAGGTCTTGTCAGGTGTCAGCCATTTAGTATTCGTGTATTTCAGCATTGAGTTATCTTTAAACTCGCTCGTGCGCTGAACAACACCTTTACCGAATGAAGTCGTTCCTGCAATCTGAACATTTGTTAAATCATCGAGAGCGCCTGTGAATACTTCAGAAGCACTTGCAGAACCTTCATTAATTAAAATGTAAACTTCTTCAAATGACTCTGCGTTCGGGTTCTTTTCATTTTCAGTCACGATTTCCTGCTGGTTGCCCTGATTATCTTCAAGGTACAAGGCAGCGGTGCCAGGATCAACAAACTGGTTGATCAGTGTGACTGCCTCATTTAAGAGACCGCCCGGATTGTAGCGGAAGTCGATAATGAGCTCTTCGACACCGGCTTCTGCCGCCTCATCGATAAACGCACTGAACTCTTCAGTAGTCCCCTGCTGGAATCTATTGACGCTGATATGTCCGACACCTTCGATTTCTTCATATGTCACACTGTCGATATGAATCGTATCTCTCGTAATCGTAATGTCTGACGGGCTGCCTTCACCGCGTTGAATTGTCAGCACAACATCAGTACCCTGTTCGCCGCGGATCAGCTGTACTGCTTCTGTCGTCGTCATGCCTTCAAGCGATTCACCGTCAACTGCGAGAATCTGGTCGCCCGGCTCAAGGCCGGCCTGTTCTGCCGGAGAACCTTTCATCGGACTGGAGATAATGATTTTACTGCCTTCCATCATGACTTCAGCACCGATACCTTCAAAGTCTCCGGTAATGCTTTCTTCGAATTCACCAGTCTCATCGATATTCATATACTCGCTGTACGGATCTTCAAGTCCTTCAACCATACCGCGGATTGATGATTCGATTAGTGCTTGTGAATCCACATCTTCATAGTAATCTTCATTAAGCGTGTCATAGACACTATACAGTTTTGCAAACTCGGTTCTTGTATCAGTTCCGACGTTGACTGCACGTTCCTGATTATTTGATATTGCAATTGCTGTTATGGCTACACTGGCAATAATCGTCGTTAAAATAATGACGATAAACCAGAATATATTCATTTGAACAGACCTCAGTTTAGTCTGAACGTTCTTGTCATTGTTCTCTTCGCTCAAGATATGCACCCAATTTCTACCTGTGTATTACTCATATATTATCAGTTTACTTGATTAAAGAAAAGAAAAGAACAGTGAAATCACTGTTCTTCATAAAATATACTTTTATTTACCGACAAATGGTACTGCTGCATCAAGTGCAACTTCAATCATGTCATTGAATGTAGTTTGTCTTTCTTCCGCTGTAGTCACTTCACCTGTGATGAGGTGATCTGAGATTGTCAGGATTGCCAATGCACGTGCATCGTACTCTTCAGCGATTGTGAATAATGCTGCAGATTCCATTTCAACCGCAAGCACACCGTAGTCTGCAAGCTGTTTAGTGTCTGTTTTCGTATCGTAGAATGAATCTGCTGTATAAACATTCCCGACTTTTACATCAAGACCGCGTTTTTTAGCTTCGTTGTAGCTCGCTAAAAGCAGGTCGAAATTTGAAGTTGGTGCAAAGCTTACGTTACCGAACAATTTATTGTTCTGGTAAGAGTCAGTTGTTGCACTTTGTGCAATAACAACGTCGCGTACTTTAACTTCTTCTTTCAACGCACCGGCAGTACCTACACGAATTAAGTTTTTCACGCCGTAGTCGCGCATTAACTCATGAATGTAAATTGAAATTGAAGGTACACCCATACCAGTTCCCTGCACTGAAATTCTCTTGCCTTTATAAGTCCCGGTGTAGCCGAACATGTTGCGGACTTCGTTGTAGCAGACCACATCTTCTAAAAATGTTTCCGCGATGTACTTCGCACGGAGCGGATCGCCCGGCAGTAAAATAGTATCGGCGATATCGCCCTGTTTTGCATTAATATGAATACTCATATCTTCATCTCCTCTATGATCGTAGCCATTCTGTGTAGTCTGAAAAACTTTCATCAAACGTATCTAATGATATATTAAGATAAGGGTTCTTTTCAAGATAATCTGAGATTTCTTCGTAATTATTTGAGTATTTCGGGAAAGACATGTCATCCACAATATAATTTGCGAGCTGACCAACGTCATTTTTAGCCCCGAGCTGTGTCTTTATATACTGATAATATGGCCGGTCTTTCATATTACGCCTTAGAATCCAGCAGCTTGACGTATTCTCCGTAGCCTTCTTGTTCAAGTTCACTTTTCGGAATAAAATCAAGCGCTGCAGAGTTGATGCAGTATCTTAAGCCGCCAAGTTCCTCGGGTCCGTCAGGGAAGACGTGACCGAGATGCGAGTCCGAAGATTCACTGCGGACTTCAGTACGGCGCATGCCGAACGATGTGTCTGTATGCTCGGAGACATCTTCATCTGACAGAGATTTAGCAAAGCTCGGCCAGCCGCATGACGAATCGAATTTATCATGTGACGTAAACAGCGGCTTGCCGCTCAGTTTATCCACGTAAATTCCTTCTTCAAAATGTGTCCAGTACTCGTTTTCAAACGGTGCTTCTGTACCATTCTCTTTCATGACTTGTCTTTCAAGCTCTGTTAATTCACTGATATCTTTTCTAGCCATTATTTTTCACCCCATACATTTTCTACGAAACCTTTGCGTCCTGAACCTTTGTAATACGCATTGTAGTGTCCTGTATTTTTCTTATAAAAGTCCTGATGCTCATCTTCTGCTCTGTAGAAGTTTTTATACGGCAGCACAGGTGTATTGATCGGGCCCGAGAATATATTCGCTTCATCGAGTTCTTTAATTAATTCAAGTGCCGTATTATGCTGAGCTTCATCGTGATAAAACACTGCCGGCATATACTGCGGGCCGCGGTCGCCGAACTGTCCGCCGATATCTGTCGGATCGAAAGTTTTGAAAAAGACTTCCAATAGTTCGCGGTAGCTCATTACTTCTTCGTCGAAGTCGATCTGCACGGCTTCAACGTGTCCTGTTGTGCCTGATGATACTTGTTCATACGTCGGGTTCGGTTCGTCACCGTTAGAGTAGCCTGAAATAATTTCTTTCACGCCGTCCCACTGGTCAAACGGTTTAATTAAACACCAGAAACATCCGCCTGCTAAAGTTGCTGTAGCCATAAATAAATTCCTCCTAAAAAGTGTTGTTAACTGAAAAATACCATGCATTGTTTTCATAGTCTATTTTGTCGGCTTGGAGTTCTACACCGAAATACTGCTCAAACAATGACATATTAATCACAATTGCGCGTTCTGTCTCGCTCATTGCTATGCCGTCAGGCAAATCGACGAGTTTTCTAAGTGCTGTGTACAGCGTATCTTCACTGAGCGGCAGCCCCGCTAAATTTAAATCTGTTAAGTGAATAATAATATTCTCGCCATTAACGACCGGTTCACCGGCAATACTCGAATTTATGGAAAATCCGAGCAGCTGCTGTTCAATGTCAACATCGATGCCGGCTTCATTAATATTAACAGTAAATTCTTCATATGGAATATTATCATTGATCAGCGTTTCAATCGTACTGTTCGTTAAAATAAACTCCAGTTTCTGAGGTTCTTCGGGCGGGTCGTTTAAGCTCGTCTCTTCGTAAGACTGATTGAAGAATAATGCAATGACGAGGACAACAGCGATATTTACCGCCAGCAATATGAAGAAAGAAATCATCCATATATTTTTCTGCATAAGTTACAGCTCTCTGGTCAGGTGCAGGAACTTATGAGGATAGCGGTTTTTTTCGTCTACAGTTCCCTCTTCCGATGATTCGACAGTCCAGTCGTTTAAATCATAAGCCGGGAAAAATGTATCGCCGGCAAATGTTTCATCAATAACTGTAATATACATTTCATCGACCAGATGCAACGTCTGTCGGTAAATCGTGCTGCCGCCGAAGATAAATACTTTGCCCGGCAGATTTTTAATGTCATCGATTGAATGAATGACGTCAACGCCCTCAGCTGTAAAGTTTTCATCCGTCGTTAAGACGACATTTCTGCGGTTAGGCAGCGGACGTCCAAGTGTTTCAAATGTCCTCCGTCCCATAACTATTGTATTACCTGTCGTGTGTTTTTTTAATCCTTTTAAGTCTGCAGGCAAGCTCCACGGCATGTCGCCGTTAAAGCCGATAACGTTCTGATTTGCATGTGCAACTATTAAAGATACCATCTGTTTCCTCCTATACTGCAATCGGTGCTTTGATTGCCGGGTGGGATTCGTAGCCAACTATTTCAAAGTCTTCATATTCAAGTTCGAACATCGATTTGTCCGAGTTAATTTTAAGTTCCGGTGCATCGTAGCTCGCACGTGACAGCTGAGTATTTACTGCATCGAAATGATTTGAGTAAATATGCGCGTCACCGATCGTATGCACGAATTCGCCTGTTTTAAGGCCGCATTCTCTGGCCACGAGTGCAAGCAGCAGACTGTAGCTGGCAATATTAAATGGGATACCTAAGAAAATATCCCCGCTCCGCTGATAGAGCTGCAGGCTTAACTTGCCGTCTGCCACGTAAAACTGGAACAGTGTATGGCATGGCGGCAGCGCCATCGTTTCGATTTCTGCAGGGTTCCAGGCACTAACAATGTGTCGCCTCGAGTCCGGTTTATTTTTAAGGCCGTCAATCAGGTTTTCGATCTGGTCGATGACTTCACCGGTGGGTCCGACCCAGTGGCGCCACTGTTTGCCGTAGACATTGCCGAGCGTGCCGTATTTCTGACTGAACTCGTCATCATTTAATACTTGTTCTTTAAAGGATTTCATTTCAGCTTTATACTGTTCGTTAAAGTCATCGTCCTGGAGCGCCCGATGACCGAAGTCAGTCATATCCGGTCCGGTGTAATCTTCTGACTCAATATATTTTTTAAAGGCCCACTCGTTCCATATATTATTATTGTACTGAAGGAGATATTTAATATTCGTATCGCCGCGAAGAAACCATATTAACTCAGTTGCTACGAGTTTAAAAGAAACCTTTTTAGTCGTTAAAAGCGGGAATCCTTCCGCTAAATCAAAACGCATCTGATGACCGAAGACGGATTTAGTACCTGTATTCGTGCGGTCAGTCTTCGCTGTACCTGCTTCCAGCACGCGGTTCATCAGGCTGTGATAGGCATTATCAAATGAATTCATTAAAATCACCCTTTTCTTTTATAATGTAATTCTATATAATTAGTATTAATGAGAAGAGAAAATTATTGTGATCGGAGTGTTCAGAATGGAAATTTTATTCACAGTCGGTTTAACTTTACTTGCAGGCTACATGATTACAATGTGCATCTACGAGTAAGCTAATATTTAGAAAAAAAGGAAAGGGTGCGCCCTTTCCTTTTTTATTTTGCACAATATTTGTCAAAATCTGCTTTCAGATCCATCATGATATCTTCAATCGTTCTATTTTCAATATTTTCCCGTGCTGTAAATGACACGAGTTTATCACCTTTAAATAAAGCGAATGAGGGACTCGACGGTTCAGCATCAATATATTCACGCATTGCAGCTGTTGCCGGACGTTCCTGGCCTGCAAATACAGTCGCCAGACGGTCGGGTTTTACCGGGTTCTGATTCGTCACTGTTACAGCAGCAGGTCTTGCAAGACCCGCCGCACAGCCGCACACGCTGTTAATAACAACGAATGTCGTTTCGTCCTCTTCAGTATTCTTCATAAAGTCATGCACACTCTCAGGTGTCGTTAACTCAGTAAAATCGTAATTCGTCAGTTCCTGTCTCATCGGTTCTGCAATTTCTTTCATATACGCCTGATATGCATCCATATTATCGCTCCCTGTTCTGCATTTGTTTCCACACGCTGCCGAGTGCATCTTCGCCCTGTTCAATACGGGCAATTGCCATTTCTATCTGCAGCCTTACATCGTACTGCGGATCATTCTGATGGGCTTTTAATACTTCCAGGCTTGTTTCATCGCCGGTTTCGTAAATAAACATTGCCGCACGCCAGCGGACAATCGGATTTTTATCGCCGAGTGCCGTATACATATCACTAAGGCCTTCTTTAAAGCCGAGATCGCTGTAAGCATCAGCTGCTGTTCTTCTGACCGGAATGGCACGGTCATCCATTGCAATTCTTAAATATTCCAGTGTTTTTGGAACTTCAATCATTGCTAACAGACTGACGCTCATGCGTCTGACCTGCATTTTCTCATCATGAAGTGCATGCTCAAGGAGCGGATAATCGCTCTCATCTGGTGTAGCGAAATGATTCAGCATATAGAGGCGTTCTTTCCAGTCCTCTGTATTTTTAAAGTCGTCAAGGGGGACCTTGAAGTATTTCATCGGTGCCGGCTGCACGCGGTTCTTTGCTTCAGCAACGAGTTCCTTGAGCCTCTCCGGCGGATACAGCGCTTCAATTTCCTCGATGACTTCAGTAAATACGTCTTCCGGTGAACCGTAACGGCTACTTAAATTTTCCCACTTGCGGTCAAAAATAATGTTATCTTCAGGCAGTGTTGCACCGGTGACAGCTTCAGTAAACCTTGCCGGCAGTTCGCGGCGGTGTTCTGTACCGTCGTTTAACTTTACCTGATAGGGAATCCCTTTAAACATGAGCACCTGAGTGTTCACTTCACCAAAGTTCGACTCAGGTGTCAGTCTTTTTTTGCTTCACCACTGTCAGTCTCATTAAAAGTCGCTTCGATTTTCGGAATCAAAGTTTCCCAGTCTGTTTTCGTGCTTTTATCGACAGAAATAAAATCCAGTGCGTGGAAGACGCTTGTCACATCTTCAAGTTCCAGTACACGCGCGATAAATGCCGGTGTATCTTCAGTGACTTCTTTATAAGTTGATGATCTCATTTCCTCTTTTGTTTCATTTACAGTAATTTTCATAGTGTTCGGGCTTGGTGTCGGTTCAATTCTTACGATTTCCATAGTAGTGCCTCCAATATTATAATTTATTGCCGTACATTTTCATTTCGATGCCGACGGAACATTCCGTAATGCAGAATGAATGTGCACTTGATTTGCTGCCTTCAGTCCGGTTGACTTCTTTCAACATACATCCTCTGCAGTATGTACGTTCAAGATGATTAATTTTATCCAGAACTTTTGTATCCATTATCATACCTCATTATTTTAAATTGCAACATAGCTAAAAAGCTAATTCAAATTTAATTTTTTGCGCTCTTTATACAAACGGTCTTTAGCCAGTTTGTCTGCACCGCGGTTATTTTTTCTCGGTGTATGAGTAATTATAAACATATCGAGCGCTTTTGTTAAGGAAACGACTCTGTCGTAGTATGATTTGAATACTTTATTTTTAACGTAGCCTTTATCGAAAGTATCGACGATAATTTTAGAATCCGTATAAACGATTAATGATGTCAGCTTCAGTTTCTCTGCTTCTTTAAGTGCAAACTCCAGCGTCGCCCACTCCGCTTCATGGTTATCCATTTCACCAAGCAGCACCGACTCTTCGTAAGTCAGCAAATCGTCTTTAATAATCAGCCCGCCGCATGCAAGTTTCGGTTTAAGGCTTGCTGCCGCGTCGATGTATATCTGCGCCATTTATATCACCCTAAGTTTAAAGTTGATAGATACTTCTCTGCGAGACGAAGATCATGGTGCTGCAGCACCTTGTTAATATGTCCGATATCAAGTTTAAGTGCACTCTTGTCCATCAGTCCGTCTATTTTCATCGGCACGTCCGTAATAATTTCAGCAAGACGCTGTGACATTTTCAGTGATTCCATATCATTTATAATCTTGTCCCGCATTTTCGGCGTCAGCGTATCCAGATTATTTAACAGCGCGTCGACTGAGCCGTGTGTCTGAATCAGTTTAAGCGCAGTCTTCTCTCCTATGCCTGCAACACCTGAATAGCCGTCACTTGCGTCACCCATCAATGCTTTTACATCGATAAACTGCTCCGGCGTAATACCGTACTCGTCATAAAATGCATTGAAGTCGTAATAGTGATATTCTGTATAGCCTTTTTTCGTCAGCCAGATTCTGTTCGTCTGGTTAATAAGCTGAAGCAGATCGCGGTCGCCGCTGACAATCGTCAGATTATCGACGTGACGAGAGACCGTGCCGATTACATCATCCGCTTCATAGCCGGCGATACCATCCTGATAAAAACCGATATCGTGAATAACGTCTTTAATCATCCCGAACTGCGGCTCCATTTCTTCAGGAGGTGCTACGCGGTTTGCTTTATAGCCTTCGTACCATTCGTTCCTGACTGACTTCGAACCCATATCCCAGGCGATAATAACATTATCCGGTTTAGTAAGTTCAAGCAGTTTAAAGGTGTGTCTCAGCATGCCCTGAACACCGTTCGTCGGGACATCTTTACTGTTATACATAAACTGATTGCGAAAACTTGTCGCGTAAAAATGCCTGAACAGTAAAGCCATGCCGTCTATTATTAAAGTGTGCTGTGTCAAAATGTTCCCTCCATTAGTTAAATACCTTAAAGCGAAATGCGCTCCACTGCTTTAAGCAGTTCCGCATCTTCATCGTAATCCGTCCTTGATATTTGTTCAGGCTCAGCTTGCAATGCCTCTGTAATCATTACACGGTCCTCTTGCAGCGCTTCGTCAAGCAGTGCTGTATATTTCTCTGCCAGCTGCTCCATCTGCGCTTTTAATGCTTCTGTATCGACTGAGCGGACAATTGTCTCTGCCAGTTCCAGCAAGGCGTCTCTGTAGTCTGCAGTCTTGTTTCTGTTCTGATAGAGAATCTTATCGAAAGGATTCAATACTTCAGCATCAATATGAACTGCCGGTTCTTCTGCCTTAGCGCTCGTTACCGACAATGTACCTGGTGTCCCTGCAAGCTCCAGGCGTTCGTTAAACTGTGTAATCATCTGCCTTGTCTGGCTGTCCGCCTGACGGTATACCGCATTAAAGGCAATACTTGTCTCAAGCGTCAGGAAGTCTTCGATATTACGCACGATAATAGAATGGTTGTCTCTGATGTAATGCTTATTGCTCATCACGGACACAGTTAACAGTCCCTTTAGGTGATCGTAGAGCTGGAGACGAAGCCGATCTGTCAGATACGTCAGTATAATATCGATTTCCTGTTTCAGCGTATCGTTAATACTCCCTGCGGTAATCCCGTCAATATCATTAAGCAGAGCCGCCCGGCGTTCAAGCAGTTTAGTCCGCTCTTCCCCGTTATCTTCAAACTGGCGCATATTGCTCATTAATGTATTAAGCAGCTGTCTCTGTGTTTCCTGCAGTGTTTTATACTGCACGTTCCCTGACTGCTGGTCGGCAATATTCATAATTTCAGCTTTTGCTGTATTAAAGTAGCTGTCTCCTTCATCCAAGGCGCGCTTACTGGAAACAGGATAGAGCACGTGTTTAATATGCATCGTATTTAGCGCATTGCGCATATAATCCAGCACCTTATCTTTATCCGCTTCAGACTTCATTAAGTCCACTGCATTGATAATAAAGATAATCGGGAAGTCCTTCCCTTTCAGCGATTGAATGTACTGCAGGAAGGTTTCATCCGAACGCGAGAATACATGGTTATAGTACGAGACGTAAATAATCATATCGCTCTCTGTAATAATATCTCTCGTTTCCGACGTATGACGCGCGTTAATAGAATTAATCCCCGGCGAGTCGACCAGCGTATATGATTGAGTCATATCATTATCCAGTGAAACATTCGCTTTATGGATAAAGGTCGAGTCTTTATCATTGCTGATCTTCGCAATTAAGTCCTCTGTATCGATGCTGACAGTCAGGCCGAGTTCATCTTTATAATGTGCGTAGTTGTCCTGTATACCGGCTAAGAGCGGCTTATACGTTTCGTCGACTTTATTAATGTTCCTGCTGATCCACTTCTGATAACCGTCTGCTGTCTCATGACGTTCCCCTGACAGTGCAGCCAGTGTTTCTGTTAAATCCGCCTCACTTTTATAGACGACAGTACTCGTTTCATCATTATTAATTTCTGTAATGGTTGCCGTAGTCGGGTTCGGGCTCGTCGTTAAATGCTTATCCCCCATCAGGGCATTAATGAACGTCGTCTTCCCTGCACTGAATCCGCCGAAGACGCTGATGTTCGCTTTGCCGTTGTCTATACGCAGAAGCTTATCATTTAACAGTCTTCTGTAATCCGTATAACGCGGTGAGTCTTCTAAGAGCGTCACCAGTTCACGAAAGGCTGTTAAATTCATGTCCGTTTCATTGTTAACTGTAAATTCGTTATGTCTACTTCCTGTGACTTCGACACGGTTGTCATTGTCATACGATAAAGTAATCTCTTCCAGCAGATTTAACTTATCAATCTCATCATCCATATGAATGTAGAAATGACGGTAATTCTGCGTATCGAGTGATTCGATTAAGCCGAGCAGTTCTCCCGCTTTAGTATAGAGTGCCTTCTCACTCGTTAGCGTTGTCTGTGCTTTTACTTCCCCTGTATCAGTGGCAGTCAGTATTCCCATATGAATGACCGCTTGTTGTGAGACTTCTTTTGTTAAGGCCGACTTCAGCTTATCGAAGTAATTCGTAATATAGGTCTGGTTCAGTGAAGTGATTGTCTCCGACCCGAGGAAGGCATTATTCCATTCAAACTTAAACGGTTCTCCGATTAAGCCGAGCGACTGAAAAAAGCTGTTAATATTCGCATTAATTTCTGTATGTATAACAGGCTGTATTGATTCGCTTACTTCGTTCAGGCTTTCTTCATACAATGCGTGTTCTTTTTTCTTTTTGCCGAACAGTCCGCCCGCTTTTTTCTCCCCTGCCATTACTTTTAAATATTCCGTAATCGCATCTTTAACCTGATGCGGGAATAAGTAGCTGTCTTTGACAAGTTTCTTAACGGACTCTTTGACGTGGCTTCTTAATTCATCTTCGTCACTGTGCAGATGATTAATTTCAGCCTTCTTCAGTTCCTTGTTTAAATACTCAATGCGTTCTGCTGCTCTTTCTGATGTCAGCTCATTATCAAGCTGCAGCGATTCATGCAAGGCATCCATTTCATCACGCAAATATCCAAGCTGTTTATCCTCTATGTTTTTAGTAATGCGGGCATCATACGATAGTTCGAGTGCGGCACGTCTGTTTTCTGTCTCCTGGATGAATGCCTTTAATTCGTCTATACGGTTATAAGGCGACTCATAGATAGAAGTGGTAAATAAGTGCTCCGGATGAATGTTCCAGTTCGTGAGGGTGCGTTTAACGCGGTTTAAAAAGGTCTCTAAAGTAATCTCACGGTCATCGTGCTTATCGATCTGGTTAATAATTAAGACGAGCGGAATATTTAGCGCAGCAATTTCTTTCAGCAGCGTTAAGTTATGCTCGCTCTCCACGTGGTTGTATTCCACCGTAAAGAAGATTAAATCACTGTTCAGTAAAAACCGGTTGGCGGATTCTTCATGACTGTCTGTATTGGAGTCCACCCCCGGCGTATCCTGAAAGACTGTATTACGCTGATAATCCGATGATTGAATGTCCATCGTAATCGCCTGGATATCCATATCTTTTGTATTCAGCGACTTTAACTCGTCATAGTTATCGAGTGATGCGTACTGGTACTGGTTAATAAATGCCTGTATACCCGTACCGTCACCTATCTGAACCGCGACAGTATTGCTCGTCGTCGGCACCGGTGATGATGGCAGGATGTCCTGATTAAGCAAATAGTTAATCAAGCTGGATTTCCCCGCAGAGTAATGGCCGATAAAAGAAAATACCAGCTGTTCGTTATACGTCTTCTGAATCGCATGGTCAATCTGTGAGACGAGCGTATCGTTATCCGACTTCAGAATTTCTTTTTTAAGTTTATACAGCGTATTAAGCGTCTGTCTGTTTTCCCCTTGTGCTGACAATTATTCTTTCACTCCCCAGTATTGGAACAACGTCGTTTCAATATAGCCGTTAAACAGTTTTCTGCGTTTCGTTGCTTTTTTGCCGACGATTTCCTCAAACTCTTTATTCGATGTCATTAAATAAACATTCAGCGACGGATTGTCTTTCATCAGCTCACCGATTTTACCGTACATGGACTCAACTGCTTTTGCTTCACCGATACGTTCCCCGTATGGCGGGTTTGTGACGAGCTGTGCATTTTTATCGATATCTTTAAGATCGTGTACATCGAGCGTGCCGAATTCAATATCCGCTTCCAAGCCGACTTCTTCCGCATTTTTAATTGCGATATTAATCATATTGGGCTCAATGTCTGTCGCGTAAATTTTAACTTCTTTGTCGTAGTCCGCTTCGCTTTCACATTGCGTGCGCACTTCTGTCCACAGCTCTTCAGGAATAATATCCCATGACTCGCTGTCGAATGAACGGTTGGAACCTGGTGCAATGTTACGTGCAATCATTGCCGCTTCAAGTGCAATGGTTCCTGAACCGACGAACGGGTCATACAATGTCTGCTCTCCTGTATAGTTGGCAAGTTTCAGCATGGCAGCTGCGAGTGTTTCTTTAATTGGCGCATCACCCTGAGCCAGTCTGTAACCGCGTTTATGAAGTGCGTCACCGCTCGTGTCGACAGTCAGTACTGCTCTGTCTTTTAAAATGTTAATATCAATTTTATAGCGGGGGCCGTCTTCAGGCAGCTTCCCTGACATCTTAAATGCGTCTTTTAAATGTTCAACGATTGCTTTTTTCGTAATACGCTGCACGTCAGGCACACTGAACAATGTCGACTTGTGGGAGCGTCCGGTTACAGGAAACTCTGCATTCGGTCCGAGGACGTCTGATAAAGGTAATGCTTTTACCGCTTCAAACAGTTCGTCGAAGGTTGTAACGTGAAAGTCGCCAAGGACGATTCTGATACGGTCGACCGTACGTAGTTTTAAGTTTGTTTCGACAATCGTACGCTCATCGCCTTCGAAGTATACGCGGCCGTTTTCGAGTTCTGTTTCCAGGCCTAATGATTTGATTTCATCTGAGACGACACGTTCAAGTCCCATCGGTGTGTTGACAATAAATTTAAAGTTCATATTAAGAAGCTCCTAAAGTTTGATTTGTTACTATTATAGTATGAATATATACATAAAAAAAGCTCTCCAGCAAAGTGGAGAGCTTTTTTGTCTAGTCCGGTTTCTCTATAAGCCATGTTCTGTTCCGCTGTGCTGCTGGCGTGCACTAGTATACACTCGCACATTGGTGATAATCATCTGTCTATATTAAATGAATAATATCTCTCCGTCAGTTGAATTCCTGTTGGAAAGTGCTCCTACCTAATTTGGATTGCTCACTCGAGGGGTTTACCGCGTTCCACCTTCGTCATTTCTTCAGAAGCTCGTTTCTGTGGCACTTTTAAAGCTACTCTATTCATATGCGTAAGCACTTAGAATATTTCGCAGCCGTCAAGATATAAAATATCATTGCCCAGACTTATGGTTTCATCTGGC
Organism: Jeotgalicoccus sp.; assembly: GCA_003513765.1. Taxonomy (GTDB): domain Bacteria; phylum Bacillota; class Bacilli; order Staphylococcales; family Salinicoccaceae; genus Jeotgalicoccus. The sequence goes on from DONT01000001.1 coordinate 247,042, forward strand.
ACGAACACTACAGTCATCTCAGACTGTGTGAGCATGGACTTTCCTCTATGCAGGCATGCTGCATAGCGATTATCCGAGTTACCGTCTGTTTTATTTTAAAAATTCTTAAAATACATTAATAATACTGCTGTTTACTTGCTTTTTGTACTGCCAAAAACCTGTTTTTCAAGACTTGAAATCCGCTTTAAAATATCAATCTGCTGATTTTGACCGCTGCCGCCCTGAGTGCGTGTATTTGTTGCCACTCTGATCCGGAGATCCTCAACTTCCTTTTTTAAACGTGCATTTTCTTCTTCAAGTTTTTTAATGTTGTTGTTCATGTCTGCCATTTTTTGATAATCACTGATAACGTCGTCAAGAAAACTATCTACTTCTATCGGTTTAAAACCTCTTAGTGATTTTTCGAATTCTTTCTCGAATATATCTTTTGCAGACAGCCTTAGCGTATAGTCACTCATACTTACACCTCTTAACTATCATATCTGTCGTTAATGAAATCATTAATATCATCAAATTGTATTCTTTCAATATTATAATGACTTTCCTCGCTTAATTCAAGCATAACCCTGTATATATATTTTAAATTTGTTTCCGTCCCGCTGTCATAGACGAGCAGACCGTAATCAGAATGTGAGATCACGAACTGATTAATCGCTTTAAACATACTTGGATCCCCGTACTCCCGTTCAAAGATAAACTGATGAAAGTCCGCATGCGCGAGTATATTGTTTAAATTAATTTTATCGGATTCATTATAGCGGTCGTCGAATTTATGAAATGGCTTTAAGACACCGAGCTTAATATCGTAGTCTTCTTTTAAGTCGATAATCTCATTTGCCGCATACATCTCTATTCCCGTATAACCCTGAATGATAAACCACTCGGCGCCCTCTTCTATGAGATTGATAATCCGCTGACGCAGTAAATCACGGAGTACTTTCACTTCCGGCTGTGAATCTTTAAAGATGCCGAGCTCGTAGTGGCGGTAGCCTGTAATGAATACCCTCACAGCAATCCTTCCTTACCGGCATGGTGCACCCACATATTAATATATTTGAATTTTTCATGATACAGTTTTAAACTGAAGCGGGATACGTGACAGCTCATTAAGAGTTCCATCAGCTCGTCGCTCATGACTTCCCTGACCCGCTCTGTCAGCCGTTCATCGGTCTGTATATGGAGCAGCTGGTCTGCGAGCACTTTATTTCTTTTAAGAAAGGGTTCTATTTCTGTAGTGAAATCGAACTCGTAGCCTGCTCTTGCTTTATCGTAGCGGTTCGCGATTTCACCGAGCATTTCTTGGTAATCGCTGTATGATGCCTTTCTTGACAATTTGGACACACCACCTATAATAATGAAATGTTAATCAAACTCTAATTAATATATAATAATTAGTATATATAATAATAGTCTGGAGTGCGAGTTTAATGAAATACCCTCAGGGCGTCAAAAGAAACCAATCGAATGCAGGGACTGTAAATAAAGAAACGAACTATAGTCAGCGCGGCATGACACTGGAAAAGGATCTCGATAAGACCAATCAGTTTTATCTGGATACTAAGCGGGCAATTATACATAAAAAGCCCACGCCGGTACAGATTGTCGATGTTGATTATCCGTCACGGAAAAAAGCTAAAATAACGGAAGCCTACTTTAAAGTGCCATCGACCAGTGACTATAATGGTTTATATAAAGGAAGATACATCGATTTTGAAGCGAAGGAAACGCGCAACAAAACGCGCTTTCCTCTTATTAATATTCACGCGCATCAGGTCGAGCATATGCGCGCCTGCCATAATCAGGGCGGCATTGTTTTTCTCATTGTTAAATTTACTGCTCACGATGAAGTTTACCTGTATCCGTTCGAACATTTCGCTAAACACTGGGATTTGTTTTTAGGTGACGGCAGAAAGTCCATAACCTATGCTGACATTAAGGATGAGAGTATTTTACTACCAATAAAATACAATCCGCGTTATGATTATTTAGCTGCAGTTGACGAATTTTATTTTGAATAGGGAGAATATATATGGAATCGAATTTTAAAAGGAGTAAACAGCCTGACAAGAAATCCGAACAGAAAAAGCAGTCAAAATCCAAATCATCAATTATTAAAAAAGTGTTTTTATACGGTGCTCTGCTTGCACTGATTGGTCTTGTTATCGGTGCTGTGCTGTTTGCGTATTACGCATCACAGGCACCAGCTTTCAGCGATGAAAAGCTGAAGGATCCTGTTCCCGCTGAAATTTATGATCAGAATGACGAACTTGTCACCACCCTCTTCCAGGGACAGAAACGGGAATACGTGAGTATTGAAGATGTGCCGGAAGATGTCACAGACGCAGTACTTGCGATTGAGGACGATCGTTTTTACGAGCACGGTGCAATTGACTTTATCCGTCTCGGCGGCGCGGTCATCAGCAACATTACCGACGGTTTCGCCTCACAGGGTGCGAGTACCATTACCCAGCAGGTCGTGAAACGCGCCTTTCTGACAGAAGAACAGACAATTGAGCGTAAAGCTCAGGAGGCCTATCTGTCATACCGCTTAGAGCAGGAATATTCAAAAGATGACATTTTTGAAATGTATCTGAACAAGATTTATTACTCTGACGGCATTTACGGTATCCGTACAGCGAGCCTGTATTATTTCGATAAAGAACTTGCAGAGTTAAATATGGCTGAGAGCGCTTATCTTGCAGGACTGTCAAACCTGCCGAACGTCTATAACTTATACGTAGACGCTGAAGCTGGACAGAACCGTACAGATACGGTGTTATACCAGATGCTCAATCATGAGAGAATCTCTCAGGCTGAATACGACGAAGCAATTCAAATAGATATTACGGATAATTTAGTCCCGCGCGATGAGACAGAACGTGCATCGACGGAACAGGAAGATCCGGAGTACGCTTCATACATTGACTATATTAAACGAGAACTGCAGACCCATGATGAGTTCCGTAACAGAGATGTAAATGAAGTGTTATCAAGTGGCATTCAAATTTATACTAATATGGATACGAACGTTCAGTCATACCTTCAGAATATGACGAACAACCGCAATTATTACTACAACGATAAATTCCAGAGCGATGATTTCAATATCGCGTCAACTATACTCGATACAACGTCAGGGGGACTGGTTGCGATATCAGGCGGCCGCGATTACCAGCAGGTTGTCGACCAGAACTTAGCATTAGTGCAGCACAACGTCGGGTCGACGATGAAGCCGTTCTTATCATACGGTCCGGCAATAGAAAATATGGAATGGCCGACGAATCAGGGTATTCAGGATGAACAGTCGTACAATCCAAAAGACAGCCCGAACAATACAGTGTACAACTACGATAATCAGGGACACGGCAACGTAACAATGCGCGACGCCTTAAGACAGAGCTTTAACGTTCCTGCGGTGAAGACATTTGAAGCAGTTAAAGAAGAAGCCGGTAATAATGCACCGGAAGAATTCGCCCGTGGAGTCGGACTTGACTACTCGACGAAAAATGACGGTGAATATACAGTCTCATTTAACGACGTGCTCGGCGGCGGCGAATCACGCTTCAGTCCGCTGCAGATGGCTCAGGCGTATGCGACACTTGGTAACAACGGAGAGTTCAATGAAGCGCAGTCTATCCGCTACATCGTTACAGCAGAAGGCGATAAAATTGAATTCGACAACGAATCGCGTAAAGCGATGGAAGACTCTACAGCATTTATGTTGACAGATATGCTTAAAGACACATTCGCAAATCAGGGAAGCGCCGACTACATTCAGATGAACGGTCTGAATATCGCAGCGAAGACAGGAACAACATCACTCGATACGAGCATCCTTGAAGAAAATGATCTGCCGAACAACAGTGCAAAAGACGCGTGGATCGTCGGCTACACACCGGAATATACGATGAGTGTGTGGACAGGATTCGATAACGCAACTGCAGGCTACTCGGAAGACAAAGTATTCGTCGGCACAGACGAACACATTACACCGCAATGGTTCTTCAGAGATATCATGCAGTACATCAGCACATTCAACGGCCAGGACTTTGAACAGCCCGACAGCGTTGAACAGATCAACGGCAATGAATTCAGAGTTGCCGGCGGCGGCGGTTTCTTTAACAGCGGCGGCAGCAACAACAATAATAGCAACAATGGCAGCAATAACAGCAGTAATGGTAATGACAGCAGCGGCGGCAGTACAAGCGGCACATGGAGCTGGCAATACAACGAAGACGGTGAAATAGAAACCGAGGGTGACGTACCGGACAGCGAACTGCCGGACGGCGCTGAACTCGCTGAACCCGAAAGCGGCAGCGAAGACGAAGACCCTGCACCGGAAGAAGATGAACCTGCAACAGAACCAAGCGGCACTACAGAAGACGCTGAACCAGCTGAAGCGGCTGACGAAGAAGATACACCTTAAAAATATATGAACACCTCTAATCTTAAATGATTGGAGGTGTTTTTTTGATTTGTGTGAAGTTTTTTGCTGATGATATGCATTAGTGAGGACGTTTATCTGACTACATAGTCACTCAAAATAAAAAACCGCATCTCCTCACAGGAAATGCGGTTCAATCATTAAACTTTAACTAATCCTTTTTTCAAACGTTTCTGCCCTTCCCGGCATTCTGCCAATAAAGGACATTCGTGGCATTTAGGGTTGCGTGCTAAACAGTGATAGCGTCCAAAAAATATTAGCTGATGGTGCGTTTTACTCCAGCGTTCAGCCGGAATTTTACGCATCAGTGTTTCTTCGACCTCGAGCGGTGAGTCTTTATATCGGGCAATGCCGAGCCGTTTTGAAATACGCTCCACGTGTGTGTCGACGGCAATCCTCGGTGTATCGAAGGCGACCGACAGAACGACGTTTGCAGTCTTCCGTCCGACTCCGGCGAGCGATACTAAATCATCATAATTTCCAGGGATTTCCCCGTTGTATTTATCGATTAAATCCCGGCACAGTTTCTGAATATTTTTAGCTTTTGTGCGGTATAAACCTATTGTTTTAATGTACTGTTCTATTTCAGCGACATCTACTTCCAGATAGTCTTCCGGCGTTTTAAAGCGTTTAAACAAACCTTCGGTGACCCTGTTCACCCCAACATCTGTCGTCTGGGCGCTTAACAGCACGGCAATTGTCAGTTCAAAGGCGTTAGTATAGTTTAGTTCTGCTTCTGCATCCGGAAACATTTCTGCGATGACGTCGATAAACTCCATCGTTTTTTTCTTACTTGTTGTCAAGTCTGCTACCTCCATCGAGCCATGATATCACAGGCAGTCCTGTGCCTTTTACCGGCTCGCTTTTCGACGTGCTGCTTAAAATACGTTCGACATACTGCAGCGACGTAATATTACTTTTATACGCAATATCAACCGCATCCTGAATCGCTTCAGGCTGGTAGTTTGAATCATTCATCCAGCTGTTCAGACGTTCATATTCATTCGGGCTGATCGCCCGTCCGTACAGCTGTTCGATGTACTCAAACAGCTCGCGCAATGTCGTATCGTCTTTGACCGGGGCTTTTTCTTCCAGCATGATAAAATCCTCAAGCTTCGAATACAGCGGCTCAAAGTTGTAGGTTTCCGTATATTTCCCATCAATCTGGTGTGTATCGAGCTCCAGCAGCTGCTCTTTAATCAGCGACTGAATAATATGAGTGAGTTCAGTTTCGTTCAATGTCGTACCGCTTAGCAGTTCGCTGAAATCGAGCGGCGTATTATACGTGCGGTGACGTTCCAGCAGCTTGATTAGTATAATAACGCCTCTTTCATCGAGACCGATTTTAGCGTAGTTATCCAGCAGTATTTTACTAACCGGAATTGTAATATATTTCAAATAATCGTTAACCATATATTTTCCCTCCAACAGCAGAATGGAGACATTAGGGAACCTAATATCTCCATTGATTTTATGGGTATAAACGATTTAATAATCTTGGGAACGGGGCAGTTTCTCTTACGTGCTGCACGCCTGAGAACCATGCAACGGCGCGTTCCAGACCCAGTCCGAATCCTGAATGCGGAACCGTACCGTATTTGCGCAGGTCTAAATACCATTCATAAGCATCAATACTAAGTCCTGATTCCACTATACGCTCTTTAAGCTCATCGTAGTCAGAAATACGCTCACTGCCCCCGATAATCTCACCGTAGCCTTCAGGTGCGATTAAATCGGCACACAGCACTGTACGCGGATCTTCCGGGTTCGTGCTCATGTAGAATGATTTAATTGCTTTAGGATAATTAACGATAAAGACCGGCTGATCAAAGCTGTTCGCAATTTCAGTTTCATGCGGCGAACCAAAGTCATCGCCCCACTCGATATCATCGAATCCTTTTTCATGCAGCAGTTCGATTGCATCCGTGTATGAAATACGCGGGAACGGCGCTTTAATTTTCTCTAAAGCTGACGTGTCGCGGCCGAGTGCTTCCAAATCAAGTTTACAGTTTTTAAGCACATTTTCAGCTAAGTACTGAACGTACTGTTCCTGTACAACTAAGCTGTCCTCGTGATTGTAAAATGCCATTTCCGGCTCAATCATCCAGAATTCGATTAAGTGACGGCGTGTTTTAGACTTTTCGGCACGGAATGTCGGACCGAAAGTAAATACTTTACCGTGTGCCATCGCAGCTGCTTCAGCATAAAGCTGACCGCTCTGTGACAAATAAGCATCTTCATCGAAATATTTAGTATGGAATAATTCAGTCGTGCCTTCAGGAGAACTGCTCGTTAAAATCGGCGAGTCAATTTTCTTAAAGCCATTGTCGAAATAAAAGTCATATGTACTCTTAATAATCTGGTTTCTGATGTTCATTACAGCATGCTGTTTTCTTGAACGCAGCCATAAGTGTCTGTTATCCAGTAAAAATTCAGGACCGTGTTCTTTCGGTGTAATCGGGTAGCCTTCAGCACTTTGAATAATTTCAAGGCCTGAAACTTCCATTTCGTAACCGAATGAAGAGCGCTCGTCTTCTTTAATCATTCCAGTAACGTACATTGACGTTTCCTGGTTTAAGCCTTTAGCAGTATCGAATAATGCTTCATCGTTAGCTTTAACAACGACGCCCTGCATAAAGCCGGTACCGTCGCGAAGCTGCAGAAACTGCAGCTTCCCGCTGCCGCGTTTTTGTAAAAGCCAGCCGCCGATTGTGACTTCCTGACCTACATATTGTGGTGCCTGGTTAATAGTGATTTTCATATCTTCATACATCCTTAGCGTTTAGTTTTTTCTGTAATAAATTCTTTAATGCGTGAAATTGCTTCATTAAAAGTTTCTTCATTCAGCGAGTAGCTGATTCTTGCGTATTCCGGTGTACCGAAGCCTGAGCCCGGGACAAATGCAACATGTTTTTCACGGAGCACTTCTTTGACAAAGTCATCCACTGTGTCATAACCGCACGCTTCTGCGCATTTTTGCATGTGAGGGAACAGATAAAATGCCCCTTCCGGCTTAATACAGGTAACATGAGGTAATGTTTGAATCTGTCTGTACGCGTTATCGCGTCGGCGCTCAAATATTCCTCTGTAATTTTCAGTATTCTCGGGATCCATATTGTAGGCAGCAATCGCACCGAACTGGGCGGGTTCTGCAACACTTGTTGTAGACTGCGATGTGAGTGATGAGAGTGCGGAAATTAAGCCGGCATCGCCGCATGCGTAACCGACTCTCCAGCCTGTCATGGAGTGAGACTTGCTGACACCGTTAACGATAACCGTCTGCGCTTTAATTTTATCATTTAATGACGCAATGGATACTTGGGGCTCACCATATGTAAGCACTTCGTAAATTTCATCGACAACGATAATAATATCTGTTTCTGAAAGAACATCGGCAAGCGCCTGAAGTTCATCTTTTGAATAAACCGAACCTGTCGGGTTATTCGGAGTATTTAAGACAAGCATTTTAGTTTTTTCGGTAATGTGTGCCTTTAAGAGTTTAGGTGTTAATTTAAAATGAGTCTCTTCTGTCGTCGCTGCAATTACCGGTTCTCCGCCGACCATTTTAATCTGTTCCGTGTAGCTGACCCAGTAAGGTGAAGGCACGATGACCTCATCGCCCTGGTCCAGTGTTGCCAGAAATATATTGTAGAGCACCTGTTTTGCGCCGTTGCCGACGTAAACTTCAGCCGGTTCATAAGTCAGATTATTGTCGCGCTGCATTTTTTTAGCGATCGCTTCCCTTAATTCAGGAAGTCCGGCAGACGCTGTATATTTAGTATGTCCCGCTTTTGCAGCGTCGTAGACAGCCTCGATGATTTCATCAGGAGTGTTAAAATCAGGTTCCCCTGCTGACAGGCTGATAACATCTACGCCTTCAGCTTTTAATTGTCTTGCAGTATTAGTAATCTCTATCGTTTGGCTGGGTGTAATCGACTTTACCTTTTTTGATAATTCCATGCTGCAGTCTCCTAACAATTATGTTTTCCTTATTATAGACCAAAAAGCAGTGCTTTAAAAGTTTCTCTCGTGTCATGAATGACATTTTCTGCGGGGAAATATTTTAAAAATGCATTTTTATACGGTTTGGTCATAATTCTGTCGTCGAATAAGAGAACGACACCTTTATCTTCACTGCTGCGTTTGACTCTCCCGATAATCTGCCTGAAATGAATGACGGCTTCGGGCAGATCCGTCGTATAAAAATCTCTGAAACTGTCACCTTTTGGTACCGGAAACGGCAGTTTTGTCAGCATCAGCGCTTTATCTTTATCGCTGACGAGATTTATACCTTCGGTAAACGTATACGTACCGAGCAAAAGACACTGACTCAGCTGATTGTACTGGTTGAGCAGTTTTTCATTATTAGAATTATGCGACTGCCGGAGTACCGGAATCTGTTCGAACAATTCGATATCTTCGGTGAAACTGTATACTTTATCGAGCAGCTCATAATTTGAAAATATGACGATGAGTTTTGAGTTCGTCTCACTTAAATAAAGTGCAATATAATCGAGAATATCAACGATATAATTGTCATCTTTAAGGTCATAGCTGCCGATATCATTCGGTATAAAGAGCTTGATATCGCTGTACATTTCAGTGTTATTCATTACTGTCGTCTTGAAGTCATAATCGCCGAACCAGTATTTTAAATGTTTAAAACTGTCGTGCACTTCAAGGGTTCCGGACAGGAGAATCTGACACGGAATGGACCTGAGCGCGTCGGCGAGTGTGTCGAGCACATCTGTCCGTATCGTCACTTCAGTTTTCTGGAAGTTTTTGCTGCTCTTTATATGATAATCATCATATCGTAGTGCATAACGCAGATTTTTAAGCGATGCATCAAAATAGTGCATATGATTGTACAGGGCCTGATAGTTATCGGTGCCGCGTATCGTGCTTAAAAACATATCGGTGTATTTGACGAGACTGTCCAGAGTCTCTATGGACTCATCGAGCTTCTTACGGGAGACCTGCTGGAACAGAATATCGATATTTTTATTTAAATTAATAACAATATCTTCAAGCAGATAAAGGGACACTGCACTGTTTGTTTTACTGTACTGGCTAAGGAGTCTGTCCTGGTTAATCAGCCCCACCTGACCGATAAAGAACTTCAGTTCCGGATAAGTGAACGTCCGGCGTTCTTTCATATCGAGCGCCTGCTTCAGCTGGTGGGCTTCATCGATAATTAAAGCCTGTATACCGTCAAGACTATTGAGGCAGTCATTTAAAAAGTAATGGTTGGTCACAATAATCGGCACTTTTTTAGCGTTTGATAAGGCACGCTTAAAGTAAAAGTGATGCTTCGTATCCCCTGCCTGAATCAGCATCGTTTCATAATATGATTTCTCCGGCCCGCGCAAATTAACTTCTGACAGATCCCCAGTTTCAGTTTCAATCAGCCAGATAAGCATGCGCATTTTAAGGAAGCATATTTCCGGATTCGTATCGTCGAGCCCGAGCAGCGCAGTAAAGGCGTTTAAATCGATGTAATTCAGTCTGCCTTTTAACAGTGCAAAGGGCGTATCATATGACACCACTTTTCTGAGACGCATCAGCGATTTTTCAATCAGCTGATTCTGCAGAATTTTACGCGATGTCGATACGACGACCTGACCGTCATATGCTGAATAGTAGCTCAGTGCGGCAATTAAAAATGCATCGCTTTTTCCAAGGCCGGTATATGCTTCAATTGCATGATAATTTTCTTCAACCAGCGAATCGTATATCAGTAAGGCAAGCTTGTACTGATCTTCACGGTAGTCGTTACCGGTCATGCTTAAATATTTATGATAAAGATCGTGAACACTGACAGGGTCAATATTTTTATGGGTGACCTCTGTCTCCTTAATGTAAAACTGGTTGAAACTGATAATATTCTCATCGTTATCGTCTGAATACAGGTTTAATATTGAGAAAATTAAGTCGGTTAAATTTGTCCGCATTGATTTAGATAAGTGATAGATTTTTATCAGTGTTTCACGGTGTGTGCCAATCATTTTCTGCATGATAAAAATCAGGATTTCGGCCGTGGCATGAGCATCTTCATCCGCCCGGTGAGCCTGTGACAGCTCTATACCGAGATGATCGGCGACCAGATGAAGCTGGTAGCCGGCAACAGACGGCAGAAAAATACGGACGAGTTCGACCGTATCGAGTGTGTGCATAGGATTGTAAGACAGTCCCGCTGATTTAAATGCAGACTGTAAAAAAGTTAAATCAAAATCTACGTTATGCGCGACGAAAACCGCATCTTCCAGCTGGCTTTTAATATCGTCGGCAACGTCTTTAAATTTCGGTGCACCAATCAGCATATCTGAAGAAATATTCGTCAGCTCGCGGATAAACGGCGACACGGTTGTTTCATCACTTAAAAAAGTATTGTACTGTCCTGTAATTTTAAAATTACGTACGAACACAATACTTAATTGAATGATATTATCTTTTTCTAAATTATTTCCAGTCGTTTCAAGATCGACGACTGCGAATGTTTTATTTAACATTATATCACCAAGTTAAATTTCAATATCGGCACTGATTACCTTATGTATGTTGTGGTCCCCGTCCAGAATGACCAGGTAGCCTTCATCAGTAATGTCGAGAGCTTTTCCTCTCAGTTTTTCTTTGACAGTTGTAATTGTAAGAATGCGGTTAAAAATAATTGCCTGCTCGAGCCAGCTATCCTTAATTGAACTGAACGATTCACTTAAAAACCTGTCGTAGTAATACTCTATTTTTTTAAACAGCACATCGATAAAATGATTCATATCAAATTCCGAGTCTTTAAGTTCACCTGTTATCGTCGTCGCCGTACCGAGAGCTTCGGTCACAGCTGACGGATTAATATTAATGCCGATACCGCAAACAATCGTTTCCACTATATTGTCCGCACTGATGACTTCTGTTAAAAATCCGCATACTTTTTTATCGTTAATAAAGATATCATTCGGCCATTTAATGCCGCTCTTAAGCCCTGTGGATTCGCGAATTGCTTCGCTGATCGCGAGAGACATAAATAAATTAAACACAATCATATTCTGATTGCTGATACCCGGGCGCAGCACCAGAGACATATAGAGCCCCGTTTCCTCCGGCGACAGCCATTCACGTTTAAAACGTCCGCGGCCGTCAGTCTGCCCGCCGCTCACAATTACTATATTACCATCATACTGGTCTAAAATCCTGAATGCATGATTTTGTGTGGAGTCAATCGTCTTTTTATAAATCAGCTGATCTAAGAGACTGGATTTCTCTACTGTCCCGGCGAGCAGCGATTCATTTATTCTGCTGGAAGTTTTAACAAGCTTATAACCTTTATTCGTGACGGCTGTTATATTGTAGCCGTCCTCTTTCAGCTGCTGAATATTTTTCCAGACAGCCGTCCTTGAGACGCCGAGCTGTTCAGCGAGTGCTGTGCCCGATATATAATTACCTTCTATCAGTAAAGACAATATTTCCGTCTTCGTTTTCGACATGTGAATTCACCCAATTAATTATTTCTGCTTCGTTATTTTCTATATTCTCTAACAGTACTTCCTCTTCAATCGTATCCAGACACTCTCGGAGCCATGGACCCCCTCGTGCATTTAAAGCTGACATTAAAATATTGCCGTTAACAGCGAGCGCATTTCTATTTGGTATTACGAGATGCGGTTTGGTGTCGATTGCTGACTGCAGCTGTACTTTATGATTGGGGCTGAGCAGTTCGTTACTGTTAATTATAGCATTTACACCAGTTAAAATCACCGTCTCATAGCGGTAGGCAATAAGTTTGATGTTCATATCGCTTTTCAAATCTTCCAGCAGTTTCAATGACTGTTTGATAGCCGTTTTTTGACGATTTGACAGTTTGAGTGCACTCAAATGTGCAGTCAGCTCGCTGTTATTGTATATAAGTATTACAGCTTCCTCTTCCAGTGACTGTGCTCTGGACTTTAGATATTGTCCTTTATCGATGTGTTTAAAGAACGGCATATGCGACTTCAGACCTGTTGCTGACATCATGTCTTTCGCGCTTTTAACGTTAATGCCGCGGTACAGTTTTTCAAGCTCTGCGGTAATCCGTTCAACAGCAACATAATCCAGCATCTCAGCATGCAGGCGGATTGCATCTTTTGCATCGTCAGCCAATTTAAAATCAAGCTGAGACATAAAGCGGACTGCACGGAGCATGCGGAGCGCATCTTCACCAAAGCGGTCTGCTGCAGTTCCAACAGTGTTTATCATCCTGGCCTTTAGGTCTTTAGTGCCGTCATACGGATCGTATAATTCCATATCAGCTGTCATCGCCATGGCGTTAATTGTAAAATCCCTGCGGCTTAAATCTTCTTTAAGATGCTGAGTGAAAAATACATTGTCGGGCCTGCGGTGGTCGGTATATTCGCCTTCGACACGGTAAGTCGTCACCTCAAATGGAAGCTCATCCATCAGTACAATAATCGTGCCGTGTTCTTTTCCCACATCGATTGTTTTTTCGAATAAAGTCTCAATCTCATCAGGAAGTGCATTCGTCGTAATATCGACATCGCTGACGGCACGGCCGAGCGTATAATCACGCACTGCCCCGCCGACAAAAAATCCTTCGTAATTATTCTCTTCAAAGCGCTCTATAATTTTCGCACCGGTTTTAAATAGATTTTGTTCCGTCATTATCTGCACCCGCCAAAAGCTTAGTATATAAATTTTCGTACTCTGTTACGATGCTGTCCATGTCAAAGCGTCTCTTCACATCTTTAAGCATGTTTTCCTGCATCTCTTTATACAGCGCATCATCGTTAAACAGTTTAATTAAATGCGCTGCGGCCTGTTTGTAATTACCGATATCAACGACATAGCCCGTTTTATTATGCTGGATGACTTCTGAAATACCGCCTGCTGTCGAACCGATTGGAATCGCACCGCAGTACATCGCTTCGAGCATTGCGAGACCGAAGCTTTCCTTGGTACTTAACAGTAAAAAAGCATCGCTTAATTTGTAATATGAACTGACATCCGACTGCTGGCCGGCGAAATGCACGCGGTCTTCAATACCGAGATTTTTAACCAGTTCTCTAATGCTGTACATATCGGGGCCGTCACCGACAAGGACTAAGTGACAGTCGATCTCTTTTGATGTTTCGTAGAAAGTGTGAATAATATCATCGACATTTTTAATCTTTCTGAAATTCGAAGTATGCATCAACACTTTAGCACCGTTTGGAATATTTAATTTTTCTTTCAGTTCTTTTTTAACAGCTACTCTGTTATCTGTATTAAAACGGGATTCATCGACGAAATTATAAACCGTCGTAATTTTACTTTCCGGATTAATTAACTCGTAGGTCTCGTCTGTCAGACTGTTGCTGACAGACGTAGTGATATCCGAGCCGTCAATGCCGAATTTTATCGCGCTGACCAGTGACATATCGTGTCCGAGCACAGTAATATCAGTCCCGTGCAAAGTTGTGACGATGCCGACATCTTTCTTTTTTGACATCTGCCTTGCCAGAATTCCGCAAACCGCATGCGGAATGGCGTAATGCATATGAATGACATCGAGCTCGTAGCGATCGATGACCTCAGAAATTTTACTCGATAAAGTTATATCATACGGCGGGTATTTGAAGACGCTGTAGTCATTTACCTCAGTCCGATGCGTGTAAATATTATCATAATTATGCTCCAGCCGGAACGGCACACTCGATGAAATAAAGTGCACCTCGTGACCGCGGCGAGCCATTTGAATCCCAAGCTCTGTAGCGATAACTCCGCTGCCGCCGACACTTGGATAACATGTAATTCCAATTTTCATAATTATGCACCTCTATTGCTTATAGTATCGTTTATCAATGTTAATTATAATGAATATAAGAGTATAAGGGAAATGAATCTGTTTACATTGATGATATAAGTTGTATGGAAACTCTATGAGCTCACTTCATAGAAATCCAAAACGCTTGGAAACTCTATGAGTTCACTTCATAGAAATCCAAAACACTCAGAAATCCTATGAACTTACTTCATAGAAATCCAAAACGCTCGGAAATTCTATGAACTTACTTCATAGAAATCCAAAACACTCAGAAATCCTATGAACTTACTTCATAGAAATCCAAAACACTCGGAAATTCTATGAACTTACTTCATAGAAATCCAAAACGCTCGGAAATTCTATGAGCTGATATAATCGTTAAAACACCAGACCATAACCCCACAAAAAAAACAGCCGCATCATCCATCCAGGATAATACGGCTGTCTTCAGCTCAAAATTATTAGTTTTGGTTTCTTGCAATCATAATAAAGCGTAACAGCTCTGCTACAGCTACTGCTGTTGCGGCAACGTATGTCATTGCTGCAGCGTTCAGTACTTTCTTAGCGTGGCGGTATTCTTTACTGTTCACAATATTTAATTCTTCGATCTGGTTCATTGCGCGTCTTGAGGCATCAAACTCAACAGGCAGTGTAACGAGCTGGAATAATACGGCGAATGCCATCAGTCCGATTCCCGACCATAATAGAATTTCACCAAGTCCGCCGCCTGCAGCGCTTTGTGCTGCTGTCAGGATAATACCTGCAATGATCAGGAAGTATGAGAAGTTGCTTCCTAATTGTGCGAGCGGGAACAATGCTGATCTGAAGTTTAAGAACTTATAGCCGGTAGCATGCTGAATCGCATGGCCGACTTCGTGTGCGGCTACTGCTGTGCCTGCAACGCTCGGGTTGTCGAAGTTGCCGGGAGACAGAACGATTTTTTTGTTTTTCGGATCATAGTAGTCTGTAAGGACGCCCTGACCGCGTTCAACTGTTACATCGTAAATTCCATTTTCCCGGAGGATATCTTCTGCAACCTGCTGACCTGTAAGTCCGCTTGTCGAACGTACTTTTGAATACTTGTTAAACGTAGATTTTACATTCATCTGCGCAAGCATTGGTACAACCATTAATATTACAAAGTAGATTATAAGATACAAGTTAGTCCCTCCGTTTAGTTCATAGTACTATTTTACTAAACTGTTTTTACTTAAGTCAATTATTACGTCTAGCCGCAAGTTTATATAACAGCACGAGGACGATAACTGTCAGCCAGAATGCGAGATATCCTATCTCTTGTGCATACGGATGAAGATTGCCGTATCTCGGGTACTGCATATATACATAATCGATAAAATCATTATGGAACAGCCAGATTGCAGTGACATAAAAATGCCACGGCTTAATTTCGATATAAGGCAGGAACATAAATGCCATCAGCGCCATCGCAGCATGCGAAGCAATGAGCATGCAACCGACCGGGGATACAAAACCCATATCGATAAAGTTCCAGATATTCATAATAACTGCCCAGACGCCGTACTTTATCAGCGTAGTAAATGCGAGTGCATCTATCAGGCCGAATTTCTTATTAAACAAGATTAATAAGATTAATATTGATAAAAACAATGTTGCTGTCGGGCTGTCAGGCACAAATGGATAGAAATACCACGGCGTAATTGACAGCTGTCCGCCGTACCATATATAGCCGTATATCGTACCGGCGACGTTACAGATCAGCAGGAAAACAAGAAATATTCGATTGAACATTAGTTTATATAAGTTGTATATCATCATTTCACCTATAAGAAGACCCTTCTGTTGCCAGAAGGGTCATTATTATTATTCTGCTGATTCTTCAGTGTTGGCTGCTTCGTCTCTTGTAGTAAGTTCCAAGCCTGCAACATATTCAGAAATTGCTGTAATTTCTTCGTCTGTAAGCTGACCTTCAAAGGCAGGCATATTTTCTGTACCATTTCTGACGAATGCGTCCACCATCTCAGGCGCAAGATCCGGTTCAATTAAGTTAGGACCCGATCCTCCGGCAAGTTCACCGCCGTGACAGCTCGTACAGTTCGTACGAATTAAGTCATTGAAAACAGGATCTTCTGCATCCAGGTTAGAGAAGACAATCTGCCCCTGCTGACTTTGCTGTTCCCAGTCGTGGTAAGCTACCGATTCCCAAGTTGTGTAGAAAATGATACCAATTGCAATCAGCATCATTCCTGTTGCAACAGGACGCTTTTTCCAGTGACGTTCTTTTTTGCCGTCAAGCCAAGGTGCAAGTAATAAAGCACCAAAAGCAATACCAGGAATAATCATGGCACCGACAATGTTAAACGGTCCGGAAGCATATGTGTATTTAAGAATCTGATAAAGGAATAGGAAATACCAGTCTGGTAATGGAATATAACCTGTATCAGTTGGATCTGCCATACGCTCAAGCGGCGCTGGATGCGCAACAGTTAAGCATAGAAAACCTATTAAGAATACCGCTCCGACTAACCACTCTTTGAGCAGGTAATCTGGAAAGAACTCCTCTGTACGACCAGGGAATTCTGAGTAGTCACGATTTAGTTTTGGTTTGTCGTATTTTTGGATTCGTGAGTCACCGACAAAAGTGAGACCTTTACCGCGTTTCATATAGTTACCCTCCCCTTATAGTGGTCCTGAAATACCTTGTCTACGTATTAAAATAAAGTGTATTGCCATTAATACAAATAGTGCTGCAGGCAGGAAGAATACGTGGATGGCAAAGAACCTTGTAAGTGTCTGAGCACCGATAATTGTCGAATCACCTGCGAGAAGTGTCTTAATCCATTCACCGATGAACGGTACACTTTCTGCAATATCCAAGCCTACTTTAGTAGCGAATAATGCTTTCATGTCCCATGGCAGTAAGTAGCCTGTGAATGCAAGACCGAGCATAACTGCGAATAACAGTACACCAACGACCCAGTTTAATTCACGAGGTGACTTATAAGCACCTGTAAAGAATACTCTGAGAGTATGTAAGAACATCATAACTACTACTAAACTTGCACCCCAGTGGTGCATACCTCTGACGATAACACCGGCTGCTACATCCTGCTGCAGGAAGTATACAGAGTTCCAGGCGTTAATAATGTCCGGTACGTAATACATTGTTAAAAACATTCCAGATAAAATCTGGATAACTGTAATAAAGAACGTCAGTCCTCCAAAACAGTAGACGAAAGCTGAGAAGTGGTAGGCAGGGTTAACATGCTCTGGCACTTCGTGATCAGCTACGTCTCTCCAGATTGGCGTGATGTCAATTCTGTCATCAATCCAATCATAAATACGATTTAGCATTTAATTCCCTCCTATACCAATTCATTCTCGTGCACAGCACCGATTGTCAGATAGCCGTCTGATTCTCCAACTTCGAACATATCAAGTGGTCCACGCGGCGGTGTACCCGGTACGTTAGCACCGTTCTTTTCGTAAAGACCGTTATGACATGGACAGAAGAATCTATCCGGGTTAGCGGAATCACTTGCCCACGAAACCGTACACCCTAAATGTTTACACACAGGTGATAACGCTATGATCTTATCGCCTTCGCGATAAACCCATGCGAAATCCGTTACCTCACTCACATACCAACCATCTTTTTGTTCAAATGTGAAGTCGACACTAATTGGTTCCTCTGTGATTTCATCAATACTAACACTAGTAGTAATCATGTCACCTGCAGACGATTCCTGGAAAAGTGGATCAAGTGCAAATCTACCCATCGGCAGAATCATACCTGCCGCCATGAACGACCCAACACCCATTAAAGAGTAGTTCATAAACTGGCGTCTTGTTACTTTTTGCGACATTTTTATTTCCCCTCCTCAAACGCACATACTTTTACATATAATATAACTAGGACATTTCAATTTTAGCTCATTAAAACTAGGCGGTCAATATGGTTTTCAAATAATTGACACATGTTATAAACTGAAATGTGTAATTCTACTTTTAATTATTGATTCCACACACCGATGATTTGTTTGATGACAGTTTTCACTTCATCATTAATTATAGAAATCTTCATTTCATTATCCATATCACCGATCGGAATGCTGTTCACTTTTATATTGTGGACACCCTCTGTTTCCAGTACATCAAATGACAGAGAAATAATATTTTTAAAACCGTATTCTGCCAGCTGATTCTTATATGTTTCAAGGGCTGAGCTGTTTTTATCGACAGTGGTCAGTGACGGTGTAATCATCAAACGCCCTTTCAGCTGCTTTTCAAGCTGAATTGTAACGAGCTGAATCAGCTCCAGATTATTTGAGTGATGCAGCAGATTGCTGTCGAAATCCACACTTACTACCGGAACGATTGCCGTATCGACAAATTCAATTTCATCTTTTAATACTCTTAAATCGCGATTATTATAAAGCACAGGCACTAACCTCTTTTATCATTTAGTTTTTTGAGTTCGTCTGTCAGTTCTATAAAGCGTTGTTTATCTTTCGCTATAAGCGCTTCATCAATTAAACTTTCAAGTTCATCAATATCTTCTAATAGAATTTCATCGTTTTTCATCAATTCTTCAGACTTCGCCTGGTTATAGCGGAGGTCATTTTTGGCGAAGATAAATTCCACATACAATTCATCTGTTTTGTGCAGATTCAGCTCATGGAATATCGTCTCGCCGTTTGCTGTTACAGTACCGCCCTTTTCAAACATTAAAGTCGGACGGTTTGTGCTGCTTTCAGCAATCCTGAGCTTGCGCTCGAGGTGTGAATTTGTAAATGAAATATTATGTGTTATCAGAGGATGGGATTTTATAAAATTTAAAATCCACACTGCAGTATGGTCTTTGAATTCATAATTATATAAGCAATAATTTATAAAATCTTTTTTAAAACTCGTCTTCCTCACCTGCTATTCGCTCGAAATCCAGCTGCCACTCCAGATTGTCGGGTTCTAGTTTAATTAGTTTTTCGAGTACATTTTTTTTATTCGGATGATTAATCTCTGTCAGATAGTAATAATAATCTGCGTAAAATTCTGATGACTCACCGATTAAGCTTTCAGCATCTTCGTAATACTTAATTGCTTTATCATCGTTTTCGTTTTCAGCTTCGATTTTAGCCAGCAGATAAATTGATTCACCGCTCAGCGAGTTAATATCGAGATGCTTCACGTAGTCGTCAATCGTAGCTGTTTCACCTGTCTTAAGAATACTCTCAAACAGCATGAGGTACGCATCATCGTAGTCTTCATCAAGCGATGTTGCCAGGCTGAAATGTTCAATCGCTTCTTCCGGCTTGTTCTGTCTGAAGTAAAGACGTCCGATATGGAAATATACCAGGGCGTTTTTGTCATTTTCACGCAGATAGCGGCGCATCGTTTCAAGCGCATCATCTAGATTATGTTCAGTTTCATAAATATTCATTAAAAGAATATATGCATTGATAAAGTACGGTTCATTGTCGAGTACTTTATCAAGCAGTGTTTTTGCACGGTCGTATTCTTTTAAATTATATTCGAGCAGTGCTTCTTTGTAAAAGTCTTCGTTACCGTATGATTCATCCGGCACGTTATCAAAATACGCACGTGCATCGTCGAAATTCAGAAGATTCAAGTTGATATCAGCGAGGCGCAGGCTGATAATGATGCCGTTAACTTCTTCCAGCCCTTCGTTCAGCACTGTTTCATAAAAACGTATAGCTTCTTCCAGGTCGCCCGTTGTGTAGTAAAGTTCTGCAAGTGCAAAATCGATAATGATATCATCGGTCATTGTTTTCGCATCGAACAGCAGTCTGACAGCAACGTCATTTAAGTTCATCTGCTGAAATATTTCAGATTTCAGCATGAGTACTGTCGGTGTTTCCGGGCTGCTGTTAATCAGTGTCAGTGCATCATCGAGACGTGCTTCACTGATATACGAGTCGACGAGATAGCTAATGACATAATCATCGTGGTCGACATTGTCGTTCAAGTGCAAAAACACCTGTCTTGCCTGAAGGTCTAGTCCTGCCTGCTGCAGCGCATCGCCGAGTAAAAATAAAGCTTCCAGCGATTCGTCCGAATGAAACTGCTCCAGACTGTTCAATATATTATTTAAATCTTCTTCCGGATAAGACCCCTGACGGAGTTTATCGATTATACGAAGTATTTCTTCCTGCATATTACCGGTCCTTTCTTAAACCTTCAAGATCGCTTACGAACGAAGGGAACGATACGTCTATTGCGCTCGAATCATCAATTTCAATATTTGTATTTGCTGCAATCGCCATAACGATCAGCATCATGATAATACGGTGGTCATGATAGCCTTTAAACAGTTCATCCTTTTTCACTGTACCGTGTCCCGGACTCACTTTAAAGCCGTCTTCGTATTCTTCAAATGATACACCGAATTTTGCCAGTTCGGCAATAACCGCTGTGATACGGTCTGTTTCTTTAAATCTTAATTCTTCTGCTCCCTGTACAGTGCTTTCACCGTTTGCGAATACTGCAAGTACAGCGAGAATTGGAATTTCATCAATCAGACGGGGAATGATATCTCCGTCGATATGAAACGGTTTTAAGTCCGGTGTATACCTCACTCTTATATCACCGAACTTTTCACCTTTAGAATCGTGTTCGGTAATGGTAATGCTGCCGCCCATTTCTTTAACAACATCGATAATACCGGCGCGCGTTTCGTTCAGTGATACATTTTCAATCGTAATATCAGCACCTTCAGTAATCAGTGCGAGCACGATTAAAAATGCTGCCGATGAAATATCTCCCGGCACAGTGACGTCTGCTGAATTAAGATTTCTGCCGCCGTTTAGTGTAACAGTTGTACCTGACACGGAAATATCCGCACCGAACTGCGCCATCATAATTTCCGAATGATTGCGCGACTGATGTGTTTCGTGAACGATGGTTTCTCCGTCCGTGAACAATCCTGCAAACAGTATCGCACTTTTTACTTGTGCTGAAGCAATCGGCATATCGTATTCAAGCGGTTTTAATACTGCCGGATGAATATTAACCGGCGGATATTTTTCATTCTTTAAGCTGATGTCAGCACCCATCTTAGACAGCGGTATAACGACGCGGTCCATCGGGCGTTTGGCAATTGTAGCATCGCCTTCAACCGATGCGGTAATGTTTTTAAGACCGGCTAAGAGTCCTGTAATTAACCGTGTTGTTGTGCCGCTGTTACCTGTATACAATGTTTGCTCAGGTGACGTTAAACTGTCATGACCGTTTGAGATAACTTTAAAATCATCGCCTTCACGACTTATTTCAGCACCCAGCTGGCGCATATTTTCAAAAGTTCTGAGCGTGTCCGCACTGACTAAGGGCCGGTATATATTTGTCGTTCCTTTGCTCAGTGCACCGAGCATTAAGGCACGGTGTGTAATTGACTTATCTCCGGGCACTCTTGCAGTGCCTTTAAATGTTCCATTCAGTAATTGTTTCATATGCGCTCCTTTAATGCTGTCAGCATATTTTTAAGTTCTGAAACTTTAATATCTGAGACAGCCAGTGTACTTTGATTTTTAAACAGCACGTAGCTGATATAATCATTGCGGTGATTTTTTTTATCTTTCTGCATCAGACTGATCATTTCATCAATGTCCATTTCCTTAAGCAGATGAACCGGATAGCCGTGACGCTCCATATAAGCCGTATAGGCATCAAGGTCGAAGTCAGTGTTATTCAGTTCGTTGGATATATTAAGCGCTGCAAGGATACCGAGCATGACCGCCTGGCCGTGAGGAATTTTATATTTATACTCCACAGCATGAGCAAGCGTATGGCCTAAGTTTAAAAACTTGCGGCTGCCGCTCTCGTGTTCATCTTCAATCACGATTTTCATTTTTGTTTCAATGCCTTTAATGATAAATGAAGTGAGTTTTTGAACATCAATACTGCTGTCAGTCACTGTAAAGAGTTCCTCAAGCAGCTTTGGACTGTGAATCATCGCGTGTTTGAATACTTCACCAAAACCGCTGAGGACCTCAGATGAAGGCAGTGAATCCAAAAAGTCAAGATCGTATATAACAGCTTTCGGGCGGTAAAATGCACCAATCAGATTTTTACCGTGACGGGAATTAATCGCAGTTTTTCCGCCTATAGCGGAATCATGTGCGAGCAGTGTCGTCGGCACGTGAATATAGTCCACACCGCGAAGCACCATACTTGCGATAAAGCCGCCGGCATCCCCCGTCGCCCCGCCGCCTATAACGACAATCAGCGAATTACGTTTAATGCCGGATGCGAGGAGTTCTTCTATAGTGTGCATTAAAGGAGAAGCGTATTTAAACGATTCTCCTCCTGTGACGACCAGCGGTGATTTTATAAATGATAATTTTGTCTCATTGTATATATCATAGACATTTTCATCGATAATATAATAGACCGATTCGTAATGTTCGGTATAAGACTCTAACCGGTTTTTTAAAATGCTGCGGGCAACGTGAATTTTATAATTATTATCTTTATAGGCCGTCGAAATATCCATCTTAATACTCGCTTAAGCGTTTATTGTACAGTTCAAGTGATGCTTTGAGATCACCGAAATCATCGCTGTTGAACTTGTCTAAAATAGCTTCTGCGACTTCAATTGCAACCATATGTTCAGCAACAATCGAAGCTGCCGGCACTGCACAAGGGTCACTGCGCTCAATCGTTGCAGTAAATGCTTCTTTCGTTTCAATATCGACACTCATTAACGGCTTGTATAAAGTCGGAATCGGCTTCATTACGCCGCGGACAACAATCGGCATACCCGTCGTCATACCGCCTTCGAAACCGCCTAAGTTGTTTGAGCTGCGGTAAAAACCGTCTGTTGAATCGAATTTAATTTCATCCTGAACTTCTGAACCCGGCGTTTCAGCCATTTTAAAGCCCATGCCGAATTCGACACCTTTAAAGGCATTAATGCTGACAATGCTGCGTGCAATTTTTGCATCGAGCTTACGGTCGTAATGAACGTGCGATCCTAAGCCTGCCGGCGGGTTCTCCACGATAACTTCAACGACGCCGCCAAGTGTATCTCCGGCTTTCTTAGCTCTATCAATTGCTTCTTCAGCAGCTTCAGTTGCCTCATCCGAAATCATGCGTACGCTTGAGTTGCTTGATTTGTCACTTAAAGTGGCATAATCGTATGCCCCGTCATCTGTGACCTGTCCTATTTTAGTCACTCGTGAAGTAATATTTATATCAAGAGCATGTAATAATTCTTTACAGAGTGCGCCTACAGCGACACGTGCTGTTGTTTCACGGGCAGAGGAACGCTCCAGAATATTGCGGAGATCACGGTGATTATACTTCATTCCGCCAACCAGGTCAGCATGACCGGGACGCGGTTTTGTTATAATACGCTTCATTTCAGCTTCTTCTTCTTTAGTAATCGGCTCGGCTCCCATAATATTGACCCAATGTTTAAAGTCATCATTATTGACTTCCATCATAATCGGGCTGCCGAGCGTTTTGCCGTGACGGACGCCTGAACCAAATTCGAAAGTGTCTTTCTCAATCTGCATGCGCCGTCCGCGGCCGTAACCGCCCTGGCGTTTAAATAACTCTTGCTGCATGCGTTCTTTATTAATTGGAAGGTTCGAAGGGAAGCCTTCGACAATAGCGTTAACTTTCGGACCGTGCGATTCTCCTGAAGTTAAAAATCTCATTGTAAGCACCTCTATCTGAATTATTTATTTATATTAATATATGAAAAAAAGACTGAGTAATGTTATTACCCAGTCTGGTTGCAAGTTTTAGTAAATCCAAGGGCTATTAGACAGGTTGTAATCTAATACTTCAGATTCGTTGAAGAATAAGTTGATTTCTCTTTCAGCACTCTCAAGTGAATCTGAACCGTGAATGATGTTTTTACCAACAGTTAAACCGAAGTCTCCGCGGATAGTTCCCGGCGCAGCTTCCTGCGGGTTAGTAGATCCTACAACTAAACGTGCAGTCTTAATTACGTTTTCACCTTCAAGAACCATTGCAAAAACAGGTCCGGAAGTAATGAATTCTACAAGCTCACCGAAGAAAGGTCTTTCACTGTGTTCACCGTAGTGAGTTTTAGCAAGTTCTTCAGATACCTGCATAAGTTTAGCGCCAACAACTTTGAATCCTTTGTTTTCTAATCTTTCAACGATAGGCCCGATAAGATTTCTTTGGACACCGTCCGGTTTAATCATAAGAAATGTTTTTTCCATTATAATAAGCTCCCTTAAATATGTTTTCGACTATTATTTTAGCATTATATACAGTATGTTTACAAACTAATTCCGTCTGTTTTTTAACATACCTGCAATTTCAGTAAAATAATGTCTGATTGGTTCGTCAATATTGCTGATTTCAGCTTCAGCCTGTTCCAGATGTTCTGTACTTACCTGAAGTGCCTGGTCGACTGCATCACTGTTTAGGATATAGTCGATCAATGCGCCTGGATTTTCTTTCGTATCAGAGAATTCTTCCAGCATCGCTTTGAATACCGGGTCACTGTCTCTTAAGAGCAGCACAGGCAAAGTATAGTGCCCGTTTTTAATATCCGAGTAATTCGGCTTGCCGAGCGTACGTGTACTGCCGGTAAAGTCGAGACAGTCATCGATAATCTGAAAACTCATGCCGATGTGATAACCATAAGTGCGAAGTTTATCCATCAGCTCATCTTCGAGATGTGCTGCATGGCTGCCAAGTTCGATGCTCAATACGATTAACAGCGCAGTTTTACGGTAAATCTTTCTGAAATAATCATCCAGAGTCTGGGCTGCATCAAACTGCGTATCGAATTGGATAAGTTCGCCCTGCACGATTTGTCGTATACCTGAAGAGTATGTTTCATGGAATTTAGGGCTGTCGATTTTACTGACAATCTGCAGTGCGGAAGACAGCAGGTAGTTTCCTGTGTTTACCGCCTGAAAATAACCGTGTTCGTAAAACACAGTCGGCTTGCCTCTTCTCAGTTCGCTGTCGTCAATAATATCATCGTGCACAAGTGTTGCCATATGAAGCAGTTCGAGACTTGCACTTGTTTTCAGTACATCATTATAGTGCTCTTTATCCCCTAATTTACCTGCGAGTATAGTAAACATGGGACGAAGTTTCTTTCCCCCAGAGTTATACAGCTCAAAACTCTTATCATTAACAATCGTACCATTTGGTTTAAGTTCTTCTTTAACAATTTTTTTAACACGGGATAACTCCCCTGCCATAAATTTCTTTAAAGATTTCACATTGCAGCCTCTAGCGGTTTATATCCGATATGAGTGGCTGCAGTACCAAATGTATGAGGGATTACTTTGATATTTATATATCCGTTCTGCTGCATCATCGATTTTAATTCGAGCTTAGATAAAAACTTGCTCGTGGATTCATACAGCCACGTATATTCCTGCCCGCTGCCGGCAATCAGCTGGCCAAGGTACGGCATAATTTTACCGAAGTAAATATTGAAACCGTAATTAATCAGTCCGTTTTCCGGATTTGATGTTTCAAGAATAACAAGCTGACCGCCCGGTTTTAAGACGCGGTAAAACTCTTCAACTGCTTTTCTATAGTCAGGCAGATTGCGCAGACCGAATCCAATCGTAATAATATCGAATGAGTTATCCTCGTAAGGAAGCTCAGTTGCATCACCCTGCAGCAGTGTAATATTTTTAATATCAGCCGTTTTTTCAGCGGCTACTTTCAGCATGTTTTCACTGAAATCCAGCCCTGTTATATCAGCGTCTTTATTTTCAGCAAGCTGAATAGTCCAGTCACCTGTACCGCAGCACAAATCGAGCACCTGATGGCCCGGTTTCACAAAGATTTCCTTATTCGTGCGGTTACGCCATATCGTATGCTGATTAAAGCTTATAATATCGTTCATATGGTCGTAATCATCTGAAATGGAATTAAAGATTGTCTGAATTCTGTTTTCTGTTTGCATTAGCGCTCACCTTTTGTATTTATTATGTATGCCAGCTTTGAACGGTCAATATTTTTAATATAACTGCCGAGTACGTTATCAAGATCAGACTTCACATACCCATTATCTATTAAATACAAAAGCGGTGCAAATAGCAGGTACTTTAATTCGCTGTCGGAAACTTCAAGAGCGTCTTCGTACAGTCTGGATTTTTTAGATGACAGGATTTTGGATATTTCCACCATGTCATGAACGACACCCATTTCACCGTGGCTTGCAAGTGCCGAGTAAAACTCGCTGAAATAAAAGTCGCCGGAAAGAACGTGGCTTTCCCGCTCATCAGCAGCAGGTATCCGGTCGAGCTGATTTAAAGCATATGTAAATAAAAGAACCGCATTTGATATGTGTCTTTTATGAATTATATTTTTACTATCTGAAAAAAAGTCAGTAATTTCATTTTGATCAAGCTTATTAATCAATTCAGATAAGGCTGAATCGTTATATGGTTGCACGGCTGAGTATTTCATAAATATCACCTTATAAATGAATAGACCTAACGTTTCAAAGTTAGGCCTAGTAGATAAATTATTTAACTGCGTCTTTAAGTGCTTTACCAGCTTTAAATGCAGGTACTTTAGATGCTGGGATTTCGATTTCTTCACCAGACTGCGGGTTGCGGCCTTTTCTTGCAGCACGGTCACGTACTTCAAAGTTACCGAATCCGATTAACTGTACTTTTTCACCATTTTGAAGTGAACCTTGAATTGATTCAAAAACTGCGTCTACTGCAGCTCCTGCTTCTTTTTTTGTAAGGTCAGCTTTGTCGCTGACAGCGTTGATTAAATCTGTCTTATTCATCTGATAGACCTCCTATAATCTGTATAATGATTTTATCATTATGTTTTGACTTTACCATACGGCCGTAGGGACTGCAACGGATTTAACCGTTTTTTCCATTAAAAATTGAACTGTCTTAACTTTTATGCACACTCGTCATAAATATTGCTTCGTTATTTTCGTCAACTGTCATTTCAGGTGAGTATATCGGCACTATTGGAGTATATTCATACAATACTTCACGAATATCTTCGCCAGTCTCGAATTCGAGACCTTCGTTCTCAATCATGATATTCAAATCATCTCTGTAATCTACGACAAAATCCTGGCCTCCGCTGTAATAAACATTCAATTCCTGTCCCGTATAAGGACTTTTGACAGTTGGATTGTCAGCGAGGTTATAATGGTCAAGATCTAGCTGGTACACGTTAGGACCGACCTGTTCGCCGAGTTCCACGTGTTCACCCATGCCGTTAATGCGGAGGCTGAGTGAACGAAGCTCTTCGATAATTGCAAGGTCTGCAATTTTTACAGTCGGAACTTCTTCTTCATCGAGTATAACATACTGAAAGTTCCCGCCGTTTTCGTATGCCGTTACCGGAATCTCGCTTAAATATTTCGGTACGATTCTGGTGAATTCAACCGGATACTCCAAATACTCAACAGCATCTTCAGTCGTTTTAATCGGCAGAATACCGCCTTCAGACTCCTGGAAGTTGTCGACTGCATTCTGAACGTTCTGGATATCTGTTTCAGGCGGAATATTATTGCCTGCACGCTGGTCATCAGGATACATGCACCCCGTCAGTACAATGAGTGACAGTGTGAAAGTTAAAAGAAATCCTAATTTACGCATGTGTGGATCCCCCAATGACTAGAATCATCAGCAGAAACGCGAGTATTAAGAGTACCCATGCAATTAAAGAAATAAAGAAACTGACGAAACGAATAGTAATTACAAACCTTGCCAGATAAATTAATACCGCTGCAAGTGCCATAAAGCCAATCGACACGAATGACACCCACATTAAGTCCATTCTTGAAATATCAAACATACATATACCTCTAACTATTTACTATTTTTTATTTGACTCTCTAATAATTGTTTCAAGCCTTCCGATTCCGAAGTCTTCTCGCGCTTCATCAGCGCGCTGAATGCTTCGTCTTCACTGATTCCATTAAATAAGTAACCGTATAAAACTTTCGTAATCGGCATATCGACATCGTGTATTTCAGCGAGTTCATAAGTTGCTCTGGTCGTATTGACACCTTCGACGACCATGCCCATCTTCTCGGTAGCTTCTTCAAGAGATAAGCCCCCTGCCATCATTTGCCCGCAGCGGTAATTTCTTGAGTGCTGGCTCGTAGCCGTAACGATTAAGTCCCCCATTCCCGTCAATCCGAGGAATGTCAGCGGATTCGCCCCGAGTTTCGTACCGAGACGTGCAATTTCATGGAGCCCGCGTGTAATTACGGCAGCTTTCGGATTGTCCCCGAAACCGTAGCCGGCAAGAGCACCGACAGCAAGTGCGACGATATTCTTCAATGCACCGCCGATTTCAACGCCGACCATATCGTTATTAACATATACTCTGAAGTAATCCGTCATAAAGACATCCTGAATCACTTCTGCACCTTCTTCACGGATAGACGCAGTACTTACCGTCGTCGGCTGTCTGAGTGCTACTTCTTCCGCGTGACTCGGTCCGCTGAGTACACAAATGTCTGACACGCGGTCTTCATCGAATACTTCTTCAAGCACTTCAGAGACACGTTTGTAGGTATTTAATTCTAGTCCTTTTGCGACATGCACAACGAGGACTTGTTTATCTAACGTTTCTAAGAGTCCATTTAGCTCAGATGCTACAGAACGCATTGCGTTAACAGGTACAGCCAGCACGAGGACTTCTGCATGTGCTGCTGCTTCTTTTAGTGACGCTGTTGCTGTAATACCTGCTGACAGCTCAATATCTTTTAAATAACGGCTGTTCGTATGCGACTCATTTATTTCTAAAACAGTATCTTGATTTCTCCCGTACATCATTACCCGATTATTATTGTCATTTAAGACCATCGAGAGGCTTGTACCAAAACTACCTGTTCCAATGACTGAGATGTTCATATTGATACCTACTTTCTAATTTCTTTTACGGGTGATAATGTGAATCGGAGTGCCGGTAAAATCAAATGCTTTACGCAGCTGATTTTCAATATACCGTCTGTAGCTGAAATGCATCAGCTCAACGTCGTTCACGAACAAGACGAATGTCGGCGGACCAACACTGACCTGCGTACCGTAATAGATGCTTAAACGGCGTCCTGTGGAGTCTGTAGGTGTCGGGTTCATGCTGACACTGTCTACAAGTACTTCGTTCAATGTACTCGACTTCACGCGCATATTGCTTGATGCATATGCCTGCTGAATAAGCGGGAATAAAGTTTTAAGACGGACTTTAGTCATTGCAGAGACGAAAGTAATTGGTGCATAATCCAGATACTGGAAGTTTGATCTGATATCCAGTTCGAATTCGCGCATTGTTTTTTCATCTTTTTCAACTGCGTCCCATTTGTTGACGACGATAATAATCGCACGTCCTGCTTCGTGGGCAAGACCGGCAATTCTCTTATCCTGTTCACGTATGCCTTCTTCACCGTTAATAATAACGAGAACCACATTGGAACGTTCAATGGCACGAGTGGCACGAAGAACTGAATATTTCTCTGTTGCTTCGTAGACTTTACCGCGCTTTCTCATACCTGCTGTGTCAATCAATGTGTAAGATTCATCTTCAAACGTATAGCCCGTATCCACCGCATCGCGGGTCGTACCGGCTATATCGGAAACGATAACACGTTCCTCGCCGAGAATTGCGTTGACAAGGCTGGATTTACCAACATTCGGACGGCCTATTAATGACACTTTGATAGACGGGTCTTCTTCAACTTCAGTTTCCAGAGTTTCAAAGTGCTTGACGATTTCGTCGAGCGCATCACCAAGTCCGAGACCATGTGAACCTGATACAGGCCATGGTTCACCGAGACCAAGCTGGTAAAACTCATATATTTCACTGCGCATTTCATAGTTATCAATTTTGTTTACTGCAAGAACGACGGGTTTTTTTGATTTCTGCAAAATTCTTGCGACGAATAAATCATCGCTTGTAACGCCATCTCTCCCGTTCACAATCATTAAAATAACATCTGCTTCAAGAATCGCAATTTCCGCCTGCATTTTAATCTGCTGCTGAAACGGCTCATCTTTAATTTCAATACCCCCGGTATCAATTAAATTAAAGTTATAATTTAACCAGTCACCTTCGGCGTACAATCTATCTCTTGTAACACCTGGAGAATCTTCGACAATTGCCTTTCTTTCTCCGATAATTCTGTTAAAAAGCGTGGACTTGCCGACATTCGGCCGCCCTACTACTGCTACTGTTGGTTTATACATTGTTACCCTCCCTGTATGCACATTTATTTTAACACAAATAAAATAAAGAGCGATAGTATCATCGCTCTTTATTTATGAGTGAGTCTAAATATTATAAGTCTAAGTTTTTAAAACGATCGCCGAACACGTCACCTAAAGTTGGTGCGTCGTCGTCATTATCATCTGTGTAAACCTGTGTATTTTCTTCGCGCTTAGCCTGTTTAGGTTTAGCCGGAGCTGTTTCTAATGCTTTAATTGATAATGAAATTTTCTCGTTATCTGAATCCAGACCGATGATTTTCACTTCAATTTGCTGTTCTTCTTTAAGCACGTCGCCCGGTACGTTTACGTGTTCATGTGCAATTTCTGAAATGTGCACAAGACCTTCAACACCCGGTTCTACTTCAACGAATGCACCGAAGTCAACTAGACGTTTAACAGTGCCTGTTAACACATCACCTGTGTCGTGAGCATCGATAAACTTGTTGAATGGAGATTCGCCTGCCTGTTTAACAGATAAGCTGATACGTTCCTGTTCAGGATTTACATCGAGAACTTTAACTTGTACCTTCTGACCGATTTCAACAGCATCTTCAACGCTGTTGACGCGGCTGTAGCTTAATTCTGAAATGTGAGCGAGACCGTCGACGCTGCCGATGTTGATGAATGCACCGAAAGTAGTTGTACGAACAACTTCACCTTCAATGATGCTGCCGATTTCCAGGTCTTCAAGTTCTGCCTGGCGGTGTTTCGACTTTTCACCTTCAACAATGCGTTTGCGGTTAAGAATTACTCTGTTTTTCTCCTGATCGATATCTTCGACTTTAACTTCCAGAGTCTGACCATTGAATTGCTCAAGGTCTTCAATATATTCATCAGAAAGAAGTGATGCAGGAATAAATCCTCTCACGCCGACGTCTAATACAAGACCGGCTTTCACTGCTTCTACAACAGTACCTTCAAGCGTTGCATCAGCATCCTGTTTCTGTTTTAAATCTTCATAAGCTTTCTGTTCATCAAGCTTGCGCATTGAAACAATGATGTTTTTAGCATCATCTTCAACTTTGATAACTACTGCAGTGATTGAATCATCAAGTGCAATAATATCGTTCGGGTGCTCGATACGTTTGTTTGTAAGCTGACTGATTGGAATTATGCCTTCGTAGTCAGAATCATCTACTTGAACTTTTACAAACTTGTCTTCGATGTTAAAAATCTTACCTGTTACCGTGTCTCCAACTGCAAACGGACTGTTTTCAGCCGTCTCAGTTTCGTTCTGTACTTCTTCGCTGTTGTCAGGTGCATCGTTTACCTGTGTTTCTTCAATGTTTGATTCTTCGTTCTTAATGTCTTCTGTCGCCATGTGCTTGCCTCCAATTACTTTACAATGTATATATTTAACTTCTTACAATTCGAACCTTTTGTCAAGTGATTATTCTGAAAATAGTAAATTGTTTAGGTTTTCCTCCAATTTACGTGTCAGATCTTTGCGTGTGTTCCCTTCGGCAAGAAATTCTTTCGTGTTAATCGGCTTGCCATATATTATTGTAACACCCTTTTTACGATTATACTCACCTTTAATAATAACAGGTACAATCGGTGCTTCGGATTTCGAAGCGATAAAGCTCGCGCCTTCCTGCAGGTTCTGCAGTTTTCTGACGTCGCCTTTGTTGCGGCTTCCTTCCGGGAAAATTAACAGGCAGCGGTCTTCCTTTAATGCGTTAATAGAAGTTTTCAGCGCTGATCTGTCGCTTTTACCGCGCGATACGGGAATAGCATTCAGGCTCGGGAATACTTTGCCGATAACCGGCAGCTCGAATAATTCTTTTTTTGCAAAGAATGACAGCTGGCGCTTGAGTCCGATACCGATAAGCGGCGGATCAAAATCCGACACGTGGTTCGAACAAAGCATAACCGGACCGGTTGACGGTACTCTGTCTGCACCGACAAATGTCATTTTAAATCTCAATTTGTAATATACTTTTAGTAAAAACTTCGCAGCTTCATACATCATTTACTGTACCTCCAGTTTTTCTTCCACCAGCTGAATGATTTTTACTTCGGCTTCTTCAATCGATAAATGGCTCGTATCGAGGAGCACTGCATCTTCAGCCTTTACAAGTGGTGAAATTTTTCTCGTGCTGTCAATCTCATCGCGGCGGATAATTTCCGCTGTCAGAGTTTCCAGATCAATATTGTTGCCGCGGGCAGTCTCTTCTATGAGCCTGCGCTCGGCTCTGACTTTCGGCGATGCCTGCATAAAAATTTTAACTTCTGCATCAGGCAGCACTGTTGTGCCGATATCCCTGCCGTCCATTACAACACTGCTCGTTCTGCTGATTTCGCGCTGCATGTCGACGAGGTAAGTTCTGACGTCGCCGATTGCTGCAATGCGGCTGACGTTGTTCGTTACTTCCGGTGAACGAATTTCTTTAGAGACATCTTTATCGTTTAAGTATACTTCGTCGCTGGTGCCGAATGTAATGTGGATATGATTGCTGATATCCTGAATGATTTCATCACCGTGCTCAAGTACGTACAGTGTGACTGCACGGTACATTGCACCGGTATCAATATATAAAAACTTTAATTTCTTTGCGACGCGTTTTGCAATTGTACTCTTGCCGGCAGCTGCCGGCCCGTCAATTGCGATGCTGATATGTGACATTTGATGGCCTACTTTCATTTACGGTATTATAAGTTCCTGTCCGACACTTAAACTATCGGGTGTGACGCCATTTGCTTCCATGATGCGCTGTACATTCGCTGCACTGCCGTCACCGTAATACTGAATTGCAATACGGTATAAATTATCCTGGGGCGTGACCACATGCGATGCATTAGCATTTTGTGTGTCAGAAGAATCGGACTCTGTATCTGTCTCGGTTTCTTCTTCTGTTTCAGTTTCTGTATTTGCCTCAGGCTCTGCAGCAGGTTGGTCTTCTTCATCTGCTTCAGTGCTCTCTAATTCAGCTTCTTCTGTGTCAGCTCCGTCTTCTTTACTGCGGATGGCACTGAGTGCAGCTTCTTCAAGCTCCTGAAGTTCTTCCTGTGAATAATCTGTTTCGATATTTTTCGCACTTAAATCTTCATTGCGGTTTGCTGCAAGACGTCTTTCATGTTCGGCTTTCTGTGCTTCAAGTTCTTCGTTAAAACCTTCTCCGCCATTCTCATCTTCTTCAGTTGTGCTGTTATCGGCAGTCTCTTCTGAAGTGTTTTCATCGGCCAGCTGAATTTCATCATTCAATGAAGGCCAGAAATTGGAAAATATTAAGAATGCAAATAAGACTGTAATAGGAATTAAAACGAGGACAGCGAGCACCCATGGAAGCATGCGTTTTTTACTGCCGTTGTCATTCTTCTCAGGTTTTTTGCCTGTTTTCTTCGCAGCGCCAATGCCGCCGAGTTTTTCTTTTGAAATTTTAATCTCGTTTTTAATGCGGTTTTGATATGAAGAAAATTTGCCTGCAAATAACGCTTTGCCCTTTGCTGCATTCTCAGCGCTGAAATATCCTTTCAGCTTATCTGTAAAGTTATTTTCTTTCTGCTGTTGTTTTTTTGACGGTGCTTTTTTCTCCGGCTGTTTATTCTCACCAGTCTCTTTAGTTTTATGCCGCGCACTGCGGCTTAAAGTTTCGCGGTTCTCTTTTTCGGACTTTTTGTTACCTGCACTTGTTTTACTAGATTTTTCATCCTGTGCCCGCTTATGTTTAATATCTTTGTAGAAATCATCTTTCATAGCGCATTCTCCTAGTAACTTCATTCTTGGTTTAATTATATATTGTTTGAATGGACATTTAAAGAGTAATCATCCTTCTGATTGATTGTTGACGAATTCAATGATTGTTCATTGATAAATTTTTGATTTTCTCTTAATATTAGTTATGAACTAATCGTAAACGTTAAGAGGTGAAATATATGAGCGCAAAACAGTACACAATAGTAGATCAAGATACTTGTATCGCATGCGGCGCGTGTGGTGCTGCTGCACCAGATATATATGATTACGATGACGACGGCATTGCTTACGTCATTTTAGATGATAATAAGGGTGTTACCGCTGTGCCCGACGACCTGCTTGAAGACATGGAAGACGCATTCGATGGATGTCCAACAGACTCGATTAAAGTTGAAGAAGCTCCATTTGACGGCGATCCATTAAAATATGAATAAAATTTATTAAAATAAAAGGATGGGACCGTGACGGTCTTATCCTTTTTTAATTTGAATGCTGTTAGTTTTTGCTTGGAAGTACGATCTCGACAAAATACGAAATTGTGAAAACTTCTCTTTTCACATAAAAAATCATCCGGTTGACCCGGATGACCACAAATCACATTATTGTCTGTTCAAAAGAACAGGGATTGCTTTTTTATAAATTACATAACAGATCAGACTTAGAATGATACCTTTAACGAGATTGAAAGGAATGATCCCCGCCGTAATTACTGTACGCAGGTTATTAATAATATCTGTCTGGTCAACAATCAATCCGTATGCCGGCAGCAGCACGAAGTAATTCAGTACCGCAAGTGCCAGTGTCAGAACGATAGTTCCGGCAATGAATCCTGCGATTAAACTTTTCGCAGTTTTACGTTTGTAGTAAATAAAATATACAGGCAGCAGGAATGAAAATGCTGCAAGCAGGTTTGCAATCGGCCCGATCGGCTCACTTGCCATTAATATACTGTACAGCACTATTTTCATAATGATGATTAACGAACCGCCGATGCCTCCGAATAGTATAAAGCCGATAAAGGCCGGTATATCCGATAAATCGAGCATTAAAAACGGCGGCAGGAATGGCAGCGGAAATTGTATCAGCATCAGAATGAATGATAGTGCACTTAATATACTGATGTAAATAATTTTTCTCAGGCGCTGTCTGTCCAAATCGCTCATTCCTTTCTATTCTTTAGGTAGTTTAATAGTGAACGTTGTACCTTCGCCGAAGATACTGTCTGCAGTAATCGTTCCGCTGTGCTTTTTAATAATATTGCTGACGATATATAAACCGAGTCCTGTGCCGTGTTTTCCTCTTGTCCGCGCTTCGTCCACTTTATAAAAGCGTTCAAATATATGTTTAATATTTTCCCGTTTTATGCCTGTTCCGGTGTCGCTGACTTCGATTGTTACACAGTCTTCATCTTCTTCTGCAACATTTATTGTAATCACATCGCCGGCTTTTGTATAGCGGATTGCATTATCGATTAAATTCGTGAAGACCTGGTTCAGTTTATCGTAGTCAAATGGGAACGTAACTGTCCCATTGCCTGCGTTAATATTCAGCTCAATGCTGTTATCTTTAAGTTTATAATCAAAACGCTGGTGCAGCTCATGAAGCAGCATCGTAAAGTTCTGCGGCTTAATATCATAAAGGACATCATCTGAATCCATGCGTGCAATAATCAGCAGTTCCGAGACAAGTTTGTTCATGCGGTCGGATTCATCTTTAATAATCGAGACCATTTCCTTAACCTCTTCCGGTTCGGTAACGATATCGTCTAACAGCGCTTCTGAATAGCCGCTCAGCATTACCATCGGTGTTTTAAGCTCATGGGAAACGCTCGAGATAAAGTCTGTTCTCATTTTTTCAGTATTGTATTCATCTGTGATATCACGAATCAGCACCGTCACTCCGTTCTGTTCTTCCAGTGATTTAACCGGAGACATGGCGAGCTGCAGGTGCATATCCTCAATATCGAGACGTTCAAGGTGGTTTCCAACCGATTCAGAAACTTCGATAATAAGCGATTTAAAGTACTCAAATGCTTCTTCAGACTGCTGGAACAGTTCATAGTAGCTTCTGCCCCTCTCGTTCGAGTAAACAAGTTCTGCGGAAGTATTAAAGTACATTATTCCGTTTGACAGAGAAGAGAATACAGTCTCTCTTAAATTTTTCTCGTGTGTCAGTTCTGTAATCGTGTCTTTAATATTGTCATTCATCTTATTAAACGCTAATGTCAGCTCGCCGATTTCATCTCTCGAAGTCACTTTCAGCTGGTTGTAATTCCCTCTTGCTGTTGAGAACGAAGAATTTTTCAAGGCAATCAGCGGCTTAGTAATTCTTGAAATTAAGAAGAATGCAAAGAATGTCGTAATCAGGAACAGAATTGCCGCAGAGATAATTAAAATAATTAGTACTGTTAAAAATGACTGATTCAGAGTGTCGAGATCATTGTATTTAATAATCGCAGTATCTGATTCAAAGAACTCGCTCAAATCGGATACTTTAACCATAAACTCGCGTTCGTTAATATCGTTCACGATAAACGTACTGCTCGAGAGGTTTGAAGTGGTAATCTCGTTATATATTTCTTCAGCTATCTGGCTGTTCCCCGCGATAAATTGCCCGTCTGAATAAATAATCAGATTTTCTTCAGCTGCAAGATATGAGTCGTTTAAGTCGAGAGTATGATTACTGAGCACGACATTTTCAATCCGGAGCAGTTCTTCTTCCAGATGATCTTCTGTACTGTTCAGCGCATAGTTTCTGAAATAAAAACTCAAAATGATCGATAATATAATTAAAACTGTAGTTACTATCATTAAGATAGTAAACCACAGTTTAGTTACAACGCTGGAGAAAAAACTCATTTGTCACTAACCTCGAATTTATAACCGATACCCCAGACAGTATGAATCATCTGGCTGGCTTCCGGAGATACTTTGTTCAGTTTCTCCCGGAGACGCTTAACATGTGTATCGACAGTTCTTAAATCGCCGTAAAAGTCATAGTTCCATACTTCTTTCAGCAATTCTTCGCGGTTAAATACTTTATCGGGACTCTTCGCTAAAAATAATAACAATTCGTATTCTTTAGGTGTCAAATTAACCTTTTTGTCATCGGCTAAAACGCGGTGAGCGTCATTATCGATAACCAGATGTTCGTACACAATCATATCTTTTGCAGATGAATCTTTTTCGATAAATGCCGTTTCAGAAGAACGGCGTAATATTGCTTTTACTCTGAGGACAACTTCGCGGGGGGAAAACGGCTTAACGATGTAATCATCTGCGCCGACTTCAAGTCCTTCAACGCGGTCCCCTTCTTCACCTTTAGCTGTCAGCATGATAACGGGTGTTGATTTTTCTTTGCGCAGTTCTTTCGCAACTTCAATCCCGTCCATTTCAGGCATCATGAGATCGAGCAGAATACAGTGGAAATCTTCAGTGAGTGCAAGTTCCAAAGCTTGTTTGCCATCTCCAGCTTCAGTAATTTCATAACCTTCACGTGTAAGGTATAAGTTAAGCAATTTACGAATACGTTCTTCATCATCGACTAAAAGTATTTTTTCTGCCATAATTACCCTCTTTTCATATTATGCGTACGAATGCAGGCCGGCTACAATTAAGTTAATCGCAACGAGGTTAAACAGTATCAGTATAAACCCGCCAACGGCTAACCATGCAGACTTCTCGCCTTCATAACCGCGGTTTAAGCGGAGGTGAAGGAAAATCGTATAGAACATAAATGTAATGAACGCCCACGTCTCTTTCGGATCCCAACCCCAGAATCTGCTCCATGCAATCTGAGCCCATATTGCAGCGAAGAAAATGCCTCCAAGTGCAAACAGCGGGAAACCGATAATAACAGAACGGTAGCCGATTTCATCCATCAGTGCAAGATCTGCCTTTTTAGTTAACGGTTTAGCCAGTGCGTACAGACGTTTTCTAATAATCAGACGAATGATTCCGTACGTAATTAAACCGATAATAATTGACCAGACTACTGTATTTAAAGTATGTGCTTTAATGACCGGCGGTAAATCAATTCCAAGGTGGAAATGATCTGCAGGCTCATATTCATTATTGCCAACGTGCTCAACCGGTATAGCTTCGTTATAGTTCACGAGGCTTGGAAGATGGTATTCAGCAATAACCTGCTGGCCCTGCTGATCCGTATAGTAGAACTCATCGTTGTAACCGATAATGTTCTGCATAAATATTGTTGTGACCATATACATCACGACGGTAAGAATACCGATCATGATTGCTTCCAGCCAGCGTGCACGCCATGAATTTTCATCTGCAGGAATAGCTTTTAATAAGTAGATAAGTCCTGCGACTGCACTCATTGACAGTATACCATAAGACAATGTCACAGTAATAACATGAATAGCCAGCCAGTTGCTCTGCAGTGCCGGTATCAGCGGCTGAACGTCTGTTGAGAACAGGCTGCCGTATCCTAAAAGAAGCAGTGAAATCGGAATAGCAAACAGTCCGAATACTTTCGTTCTGAAATAGTGATACGTAATTAAGAAACCGCCGATCAGCATAATCGAGAACATCGCGATAAATTCATACATGTTTGAAACCGGTGCGTGGCCGGTAGCCATCCAGCGCAGAATAAAGTATGCGAGCTCCAGGACGAATGCGATAACTATCATCCAGATTGCTATTTTTTCATATTTGTGTGATTTAGATTTAGATTTGATACTTATGCCGAGCGGTAAAAGTGATACCAGAAGCATAAGGAAAGCAATAAATATAAGTGTGTTACTCAGTGATAAAAATGTTGCATCCATAAATTACACTATCCTTTCAGCTTGTCATTTTCCTCTTTTGCCTGTTTATCGAATACTTCGTGAAGATTGTGGGACTTAAGTACTGCGTCCATTTCCTTCTTCATACCGAAGTAGTTTTTATTTGTGTGAGCAGCCAGATTCATCGTTCCGTCTTCTGCATTAATCCAGATTCTGCGGTGGTTAATGTACGAACCGATAAACAGTCCGATAAGGAAAATTACAAATCCTGTTGCAATAATCGGCATTGCCAGGTCTTTTTTCAATGTCAGTACACTCGCCATATGCTCTTCAGCTTCGACGAATTTAATGCTGTATTCGTTATCCGGTGTAATATCCGTTGAGTTCATAATCTGCAGGAGACTGAGTTCGTTCTTATCTCCCGCGGCAACTTCAAAGACGAATGCCGGGTTTGTCGGAACCGGTGTTTCGGAAACCAGTGTACCGTTCTCATCGATTTCCAGGAAGTCCGGTGAATAAGCTTTCATGTTAATCGTGATGTCTTCGGTGATCTGATAACTGTCAGCCGGATCATCGAGACTGACTTTGAAGTTTTCACCAAGAACGTTGCCTTCTGAATCTTCAAGTCTGAACGTCATCGATTTCATCTGCGAGTTGTCGTAGCTTGACTGGTACAATTCGTAATCATCAAAGCGGTACGGGTGATTTACGCGGATGCTGTAATTTTCTATTTCTTCAAGTTCCGGTGAAGAACCGACGATATCAGCTGTTTTGTTTTCAAACATCGTAATATCCGTCTGGAAGTTGCTGATTGTCATCGCCTGATTATTTTGCAGCGACTGGTCAAATACTGTGCCGGCTTCTTCATCGTATGTATCGAGTGTGAAACCGTCGTTACGCATATAATACTTGCCTTCGGTTGTCGGAATGCTGACTGTTTCGCCTTCCTGCGCATATATAATTTCATCAATATACACACCCGGGAAGAATCTCAGCATGCTGCCGATAAGAAGAATGATTAACCCTGTATGGTTAATGTAAGGGCCCCATCTCGACAGGCGTCCCTTCTCAAACAGATAATGATTGCCGTCAGTTTTCAGTTTGTATTTCTTCTCTTCAAATGACTTCGCAAGTTCAGGTGCTTTGTCAGCTGAATCGTATTCAGTGAACAGACGCTGGCGTTTAAAGAATGAAGCGTGTTTTTTAACGCGCTGGTTCTTTAACGATTTGTATAACGGCACTCCTCTGTCGATACTTGCTGCAACGAGAGACAGTGCCAGCAGTCCCATTAACAGCACGAACCACCATGAAGAATACAGCTGGGTAAATCCGAACTTGTAATACAGTGTACCGAATGTACCGTACTGCTCAGTGTAGTGCTGAGCGGGATCTGCACCGATTGGAATAAAGTATTCCTGCGGCAGGATCGTACCGACAGCAGCGGATATTGCAATTATTGCAATTATTGTTACCCCGACTTTTATCGAAGTGAAAAAGTTCCATATCTTATCAAAGATACTTTGTGAACGGACTTTCGAACGTACAGCACTTCCGTCGTAGCGCATAAGATCTTTAATTTTCTTCTTATCGTAATCTTCATTGATCATTTTCCCGCAAGACTGGCACAGCTGGGTACCTGGAGGATTGACATGACCGCAATGATTACATTGTATTTCCTTCAGTTCCATATAAGGTCATCCTATTCCAGAGATTCATCTATAAATGCATAGATATCCTCTTTAGTCAGTTGATATTCCTGTTTCTTAACGACAACGCCTTCTTTGTTAACCGCAATTGTCGTCGGCAGCGGTCCGATATTATACGCTTTCGTTACACTGCGATTCGTATCTAATGCAATCGGGTAATCCAGATCTTCAGATAATCCAGAAAGAAACTGTTCAATCTGCTGATGGTTTTCAGAGACGTTTACAGCAATAATTTCATAATCTTCATGACCTTCGTTATATACCTGATTCATTTCCGGCATTTCTTCGCGGCATGGTTTACACCATGTGCCCCAGAAATTAAGTATTACGCCATTTTCGGCAGTTATTTCAGACAGCTGAAGTTCTTCGCCGTCCAATGTTTCCAGTTTAAAATCAACTGCATCGTCTCCGACATTTACAGTTTGAGTGCCATCCCTCAAATTTAAGTAAAGTGTTACGCCGAGGAGTACTGCAATCGTAATAATTGTACCTGTACGAATAAATTTCCTAGTTCCTTTTTTCAACGTCAGGCCCCTTTCTAAATTGATATAAACCGCAATAAAATGCGTACGTAGCAATAATTATAACACTACACATTTTATTGCGGTTTGACAGTATTATGACATTTAATTACCTACTTCTTGCTGTTAGCAATCAGCTTTTTAACTTCATGCGGTTTAAGGAAACGGTACTCTCCTTCTTTTAGACCGTCGAGTGTCAGGAAGTCAAAGTAGATACGTGTAAGTTTCGTTACGTTTAAGCCGAAGTGTTCAAACATTCTTCTGACCTGGCGGTTACGCCCTTCGTGAATTGTAATTTCAAGTATCATGTCCTTGCCGCCCTTGTCGCGAATGACCTTCAAATCACATGGTGCAGTTTTGCCGTCGTCGAGTCTAATACCTCTGCGCATCTCGTCCTGCTGATGACGCAGTAAAATACCGTCTGTTTTAACTCTGTAAGTTTTCTTCATTTCAAATTTCGGGTGTGTCATATGCTGTGTAAATTCGCCGTCGTTAGTAACGAGCAGTAATCCGGACGTATCGTAATCCAGACGTCCTACAGGATAAAGACGTGCATCGATATCATGGAAGACGTCGATTACTGTGTCCCGTTTTTTATCGTCTTCTGCAGCTGAGATTTCTCCTGCAGGTTTGTAGTATAAAATGTGCACGGGTTCTTCTTTCGTTAACTGAATACCGTCTACTGTTACGCGGTCTTTGTCTGTAACCTGAAGGCCAAGTTCTGTAACGCGTTTGTCGTTAACGAATACGCGCCCCTCTTCAATTAATTTGTCTGCTTTACGTCGTGAAGTAATTCCTGCGTCAGCAATTTTCTTGTTTAAACGTGTAGTTTTCATTGATTTTGCTCCTTTAAGCTATTGAAGAACAAGTCGATTTCTTCCTGTTCCGTAATCATATCATCTGCCGGTAAGTCATCTAAAGATTTCAAACCGAATACTTCTAAAAAGCTTTGTGTCGTTTCGAAATGTGCAGCGCGTTCATC
This sequence comes from Jeotgalicoccus sp., assembly GCA_003513765.1. GTDB lineage: Bacteria > Bacillota > Bacilli > Staphylococcales > Salinicoccaceae > Jeotgalicoccus. Next base: position 289,131 of record DONT01000001.1, read on the forward strand.
AGTTACATTTTTCTTTTTTACTAACCCTTTATTGATCAGTGTCGAAATTGGACCATCCGAGACAATCCCGCGTACACTTTCTATGCCGTTCCTTGAGATTGGCTGGTTGTATGCGATAATCGCCAGCACTTCCAGTGCTGCCTGCGATAATTTCTTTTGGGGTCTGTCAGCCAACACCCTCTTGATGTATTTTTCCATATTCTCCGTCGTTTTTAAAAAATACATGTCGCCGTGACGGGTAATTGTTAAATGTTCTTTGTCGTATTTTTCTACTTCTATTTCCAGCTGCATTTTAGTTATCGGCACGTGCATCATCAATGCCTCTTCACTTAAACCCAGGTCGCCGGCAATATATAATAAACCTTCAATAATGTTTATCTGCTCCATACTTAAGCCAACCTTTCGAGCTCAAAATCATCTTCATCGATGCGTGTAATCTGATAGAGATTTTGACTGATATAATCTAAAATAGTAATAAATACCTGGACTACTTTGCTGCGGGGTTCATTGAAAGTCAGCAATTCGGTCATTTTTAAAGATTTTCTGTCTTTAAATTTCGACGCGATAAAAATCACAGCCTCTTCTTTCGTATACACCTCACGCTGTACGACCACGTATGAGTCTTCGGTAATAGATACACGGGATTTTACTTTGTTATATGCCTCTAAGAGATCGTGGAGACTCAGCTCAAGCGTATCCGTGTCATCTTCATCATCTTCGTGATTATGCGGCGCCTTGACGAATTGAAGTCTGTTTTCCTCTTTCAGCTTATTCAATTCTTCAGCATATAATTTATAATTTTGATATTCTATTAGCTGGGACATCAATTGCTCGCGCGGATCTTCATAATCTTCATTGGCCATAGGCGGTTCCGGCAGCAGCATGTGACTTTTAATTTTCACAAGCTCGCTCGCCATAACGAGATAATCGCTTGCAACGTTAAGCTCAAGTTCTTTCATCTGATTAATATATTCCATATACTGTTCTGTGAGCATTTTCATCGGAATATCGTAAATATCAATTTCAAGTTCTTTAATCAAATGAAGGAGCAGATCGAGCGGTCCTTCAAAAACATCTAATTTCACTTTATAAGCAGTCATTACAAAACCTCAATTTTAGGAGTGATACGTATCGATAAAGAAATACTTTTACAATTCTTTAACGAATTAATTATAAAGCAAGATTACTTCGAATGCCATGAAATCATGGAAGAAGCGTGGAAAGACAAGGAAATATTTACGAAAGAAGACCCGGAAGTGTTTTTTGTACTCATCGTTACCGGTGAATACCACTACCGGAGAGATAATATCATCGGCGCTCGGACTTCGTATAAACGGGCATTAAAACTGTATGACAAACATCAGTATGACGTGACGGCGTTCGGATTTGGTGCAGAGCTTATCGAAATGCTTCAGAGCCGATTTAACGCACTGGCAGAGATACCATTTAAACCGCTGAACTACCCGGTTGACAGCTGGGTGTACGAATCGCTGTATGAACTGTATCAGGATGACTATGAATCCTTCAGCGCATTTACTTTGGAAATTCTGGAGCGCTTTGAAAAAGACGAGAGTGTCATCCACCGTCACCGCCTCCGCGACCGTGAAGACGTTATCGAAGCGCGGCTCGAGGCGCTGAACCGCAAACTGGAAGAGCGGCAGAGGTAAGTATGGCGTTCTTCGTTGGGGTGCATACGCGTATTCGTCCGGATGCGAGAGATTCATGCGGCCGATAAAAGAATATTATGCTGGAGAGTCATTTTTTGACTCTCTTTTTTGATGAAAATTTTTATCCAGAAGTTAAAATTCGGACTCATGTATACGCATTTCCATTTACATAGTTATGACGGGCTGTCATGTATACGTATCATGCTGTTCTTATACATGAGCGCATCTCATATCTATGACTATCAGTTTGCATATTCATGAGAGCTCTTCATGACTACGAATCCACGTTTACGTATACATGAGCGCAGACACTGACTTCAAACCAAAAAAAAACGGTTCAGACATCTCACAATATGGATGCCCAAACCGTTTTTATTTATTAACTTCAACTTAAACTAAAAACATCCAATAGAGGAAGCCCCATACTACACTCATCAGGAGTATTCCGAAGAAGATAACATATTTTGCTTTCTTCATCTATTTAATTTCCTTTAAGAAGCTCGTACCGTGCGTGTCGTATTCAACACCGAAGTTTTCAGCGATTGTTGCTGCAATGTTGCTGAATGTCGCACACTGGTCAATTTTACCAAACTTGAGGTCTTTGCCCGTTGTAATAAGCAGCGGTACATATTCTCTCGTGTGATCTGTTCCCGTATATGTCGGATCGTTACCATGGTCTGCAGTAATGATTAAAAGATCGTCTTCTGTCAGTTTCCCAGTTATCTCAGGTAATCTGTCATCAAATGCTTTTAAGGCGTTGCTGTAGCCGACTGGATCACGGCGGTGGCCATATTCTGCGTCAAAGTCTACCAGATTCAGGAATGATAAACCGTTAAAGTCGCGGTTCATTACCTCGAGAAGTTTATCGACGCCATCATCGTTATTTTTCGTACGGACTGCATCTGTAACTCCGCTGCCTGTGAAGATATCGTTAATTTTACCGATTGCGATAACATCTTTGTCATCCTCTTTCAGTGCGTTCAGTACGGTTCTGCCGAATGGCTGAAGTGCATAGTCATGACGGTTTTCCGTACGTTTGAATTCGCCTTTTTTAGAGCCGACAAATGGACGTGCAATAACGCGGCCGACTAAAAATTCAGGGTCTTTTGTCATTTCGCGTACTTTTTCACAGATGTCATAAATCTCTTCAAGCGGAATGACTTCTTCATTCGCTGCAATTTGAAGGACAGGGTCGTTTGATGTGTAAATAATTAAGTCCCCTGTTTCCATCTGATGTTCACCGAATTCCTCGATGATGTCAGTGCCGCTTGCCGGCTTGTTCCCAACAATACCGCGTCCTGTTGCTTCTGTTATTTTATTCAGCAGCTCGTCAGAAAATCCGTCCGGATATACTTTAAATGCAGTATCGATGTTTAAGCCGGCAATTTCCCAGTGGCCTGTCATCGTATCTTTACCTTTAGATACTTCCTGCATCTTAGTGTAAAATCCTGTAGTATTTTCTGTCTCATCAACACCCGGCAGTTTATCGATATTGCCAAGTCCGAGTTTTGCCAGGTTGGGCAATGTGTTCGGATGCGCTTCGAGCGTATGTTTTAAAGTGTGCGTGCCGACGTCTCCAAATTCTGCAGCATCCGGTGCTTCACCGATACCGACTGAATCAAGAACGATTAAATGAATTTTTTTGTACATAATAAATTGACCTACTTTCTTGGATGGAACTGCTTATACATTTCTCTGATCTTCGTCGCAGAGATTTGTGTGTACACCTGAGTGGTGGATATATCGGAATGACCGAGCATTTCCTGGACAGCGCGAAGATCAGCACCGTTTTCAATTAAATGCGTCGCAAAAGAGTGTCTGAACGTATGGGGTGTAATGTTTTTACTGATGCCGCTGATCAGCACATACTTTTTAATAGTCTTCCATAACCCCTGACGGGTGAACCCTTTACCTCTGTTCGTAAGGAACAGTATATCAGTATTTTCATGCTTTAATAACGTTAAACGCTGATTTTGTATATAATTTTTTAATATATCTGCCACATATTCGGTAGTCGGGACAATTCTTTCCTTGTCACCCTTACCGTATACATGAATAAAACCCATGTCCAGATTAAGGTCGCTGAGCTTTAAATTAATCAGTTCACTGACTCTGAGCCCGCTTGCGTACAGGAGTTCCATTATTGCGTTGTCGCGTATGCCCTGTGCACTAGAATTAGGTGAATGCAGCAATGTTTCCATTTCATCAATAGTCAGCACTACCGGCAGTTCACGTTCTTCTTTAGGCGTGTTCAGTCTGAGCGCAGGGTTCGTCTCGATAACCTGCTCGAGCTGCAAAAACTGATGAAAGTTTCTGAGCGTCGACTGCATTCTTCTAATCGTTTTATTGCTCTTTCCGCTAAGCGATAAAAACTGTAAAAATGTTACGAGGGTCTCTGTCGTAATCTGCTCGACACCCGTAACATTTTCATCGCTTAAATATTGGCTGTATTGTTTTAAGTCCTGTTTATATGATGATATCGATGCATCACTTAAACCTCTTTCAATCTTTAAATACGTTAAGTATTCATCGATATAACGTTTAAGCATCTGTGTCTCCTTCTTTCCCTTTGCACAATTTGCAAACACCGTGGAAGGTTAGACGATGGTCGATGATGTCGAAATTAAAATCCCGTGTAACAATTTTCTCAACATCTGTCAGTAAATCTTCTTCAACTTCTTCAACCGAACCGCAATGTATGCAAATTAAATGATGGTGAAAGTGCTGTGCACCCTCTTTTCTGAGATCATATCTCGAGACGCCGTCGCCAAAATTCACTTTGTCGAGGACGTTCAGTTCATTTAAGAGTTCCAGTGTACGGTATACTGTTGCCAGTCCGATTTCCGGATATTTATCTTTGACTTTCATGAAAACATCTTCAGCACTCAAATGAGAACTTTCGTTTTCGAGGAGTACTCTCACAGTGACTTCACGCTGTGGAGTTAATTTATACCGAGCATCGTGCAAGGCCTCTTTAATTCGCTCAATTCTTTTTTCCACAACTGCACCTTCCAACTTTCGTAATCTTATTAATAACTATTATACATAAGAAAGCACAGTTTTAACAGTTATTTGTAATGATTATAAATAACCTTGTGACAGCAGCACATGGTGTACAGCAACCAGTGTTTTACCATCTCTGAACTCGCCGTTATGCATTTTTCCTTTTAATTCTTTCAGCGGTACTTTAACAATATCGAGGAATTCATCTTCTTCTAATTGAGAATCACCGAAAGAAACATCTGATGCTTCGTATAAATGAATCAATTCATTTGAGAATCCGGGCGATACGTAAAATTCATAGAGCTTTTTAATATTGTCCGACATTCCGCCGATTTCTTCTTTTAATTCTTTTTTTACTGTTTCATCGGGATGTTCATCAACTTCAATTTTTCCTGCCGGCACTTCGAGCAGTACTTCTTCTGTTGAAATTCTGAACTGTTTGACAAAATACATATATTCCCTGTCAATCGCTATAACAGCGACTGCGCCTTTATGATAGACGACTTCTCTGTATGCTTCTTTGCCGTTCGGCAGTTCTACAGTCAGTTTTTTGACATCGATTATTTTACCATCATAAATATCTTCTTTGGAGCGTGTATTTTCTATTAAATGATTATTAGAAATAGTCATCACCGCTTTTCAATAGTTATATTAAATATATCACATTATATTATAAAAATAAGGATTTGAAAATATTATACAGGTGATATAATAATGTTTGTTAATAGAATGGAGGATCCCGGATGAAAAGTTTTTCTAAATGGCTTGCCGCTCTCTTTGTATCGGCAGCTGTGATGTTTATATCGCTCGGCTACTTTGCGTCGAGTCAGATTATGTTTTTTAAATTGAGAGACGTTGAAATTATTAAGCGCCGTGAAACGCGGGCAAAACGGATGAATATGGAAGACTACGATAAACTCCCTAAAGACATCGTGAACGTTCCATCAAGATTCGGCTACGATATCAGTGCATCTTTTATTTATCCAAATCAGACCAATAAATGGATTGTTATTTGCCACGGTGTCTCTGAGAACAAACTCAGTTCAACGAAATATGTCAATTTATTTAAAGACATGGGCTTTAACTGCGTCGTCTACGATGCACGCCGTCACGGTGATACAGGCGGTGTCGATTCAACTTACGGTTTCTATGAGAAGTTTGATCTCGAAACAGTTATCGAATACCTGCAGGAAAACTACGGCGATGATATCGAGTTCGGCGTACATGGTGAATCAATGGGTGCAGCAACAACACTGCTGTATGCCGGTGAACTTTCAAATAAAGCGAAGTTCTATATATCGGATGCCTCATTTGCGAAGTTCAGAGATCAGCTCGCACATATTTACACATCGTATTCACGTGTCGCGTCACCCGTAGTATTACTGTTTACTTACGTGTTCTTAAAAGTGCGCAGCAAATTCAGCCTGTATCACGTCTCACCGATTAAAGTAGTCGATAAAATCGAGCAGCCTGTACTGTTTATCCATTCACAACGCGATTCATTTATTCCGTATGAATCGTCTAAACAGCTGTACGCTAAGAAAAAAGGACCGAAAGAACAATGGTACCCGGAACGCGGCAATCATGTAGAAAGCTACAACCGCAATCCAAAACAGTACCGTCAGACGGTCTCGGATTTTATTGAACGTTACGCGGGATGGGAAGTTCAAAATAATCGTAAGCAATAACAGCACGGTTATTTAATCCGGCATTGACTTCTTTAATATCTTCATCGGTATAACGGCTGCTGATATGAACGAACATCAGCATTTTATAATAAATATCTTTAAAAGCATCGAGCACCTGGTTAATTTCCGAATGGAAATAATCATGTGCTTTTTCTTTTTCTTCTTTTAAAAATGTTGCTTCATGTACGATTAAATCCGAGTTGTTTATCAGCTCTAAATACGTTTCATCGCTGTTTAAACGCGTATCACCGTGTACTGTAATTTTACGTCCTTTAATCGTTTCACCGATAAAGTCTGACGTATTATATACAGTGTCATCGACAGTGAAAGTTTCACTCGACTTAATCTCACCGTAGACCGGGCCTGGTTTCAGTCCGAGCTCACGGAGTTTATCGGTCTGCAGCTCCCCTATTTTGTCATCTTCTTCAAAAATATAAGCGTATGACTCAATACCATGAGATAATGGAACGACATGAACATCAAAATCATTCAGCCGTATATTCATATACGGTGCGACTTCAACAATTTCGAGCGGATAGTTTAGCGTACTTTCCGATATACGGAAGGTTGTCTGCAGCCATTCTGACAGTCCCTTTGGACCGTAAATTTTTAAAGGTATACCTTCCCCGCCCTGAAACGCTCTCGACGATAAAAATCCGGGCAGTCCAAAAATATGATCGCCGTGCAGATGAGTAATAAATATGTTTTTTATTTTAGATGGTTTAATATGAGTATGAAGGATGCGGTGCTGCAGAGCTTCACCAGCATCGATTAAAATATATTCATTGTATTCCAGTACACAGTCAATAACAAAACTCTGCGTATTTCTATCTTTGGATGGCAGCCCCGCGCCCGAGCCTAAAACAGTAAATTTCATTTCGACACCTCGTTAATTAATTGTTTTATTATATCATATAATGAGTTGTGTTTTTCAGCCGCGGGTGGAATAATAAATAAGAGTACATTAAGTATAGGTGATTACATGGAAACGATTCGATTCGTAGAAAGATTTATCGTATATATAGAAGACCACCTCAGAGAAGATATAGATTTCGGTGAGGTTTTAGAAGACATGGGCGTGGAGCAAAAATCATTTATGACGATTTTTACCTCTCTCGTCGGAATGACGCCGTCCCAGTACCAGGAAAAAAGACGTATGACCGAAATTGCATATGAAATTTACCAGGGGCACAGACGTCTCGTTGATATAATTAAATATTACGGCTACCGCGATGCTGATAGTTTCAAAAAACTCTACATGCGCACATTTGGTATTTCGGTGCATGAGACAGAACGCAATATAAAAAAAATCGACTTGCTGGATTATATTTCATTTGAAGTTGTGCCGACTAAAAAACCTAAATACCCGTCGTATAGAAGTTTTGTAGAAAGCTTCAGACTGATTGGTATTGCACAGTACTTCGATATTAATTCATATCACTCCGATTACAAGTACAAATTTTTAAAAATTCTTGAACGCGACGGACTGATTGATGAAATATTAAGATACAACGACGGTTTCGTTAAAGGGATATTCGTGCAGGAGCGCTTTGTCGATGGAGAAATAGAAATATTCGTCGGCACAGCTAGCTATCAGCACACACCGTTTGACGAGACATTTACCGAAACGATGAACTATGAAGTATTTGAAACTTCCGGTGAACCAAGTGTTGCCATCGACAAAGTATACGAATATATATTCAGAAGATGGCACTTCAGAGAAGACGTCAACATGACGTGTGATTTTTCGCTCGAATTAATTAAACACACTTACTCTTTTGAAGATCCTACTACTAAAATACAAGTATGGCAGGCTTTGGATGAGTAATAATAATGAACCCGCTAAAAATTCTAGAATTTTTAGCGGGTTTTTGTGTTTATGCCGTTCCTTCATGCGGTCGAAAATGCTCAATCAACCTTATGTGAGTTCCTCATGCGGCTGAATACATGTTTTTAGCCTGATGAAAGTTCGTCATGCAGCTGATTATTGTTTATTGACCGCATATTAGTTCTTCATACGGTCGAAAATAAGTTTGCAACCCGATGTGAGCAGCTGCTTTCTGTCTCATGTATACGTATTTCCGTTTACATAGGCATGACGGGATCTCATATATACGTAAATCCATAATCGCAGTCATGAACCAGTTTCATGTCTATGCATATCCTTTTGCGTATATATGATAAGACTTCATGCAAACGAATCAGACTTTCCATATACATGAGCCCCAAAACCCCACAAAAAGACCCCGTATGTGGGACTCACACATACGGGGTCGTAAAATTACATAGTAATATTATTTACTCTCGTTTTGATAATGTACTTTAACGATCTCAACGATCAGTTCAGTCATTTTATACAATTCTTCAAGCGGCATACGTTCGCTTGTTGTGTGAATGTATTCATAACCCACACCTAAAATTGCTGTTGGTACACCCTGGCCGTGGAAGATATTACCGTCGCTTCCGCCGCCGAGGCTGATAATATCAGATTCTCTGCCAATATTTTCAATTGCCTCAACTGCTGTTGTAATGACAGCGTCTTCTTTAGATGCATGCAGTGACGGATACATGATGTCGACCTGCACGTCAGCGCTCCCGCCTAATTCTGCTGCCGTTTCTTCAAATGCTGTTTTAATTTTATCTGACTCAGCATGAAGCTTTTCATCTGATAAACTGCGCACCTCTGCTAAGATCTCCACGTTGTCTGCAACGATATTCGTCGCCTGTCCGCCTTTAATTGTACCGATATTTGATGTTGTTTCGTCATCGATGCGGCCAAGGTTCATCTTGCTGATTGCTTTCGCAGCTAAGTTAATTGCACTGATTCCCTTTTCAGGTTCAATCCCAGCGTGTGCTTTCTTACCGAAGATTGTTGCTTTAATTTTAGTCTGTGACGGTGCACGGTTAACGATTGTTCCCACCTGGCCTGTGCCGTCGACTGCATAACCGAATTTACTTTTAATGTTTTTAATATCAAGCGCTTTTGCTCCGATTAAGCCGGTTTCTTCCCCGACAGTAATGATAACTTCAACGTCGCCGTGAGGAATGTTTTCTTCCTGCAGCACGCGTACCGCTTCGATAACTGCAGAAATTCCCGCTTTATCGTCAGCACCTAAAATTGTTGTGCCGTCAGAATATACGTAGCCGTCTTCGATATGGGCTTTAACGCCGATACCTGGAGTAACTGTATCCATATGTACCATGAATGCAACAGGTGAGATGTTTTCCTCGCCTTTCAGCGTGAAGATTAAGTTCCCGGCGCCGTATCCTGTTACTTCCTGTGTATCATCTTCAAAACCGGCAAGTTCCAATTCATTCATCAGATTTAATAAATAATCTGCAACCTGACGTTCCTGTCCTGATACTGAATCGATTTGTACAATTTCCAAAAATTGTTCTGTCAGACGTTCTTTATTCATAAAATATGCCTCCAGCAGTTGATATATTGATTTATCTTCATGTATAGTTATTATAACAATAAATTCTTAAGGATGATGGGCGAATGCATAATAAAAAAGTACAAAGAATTATTATTTGGTTTATGGTAATTCTTATAGTAGTTTCCGGTCTTTTAATGGGTGTCAGCTACTTAACTTCATTTTAATATTATTATAAAAACACCCTCTTTCGGCAGCTGCCATTGGAGGGTGTTTTGTTGTATTAAGCTTCTTTTCCGTGTTCTTCAAACCATGATTGAAGTCCTGTAATAACGCTCATAATTTCATGGCCTTCAATTTCGTGGCGCTCAATCATATCGACAATTTTACCGTCTTTAAAAAACGCAAATGATGGAGATGATGGTAAATAGTCAGGTGCTTTGTCGCGCATCTGTTCAGTTGCTTCTTTATCCTGACCGGCAAATACAGTAAGTACCTGATCCGGAAGTTTGTCGTAGTTTAAGGCATGAATTGCTGCTGGGCGTGCAATACCGCCGGCACAGCCGCACACAGAGTTTACCATGACAAGTGCTGTACCCTCTTTGTTTAAGTGTGCATCAACGTCTTCAGGTGAACGCAGTTCTGTGTAGCCCGATTCAGTTAATTCATTACGAGCATTCTGAACCAGATCCTGCATGTATAAATTAAAATCCATTTCCATTTTAAAAATCTCCTTTATACGACTTCTTAAAAGTCATGTCAGTACTATTTATTTTAGCGAGCGCATGACTGTTTGTAAAGTTAATAAACTGAATCCGCAGCCGGATCGAGATTCTCAATTTTTTCTTTCACAGCTTTCAGGAACTCACCTGCAACTAATCCGTCGAGTACGCGGTGGTCGATAGACAGACACAGATTAACCATATGGCGTGCTGCGAGCATATCTCCGATAAAGACCGGCTTCTTGACGATTGATTCCACCTGCAGAATAGCCACCTGAGGCTGGTTAATAATACCCATCGACTGAACTGACCCGAATGCACCTGTGTTATTCACAGTGAACGTACCGCCGGCCATGTCGTCGCCTGTCAGTTTATTCGAGCGCGCTTTATTTGCAAGCGTGCTGATTGATTTGGCAATACCAGTTAATGAACGTTCATCAGCGTTTTTAATTACCGGCACAAACAGCTTATCTTCATTTGCCACAGCGATTGATAAGTTGATATCATCATGTACAGTAATTGTGTCGCCATCCCATGAACTGTTTAGAATCGGATAATCTTTCAGCACTTCAGACACTGCTTTAACGAAGAAACTGAAGAACGTTAAGTTATAGCCTTCTTTTTCTTTAAATGCTGCTTTATGTTTATTTCGCAGATTGACCATATTTGTCGCATCGACTTCCATCATCAGCCATGCATGAGGAATTTCAGTTTTTGACTGAACCATGCGTTTGGCAATTTCTTTCCTTACACCCGAAACTTTAATCGACTCGCCGCTCTCTGCAGCAGATTTCTGCTTTGGTGCCTGAAGCGGTTCAGGTTTTGCTGCTGGCTGCTGTGCTGTTTCGGCTTGTTTAACCGGGCCGTCAGCAAGATACTTCTCAACATCCTTTTTAGTAATACGGCCGTTAAAACCGCTGCCCGCAAGGTCATCGATATTAATATTATGTTCTCCGATCAGACGCATCACGACCGGTGATAATCTGCGGTCGCCCTGACTTTTCGCCATGGCAGGCTTGTCATTTTTAACAGGCGCTTCGGTTTGTTTCTCAGCATCATTGCTGTCAGCTGTCTCAGCATCGTTCGCCGTTTCGCCGTCGACCTCAATTTTATAAATTGGTGCGCCGACATCGACTGTTTCGCCTTCTTCGACGAGTATTTCAGTAATCACGCCGTCGTGCACTGATGGCACTTCAGCAGTTACTTTTGCTGTATTAACTTCACAAACCGGATCGTATTCGCTGACGTGATCGCCAACTTTAACCAGCCAGTTTTCTATCGTTCCCTCGGTGACACTTTCCCCGAGTTTTGGCATTGTAATTTCCGTCATCTTTGTCACCTCTTAATACTCGCTCAATTCGAGCATTTTTTTGTAAATCTTTTCAGGATTCATCATGAAGTAATCTTCCATCGGCGGTGCATACGGCATCGACGGCACATCAGGTCCTGCGAGACGCATAATTGGTGCATCGAGATCATACAGACAATTTTCACCGATAATCGCAGATACTTCACTGATCAGACTGCCCTCAAGGTTATCTTCAGTTACTAATAGAACTTTTCCTGTTTTCGACGCCGCTTTAATAATCGCTTCTTTATCAAGCGGATACAGCGTGCGGAGGTCCAGAATTTCTGCTTCGTAGCCTTCTTCTTTTAACTGCTCTGCAGCCTGCAGGGCATAATTGACACACAGTCCGTAAGTAATAACAGTAATGTCATCACCTTCACGTTTAACGTCGGCTTTACCAAGCGGAATTGTGTAGTCGCCTTCCGGTACTTCACCTTTTAATAAGCGGTATGCTTTTTTATGTTCAAAGAATAATACAGGGTCGTTATCTTTAATCGACGCCATTAATAATCCTTTAGCATCCGCAGGTGTTGACGGTACGACAACTTTAAGTCCAGGCGTTGAAACGAACAGCGATTCGATAGACTGCGAGTGATACAGTGCACCGTGGATTCCTCCGCCGTAAGGTGCACGAATGACCATTGGTGCATTCCAGTCGTTATCTGAACGGTAGCGGATTTTAGCCGCTTCGTTTAATATTTGGTTTACTGCAGGCAGAATATATTCAGCGAACTGAATTTCAGCAACCGGACGTTTACCCATCATTGCTGCGCCGACACTCGTGCCGACAATATTACTTTCAGCGAGCGGTGTATCAAGTACACGCATTTCTCCGAATTTTTCCTGCAGTCCTTCTGTTACTTTAAAGACGCCGCCTTTTTTACCGACATCTTCACCTAAAACAAATACATTATCATCCTGTTCCATCGCAACAAACAGTGCATCGCGAATGGCATCGAGATAAGACAATTTAGCCATTGTTTACCTCCTCATAAACGTGTTTTAAAGCGTGTTCAGCTTCGGCATAAGGTGCAGCTTCAGCAGCTTTCGTCGCTTTATTTACAGTATCCTTGATTTCAGATTCCGCTGCTTTTAACCAGTCCTCATCTACTATCTTCTCATCGAGTAAATATAATTTAAATGACTCTAGACAGTCGTCCTCTTTATTTTTAGCCAGTTCATCAGACCCGCGGTATTTATCGTCATCGTCAGACGAGTGGGGTGTTAAACGAATAGACATTGCTTCGATTAATGAAGCGCCTTGTCCGTTAATTGCACGCTCACGTGCTTCCTGCATTACTTTATACACAGCGATTGGATCGTTGCCGTCCACCTGTTCACCGTGCATGCCGTAGCCGATTGCACGGTCTGATAATTTGTCAGCTGCATATTGCAGATGCGTCGGTACACTGATTGCATACTTATTATTCTCAATCAGACAGATAAAAGGAAGCTTATGCACACCGGCGAAGTTTAAGCCTTCGTGGAAGTCACCCTGTGACGTTGAGCCCTCACCGAGTGTCGCCAGTGAGACGCGTTTTTCGCCGTCCATTTTAAATGCATAGCTCGCACCGACTGCGTGAGGAATCTGCGTTGTTACAGCAGAACCCTGAGTCATAATGTTGCTTGCTTTTTTACTGAAGTGGCCCGGCATCTGTCGCCCGCCGCTCTGCACATCTGACCCACGTGCGAAAGCCGACAGCATCGTCTCCTCCGGCGTCATGCCGAAATGAGTAACGAGTGCTAAGTCTCTGTAGTAAGGATTAATAATATCGACTTCTTTATCGAGTGCAAATGCAGCACCGACCTGAGTCGCTTCCTGCCCCTGGCATGAAATGACAAACGGCAGTTTACCTGCGCGGTTTAATAACCACATACGCTCGTCAAGACGGCGAGAGATAAGCATTGTTTTGTACATTTCCTGTAAATCTGTTTCTGTTAAATCTGTTTCTTTATATGATAACAAGAATTTCACCTTCCTAAACGTGAATTGCGATACCTTCGGCATCGAGTCCAATTTCTTTAATAATTTCCCCGACTGACGGATGAGCGAATACCGCGCTCGATAGCTCAAGTGCCGATGCATCCATAAACTTCGCAAGCGACAGCTGGTTGATCAGCTCCGTCGCATTGGCGCCGACAATCGACGCGCCGAGAATATCTCCTGACGGTGAGACATTTAATTTAATAAAGCCTTCCCCGCCATCTTCGATTACTGCTTTTGCGATTGCAGAAAGCGGTAATTTATGTGTTTTAAACTCTGTATTCTGTGCTTTTAACTGCTCAGTGGTATGACCAATGGAAGCAAGCTCCGGTGATGTATACACGCATCTCGGCACATTGCTGTAATTCAGAGTAAGCGGGTTATTGTCAGTAATGTGTTCTGCTACAATTAATCCCTCTTCTATCGCCACGTGTGCAAGCTGCGGTGATGAAGTGACATCGCCGATTGCGTATATGTGCGATTCTTTCGTCTGCTGGAATTCGTTAACTTCGACAACACCATTATCAACTTTAACTTTCGTGTTCTGCAGGCCGAGTTCATCCGTGTTTGCTTTACGTCCGATTGCAACGAGTGCTTTATCAAAAACTGCAACTTCACCAGCAAATGTCAGGCTGACAGTGTCAGCTTTAATATCGACGCCTTCAGCTTCCAGTTTAACACCTGTCTTAATTTCAACGCCACTCTGAGTAAGTGATTTATGCACCGCCTGAGCCACATCTTTATCTTCAGTCGGCAGTATATGCTCTGACGCTTCGACAATTGTGACTTCTGCACCAAAGGCATTAAGCACTGTTGCAAACTCAACCCCGATGACACCCCCGCCGACTATGACAATTTTCTCCGGAATGTCTGCCATATACATTAGGTCATCACTCGATAAAATTACATTGCCGTCAAACGGCATAAACGGCAGTTCGGCAGGTTGTGAGCCTGCAGCGATAACGACGAAATCATTAACGAGTATTTCACTCTCTTTTTCCTCATCCTCATAGCTGACGCTGACAGCGCCTGCAAGCGGTGAGAATAACGACGGTCCAAGTACTGTGGCAGTACCTTCGTAAATATCCACTTTATTTTTATCAAGCAGGTATTTAATGCCGTTCTGCATCTGATTAACAACTTTATCTTTACGGTCGATAATATTAGCAATATCAAAAGACGCTTCCGCAGGATTAATCCCGTAAAGATCTGCATTTTTCATAGTATTAATGACATCTGCACTCTTTAAAAAACTTTTCGTCGGAATACATCCTTTGTTTAAGCACGTTCCGCCAAGTTTACTTTTCTCTACGACTGCGACCTGCTGGCCGAGCTGGCTGAGTTTAATCGCGGTGACGTAACCGCCGGTTCCCCCGCCGATCACTACTGTATCGTAATTTTTAGACATGTGTTTCCTCCGCTCTGTAAGTCTTAAGCAACGTTCTGTCTTTATTTATCGTATATGCACCATATGCCAGTGCTTCCATTTCAAGTTCGCCCGGATAAATTGTAACAGGTGCAAGAAATGAAATATACGGTTTTATTAAATTTATTACATAATCACTGTAGCTGACTCCGCCGGTAAAAATGATCTGATCGATTTCACCGTGCAGCACAGCTGCTTTAGCACCGATTTCCTTGCCGATTTGAAATGCCATCGCTTCAAGTACTTCTGCACTGTGTGTATCGCCGTCATTAATATCACTGACAATATCACGGACATCTTCCGTGTTTAAATGAGACAGCAGTCCGCCCTGTTTTGAAATCAGCTTATTAATATCCTGATGAGACAATTTGTGTTCTTCTATATATTTCAAGAGGCCGTTTACCGGCAAGCTGCCTGCACGTGTCGGACTCATCGGTCCGTCTCCGTTTAAGCCGTTATTCACATCGATGACACGGCCGAGATGATGTGCACCGACCGTAATGCCGCCGCCCATATGAATAACGATTAAATTTAAGTCTTCATAATTCTTATCGATTGAAGCTGCGTACTTTCTGGCAACTGCTTTTTGATTCAATGCGTGAAAGATTGATGTCCGTCTGATGTTTTTAAGGCCGGTGTACTGAGCCTGCATGCACAACTCATCGACAACGACCGGATCGGTAATTACAGCTTCGATATTGTAGTTTCCTGCAAATTCTGCTGCGAGTATGCCGCTCAAGTTAGATGCGTGGTCGCCGTATTTTCCGGACGATAAATCATTCAGCATTTCATCGTTAATTAAATACGTGCCCCCCTCGACAGGATGAAGCAGTCCGCCGCGTGCTGCGACGATACTGATTTCCTCCGGTGAAACTTGACACTCATGAAGAAACTTAATTATTGTCCCGTAGCGTACTGTCTTCTGCTCGTTAATACCCAGACTAATTAGCTCCTTGTCATGGGAGTAGGTCTTAACTATGTGGCAATTTAAATCCCGGAAGAGCGCAACTTTCGTCGTTGTACTCCCGAGATTTAATACAAGTATAAACTTTTTCATTATTATTTTCTTCCGGAAAGGATATTTTTATCAGTTTGAGAATAAACACTCTTCACATTTTGAATTGCTTTAATGCGCGATTCCGCTAAATGATCAGCTGCATGCTGCGGTGAAATATTTTCATCTTTAGCAATTGTAAAGATCTTATCTATCTGGTTGTAAACTTCTTTAACTTTAGCTGTTGCCCGCTCTTTGTTGTAGCCTTCAAGCTCGTCAGCAACGTTAATTACGCCGCCTGAGTTTACTACGTAGTCAGGGGCATAGACAATGCCTCTGTCCTGAAGTGCTTTACCATGTTTTTCAATGTCCAGCAGCTGGTTGTTTGCACTGCCGCAAATAGCTTTAACTTTAAGTTCGGGAATCGTCTCGTCGTTTAAAATACCGCCGAGTGCACATGGTGCAAAAATGTCTGCTTCCACGCTGTAAATTTCATCAAGGCCGACAGCTTCTGCACCGAAATCATCTACTGCGCGCTGCACTGCTTTCTCATTAATATCAGTAACGATTAATTTAGCACCAGCTTCGTGCAGGTGTTTACAAAGACTGTAAGCAACGTTGCCGACACCTTGAACCGAAACTGTTTTGCCAGTTAAGTCGTCTGAACCGAATGCTTCTTTCGCTGTACGCTGTGTTGCAACGAAAAGACCAAGTGCTGTGAACGGGCTCGGGTTGCCGCTTGAACCGTAAGCTTCGCTGACACCGCAAACGTAGTCAGTTTCCTGATAGATATAATCCATATCTTCAACAGTTGTGCCGACATCTTCTGCTGCGATGTAGCGTCCGCCGAGGTTGTTAATGTAGCGTCCTAAAGAACGGAAAAATGCTTCTGATTTATCTTTTGATGCATCGCCGATTACGACCGCTTTACCGCCGCCGAGGTTAAGTCCTGCAGCTGCGTTTTTGTATGTCATGCCTTTAGCAAGACGGAGTACGTCTGTGATTGCTTCATCTTCATGTTCGTAATTCCAGAATCTGATTCCGCCTAGAGCCGGTCCGAGTGTAGTATCGTGAATACATATAATCGCTTTAAGGCCGCTCGCTTTATCCTGGCAAAATACCAGCTGTTCGTAGTCGCCTTGTTCCATTTCTGTAAAAATCATATTAAACATCCTCCTGATTGTGTTCCATCATTTTAATTGCTAATTTAATTGAATTATACTTCTCTTCTTTTGAATCTGCACGCGAAGTGAGTACGAACGGCACTTTCAGGCCGGCGATTACGCCTGCAACGTGAGCCCCCGCTGTAGTAATTAATGCTTTATACAGTATATTGCCCGCATCAATGTGAGGCATAATCAGTATGTCTGCATCGCCTGCTACGGCTGAGTCGTATCCTTTAATCCGTGCCGCAGATTTTGACATTGCCAGATCGTACTGCATCGGCCCGTCGATGACTGCATTTTTAAAATTATGAGCCTTTACTATTGTATCATTTGTAACAGTAGAAGCTATTTTTTCATTCACCTTTTCGACTGCAGAAACAAGTGCAATTTTCGGTTTCTTTATACCGAGCCTGCCTGCGACAGTGATTGTGTTTTCTATTATTTTAATTTTAGTTTCTGCATCCGGATCAATATTCATTGCAGCGTCGCTGATAATTACCGGTTTATGGTAGTTTGGCAGACTGAATAATGCAACGTGTGATAAAAGTTCCCGATCCAGTAATTTTAATTCTTTATTCAATACTGCTTTTAGAATAACACCGGTTGAGATAAGTCCTTTCATCAGCACGTTTGCTTTGCCCGCTGAAATTAACCTGCCGGCTTCAGCTGCACAAGCAGCATCGTCAGTACAATGATGAATGGTTACACCGTATTTACTGTAATTGAATTCCATTCTGCTGAATGCTTCTGTCAGCACTCTTTCATCATCAAAAAGATGCCATTTTATACCGTGCTCAAGTGCTGATTCACGGACTAAATCAAGCAAGTCCTCTGAGCCGGCTCTGACGAGCGCAATTGATGCATTGGTGTTAAAATTACTCTCTAATGTTTCATCAAAATTCATGAATTCGCCTCCCCGGAATTATTATACAATATTTCGGATAAATACATTTGCCAGAGTCCTTTTGAAAGCCCTTACAAAAAGCATACAATTAATTAATGCAAAAGAAAAGCGTATTAAAAATGTTTAATAATTAAGAATATTACAACGCGTTATTTCATACATGTTTCATAAATTATAAATTTTACTTTACGAACTTTGATGTATAATATCTTTAGAAATAATTTTAGGAGACTTACTATGCTGAAAATAATTGCTTTAATAATATTAGTTATTCCCGGTATTATCGCGGGAGTTGGAATAAAATTGATGCGTGACAGTGTGTTCGGAATTGTTATCGATCCATTTACTTATACGGCGCTGCAATTTTTTGTTGGTCTTATTATGACTATTTTTGGAATATGGTTTATCGGGGGCTACCTGCTCTACCGCGAGCGTAAAAACAAACGTGCTCAGGAACGTTTTATGAAACAAATAAAAAAATCCAGTGAAGACTAGTCTTCACTGGATTTTAGTAATTCTGCAGCATTCAGCCGTGCGGCTTCAGTTATTTTAGAGCCGCTGATCATGCGTGCAATTTCTTCGATTTTAGCTTCGTAATTTAAATATGAGGCAGTTGAATGCGTACGTTCACCTTCAACAATTTTCTCCACATGCAGCAGATGATTTGCTGTTGCTGCTGCCTGAGGAAGATGTGAAATCGCCAGAACCTGGCGCTGTTTCGATAAAAGCTTCATCTTCTCTACCATGCGCGCTGCTACCTGTCCGCTGACTCCTGTATCAATTTCATCAAAAATAATCAGTGAATCGCTGTCGAATTCCGAGAAGATTGTCCGAAGTGCCAGACTTACACGGGAAATTTCCCCGCCGGACGCAATTTTATTCATCGGTTTTAAAGGTTCACCTTTGTTTGTTGCAATTAAAAATTCAACATCGGTGAAACCGAGCATATTAAAATGGGATTCTTTTAAGCTGATTTCAAACTGTACGTTAGGCATCTCGAGTTCACTCAGCTCGCGGCGGAGTTTACTTTCTAAGAAATGTTTCCGTTCACTGCGGTAATTGTGCAGCTTCAGTGCTGACTGCTCCATTTTTTCATAGAACTCTTTCTGCTCTTCTTCCAGTCTCGTAAACGATTGTGAAATATTCTCGAGATCATCGATGTCTTCCTGCAGCTCCTGCTCAAATTCAATGAGTCCCGGATATGTTTTCGTAAATTTACGCTTCAGCTGATTAAACTGATTTAATCTTGTCTGAATAGAATTCAAACGCTCGGCGTCATAATCAATCGATGACAAATCATTCGATACGTGTGTGTTCAGTTCTGTTAAAAGATAATATGCATCCATCAGGGTATCTTTATAAGATATATAAGACTCGTCAAACTTAGTCACAGTATCGAGTGACTGATTAATATCATAAAGCATGCCCTGCGGCGGATATTCACTGACAAGCAGTGCTTTAATCCGGCTGAGCGCACCGTGGATGTTTTCATAATTAGATAAAAACTCCAGCTCCTGCTCCAGTTCTTCCTCTTCATCTTCTTTCAGTTCGAGTGCCGAAATTTCCGTATGCTGCATTTTTAACAGCTCGAGCTGCGTCAGACGGTTGCGGTCTTTGTACTCCAGCTCTTCTATACGTTTTTTAACTGACTGATATGCCTCGTAATGTTTCTGATATTCTGCAAAAATACTCTCTTTTCCGAGACCGATATAACGGTCGAGGTATTCAATCTGTTCACTTTTTTGCAGTACAGCAGCTTGTGATGACTGCGAATGAATCGACAGTACAAGCTCCATAATCTGCTTTAAATTATTCAGTGTGACCATTTGATTATTAATTTTAATTAAACTCTTACTGCTGGCCATCACTTCGCGGCGGACGATGTATAATTCATCTTCTACTATACCGAGAGAATTAAGCATACTGCGCAGTTTATCATTGACTGGGAAATCAAACACGCCTTCAATGACAGCGCCGCTGCTTCCGTAACGAATATCGTCTGCAGATGCGCGGCGCCCTTCTAAATAGCTGATAGCTTCTATAATTTTTGATTTACCGGCACCTGATTCACCGGTAAATACGGTCATTCCTCTGGAAAAATCCAATTCAATATTTTCAAGCACGGCAAAATTCTGCACACTTAATCTGAGCAGCACATTAAACACCCCAGTTAAATAAGATTAAAAATACGATCTTTAATTAATTGCTGTGATTCTTCATCACGGCAAATTAACAGACATGTATCGTCTCCGCAAATGGTGCCGACAACTTCTTCCCACTCAAGCTGATCGATAATCGCACCGATTGACTGTGCGTTACCCGGTAATGTTTTCAAGACGAGCAGATTACCTGTAAAGTCCAGTTTAACGAAACTGTCCATCAGATAACGGCCAAGTTTTTCTAAAGGATGGTACTGCCTGTCTTTTGGCATGCTGTAAACATACTCTCCACCTGGCGATGGCACTTTAATCAGCTGCAGTTCTTTAATATCTCTTGAAACTGTTGCCTGTGTCACATTAAACTTATGTTCGATAAGTTTGTCGACGAGTTCTTCCTGTGTCTCAATACGGTTATTAGTAATAATTTCTCTGATTTTAATTTGTCTGATTGATTTATTAGACATTAAAATCCCCCCTTTATAAATGAATTGCTGAATATTTATTCATTATATTATCATACAGCAGTTCCTTTGCATAGCAAAAACAAAAGACATCAACCGTATACGACGGTTTTGATGTCTTTGTCTGTTAATGCATATTCACTTTCTTTGCTTGTCAGATAGAATAAATATTCTATGTTGCCTTTAGTTCCGGTAATTGGCGAACGCTCAATTGCAGAAATACTGAGGCCGAGTAATCCGCATTCCTTCAGCACGCGCTGAATCACATGATAATGCGTATCAGGATTTGTAATAATCCCGCTTTCTTCACGCTCTTCCAAATAACTTTCAAACTGCGGCTTAATCAAGGCTGCAACTTCAATATTATGGCTGAACAGCGATTTTATATGCCGGAGTATCGGTACGATTGATGTAAATGATACATCAATTGAGATAACATCCGGCAGCGGTTCGAAATCTTCGATGACCGTTTCTTTAAAATTCGTCTGTTCCATTACAGATACCCTGTCGTCAATTCTTAACTGATAGGCGAGCTGATTTGTTCCGACATCAACTGCATAGACATGTTTGGCGCCGTGCTGCAGTGCACAGTCGGTAAATCCTCCTGTTGATGAACCGATATCGAGCATTACTTTATCAGTGACATCGAGACCGAATGAATCGATGGCATGTTTTAATTTTAAGCCGCCGCGCGAGACAAACTGCTTCACATTTTTAAATCTGACATGCGCTTTGTCCGGTGCGATTTTATCAGAGGCTTTATAAACAGGTTCATTATTATTCAGCACCTTGCCTGCCATAATCAATTTTTTTATATCATCAATTGAGCCGACATTGAAATGCTCAAAAATATATTCATCGATTCGTATTTTCTTCATTAGGTGCCCCTGTCAGCTTCTTGGTGCGCAGTGCAATATTGGAAGCAGTAATGCCGATATCTCGGAGAAGCAGATCGACATCACCGTGTTCGATATATTCATTATCTATACCAAGACGCTGAATTTTATTCGTATATAATTGATCATTCATATACGTGGAGATCATACTGCCGAGTCCGCCTGTAAGCATTGCTTCTTCAATAACAAATACAGGTATATTGCTCTCACCCAATGAGTTAAGCATAGTGTTATCAAGCGGTTTAATAAAGCGTGCATTAATCACTTTAACTTCAATGCCTTCTTCTTGAAGTATTTCTGCTGCTTCCATAACAGTTTCAAGTGTCGGACCGTATGAAATTAATGCTGCATCCGCACCTTGACGGAGAACTTCCCAGCTGCCTATTTTAAGCGGCTCACGGTTTTCATCCATATCGATGCCGAGTACATTGCCTCTAGGATAACGAATCGCCATCGGTCCAGTTGTAGCGAATGATAAATCAATCATCATTTCAGCTTCTTTTTCGTCTCTCGGCATCATTAAAGTAATGTTTGGCAGAGGCGAGATAAAGCTAATATCGAATACACCCTGGTGAGTTTCACCGTCTGCACCGACAAGACCGCTTCGGTCAATACCTAAGAGAACATCGAGGTTTTGTCTGTCGACATCATGCAGGAGCTGGTCGTAACCGCGCTGCAGGAACGTCGAATAGATTGCCAGATACGGTTTCATACCTGCAGCTGCCATGCCTGCTGCCATAGTGACTGCATGCTGTTCGGCAATACCCGTATCAAAGAAACGATTCGGCAGTTCATTCTGGAATTTAGTGAGTTTGCTGCCGACAGGCATCGCCGGTGTCATAGCAACAATGGCCTCGTCTTTATGAGCACGGTCTAATACGGTATTAGACATAAATGCGCTCCATGACTCGGTTTGCTTCGTACCGAGTACTTCTCCGGTATCAATTTTATACGGTCCAAGACCATGCCAAATACCAAGTGTGTCGTGCTCTGCAGGATGATAACCTTTACCTTTTTTCGTAATGATGTGAATAATGACAGGACCGTCATATTCCTTAGATGTTTTAATCGCAGCACCGAGTTCTTCAAAAGAATGACCGTCGACCGGTCCGATATATTTAATGCCGAGTTCTTCAAAGAAAATGCCGTCGACAAACATATACTTCGTACTGTCTTTAAAACGGTCTGCCAGATCACGAAGCGTTGTGCCGACCTGCGGCAGACGCTCAATAAAACCTTCAGCACCGTGTTTAAATTTATTGTACTGTGTATTTGTTCTCATACGGCCGAGCATATTATGCAGGGCTCCGACGTTTGGTGCAATACTCATTTCGTTATCGTTTAAAATAATCGTCATGTTCGTCTTATCGCTGCCGATATGATTTAGTGCTTCAAGGGCCATGCCGCCTGTCAGTGCACCGTCACCGATAATCGGTACAACGTGATTTTTTTCACCTTTAATATCTCGTGCTTTTGCGAAGCCCATCGCTGCCGACAGCGAAGTCGATGAATGTCCCGCTTCCCATACATCATGTTCGCTTTCGCGCATTTTAGGAAATCCGCCTAAGCCTTTATACTGTCGGAGCGTAGCGAAATCCGCGCTTCTGCCCGTTAATATTTTGTGTATATATGCCTGGTGCCCTACATCGAAAATCAGTTTATCGACCGGTGAATCAAAGTACTTATGAAGTGCGATTGTCAATTCAACAACACCTAAGTTTGCTCCGATGTGGCCGCCTGTTACTGCACATGACTCGATGAGAAATTCTCTTACGTCACTTGCTAGCTGTACGAGCTCTTCTTCATTTGAATTTTTCAAAAATGATGGCTCGTCAATACTATATATATTCATATAGCAACCACCTTTAATTTTTACTATTAATAATTATAACACTATACTGTTGCGACAAAAAAGAAAAATGATAATTCATACTGACATATGAATTATCATTGGTCTCTTTCAGCAAACATCTGAACGATTTTACGTAATCCCGCTGTCTCTATTAATTCATCCAGGCTGTCAAGGATTCTGTATGCCTCAATTTCTTTTTGCTGCAATGCTGTTTTGGCATCTTCAAGTCCCAGTTCGCTGACGTAGGTCACCTTGCCTTTTTTCACATCGCTGCCTGTATTCTTGCCGGTAATTTCCGGATTGCCTTCAATATCTAAAATATCATCTTTAACCTGGAATAAGACACCGATGACTTCACTGAACTTTTTAAGATTGTCTGTAACTTCAGGTATCGCTTCGGCAATAATACACGCTGCTGTTACAGGTGCTGTGATCAGTGCACCGGTTTTATAAGCGTGAATCGTTTCCAATTCGCTGAGTGACGTCGGGCGTTCTTCTGCTTCAATATCGAGCATCTGACCGCTGATCATACCTGACTGGCCGCTCGCCGTAGCGATTGTTTCAACAAGTTTAATTCTGATTTCTGCAGACAATCTCTCGTCTTTTGCTATCACATTAAAACTTTCATTAAGCAGATTGTCTCCTGCAAGAATAGCTGTCGCTTCGCCGAAGACTATATGATTTGTCGGTTTACCGCGTCTTAAATCATCGTTGTCCATGGCCGGCAGATCATCGTGAATAAGAGAATACGTGTGGATCATCTCTATTGCGGATGCCGCACTGATACCTTTTGAAATATCTGTATTCAGCGCTTCAAGTGCAGTAAATAACAGCAGCGGACGGAGTCCTTTGCCGCCGGCTTCAACGGAATATTTACTCGCCTTGTAAATCGTTTCAGAATGCTGATACGTTTTCAGGTGTGCTAATATATGCGACTTCACTTTATCGATGTACGATATGTTACTCTTCATCGTTATCAGTATCCTTATTGAGCTCTTCCACTTTTAACTCTGCATTTTTCAGTATATTGTCGCACTCCTGTGAAAGTTTAATACCTTCCTGATAAAGTTCCAGCGACTTCTCAAGTGATACTTCCTCTTCGTCCAGCGATTTAACGATGGTTTCCAATCTTGTCATTTTCATTTCAAAAGTCTGATCGTTTTTAGTCATCTGTATTCACCTCTGTCACTTTAGCGCTGACTCTGCCCCGATTGAATGATGTTTCAATAACATCGCCAACATTTAAGTTTTTTGCTTCCGTTACTATTTTATTATTAAACGTCGTATAAGAATAGCCTCTTTTTAATATTTGCACGGGACTGACTGATTCCAAAACGTTAATATTGCCGGCAAGACGTTCTGTCTTTTTGCCGAGTACTGCTTTCATACGGTGTTTCAGTTCATTTTCAGTTCTTAAGAGCTCTGCCCTGGAATTCCTGATACCGGGTGCCGGATTATTATACGACAGCCCTGACATGTGCTTATTAAGCATATGCCGGTTCTCAGAAAGTGATAACGACATATGGTTCTCTATAGTCACTGTTAAATCGCGCAGACGTTCTGTCTGTTCTGTATATAATAAATTCGGATTTTTAAATTTGTAGTAATTTGATAAACTTTCCAGCTGTTTACGTGAACGGTCGATTTTAGACATAATCAGATTATCCGATTGTCTGTGCAGCTCGCCGAGACGAAGCTGTAAATCCCTGATGTTCGGTACAGCCTGTTCGGCCGCTGCTGTTGGAGTGGGTGCACGGAGATCACTCACGTAATCTACAAGTGTAATATCGGTCTCATGTCCGACACCTGTAATCACCGGTGTATTCATATTAAATACAGCGAGAGCCACTTCCAATTCGTTAAACGTCCACAGATCTTCAATAGAACCGCCGCCGCGGGCAAGTATAACAGTATCTGCACCGAGTTTGTCAGCAAGCGTAAGACTAGTTAACACGCTTTCCTGACTGCGGGTGCCCTGCACGTATGTATTTAATAATGACACCTTAACGAGTGGATATCTGCGCGTTAAGGTAGTAATCATATCTTTTATTGCGGCACTTGTACTGGACGACACAATGGCGATATGTTCTGGAAAAGCGGGAATCGCTTTTTTATGCTCCGGATTTAAATAGCCTTTTTTCTTCAGCAGCTCTTTGTTCTGTTCGAGCTTCAAGAACAGCTGGCCAATGCCGTCAATCTGCATTTCTTTAACGTAAATCTGGTATTGCCCGCGGGCTTCGTACAGAGTAATATTTCCGGCAAGAAGAACATTCTGGCCCTCTTCGGGTTTGAAATTGAGCTTCTCGGCATCGTATCTGAACATGACCGCACTGATGACAGACTTGTCATCTTTTATAGAAAAATATATATGGCCGTTCGTATGATGTTTCACATTCGACAGCTCACCTTTAAGAAAGACCCGTTGCAGGTACGGGTCTTTTTCAAATTTATATTTAATATATTTTGTTAAGGACTGAACTGATAAATACTTTGTACTATCCATTTTTACCTAACCTTCATTCTGCACGGCAAAATTCTTTAATACCCCGTTAACGAAACGGTGGCTGTCTTTGTCACCGTAATTTTTTGCGAGTTTAATCGCTTCATCAATAACCACCTTTACAGGTGCACCATGACTCTGCAATTCACTTACCGCGAGGCGTAATATATTTCTTTCTACTTTTGATATACGCTCAATCGTATATCCTGTTAAGTAACGGCTGATTTCCTCATTTACTGATTCCTGATTGTGAATATAGTAATCGACTACCGATTTAACAAATGTTTCAGTCTGGTATACCTCGTAAAAACGGGTATCTTTAAGATCCACGACGTTTTTATCTACCTGGAATAACAGCTGAAATGCTTTCTTACGTTGTTCATGTCTTTTCATGCTTACACCTAAACCTATCTATTAACTTATTTAATAATATTGACGATGTGCACGTTAGTTTCGTTAACTGTGACTTCGAGCATATCATTTACAGCTTGTTTAACATTTTCCTGAATACGTTCAGCTACACTGTGGACGTTCCGGTCAGTCGATAATACGACGTAAATCGCAATGTGAATCTGATCATCTTTAGTTTCAACTTTAACACCGCGACCGCGGAATTTCTTCCCAATCTTTTCGATATTACCACTGGCAAAATTATTTTGCAATGAGTGAACACCTTTAGTCTCTTCAACCGCAATACTTGCGATCACTTCAATGACTTCACTGGAAATTTCGATGCTGCCTAAATTTGTCTTATGATTTTGTAAAATCATACAATCACCTCACTGTTTTATTATATCACGTGATGCTGGTAATATTAAATGGTTTGATGAACGGATTGCTAAACAATCCAGCCCGCCGGAGAAAGTAAAAACAGCTGTTTTTATTACTTTAAATATATGTCTATTTGCGGATTTAGTCAATTAGATATGGAATAGGGATGGAAGGCGGTATTTGGGCACCTTGCTCCGCAATGAGCGCGTTTCAT
>DONT01000001.1:316377-482545 GCA_003513765.1 Jeotgalicoccus sp.
CGAGTAAACGGACTTGCTCCGCAGAATAAAAACCGTCTCTTTATTCCATAAAGGAATAAAAAGACGGTTCAGAGTTTTACTTCATAATATCCTGTTCAGCCAGAAAATTAGTGTTGTAGTCATTATTTAAGAATGCATCGTTTAACAATATGTTCTGGTGGAAAGGAATTGTCGTATCGATTCCGCTGATTTGGAATTCATCCAATGCGCGTTTTGCTGTCTGTATAGCTTCTTCACGGTTTTTACCGTGGACAATCAATTTTGCAATCATCGAATCGTAATACGGCGGAATGACATAGCCTGCATATGATGCAGTGTCCATTCTTACTCCGAATCCGCCCGGCTGAAGGAATTCTGTAATCTTCCCTGCAGACGGCATAAAGTTTTTATACGGGTTTTCAGCGTTTATTCTAAATTCAAATGCATGGCCTTCGAATTTAATGTCTTCCTGTTTATAAGGAATTTCTTCATGCATTGCCACTTGTATTTGTGATTTCACAAGGTCAACGCCTGTAATCATTTCTGTTACCGGGTGTTCAACCTGAATACGCGTGTTCATTTCCATGAAATAGTATTTATGGTCGTTAAGATCGTAAATGAATTCAATCGTGCCGGCACCAATATAATCGATGCTCTTCGCAGCACGGACTGCAGTTTCTCCCATTTCACATCTCGTCTTTTCACTGATTACCGGACTCGGCGCTTCTTCTACAAGTTTCTGCATACGGCGCTGTACTGTACAGTCACGTTCTCCAAGGTGAACAACGTTGCCGTGATAATCTCCAAGCACCTGAATTTCAACATGGCGGAAGTTCTCAATATATTTTTCAATATAGAGACTCTTGTTGCCGAACGCACTTTCAGCTTCCTGCTCGGTTAATTTATAGTTTTGGGTCAGTTCTTCTTTAGTGCGTGCGACTCTGATTCCTTTACCGCCGCCGCCGTGGCTTGCTTTAATAATAATCGGATAGCCGATTTCCTCAGCAATTTCATAAGCATCGTCTAGTGATTTAACTACACCATCGCTGCCCGGTACTGTCGGAACGTCCGCTTCGATCATCGTTTTCTTCGCCACGTCTTTAACGCCCATTAAAGAAATTGTTTCAGACATCGGCCCGATAAAGATCAGACTTGATGATTCACACATTTCTGCGAAATCACTGTTCTCAGCAAGGAACCCGTATCCAGGGTGAATTGCGTCACAGCCCGTAGATTGTGCAATCGTAATAATACCGATCATATCCAGATAGCTGTCTTTTGAAAGTTTTGGTCCGATGCAGTAAGATTCTGTCGCTAGTTTCCGGTGTAAACTATCCTTGTCTGCTTCAGAGTAAATACTGACAGTTTCGATGCCAAGTTCGTGACATGCACGGATGATACGTACCGCAATTTCTCCGCGGTTCGCAATTAAGACTTTTTTAATCATCGCAATCTGAATAATGGCTGATTGTATTCAACCATATCTCCGTCGTCTACTAGAATCTCTGTTACTTCACCGGATACATCTGCCTGAATTTCGTTAAATAATTTCATTGCTTCCAAAATACAAACAACGGATGTATTTGATACTTTGTCCCCTACTTTAACGTAAGCATCCGCTTCAGGTGACGGTGCTTTATAGAACGTGCCGACCATCGGTGCTCTGACAACGATACCTTCGTCTTCAGGCTGAACTTCCTGAGCCGGAGTCTGAGGCACCTGCGGTGCACTTTGTGTCTGTACTGCCTGAGGCACCTGGGTAACAGCCGGTGCTAATTCTCTTTTAAGTTTAATATCCACATCTTTGTCTTTATAAGAAATTTCAGTAAGAGATGCGCGTTCCATTTTTTCAATTAAAGAATCGACTTGTTCTAAATTCATTAGTTTTACTCTCCCATAAAATAATATGTCTACATTTTACATAGGTGGTCATACCAATTCAAGTATTAATTAAGAGCAGTAAAAAATTACTGCTCTGTAACTGTAATTACGCTCGTGAAACGTAAGAACCTTCATCAGTGTTAACAACAAGCATGTCGCCCTGGTTAACAAATAAAGGAACCTGCAGCGTTACACCTGTTTCAAGTGTTGCTGATTTAGATGCACCACTTGCAGTGTCGCCTTTAATTCCAGGTTCTGTTTCAATAACTTCAAGCTCAACAGTTTTCGGAAGTTCTACTCCGAGTGTTTCGCTTCCGTACATCATAATTGTGACCGGCATGTTTTCTTTAAGGAATTTCAGTTCGTATTCAAGCTGGTCAGCTGGAATTTCAATCTGCTCGTAAGTGTTGTTGTCCATAAATACATAGCTGTTGCCGTCTGCATATAAGTACTGCATTTTCATATTGTCAATTTGAGCTCTGCCGACTTTCTCGCCTGCTCTGAAGGTTTTTTCCTGGATTGCGCCATTACGAAGGTTTTTTAATTTACTGCGTACAAATGCCGCACCTTTACCTGGTTTAACGTGCTGGAAGTCCATTACTCTCCAGATATTGCCATCTACTTCTACTGTAAGTCCAGTTTTAAAATCGTTTACTGAAATCATGTTTTTCCTCCTAGTAATCTGTCTCTCTTATACGATAAACAGTTTTTTACTGCTGTGTGTTAATTTTTTAAGACCCGTTTCAGTGACTATTGTATCATCCTCGATACGCACACCGCCGAGACCGTCCACATAAATACCGGGTTCAATCGTGACGCACATGCCGGGTTCTAAAGTCATTGTACTTTTTTGTGCGAGACCTGGCAATTCATGTACTTCAAGTCCGAAGCCGTGACCCAGTGAATGACCGAAGTTTTCACCGAAGCCGTGACCGCTGATTACATCACGCGCAATCGAATCTGCCTCGCTGCCTGTCATGCCTGCTTTAATCTCATCCAGAGATTTCAGCTGCGCTTCAAGCACAACGTTGTAGATTTCTTCCATTTCAGGAGAAACCGAACCGACGCCGAACGAGCGTGTAATGTCAGAAGCATAACCCTGGTAGTATGCACCGAAGTCCAATGTTACCATATCGCCTGATTCAATCACTTTTTCAGATGCTACACCGTGCGGCAGTGCCCCTCTGTGACCGCTTGCAACAATCGTATCAAAACTCGGCCCGCTCGCACCAAGTTTCGTCATGTGCGCTTCAAGCTCATTTTTAACTTCCAGTTCAGTCATGCCTGCTTTAACGTAAGTTAAAATGTATTCATAAGACTGATCTGCGATTTCACATGCTTTCAGAATTAAATCAAGCTCTTCATCTGTTTTGATTAAACGGATCTTTTCCACTTCGCCTGTTAAAGGTACCGTTTCAAAGTCTTCTTTAATCTTGCTGTATGTATTGTAGTTTACGTGTTCCCCTTCGAAACCAATACGTTTAATATTTTTTGATTTCATAAATGATACGATGAAATCAAGCAGGCTTCCCTGCTGCAGTACAAATTCGAAATCCTCAGCCTGTTCAGCACCCTGTGCTTTATACCTGAAGTCGGATATTAAATATCTCGCCTCCGGTGTAATTACAAGTGCCCCGCTGGAGCCGGTAAAATTACTTAAATATCTTCTGTTATAACCGCTCATTACGAGTAATGCATCAAGGTTTTCTCTCTCAATTAACTGTTGTACTTTATCAAATTTAATCATTTCTCCGCCACCTCTCCTTAACCATTTTACATGAAACTAATATCTATTTCATTTTCTTTTTATATTTTAACGCTAACATGTTAAAATAGTCTAATGAAATATAGGAGAATGTGCGATGAAAATTAAACTGTCTGCAATGATATTAATATTACTCGCTGCGGGGTGCTCAAATAGTTCACCTGAAGAGTCGCTCATAGAGCAGGAGGAATACAAAAGTGAATTAGAAGGACTGCTGCAGACCGAACAGGTGCGCAATCAGCAGCTTACTTTGCATTTGGAAAACCTCGAAACACAAATCGTTAACTTCGAACGTGACCGCGATAATCCCAATGTCGAAAAATATGTTGAAATCGTCAGTGCATATGCAACAGGTATTACAGAAAACCTTAGTAAAATGAACGAACATATTGCTGCCTATCGCGGTAACGAACAGTTGAATACAGGCGATATCGTCAAAACAAGAGATGCAGTGACGGAGACAGTTGATACATATGACATTGCTGTCAGCGAACTGGAACTCACCGACGTTCTTGAAAGAGAACATTCCAATGTCGTTCTTGCCAATGAAGAAATTACTAAAGCTGTTAACCAGATCGCAGATGCCCTGGCTGCAGAAGATGATACGCTGCTTAATGAAGCAATTGAGCGGCTGCAGTCGGCAACAGAATACTTGTAGAGAGAATGAAGCATAATGACAAAACCGATTTACGGCGGCCAGGCAGTGCCTGAGGGCGTCATGTTCCAGTCGAAAACTCATATGTCAACAGCTATCCAGCGGACAAATGGCGACATTGATTATTTCGACATGCCGCGGCCCGATAAGCCGCTCTTAACTAAATTAAAGAAAATACCGCTCGTCCGCGGTAATGTCGCCATTTTAGAAGCAAGTGTTTACGGTATGAAGCATATGGACTTTGCAGCGGACCGCTACGACCGGGAGCCAAGCGAAGATTATAAAATAGAAGCGGAGAAAAATTCTGCAAATACTGCGAAAGTCGTGCTTTCCACTGTAATTATCGGTATACTTACCTTCTTAATCGGTAAATTTGTACTGACTCTGATACCTGTTTTTGTAGCGGAAATATTTTCCGGTGTTATTACAGGGAAATTCGGACAGGTTGCACTGGAGACGCTGATTAAATTAGTGCTTCTGCTCGGTTATATCTATTTGCTGTCATTAACACCGATGGTAAAAAGACTGTTTCAGTACCACGGTGCTGAACATAAAGTCATTAACTGCTTTGAACAGGACAAGCCGCTTACGGTTGAAAATGTTCAGGCAGAATCGAGACTGCACTACCGCTGCGGCAGTTCATTTATCCTGTTTACAGTGCTTGTCGGATTCGTCGTGTACATGTTTGTGCCGGTCGATCCGCTTTACGTGAGAGTAATCAACAGAATTTTGCTGATACCTGTCGTGCTCGGATTGTCATTTGAAGTACTGCAGATTACAAATAAACTGAGAGAAGTTCCAGTATTGAAATTCCTTGGACTTCCGGGTTTATGGCTGCAGTATTTAACGACGAAACAGCCTCATAATGATCAGGTTGAAGTTGCTATACATTCATTCAATCATCTTTTAAGGAGTGATAAAAAATGAAAAGAGCTTTGGTAATTATCGTTTTGATTATCGCAGCAATCGGGCTTTTAATGAATCTTGATATGGTCTTAAATATGATCGTAAGCTCACTGATTTTTCTTTTAGTGCTTGCAGCAATTTTATACGGCATTTACTATTTCTTTATCTTAACTGAAGATCAGAGAAAATATAAAAAAGCACTGCGCAAAGCAAAACGCAAACAACGTAAAAAATAATACACATATATAAGGAGAGGTTTTTAAGTGGAAAGTTGGATTATTGCTTTAATTATTCTGGCAGTTGTCATCATTGCATTGGTGATAAATGCATTTTTAAGTATGAGAGGCGTCAACATGTTGACGGAAGCTGAATTTAATCAGGATCTGCGTAAAGTGCAGCTGATTGATCTGCGCGAGAAAGATAAATTCGAACACGGACATATACTCGGAGCAAGAAACCTTCCGATATCATCGTTCCAGATGAAAAAAGGCGGTATCCGTAAAGATAAGCCGGTTTACTTATACGATCAAAATGGACGTACAGCATTACGTGCAGCACGTATGCTGAAAAAAGACGGCCATAAAGACATTAACGTTCTTAAGCAGGGAATTGCTAAATGGACAGGGAAAATTAAATCTAAAAACCGTTAATATAAGATTAAAGCATCTGACCGGAATCGGTCAGATGCTTTTTTGATTACGCCGGGAGGGTTATTCACTGAAGAAAAAGTCCTCGGGATGTTTTGGACTACCATGTGATTTTGACATAGTTATCCGGGAGAGTTTGGACTACCATGTAACTTTGACATAGTCATCCGAGATGCTTTGGACTACCATGTGGTTTTGATATGGTCATCCGGGATGTTTTGGACTACCATGTGCCTTCTACAAGGGTGTCTAAACCGGCAATTTTCACATATAACAAAAAACGGGCTGAGAATCTTAAACTTAAGATTCTCAGCCCG
Organism: Jeotgalicoccus sp.; assembly: GCA_003513765.1. Taxonomy (GTDB): domain Bacteria; phylum Bacillota; class Bacilli; order Staphylococcales; family Salinicoccaceae; genus Jeotgalicoccus. Next base: position 322,528 of record DONT01000001.1, read on the forward strand.
TTGCTATTATTAGTTTTTGTGGAATGGTGTTTTAACGAATTTAGCTGGTACGTCTTTGTTACGTACTTTGATTACGAATTCTTTGTCTAACTCATAGAAGTCAGTATCAACTAATGCGAAACCGATTGAGCGTTTAGTCGTTGGTGACTGTGTGCCGCTCGTTACGTAGCCTACTTTGTTTCCTTCGTTGTCGTATACTTCGTAGTCCGTACGCGCGATTCCTTTGCCTGTAATTTCAAATCCAGACAGACGGCGCGGAATACCATTTTCTTTTTGTGCTTTTAATACCGGCTGACCGATGAAGTCGCCTTTGTCCACTTTAACAGCGAAACCGATGCGTGATTCAAGTGGTGAGATTTCAGGTGATAAATCCTGTCCGTGAAGTGGAAGTCCAGCTTCCAGACGAAGTGTATCACGTGAACCTAATCCACATTCAACTGCACCGTTATCTGCGAACAGTTTCCACAGGTGAAGTGTATCTTCCGGTTTGCAGTAAAGCTCAAATCCGTCTTCTCCAGTGTATCCGCTTTGTGAAATAATAACGTCTTTCCCGTCAACCTGTGCGCCTGTTACAAAGTTGAACATTTTAAGTTCAGACAGATCAGTTTCCGTGAATTTCTGTACTAGGGCTCTTGCATTCGGCCCTTGCACTGCAAGCTGACCGTAATCTGCAGATACGTTTTCTACAACAGCATCGAATCCTTCGATAGCTTTAAGCCATTCGAAATCTTCTTCAGTGTTGCCTGCGTTAGGAATAAGCAGATATTCATTGTCAGCTAGCTTGTAAATTACAAGGTCGTCGATTACTCCGCCTTTTTCGTTAGCAATCGCAGTGTATTGGGCTTTTACATCTGTTAACTTAGTAACATCGTTAGTCAGTGCATAGTTTAAGAATTTTTCAGCCTCAGCGCCTGTAACAAGAATTTCACCCATGTGACTGACATCGAAAATACCAACGTCTTCTCTTACTGCTGTGTGTTCTTCTTTGATGCTTGAGAATTGAACAGGCATTTCCCAGCCGCCAAAATCGACCAGTTTAGCACCGTTCTCATGATAGTACTCGTTTAAAGGTGTTCTTTTTAACTCACTCATTACAATTTCCTCCTCAAATAAATAAAACAGGACAGTGACTAATCGCTGTCCTGTTGAAATAATCTTCAGGATTACGTCGCAATACTGTTCTTTTGCCTGAGAGATTCACCTTCTTAGGCTTGCTCCTTCGGCGACGCATGTGCGTTCTCTCCAGTATTATTCACCCGTAACTGTCTTTTTGAATCCGTATACATTATACTCATATTTTATTTAAAATGGCAAGCTGAATACTCACGCCTTAAATTTCATTCTGTCCATGTATCCTATGATTTCAGCGGCTGTTTTTTTAACTGTCTGCATAGTACTTATTTCGCTGTCGGCTAGTGAAGCGTATTTATCCAGTCTTGAATTATAAAGCGTTTGTACTTTCTCAATATCCTGATTGCCGAGCGGACGGTTTTCATCCTGCTGAATACGGCTGTACAGCTCTTCAAATGGTGCATTTAAAAAGAATACTGGTCTGCCGCTTAAGTCTTTTAACAAATTGTAGGATTTTTCGTACGTGACGACCCCGCCGCCTGTTGCGATAATGACATCTTTTTTAAGTGTTGTTTGAAGTGCCTGGAATTCATATTCCCTGAAGGCGGCTTCGCCTTCTGCAGCAAAGATTTCCGGAATCGTTTTGCCCGCGATTTCCGGAATTACTGCATCGAGGTCAATAATTTCTTTATTCAGTTGTGTACCCAGTTCCTGTGCGATGGTGGTTTTACCGCAGCCCATAAAGCCTATTAATATCATATTATCAATCACCTAATTTATTATTTGATCAATTCTTGAAATATAGATTTCAATTAAATTCATGCGGATATCGAGTATCAGCTGAAATCTATTATAATAATGATAGTATACTCCGATTAAATATATAAGTAAAAAGTATACCGACAGGCTGAAAAACCCGTCACTTTTTAAAGATAAGTGTTTCATCGGCTGCTCCTTTCAGCTGCAGGGTAATGGTTTCTTTCGTTTCTGTAATGATAAATGAGTCGATATTGAACATTAAAGTCACAAAGCCCGCATTATCGATACTTTTAATAATCCGTCCGCTGCTGTAGCGGTATGAAATTATTCCCCTGTCCGTTTTAAAATTAATTACAGACGTTCCTTCAGCACCGACTTCTTCAGCTGCATTAGATACTTCTATAATATCCAGCATAAAGATATCTGTATCGTAATGATCCTCGTGAAGAGTCAATTCTTGAAACAGCATCATTACGTTCGGCAATACAGCCATAATTAAAGCGGCCGTCATCAAGGACAGCAGCATCTCCAAATAAGTAAATCCCTCAGCCGCATATTTTTGTGAGCCTTTCGTCACACGGTATCCCCGCCTTATCAAAGATTTTTTCTGCAGCTTTTATATAGTCTGAAGGTTCGTCATACCATGTGCTCAAAATATACAGTTCACGGTAAACTTTCAGCTGTTCTAAACTCAGCTGATCAGTGCTTGAAATATAAAAAATACCCGGCAGCAGCAAAACGATAAATGTGAAAATCAAGAGAGCCAGCATACTGTCAAACAATAGAAATCCGTTATTGTTCAATTCTGAATCTTCCCTTCTGGATTTGAAATATAAACTTAACGATTTTACCTCCGCAAGATATATGAACCGTACCGAAAGCGTTCGTGTCGCCATTTTCTTTGTAAGTGAAGCTATTCATGCCGTAATTTTCCAGCCGGCATGTCTTCAGTTCATAGCTTGAAATTATTCTGCGGGCTTTATCCCGCACCGTAATGGTTTGAATATCGTAATCCATCAGCACGATAAATGACTCTCCTGCAGCGAGTGCATTCATCTGGGCGCCTTGAAATACATAGCTGATGCTGTCAATTTCATCCGCGGCACCATTTTTTCGGTACTCAGGTAAATGCGGAATGGAAAGTGACAAAATAATGCTGACGAGCAGCAGTGCCAGCATCATTTCCATCATAGTAAAGCCGCTATTGCCGCGTTGCTTCGCCATTAGTTATCGTAATAGAATCACCATTTTGGCAGCTGACCTGTTCAGCTGTTAAATAATCGGGCACTAATTCCTGGATTGTCTGAGGTGTGCCGCCTTCGTTAAGTGTATAGGCTTCTATCTGGCTTTGAACCATACGGACCTGTGCTTCACATCCTGTATCCTGTACATTTCTGCTTTGTGCCGCGATATTCGGTATTATAAGTATAATCAGCACTGAAATAACGAGCAGTACCAGCAGCATTTCAATCAGTGTAAAACCTTCTTCATTGTTGTTAAATTTACGTTTAATTGTTTTTCTCATAATATAATTCCTCCTATTTTATCGTGCTCATCATATTGAATATTGGTAATACAATTACTAAATACAAACAGACGATTAACAGCCCGAGAATTAAAAATATAATGGGCTGTATTTTCTTCGTTAAGCTTTCAATTTTAATAATGATATTCTCTAAAGAATATTCGCTGTAAATAATGAGCTCCTGCCCTACATTACTGTTGTACTCGCCGTGATTGACGAACACTGCGAGCCGCCTGTCCAGCATATCCAGTTCTTCGATAGCATCACCAAGTGATATGCCGTAGAGCAATTGCTGTTCGATTGTCTGTGCCAAGAGGCTCAAGTAACGATTAATGGTCTGTGTTTTAAACAGCAGAATAATCTCTTTTACTTCAAGTCCGTTATTTAAAAAGTAGCCGAACTCGCGCGAGAAGCGGTAAGTGACATAATATTTAAAGTAAGTTTTCACGACCGGGATTTTTAACAGCAGCTTAGATGCGCGCTCTGTATTTTTAAGATTGATGATAATCAGCACTGTGAGTGCAAAGAGGAAAACTGCCAGCAGCATTCCTAAGGCAGCATACGGCAAGTAATTTAAAATCAGCGTCAGTATGTTGACGAGCATTGTTTTATCGGCCTGCATAGCGCTGTACAGCTCATTAAACTGCGGAATTACCGTGTAATTTAACAGCACCAGCATAATGATGAATATACAAACGAGCACGAGCGGATACTGCAGTGTCTTTGCGAGCTGCTGCATTGTCTTTTTACGCGTGTTTAAATATTCACCGGACTGTTCCAGGTTCATAATGATTTCACCATGTATTTCTGCGAATGACACCTGCATAATAATCGACTTTGAGAAGCCCAGATACTTCAGCACTGTGCTTAATGATGCACCTTCGTTTATCAGCTCCAGCAAATTGCTTCTGTCCGCCTGTTTGATTACGTCGTACTGCTCCGTTAAAAACGTTAATGCCTGCTTCATCGTAAAACCGTTGTGAAGCAATTCTGCAAGTTTCGTTAAAAAGTGTGCATCGTATTTACCGAGCTTATTGGAACGACCGATGGTAATATTCATATTCTTCATCCGTCAATGCTCCTTTTTTGTGTATTTCCTGAAGTTTATCCTGAATCGTTTTATACGATACGCTGCCGCCGTTTAAATGGGTCTTAATCATTTCTTTGTCCAGATATTCATACACGATAAAAGAGCCGCCGGCAGTATGAATCAGCCGCTGATTGACGATGAGTGAAATACTTTCAGCCATCTCCTCTGTGTATAAGCCGTAATCTTTCAGACGCGTCAATGTGCTGAGTGCATTTTTACTGTGAAAGGTGCTCAGCACCAGGTGTCCGGACAGACTTGTTTTCAGCAGTTCTTCCGCAATTGTCCTGTCGCGGATTTCACCGAACATAATAATATCCGGATCGCACCGGAGTACACCGCGGATAAGCGGCCCATAGCTTAATTTTGCTTTATCGTTAATTTCGACCTGCACAAGACCGTCTATTTCAAATTCGACCGGATCTTCAATGCTTATAATCTGCCTTGTGCTCTCCGTGACTGCATCAGTTGCGAGGCGGTACATCACTGTACTTTTGCCCGACCCTGTCGGTCCGGTAAAGAGAATCAATCCTTGAGATAATTTCATATACTTCGTAAGGAATTCATAATCCTCGTCTTTATAGAAAAGACTTTCTGAAGATTTTCCTGCACTGGTATTCAAAAGCCTGATGACTACAATTTCCTTCATAATCGTAAGCGGCAGTGTGCTGACGCGTATATTGCACTGTAAATCATCAATATAAAAACTCGTCCGGCCGCTCTGGGGAACCTTATGTTCGTTAATATCCAGTTCTGCAATGAACTTTAAATAGTTAATCAGACGTTTCAGCATACCGGTTTCCAGTGAACGGACGGCTACCATCCTGCCGCGAATACGTTTTTTAACCGATCCTTCGGTCTTTTCAAACGTAATATGAATATCGCTTGCGCCACTGTCGTATGCTTCTTTAATTATTGTTTCTGCCAGCTGTTTCAAAAAAACACCTCCTACCCTATATATACGTGAAAAGTGCGTTTTCCTTTTAAAAAAGTTACTTTAATACAAAAATAGCAAAACTGGTTTACTTTTTACACTAACTTACATAGTTTTGGAATTTAATTACAGCAAAATAAATGCAATTACTATTTACATTGCCGCTGAGTTTATCTATAATTGAATTTAATGATATGTGAAATTATTCAGGTGGGAGGATGTATCACATGGATAAAGTATTTAAAATGATTGGATTCTGGACTGCGATGTTTGCAATTCTGTTCTATATCGGAGATATGGTTACAATGTCACTATTCTTCGTAGCACAGACTGGACTCTTTGTATTACTTGGTTACATGAAATTAAGTGAAAGAATGTACATGTACGTATTTGCTGCTTACTTAGTCTTATTCTTTGTCGGCTTTACATATTACACAACATTCTTACTTGAACCATCATTCGGCAACGAACATTAATTAAAATAAAAGGCAGGAACACAAATGTGTTCCTGCCTTTTTAACTGACTATTTACCTTACGTACGGATTATTTTCTTTTTCATCACCAATTGTTGTTGGTGTATTATGACCCGGATATACAGTTGTTTCAGGCGCAAGCTTATACAGCTTCTCTCTGATTGAGTACATCACTTCAGCTGTGCTGCCGCCGTACAGATCTGTACGGCCGACACCTTTATTAAATAATACATCGCCCGAGATGATAAAATCATCGAATTTATAAGTCAGCGAACCAGGTGAATGACCCGGAGTATGAATGACATCGAATTTAAACGCTCCTACAGCAGCCGGACCCTCTTTCAAGGCATTTGGACTCACTGATGAAGTAACCTCCTCAGTGAAGCGTATTGAGCCGTTTTTAGCGATATCTGTCAGCCAGTCGAATTCGATATCTGACATATAGACTTCAGCATCTGTAAAAGCCTGAACTTCATCCAGTGCACCGAAATGGTCGTAATGTGCGTGTGTTAACAGAATACCGTCCACCGGCAGTCCGATATCTTTCAGCTTACCGATAATTACTTTCGCTTCTGCTGACGGATCGACTACCAGCACACGTTCTTTGTTACTGACGATGTAGCAGTTTGTTTGTAAAGCCCCTAAAGGCAATCTTGTTATTTTCATTAGTAATCACTCTCCAAAATGTTCTCGACAAAACTGTATATTAATTATACAATATTATTAAGTGATTGTTTAAAGAGAAAGATTAGGGGGTCAATAAAATGCCTTTCTTCGATACAGGAGAATTATTTACTATTGGTGGATTAACTATTAGAATCGGTGTTAACGCACTTGCAATTCTTATGGGCTTAGTGGCAATTTTTGGAGTGATTGGACTTTTAAACTCTATGAAAGCTAAAAACCTTCTTGGTGCCGGTTTCAGTGCAATAACAGTTCTTGTCTTCGGACTTTGGACACTTGCAACGATATTCACATTCGGTTATCCGGATCTTGGTTAAGAATTTAAGAATAACAAAACCCCCTTCCGGAACATTCCGGTAGGGGGTTTTTAAATATTTATAAATGATTTTTAGCAACTTCCAGCTGCTGTTTAACCGACTCTGTACCTGTTGAACCGTAGCTGATTCTTCTGTTGACGACTACTTTCGGTGACAGAATATCATAAATATCCTCTTCGATGACGTCGCACGCAGCTTTAAATTCACTCAATTTCATATCTTTTAAATAGATACCGTTTTGTATACATTCAAATACCAGTTTACCGACAACTTCGTGAGAATCTCTGAATGGAATGCCTTTTGCCACTAAGTAATCTGCAAGCTCTGTTGCATTTGAAAAATCTTCAGTCACTGCTTCTTCAAGGACTTCTTCATTAATCGTCAGCGTATCAAGCATGCCGTTCATAATTTTAAGTGAGCCTTTAACAGTTGTTAAAGAGTCAAACAGTCCTTCTTTGTCTTCCTGCATATCTTTGTTGTAAGTCAGGGGCAGACCTTTTAACAGCATCAGCATGGACATAAGGTGCCCAGCTGTACGCCCGCTCTTACCGCGAATCAGTTCTGCCATATCCGGATTTTTCTTCTGAGGCATCATTGATGAACCTGTCGTAAACGCGTCGCTCAGCGTCACGAAGTTTGCTTCGTCTGTCGTCCAGAAAATCAGTTCTTCAGACAGTCTCGATAAGTGCACCATCGTCAGAGAGATGTTCGCCAGTGTTTCAACAATATAATCTCTGTCGCTGACAGCATCCATACTGTTATGATAAATACCTTCAAAGCCCAGTTCGTCTTTCGTCTGGAAACGGTCGATATTAAAAGTCGTACCGCTGATTGCCCCTGCGCCGAGCGGAGAGACGTCAATACGTTTTAAAGAATCGTTAAAACGTGATTTATCGCGTTCCAGCATCCAGAAATATGTCAGTATATGATGTGAGAATAAAATCGGCTGTGCACGCTGCAGATGAGTGTAGCCCGGCATAATAATATCGAGATGTTTTTCTGCAAGTTCGATAATTGTCTTTTGCAGCAGTTCCACACTGCTAATGACAGCATTTACTTCTTTTTTTACATATAAATGCATATCCGTTGCTACCTGATCATTTCTGCTTCTCGCTGTATGCAATTTGCCGCCCGCTGCACCGATTTTTTCAATCAGCTTGGCTTCAACATTCATATGAATATCTTCCTCGGACACGCTGAATGTTAATTTATCGTTATTGTAATCATCCAGTATACTGAAGAGACCGGCTTTAATCTGGCTGTTCTCTTCTTCTGAGATTATATTCTGAGCTGCAAGCATATTCGCATGTGCGATACTGCCGTTAATATCTTCTTCAATCAAAACTTTATCAAAATGGATGGAAGCATTGAACTCTTCCACCCATGATATTGACTCTTCCTGGAACCTGCCGCCCCAAGCTTTTTTACTCATCCACAGCAACTCCCTGTTCAAGCATGGCTTTAACTTTAGTCGGAAGACCAAAAATTTCGATGAAACCGACTGATGCTTCCTGATTGAATGCATCTTCTTTCGTGTATGTTGCAAGTTTTTCATTATACAGGCTGTTCTCTGACTTACGTCCTGTAACAGTAACATTGCCTTTATATAATTCAACACGCACATCACCATTTACCGGCTGTTGCATATCTTTCAGGGTCGCTCTTAAAGTGTCCGATAATGGCGTAAACCATAAGCCGTTATACACCTGTTCTGTATATTTCTGCTCGACTACAGGTTTAAAGTGCGCGATATCTTTAGTTAATGTAATCGTTTCTAAATCGTGTTTTGCAGTTAAAATAACTTTCGCAGCAGGTGTTTCATAAATTTCTCTTGATTTAATACCGACAAGTCTGTTTTCAACATGGTCGATTCTGCCGATGCCGTGTTTACCTGCAACATCATTTAAATGCAAGATTAATTCGTGCAGTTCAAATTTTTCGTTATTAATTGCGACCGGCAGTCCTTTTTCGTAAGTGATTAATAACTCTTCAGCTTCATCCGGTGCATCTTTAATATTTACAGTAAGGTCATATGCATCTTCCGGAGGTGCTGCCCACGGATTTTCAAGAATACCGCACTCGTTGCTGCGTCCCCATAAGTTCTGGTCTACTGAATATGGTGAATCAAGGTCAACTGGAATCGGAATGTTATGCTCTTTCGCATATTCAATTTCTTCTTCTCTTGACCATGTCCATTCACGTACAGGTGCAAGAACTTTAATTGCCGGATCAAGTGATTTAATAGCGACCTCGAAACGCACCTGGTCATTACCTTTACCTGTACAGCCGTGAGCAACGTAATCAGCATTTGTTTCATGTGCAATCTCTACTAATTTTTTAGAAATTAACGGACGGCTGAGTGCCGATACCAATGGATATTTTTCTTCATACATTGAGTTTCCGTAAATAGTGTATGCAACGAATTCTTCTGCGAATTCTTTTTGCGTATCTATGATGTGACATTCACTGGCACCCATTTTTAGTGCTTTGTCATGAATCTGATCAAGGTCCTTGCCTTCACCGACGTCCAAACATACTGCTACAACATCGAAGCCCTTATCGATAAACCATTGAATTGTAACACTTGTGTCCAAACCGCCTGAATATGCTAAAACTACTTTTTTCTGTGCCATATATTGTCACCTCATAAGTTTATTTGTTTTCTTGATAATCTATATACTAACATCATAAACTTACATAATCAAGCATAATTATACATTAATATTAATTGACTTCATCGATGAGAATCTGCAGGCCTTTATCTTCAACAGGTGTATCCAGTTTGCTGATTGCTTCATTCATACTTTCATAATCCTGAACTTTACGGAATTCGAGTATTTTTTCTTTGGCAGCAAGCTCATTTGATGGATCCATCTCATAGCTTTTATCAACGTACTGCTGCCCTTTCTCCTCGTCGCCTGATTCAATGTACAGCTTGCCGAGGAGATAGTAAGTCATGTCTGTCTGAACTTCTTTATTAATCGAATTGTTTACGACCTCAAGTGCAGCGTTGTAATTGCCCTCTTCATAATAGTGCAGCGCTTCATCGTCCATCGGATGAATAGAAGTCTGCTGATTCATGCCGAAATGGCTGAACATCGTGAATAAGATCAAGACAGCTGCAGCTATAATTGTATATTTAAACTTAATTCTTCTGAAATTAAATATTATACCGAGCAGAACTCCGACAATCAGTCCGCCGATATGCGCATAATGATTAATGTTCGCTGTGAACATTTGTAAGACTGAAACGACTGCAAACACTGCGATTATTTGGAAAATCAGTTTTGCTTTGATTTTTCTCGTGATTAATAAATGTATAATAATTAGCCCCAGCAGCCCGTATACAGCCCCGCTAGCTCCGAGAGAGATTCCTTCGGTGATAAAAACCAGTGAAAATAGGCTTGCGATGGTGCCTGCTGTAATGTACGTTATGAGCATATGCCACGGAGTGTATATTCCTTCAACAAACTTGCCGAGTATATACAAGGCGAAGATATTAAACAGGAAGTGGCTGACTCCAACGTGTAAAAATGTACTGGTGACGAGTCTGTAATATTCACCCGAGGCGACTTCGTAGTGACTGACTGCTAGAAGATTCGTTAATTCATAAGTATTAAACAGATGAACAAAGATTAAATTGATTAACAGCACAATCGTATTTAATGTAATGAGCAGTATAGTCATCGGTGTAAATTTAATCATGTATTTCTCAAATGGATGACGCGACATCAGTCTGCGTTTATAAAATGCATCATCTTTTGGCTTCTTATATTTCATATCAATTTTATAAAAAGGATTTGAGATAATCTTTTCGAGATTATTAACCGTCCGGTGATTCACTTTTAATGTTTTTGATTTAAATTTACGGGTGAACTTTTTCTCGGTTAAATGATATAAATTTATTGTTTTAACAAAGAAGCCTGCAATCTGTGACAGATTATCCTGTGAATTAAAGATATTATCTGTAATTGATTCAAGCTCACTGTCTGACAAATCAAGGTCCAAAAGACACATCAGTGTTTTCTTTTTGCGGTCTTTCAGCCAGATAATTTCCGTCTCATTTTCATAATGAAGAAAATCATAATTAGTATATTTAGCAACTTCAAATGCTGCCTGCCATTTATTCTTCATGCTCTCTCACTTCTTTTACGTTGAATATCTCTTTATCGGTAATCAGTGTATTGACGGGCAGATCGTATTCTTCAACGATAGTCTCCCCGATTTGTTCACTGAAAATTAATGAAGCTGTATCGCCTTTAAACGTCGTTAGGAAGCGATCGTAAAAGCCTCCGCCGTAGCCTATTCGGTATCCTTCAGGACTGAAGATAAGCCCCGGCACGATTAATAAATCCACATCGTTGTTAATCGGTGCATCCGGACTTGGAATTGGAATTTTTTTCTCATCGAGCGTGACTTCGTCCCTTGAAGTCAGACGGTGGAAAGTCATCGACTTATCATCGTAATGACATTGCGGTGAAAACACATCTACATTCATTTCAAGCAGGTCATCGATCAATTTCCACGTATCGTATTCTATTTTCATCGGCAGCACTATACCGACACTCTTATAATTACCCGACTGAATAAAGTCCACTGCATGTGCTGTAATATTATCTTCAGCACGCAGTTTAGCCTGTCCATCCATCGATTTTAATGTGCTGATCATATTTTGACGCATTTCTTTTTTAGTCATATTAAAAACCCCTCTATATATTTATTTCACATATTACTTCCTTACAGTTATTCTATATGAATATAGAAAAAACCTCCAGAATTACTGGAGGCTTAAACTATTCGCTCTTATGATTTTCGTACGGATCACCCGTATGAATATAGTAAATATGTTCAGCAATGCTTTTAATGTGGTCACCGATACGTTCCAGGTATTTAGCTGTTAACTGTATCTGACCGGTTAAAAATGCATCCGATTCTTCAAAAATATCAGAAGTGGTAATCTGGACGAATACTGCATCGATATCCTGATCTCTCAAAATAATTTCATCGAGCAGATCCATATCTTCTTCTTTGAAGGCGGTATATACATCTTCAAGCATTAGTGAAGCGAGACGCTCCATCGTTTTAAAACGGAGCAGCGTGCGTTCATTCGTAATTTTAATACGTTTTCTTACTTCTGCCACATTGCTTATATTATCACCGATACGCTCTAAGTTATCGGCGATTTTAATGCATGAAATAATCGTTCTTAAATCAGTTGCGACAGGCGCCTGTGTCGTAATTAAATTAATAGCATGTGCATTAATATCTGCTTCCATTTTATTAATCTCTCTATCTTTGCGTACGACTTTTCTTGCTTCATCAATATTTTCTGCAACAAGTATTTCAACAGTGCTTGCCAATCTTACGTGGCATTCTTTCCCAAGGTGTATACATTCGCTGATCAGTGAATTAAGCCCTTCATGGAACTTCTCACGATAAACAGTCATATTTTAACCGAATCTGCCGGATACGTAATCTTCTGTACGTTTGTCAGAAGGGTTTTCGAAAATCACATTTGTATCGTCTGATTCAACGACATAGCCTTGGTAGAAGAAAGATGTTCTGTCAGACACACGTGCAGCCTGCTGCATATTGTGAGTCACGATAATGATACTGTAATCCTTTTTAAGTTCCTGCATTAAATCTTCAATTTTAGTCGTTGAAATCGGGTCAAGTGCACTTGTCGGCTCATCCATTAAAATAACTTCAGGTTCAACAGCTAAAGCACGAGCGATACAGATACGCTGCTGCTGTCCGCCTGACAGGCCGTAAGCATTGTCGTTAAGACGATCTTTAACTTCGTCCCAGATTGACGCACTGCGCAGTGATTTTTCTACAATCTGGTCAAGCACTGCTTTCTTTTTAATACCGTGAACACGCGGGCCGTAAGCGACGTTATCATAAATTGATTTCGGGAACGGATTCGGCTTCTGGAAAACCATACCGACACGTGTTCTTAACTCTTCAACTGACATGCCGCTTTTGAAAATATCATCTCCACGGAACTGGATATCGCCTTCTGTACGAACAATCGGCACTAATTCCGTCATACGGTTTAAGGATTTAACAAAAGTTGACTTACCGCAGCCTGATGGTCCGATAATCGCATTGATGTCGTTTTCGTGGAAAGTTAAGTTTATGTCCTGGAGTGCATGGTTGTCCCCGTACCACAGATTAAAGTTTTTAGACTGAAAAACAATTTCTTTTTCTTCCTGGATAATCTGTGATTTCTCTACGCTTTGTTCCTGTGCATTGTGTGTAACTGCAGTTTTTAGTTCTACCATTTATAAAACTCCTCTTTAAAAATTAATATCTATTCGAAAACTTATTGCGGATAAAGATTGCGACTGAGTTCATCAAGAGCAGTATGACGAGCAGGACTATAATACCTGCGGCTGCGATGTACTGGAATTCTTCATTCGGCATTTTAACCCAGCTGTAAATCTGCATCGGCATTGCCTGGAATGAATCAAATACGCTGCTTGGAGTAACCAGCAGTGTCGTTGGAACTCCGATAACTACAAGCGGTGCTGTCTCACCAATCGCACGTGATATTGCTAAGATGATCCCTGTGATAATACCGGGAATTGCTGCTGGTAAAATAATTCTTGATACCGTCTGCCATTTAGTGGCACCCATACCGATCGATGCTTCACGAACTGAAGCAGGCACTGCGCGGATTGCTTCCTGTGATGCCACCACAATAACCGGCAGTATCATCAGTGCGAGTGTAAGCCCTGCAGCGAGTACCGAGTTGCCGAGTGCTAATGCCCGGACGAACATTGCGAGCCCTAAGAGACCGAACACGACTGAAGGGACCCCTGCAAGGTTTGAAATATTTATTTTAATGAATTCTGTAAATTTATTTTTAGGTGCATATTCTTCTAAATATAATGCTGTTCCGACTGAGAGTACAATTGCAACCGGTGTGGTTACAAGCATCAGCCAGAGTGAGCCGACAATTGCGCCAAAGAATCCGGCACTCTCTGCTCTGCTCGAGTTAAAGTTAGTCAGGAAGTCGAGATTTAAACGGCTCCAGCCGTCCATCAGCGTATCAGCTATCAGCAAAATTAATACTGCCAGGCCGAACATCGTGCAGAGGAAGAACAACCATTTAAATATTTGGTTTTTCGATTGTCTGCCGGTACGTTTCTTGGCAATGATATCTTTGTCTACCAAAGTCATGATTAATACTCCTCCTTAAATCTCTTAGTGAACCATGAAGCAATAACGTTCATTAATAATGTCATAATGAACAGCATCATACCGACGGCAAACAGACTGTAGTATAAATCAGTGCCGAATGCAGCGTCACCAGAAGTAATCTGAACGATAAACCCTGTCATTGTCTGCAGAGGTTCTGTTAGATCGAAACTTGCGTTTGGCATTGAACCTGCTGCAATGGATACGATCATTGTCTCACCAATTGCACGTGAAATTGCAAGTACAAATGAAGCAACTATTCCGGAAAATGCTGCCGGGATAACGACTTTCACTGCTGTTTCAAAACGCGTTGCACCCATACCGAGCGAACCTTCACGCATTGCAGCTGGAACAGAGCTCATTGCATCTTCACTTAAGCTCGCAATCATCGGGATAATCATAATCCCTACTACAATGCCGGCAGAAACCGCATTGTATAAACCAAAACCGCTATATATACCCTGGAGGATCGGGTTAACAAAATTAATTGCGAAAAATCCGTAAACTACTGTAGGAATACCTGCAAGCACTTCTAATATAGGTTTAATAATACGTCTGACTCTGTCAGATGCGTATTCACTTAAATAAATTGCAGCGCCGAGCCCGATTGGCACAGCGAAAACAACTGCGATTACTACAATTTTAAGCGTCCCCATAATAAGTGCCCATATTCCCCACTCGCCGTCGCCAACGTATGGCTGCCATGTTGCTGAAGTCAGGAATTCAGTAATAGGCACACGCGAGAAAAACTCGAATGACTCAGACAGTAACGTGACCAGAATACCGATAGTTGCGAGAATAGATACTGAAGTAATTAAGAGTAAAATGACTGGAATCATTCTCTCGAAAATATTGGATTTGTTTCTGGTGTTATTAATAATTTCTTCTCTGATATTTTTATTGCTCATCATAAGCCTCTCTTTACTTTAAAAATGGACGGGATAAATGCATCCCCGTCCATCTGTTATAAGTTTTTTAATTCTTACTGTTCTAAGTTAGGAAGTTTAGAAAGTTCTTCTTCAAGAGCGCCGTCTTCAAGAGGTACATATCCAACTTCTTCCGCAGCAGATTGTGAATTCTGAAGCGTGTATTCCATAAATGTATGGAACGTTTCATTTTCTTCTAATGCAGCATTGCTCGCATAAACATAAAGTGGACGTGACAATGGATAAGAGAAGTCCATTACATTATCAAATGTCGGTTCAACAGCTTCTTCGCTGTCAGGACCTGTGATTGAAACTGCTTTTAATGAATCCTGGTTTTCCTGGTAGAAACTGTATCCGAAGAATCCTATTGCATTCTCATCACCTACTACAGATGAAACAACCTGATTAGTATCCTGGATTAGCTGACCCTGGACACCTTCTTCGTCCATTACTTCTTCATTGAAGAAGTCGTGTGTACCATGTGACTGGTCCGGACCATATGCTGTAATTGGTTGTTCAGGGAAGTCTTCGCGAACATCTGACCAGTTCTCAGCTTCGCCTGAGTAGATCATTTTCAGTTCGTCGAATGTTAAATCTTCTACGAAGTCGTTAGCCGGGTTAACTGCAACAGTCAATCCGTCAGTAGCTACTAAGAATTCTGTCCATTCAACTCCACCGTCTTCAAGAGCATCAATTTCTTCCTGCTCAATACCGCGTGATGCGTTAGCAAATTGTGCTGTACCGTCGATTAAGGCACTGAAACCTGATCCCGTTCCGTTACCGCCAAGCTCAACTGCTACTCCGTGGTCAGCATTAAAGTCTTCGACTAAAAGATTAAGTATAGGGAATACTGTTGAAGAACCTTCACCAGCGATTTGTTCGTCATCTTCGTTTACATTGCCTGTAACTTCAGCAGATGATCCGCCTTCTGAACTTTCTTCTTCAGTGCTTTCTTCTTCAGTGCTTTCTTCAGTTGAAGCTTCTTCGCTGCCTGTATCTTCTTCTGATCCTGAACCAGAACAAGCCGCCAGAATGAACATTAAGCTCATTAGTAGCGCAGCAAGAAATAAATTCTTCTTCATAGCTAAAATTCCTCCAATTAGTTATCTAGTAATTTATCTTACATTCTTATTCTAGACTGCTATTGTAAATGTAAAATTAATGAATTGTTAAGGTTATGTAAAGATGCAAAAAAAAGACCTTAATCCGTAGATTAAGGTCTAAAATTTAATAGCTGCCAAACTCGAGCTGAGTATAAAAGTCATCTGCATCATAGTTGTACAGAGGTTCCGCTTCCTGGCCGTAGTATATTTCATAATATTTCTCTATAACATCCTGTCCCATGAATTGCGCCGGGAAGAACGGCACAGTACTCGGCATGGTTGGAAAGATAATTGAAAATGCCATATCGGGATTATCATAAGGTGCATAGCCTAGGTAAGTCTGGTTTAACACAGGGTCACCGTCTCTGAAACTCTCGGCAGTCCCAGTCTTACCTGCTGCTTTAGGTTCCAGATCATGATAAGCATCCCAGCCTGTACCGTACATATCTCTCGCTTCATCATGAGTATTGAAAACATCATAGAAGCCTTTTTGTATTTGTGTCATTTCGCTTTCACTAATCGGAATCGTATTCAAAACATTCGTGCCGTATGAATTTAAGACCGGCCCTTTTTCATTAGCGTTACTGCCGCGAATCTCTTTAGCCAAATGCTGCTGAACGCGTTTTCCGTCAGCTGCAAATGTCGACATATACTGCGACAGCTGCAGTGCTGAATACGTATCGTACTGTCCGATGCTTAAGTACAGATAGTTCATCGGGTTCGTCAGCTGAGGTGACAAACCCCGCGCTTCATTTGGCAGATCAATTCCTGTCGACACACCCAGACCGAACTGATTCAAACCGTTACGCAGCGCGTAACCTGCTGCTGTCACATCCGTCGGCAGCGGCATATTTGGACTGTACTCTACACCCATTATAGCGAGTGCAATTTTAAACATATACGTGTTGGACGAAACCATCAGCGCTCTCTGATCGTCTACCGGCACCTGGTCATTACGGTTAAAGAATGAACTTACCGTATCTGTGCCGGAAAATGTCATCGGCTCATCGATAAGCGTTTCCCCGACATCGAGAATATCTTCCTGATAGCCTGTCGCAACAGTTGCTCCCTTAACGGATGAACCAGGTACGTAAGTTGCTGTCAGTGTGCCGTAATCATAATCGACGATATCACCGTCTTCATTAATATGCTTGCCGACCATTGCGAGTATATCTCCATTGTTCGGGTCCTGCACGACAAGCTGCACGGTATCGATATACTCTGGAATAATCGTATAATCAATATCACCGTTCGCTTCATCCATCTCCACTATTTCTTCAGCCATACTCCTGATGCCTGTTAAATGGTGCTCGGCAATCTTTTCAAGTTCAAGCTGCAGTTCGATATCTATAGTGAGATATAAATCGTCTCCGGCTTTTCCTTCTTTAATCGTCTCCTCGCCGGTCACTCTGCCGGACTTATCAGTCGTATATTTAACCTGAGGTTTCTCACCGCGGAGAACGTCTTCATACTGGAATTCTAAGTAAGACTTCCCTACTCTGTCGTTACGTGAATACCCGAGTGCCTGGTAGTATTCAACAAGTTCACGAGGCAGTCCTTCATCATTTGTCGACACTTCGCCGAAAACTGTGCGGAGTGCCGCACCATAAGGATACTCACGCTGCCAGTCAAGACCGGTTGAAATCCCTGCCAGCTGTTGTAGATCTTCATTAACTTTTGCAAACTCTTCATCGGTAACATCTTCGCTCTTCACGATGACCGGATTAAGTTCACTCGCTGAAACCATTTCAACATAAACAGCGATAATATTTAAATCTTCTTCATTTAATACTGAATCTGCAAATTCTTCATCAATAATATTATAAGCATCTTCATTAAAATCATTCTGGGAAATTCCTCCGTTTTCAAGCAAAGTAACCTGTTCAGGCATAATTGCTAATAACTCTCCCGGATAGTTATTAATAATATAATCCTGCTTATCACGTAGCGACAAACGTTCAGTATCCATAGCTATGTATGTACTGAGAGTATTGGCCACATCCATTATTTCGAAGTTAGACATATTTCTGTGTCTGGTGAAATAAATCGCTTTCTCAGCAGTATTGCCCACAAGAAGATTGCCGTTGCGGTCGTAAATTTCACCCCGCGGCACACTTTGATTGATTTCAACATACTGTGCATTTTCAACCTGTTCCTGATATGTATCACCGAGAACAATCTGCAGGTAGCCGAGACGTATAATAAGAATTAAGAAAAGAATAAAAATTATCAGCATAATTATATTTATACGTGATTTAAGCACCTGTTTGTTTATAGCATCCAAACTTTTAATTTTTGCTCGTTTCAAACTGCATCAAACCCTTTTATAAAGTCCACATCATTTTAACATATTTTAACGCGGGTATACTAAAATAAAAAAAGACGAGGATAAAATCCCCGTCTTTTTAATGCTGTATTATTTAGCAGCCTGATATAATTCGCTAACTTTGTCCCAATCTACTACGTTCCAAATTGCGCCTAAATACTCAGGACGTTTGTTTTGGTATTTAAGGTAGTAAGCATGTTCCCAAACGTCAACACCGAATACTGGAGTTTTACCTTCAGATACAGGGTTGTCCTGGTTAGGTGTGCTTGTAATTTCTAAAGCACCGTTGTTAACGACTAGCCAAGCCCAGCCTGAACCAAAACGGCCAGCGCCTGCTGCTTCAAATTCTTCTTTAAATTTATCAACTGAACCGAAAGCTGATTCAATTGCTTCTTTTAATTCACCTGATAATTCTTTTTTCTCTGGAGAAAGTAATTCCCAGAAGAATGTGTGGTTAAGATGTCCCCCACCGTTATTACGTACCGCAGTCTTGATGTTTTCTGGTACAGCGTCTAAGTTTTTAACAATTTCTTCGATCGATTTAGACTCGAGATCTGTACCTTTAACTGCGTCGTTTAATTTTGTTACATAAGTGTTATGGTGCTTAGAGTGGTGAATCTCCATCGTTTCTTTGTCGATATGAGGTTCTAAAGCATCATAAGCGTATGGTAATTTTGGTAATTCAAAAGCCATAATTAAAAATCTCCCTTCAAAATTGTTTACATCCTAAATATAGCAATTTGATGTTAAAATAACAATTAGATTGCTTAAGGTTTATTTAAATAAGACTAAGGTCTTATTATTATACATATTTAAGGATGATAGAATGAAATACTTTGAATTTATTAAACGTCTTGCAACATTTAAAAAGTATCCCCTGTTTCGTACTGTACCCTTTCGGTATCTGCTGTTAAACATATTACTGCTGTCGATTTTTATTTCGCTGCCTTTTATTACTTCATTGCTGGCAACGGTGAATACATTTTCAAGCCTGTCAGAAATTGGAGATGAAATTCCCGAGTTTCAAATAGAAAACGGGAAATATCAGGGTGAAGAGAAACTGCTTGACCTAAATGGTCAGCAGATTCTGTTTACACCGGTCATTTCACAGGATGATACAGCTGAACTTGGCGATCCTGTTCTGTTCGCATTTCTCAGCGACGGTATATATATAAATGATATTCAAAATGGCACGTTCAGCTACAGCTTTATCGGAGATATTACTGATAATGAGTCACTGGAGCAATTTGTCTCAAGCCAAATGTCGAGTTTATATTTCTACATATTTATTTATATTACTATATATGTTGTCGTTATTTATTTCTTTATTTTTACGCTGATGCTGTTTTTATCTCTGTTCTTAAGTTTCATTGCAAATCTTGCAGGCAGGAAAACAGATTATATGAACTGGTTTAAAATCGGATCCTTTATACTGATGCTGCTCGCGCTGCCGATTGGAATAATCGCAGTCTACACAGAAGTCTTTTACTGGGTTATACTGGTAATCGCATTAATACCGTATATTTATTACTTTAAAAAGCTGCCAAAACAAAAGAAAACGCATTCCTAATGCAAGATGGTTACATTTGTCTCAGTTTTTTATTATAATAAGATTATAAATTAGAAAGAATTTTAGATTAGGGGCTTGTATATGTCTGGAATTACACATCGTACACAAACTAGAAAAGTTAAAGTTGGCGATCTTACTATCGGCGGAGCCGATGAAATTATTATTCAAAGTATGACAACTACGAAAACACATGATGTTGAAGCGACTGTTGCTCAGATTAACGAGCTTGAAGAAGCAGGATGTCAAATTGTTCGCGTTGCATGTCCAAAAGAAGAAGATGCGCTTGCTATTGCAGAGATTAAAAAACGTATCAATATACCGCTTGTTGTCGATATTCACTTCGACTATAAGCTTGCATTAATCGCAGTTGAAGGCGGAGCAGATAAAATCCGTATCAACCCGGGTAACATCGGGCGCCGTGAAAAAGTGGAAGAAGTCGTTAAAGCTTGTAAAGCTAAAGGCATTCCAATTCGTATCGGTGTTAACGCAGGAAGTCTTGAACGCCATATTATTAAAAAATACGGTTTCCCTACTGCAGACGGAATGGTTGAAAGTGCATTGCACCATATTAAGATACTAGAAGATCTTGATTTCCACGATATTATCGTTTCGATGAAAGCATCTGATGTTAACCTTGCAGTTGAGGCATATGAAAAAGCATCTAAGGCATTTGATTACCCGCTCCATATCGGTATTACTGAAAGTGGGACATTATTTGCAGGTACTGTTAAAAGTGCTGCAGGGCTCGGTACAATTATTTCTAAAGGTATCGGGAATACAATGCGTATTTCATTATCAGCAGATCCGGTTGAGGAAATTAAAGTATGTAAAGAGCTTCTGAAAACTTTCGGTCTTGCTAGTAACGCAGCGACTCTTATCGCCTGCCCTACATGCGGACGTATTGAAATTGATCTGATTGCAATTGCAAACGAAATGGAAGAATATATTTCACACGTTAAAGCACCGCTGAAAGTTGCAGTACTCGGTTGCGCTGTAAACGGACCAGGTGAGGCCCGTGAAGCCGATATTGGTATCGCTGGTGCCCGCGGAGAAGGATTGCTCTTCATGCATGGTAAAACAGTGCGTAAAGTACCTGAAGAAACTATGGTCGATGAACTTAAGAAAGAAATCGACATTATGGCAGAAGCATACCACGAGAAACAGCGTCTTGAAAAAGAAGAAGCTAAATAATATATTTAAACCCGCTGCACTTTATGCAGCGGGTATTTTTGTGTCCTGCATTGCTATTTTCCATATAGATATATATAGTAAATAACGGAAATTAATTTATTTGAATAAAAGTCAGGTGTAATCTATGAAAAAAGTATTGAATATAATATTTCTTGCAATTATCGCTCTGATTCTGCTTACTGTTTTAGTATTTTGGTTTACAGATACAGTTATCCGTCCATCAGTCGGAGTATTGCTGGTAGTAATTCTGGGCATCGCTGTAATTATTAAAAACAGATTGGCGAAGAAAACGAGAGAAAAAGAAGAAGGGAAATAAGTGATGCCGGGGCTCGTTATCAAAACCACAATGACGGATTAGTACCTTTATCCCGTCATTGTGAAAATCACAGTGACGGAGCACCCCCTTTATCTCGTCATTGTGAAAATCACAGTGACGGCGCAATACCTTTACCCCGTCATTGTCAAAACCACAGTGACAGAGCAGCAGAGTGTTTCTTACACATACACATAAAAAACAGCGCGTGACTCCTAATTAAGAGTTACGCGCTGTTTTATTCTATTGGCATACTTCACATAAGCCGTATAGTTCTACTTTATGGCTGTTGATCTTCACGCCGTTCAGTTCGCTCTCCCACGCCTCGACCGGACAGTATTGAACGACTTTTGTTTCTCCGCAGCGTTCGCAGATAAAATGATGGTGGTGATGATCAGTACAGGAAATTTTATACTGCATTTCCCCGCCGAATGTCGTCTGCTCAAGTACATTGATGTCTTTCAGAGTATGAAGGTTCCGGTATATCGTATCGTAACTGATTCCGGGATATTCCTTATTCATCATCTCCTGAATTTCTTTAGCAGATAAATAGCGTTCGTCCTCCATGAATATTTCAATCATGCGAAGGCGTTTTTTTGTTACTTTAAATTTTGCTTCTTTTAGCATTTCTTTATAATCAACTAGTTCTTTGTGCATTCCTAACAACTCCTACACGATTTAATACCAGCGTACATAATAATATAGCGATAGATACAAGTACTATCGTACCTCCGGGTGAGATGTTCAGGTGGAAACCGAGGAACAGTCCCGCTATTACTGAAATTTCTCCAAAAATTATGCTGACAATCATAAGCTGCTTGAAACTTGATGTGATTCTCATCGCACTTGCGACCGGCAGCGTCATCATCGCACTGACCAGCAGTATGCCGACGATGCGCATCGATGCACTGATTACGAGTGCGACCAGGATAATAAATATGATGTGAATATATTTGCTCAATTTCATAACGCCTGCATACTCTTCATCAAATGAAATAAAGAACATTTCTTTATATAAGAAGAAGACAAACAGGATAACGATTGCACCAATTATACTGATCAGTATAAGGTCGCTGAAGCTGACCGCGCTGATACTTCCGAAAAGGTAGCCGAATAAATCCTGATTAAAGCCGTTTGCCAATGATAAGAATAATACACTGAGTGCGATCCCAAGGCTCATTATTATCGGAATTGCTATTTCCGAGTAATGTTTATACAAGCCTCTGAGCTTTTCAATCCCGAGCGCACCGATTACAGAAAATACGACGCCTGAAATTACAGGATTAATTACGATATTAAATATTGATGTTAAGTACACACCGAAAGCGATGCCGCCAAGTGCAACATGACTCAATGCATCCGCGATTAGCGACAGTCTTCTCACCACGATAAAGGTCCCTAGGAGCGGTGCGATCAAACCGACGATAATTCCGCTGATAAATGAATATTTCATAAAGTCGTAATTTAATATTGCTTCGATCATTTACAGCACTCCCTCTGATGGTTATGAGAAACGAGCTGCAGCGGAAATCCGTAAATTTTCGATAACTCTGCCTCGCCGAGATTCTGGAACTCCGTATTAGTACCATGGAAATGAAGGTGCTCATTTAAACAGGCAACTTTATCGGCATTATCGACAACAACACCAATATCATGCGTTACAAGAAGAATCGTTACATTTTGTTTTTTTAACTTGAAAAGCACATTATAAAAATCTTTAACATGCTTGCTGTCAATTCCCTCTGTCGGTTCATCCAGTACTAAAATAGATGGCTCATTGATTAATGCACGTGCGATAAATACGCGCTGTGCCTGGCCGCCGGAAAGGTTTGACACGTTCTGATGCTTAATATGTTCAATATCAAGCAGTTTTAAAGTTTTATTCAGCTGTTCATTATCCTTTTTCGTGAATCTTTTAAACAGCCCTTTTTCTTTTGTCAGTCCGCTTAAGACAACTTCTTTGACTGTAGCAGGGAATCCTTTGGCATGTGCCGCAGCTTTTTGCGATACGTAGCCGATTTCCTGCCATGCATTAAATGATTTACGAGTCTTCCCGTTAATCAGTATATTGCCCTGCTGCAGTTTGTAGACACCGAGAATTAATTTCAGCAGTGTCGATTTTCCAGAGCCATTCGGTCCGACAATTGCCAAAAATTCTCCCTGGTTAATTGAAAATGAAATATTTTGGAGCGCGGGTGTCGCCTCCAGCTTATCTTTATATTCATATGTTACATCTTTAATTTCAAATACAGGCACAGCCATTAACAAGACTCCTTTTATTTATGTCCAGATATATTTTACAGGAATCATTACGTTTTGTAAATAGGAATGATTACGAAAAAAGAACACCTCCCGAAGAGGTGTTCCCTGAATTTAACTATTCTAATGCCGATACTGCAGGATTGATTTTTACTAATAAGTTCGGATCAAATTCTCCTGACTTAATCATATCAATTTCATGTTTATATGGCGCAACACGATTTGTCTTATCCGGACCGACGAATGGAGTTTCTAATATTTTTGGAACGTCAGTGAATTCCGGATGATTTATAATGTAAGCCAGTGCATCAAACCCGATATGGCCGAAACCAAAGTTTTCATGTCTGTCCTTGTGTGCGCCTCTTGGATTTTTAGAATCATTCATATGAAGAATTTTAATACGGTCGATACCAACAAGTTTATCAAACTCATTTAATACACCATCAAAATCGTTTTTGATATCATAGCCTGCGTCGTGAACGTGACACGTATCAAATGTAACACTCAAACGTTCGTTGTTCGTAACTCCGTCCATAATATGCGCGATTTCTTCAAATGTACGTCCGATTTCAGAGCCTTTGCCTGCCATCGTTTCCAGTGCAATCTGTACATCATTGTCGTTGGATAATACTTCATTAAGCCCTTTTACAATTTGCTTAATTCCCGCTTCGCTGCCGGCACCGACGTGCGCGCCAGGGTGAAGTACAATCTGTTTTGCACCGAGTGCTTCAGTACGGACGATTTCTTCCTGCAAAAATTCAACGCCTAAATTGAAGACATGAGCTTTTTCAGTATTTGCGATATTAATAATATAAGGTGCGTGGACGACGAAATTCTTAATGCCGGTTTCTTTCATCGCCTGCTGTCCTTTTTCGATATTCAGATCTTCAATTTTTTTACGGCGCGTATTTTGCGGTGCGCCGGTATAAATCATAAATGTAGATGCACCATAATCTGCTGCAGTAGTCACTGACTCTTCCAGCATTTTTTTACCGCTCATCGAAACATGTGATCCCAATAACATTTATACCAACCTCTACTTATTGTCTTTTTTATTTCGTTTTTTCTCATTGCGTGATTTTGCTTTTGCATAACGTCTGCGTTCCTGACGTTCCAGTTCTTCTTTTTGGAACTTAATCTTCTTTTTATATCCAGGTTTTACTTTTTTAGGACTGCGCACTTTGTAATTTTGTGTTTTATTCGTCTTGCTGCGTGAGTTTCTGCCTGCGCGCTGAGTACGGTCCTTAATTTCTTTCAGCTCGCCGCCGCGGATGTCTTCATGATTGAAAACATATCCTTTACCTTCAAGCGCATCAATTTCATTTTGTTCACTCGGCTCGTAAAGTGTAATCGCAACACCGCTGTACTGTCCTCTGCCGACACGTCCTACTCTGTGAGTAAAGAATTCAATCTGTTTCGGAATATCGTAGTTAATGACATGTGATGCGCCGTCAAAATCCAATCCTCTTGCTGCCAGATCACTTGCAACAACCCAGTGGTAGTCAAGATTTTCTATTTTCTTAATTTCCTGTGCACGTTCGCGCGGTTTTAATCCTCCGTGGAATAATCCAACGTTAATGCCCGCTTCTTTTAAATGAGCATATAATTCATCGGCACGTTCACGGGAATTGGCAAAAATTAATCCGATATACGGCGTAATATTTTTAGTCAGCTCGAGTGTTTTCTCTAATCTGCTGCTTCCTTTTACAGGTACCAGGCTGTAATGAATAGACGCTTTATTAAGCGGTGTATCAATTACAATAATTTCAGTTTCGCCAATGTATTTTTCCATAAATTGTTTTACCGGTTCAGGGATAGTGGCCGAAAAGACCAGAAACTGGCTTGCAGTCGAAATGCGGTTGGATATATAGTCGACGTCAGCCATAAAGCCTAAATCAACCATTAAGTCTGCTTCATCGATTACAACAGACTTTGCAGAGTGAATATCAAGTGCCTGTTTATCTATTAAATCCTTAATGCGTGTCGGTGTACCAATAACAAGCTGGGGATTTTGACGTGCACGCTCTTCATCGCGTTTCATTTCCGTTCCGCCGATAAATGCACGGCAGCTGATATTATCGTATGATTCGAGAACTTTTCTTGCCATATTATCCAGCTGTTTCGCCAGTTCTCTCGTCGGTGCCATTACTATAACCTGAGGCGTTTTTTTAGCACCGTCGATATTGTAAATAAGCGGCAGTAAAAAGGCATGGCTCTTACCGCTCCCTGTTGCTGACTGCGCAACAACATTACTGCCTTTCATTATACGAGGTATCACTCGCTCCTGCACCATTGTCGGATGTGTGAATCCGACCTTCTCTATTGCATCGAGCATTGTGTTGTTAAATTCAAATCTTTTAAATGCATTTGACATATATGTCACCTGTCCCTTTCAAACTCCTTATCAATTATAACTAAAAATGCATATTTACGCTATAATAATCGTTCATCCATTTGGATGATTTGAATATCCCGTAAAATTAAGTATAATCATATGTAAGGAGGAGTTCTACTTATGGATATTATTAAAATCTCACCGCGCGGTTACTGTTACGGTGTTGTTGATGCAATGGTGATTGCACGCAACGCTTCTTTGGACCAGTCACTGCCGCGTCCTATATATATATTAGGTATGATTGTACACAATAAACATGTGACGGATGCTTTTGAAGAAGAAGGTATTATCACACTCGACGGACCGAACCGTCTTGAAATCCTCGAGCAGATTGAAAACGGTACTGTTATTTTTACAGCTCACGGTGTTTCACCGCAAGTAAAAGCGCGTGCTAAAGAAAAAGGACTTGTCTGCATCGATGCAACATGTCCTGACGTAGAATTCACACATGATCTGATCAGAGAAAAAACTGCGGATGATTATGATGTTATTTACATCGGCAAGAAAGACCACCCTGAGCCGGAAGGTGCAATTGGCGTTTCACCGGGTCACGTTCATCTAATTGAAACTCAGGAAGACGTTGCAACTCTGCCGGACTATCTTGCAGATAAAAAACTTATCGTTACAAACCAGACGACTATGAGCCAATGGGATGTCAGCCACATTATGGATGAACTTAAAGTACAGTTCCCGCACATCGAAGTGCATAAGGAAATCTGTCTTGCGACTCAGGTCAGACAGGAAGCTGTCGCTGAACAGGCAGGAGAAGCCGATCTTCTTATCGTAGTCGGTGACCCTAAGAGTAACAACTCTAACCGTCTGACACAGGTTTCTAAAGAAATTGCTCATACGAATGCTTACCGTATCAGTTCTTTAAACGAGCTGAAAAACGAATGGTTTGAAGGCGTAGAAAAAGTTGCAGTTACTGCTGGTGCTTCTACTCCGACACCAATCGTTAAAGAGGTAATTACGTATATTAAAAACTACAACATTGAGCAGCAGACTGTTCCTGAGTCATCAGTACCAATGGCTAAGATTTTACCGAAAATTAAAAATCCTACACCAGTTAAGTTAATGGACTAACAAAAAGACTGCGAAATCTAGATTTCGCAGTCTTTTTAATTTATTCAAATGGATTTGTTGATACTTCTGATGCTGTAACAGGAACATCGAGCTCGTCTTCAATTAACTCTCGAAGGCCCGACGTCATTAATACTTCCAAGTAATGTCCGGCATCGATTATGTTATGTCCTGCAGCCTTTGCATCATATGCTTCATGATACTTAACGTCACCTGTAATAAGCACGTCTATACCGCTGTTAAATGCTGCTTCACGGTAGCTCATTCCTGCGCCGCCGATAACAGCTGCAGTGTTAATGATTCTATCGTCGGCTCTAACGACATTAACAGTTTTAAGTCCGGTTTTCTTTTCTATCAATTGAACAAGACTGTCCAGTGTATCTCCGTAATTGAATTTAACACCCAGTCCTGTGTCAGCTGCTCTGTCGAGACTGTAGACATCAAACGCGGGCTCCTCATAAGGGTGATACTTTCTGACTGCATCAATTACAGCATGCTGATCCCTGCCGTCAAAAATACATTCTATGATATATTCATCCACGTGTTCGAGTTTTCCAGATTCACCAATCGTCGGATTCGCTTCAGCTTCAGGTTTGAACTGGCCGTGAACTTCGTATTCATAGCTTACTTCTGTATAATCTCCCATGTCACCTACCGGCGCATTTTTCAGCAGATTTTGTTTAAACTCTTCTTTGTCCCGAGTATTAATATTCACTCTGAGTTTTTTGAAGTTCCCTTTTTCCGGCAGCAGAATTTCAGTTTCAGGATAGCCGAGCGCCGCTGCAATCATATGGCTGACTCCATTCTTCTGATGATCGAGATTTGTATGCATCGCAATCAAATTAATATCATTCTTAATCAATTTCTGGATGACCAGTCCCGGACCTTCGTTTACCACTTTTGAAATTTCAGGGAAAATTAAAGGATGATGACTGATAATAACATTGGCATTTTTCATGACAGCTTCATCAACAGTATCAGCACTGCAGTCAAGTGCAGTAATAATCCCTGTGACAGTATCCCCTTCATTGCCGACCAGCAGACCTGTATTATCCCATTTTTCACTATCAGAAAATGGGGCAATTTCATTTAATTGTTTAAGCAGATCACTTATCTTTAACATTCTCCAGCACCTCATCGACATATTTAAGATTAGATTCAAGTCTCTCAACTTTATCTATATTCTTCTCTCTATCGTTGATACCATTTAATATTTTCTCCATATGACTCTTTTCACGTTCCAGCTGTCCGATAAACACCGGTTCTCTTTTTTCTATATTTACAGGACCAAAGCGCAGTTCAGCTTCGCTGTATTCAACAGCTTCTTCTGAATGGTCAAAAACAATAATATCATAAAAATGAAGACCGTCTTTTAACTGCAGTTCCTCGGTAATCTTATAATTATGTTCAGCCATTATTTTACGGATTGGATAAGGGTAAGTATTTGCCTGCACGATGAAACGCGGTGTGCCGTGAACAAACTTCATTCCGTTTTCAATAATACTCGCGATTAATGGTCCGCCCATTCCGCAAATAGTAATTGTATCGACATCATCCATACTGCGAAGGACGGACAAACCGTCTCCCAGTCTGATTTTAATTTCTTCGGTTAATTTATTCTGCTGCACATTTTTAACAGAGGAATCATATGGTCCTCTGGCAATTTCTCCGCATATAGCTTTTTTAATAATGTTTTCATTTACAGCGTAAATTGGTAAATACGCGTGATCGGAACCGATATCAACAAGTGCATCTCCAACAATATATTCTGATACTGTCTTAAGCCTCTGGTTTAACATTTCCTCACTCCTGTATTAAAAAAAGACCCCCATCATTGAGAGTCTTTTTTATAGATAATTACTGTTCAGAAAAGAACTGATATAAAGCTGTAAGTTCTTCATCTGCAATCTGGTCTGCCGAGAATGCAGGCATAGAACCTTGACCGTCACGTACGATTGACGTGAACTCGTCTTCAGCAAGACTTGTTCCAGCTAATGCAGGACCCATTCCGCCGCTGAAGTCTTGACCGTGACATGAAGCACAGTTATCACGAGCGATACCTTCTGCATCAACGTCACCGCTTGAAGCTTCTTCGCCGCCACCTGATTCCTCAGAACCTTCTTCTGTTGCAACGTCTTCTTCACCGTCATCAGTTGCGCCTAATCCGGAAAGCAGGAACACAAGTCCGACTCCAAGAAATATAATCAGTAAGAATGGAATTATAGGATTTTTATTCATTATGTTACCCCCTCATCTGTTATTCATGTTATCTCATATATAATTGTATCTCAAATTGTGTCAAAGTCAAAACAATTTTGAGAAAATATTACACTGTTAATCCATAAAGTCTTTTAATTTCTTACTTCTTGATGGATGTCTTAATTTACGCAGTGCTTTTGCTTCAATTTGTCTAATGCGTTCACGGGTAACACCGAATACTTTACCTACTTCTTCCAGTGTGCGGGTACGTCCATCATCAAGACCGAAACGCAGACGGAGTACATTTTCTTCGCGATCCGTTAAAGTATCGAGCACATCTTCGAGCTGTTCTTTTAACAGTTCATAAGCTGCATGGTCCGACGGACTCTGTGCTTCCTGGTCTTCGATAAAGTCACCAAGATGACTGTCGTCTTCTTCACCGATAGGTGTTTCAAGCGAGACAGGCTCCTGAGCGATTTTTAGAATTTCACGGACTTTTTCAGCAGGCAGATCCATTTCTTCACCGATTTCTTCAGGTGTCGGTTCACGTCCTAAATCCTGAAGCAGCTGGCGCTGTATACGGATAAGCTTGTTGATAGTCTCAACCATGTGCACCGGAATACGAATTGTTCTCGCCTGGTCGGCAATAGCGCGTGTAATTGCCTGGCGAATCCACCAAGTTGCATAAGTCGAGAATTTAAAACCTTTAGTAAAGTCGAATTTTTCTACAGCTTTAATCAGACCCATGTTTCCTTCCTGAATCAGGTCAAGGAAGAGCATGCCGCGTCCGACATAGCGTTTTGCGATACTTACAACAAGACGTAAGTTTGCTTCAGCCAGACGGCTTCTCGCAATATCATCGCCCTGCTCGATACGCTTCGCCAGTTCAACTTCTTCAGCAGCAGTTAATAAATCAACGCGGCCGATTTCTTTAAGATACATACGCACAGGGTCGTTAATTTTAACGCCCGGAGGTGCACTCATATCAGAGAGATCCAGTTTCTCGTTTGTATCCGACGAATCTTTTTCATTAATCATCTGAACTTCATTTTCGTTTAATTCTTCGAAAAATTCGTCTATCGCATCTGAATCCAGCTCGAAGTTTGCTAATTTATCAGCAACTTCTTCGTGAGACAGCTGGCCGTCTTTTTTCCCTTTTTCCAACAGGTATGCTTTTGCCTGTTCGACAGTTGTGAATTCAAGTTCTTTAATTTCAGCTGCAATTGTTTTTTTCTTCGCCATACTGTGCCTCCTAAGTTATCAAAAACTACATTTTGTACGTCCGGTTAAGCTCAACCAGTTCCTGGGTAAGCTTAATCTGCAGTTCAAAGTCATTATCACGTTCCGCAGCTTCAAGTCTGCGGTATAATTCCTGTTTTTCGTTTTCACTATTTCTTATACCACTTAAATCTTCTAAATAATCATTTATTTCACTATGTGAGACATCTTCATGAATCGACATGCTGTCGAGTTCTATCAGTGTGTCCGTCAGTGCGGGATCAAGATAATTAAGGGCCAGAGACAGATCGAAAACTGTATGTGCTTCAAAATAGGCACAAAGTCCTCTTATTATATCATAGTAAGGCCCGTAAGTTAAGACATTAGTATCCAGCGTATCGCTGTATTCAAGCAGATATTCGCGGTTTACCATCATTATTCTCGTCACGTATCGCTCTTTTTTCTGACGCTGCGATAATTGCTGGCGGCGGGGTTCAGGTACAGCATAGTTTGTCTCCTGTCTCACCGCTTTTGGTATCTGCCCGGATAATGCCTCTTTATCGACACCGAAAATAGAACTGATCGTAGCAACCAGGCGCTCAGCTGTTAAATGATCATTGACATACTGCATGTCGTTTGCAAGTGAGTTCAAGTGCTGTGTAAACTTCATGTCGTTCTCTTTCGCATCGTGGCGCAGCACTTCTGCTTTGAAGTGCAGATAATGCTGCTGCTGGTCCTGGATAAACTGTTCAAACTTCTTTGCACCAAATGTTTCAATGTATTCATCCGGGTCCATTTTATCGGGGATTTTCTGCACGTAGACATTTAAGCCGCGCTTAAGAAGAGTGTCCCCCACTTTCAACGTAGCATTTCGTCCGGCAGAGTCACCATCGAACATAATCGTAACATTCGAAGACAGACGTTCAAGCAGATTTAAATTTTCCTGGCTGAGTTCCGTCCCCATCGTTGCAACGATATGTCTGACTTTGGTCATTTTAACTTTTAAAACATCAAGATGCCCCTCCATTAAAATAATGTTATCGAGCTTCCTGACATGTTTTCTGGCATCATTTAAGTTGAAAAACAATTCCCGCTTCTTAAATATTTCTGTTTCGGGTGTATTTAAATATTTGGGTTCACTGCCGTCGATGCTTCTGGCAGTATAACCGACGTGGTGTCCCTGATGATTTTTTATAGGAATCATAATACGTCCGACAAAGCGGTCGTAATAAGAGAAGTTTTCTTCATTTCTTGACAGCAGGCCTGCCTGATATGCGGTTTCCTCGTTATAGCCCTGCTCAAGCAGCGCATTTTTTGCAAAGTAGGACATATTCGGTGCAAAACCGATTTTTTCAGCGCGGATCAGCTCTGTGCTGAAGCCCCGGTCTAGCAAGTACTGGAGCGGTTTTTCACCTTCATTTGTGTTCATGAGTAAATGATGGTAAAGATCCGTCATATAATCGTGCATGCGGATGAGCGTCATATCGCTCTCATCAACATCGCTCGTTTTTGTATCTATTTTTATATTCAGCGGTTCTCCGAGTTTTGCTGCCGCTTCATGGAAGGACATACTCTCAATTTCCATCAGAAACTGGAATACGTTACCGCCCTTTTTACAGCCGAAACAATGTGCAATCTGTTTGTCCGGACTGACGGAAAAGGATGGTGTTTTCTCATCGTGAAACGGACAGAGACCAACATAGTTCCTCCCTCGCCGTTCAAGCTTAATGTAACTTGCAACTAACTCAGTAATGTCGGTCTCGTCTTTTATTTTAGCTATGGTTTCCTCGGGTATTCTCAAATTATCACCCTCTAATATTACTCTCGCTGTCCACGTATTTCATAATAGCATTCGCTGTTTCCTCGATTGCTTTATCGGACACATCTATTACCGGACAGCCTATTTTACCGATTATTTCATCAAAGTAAGTCAGTTCATCTTCAATGCGCGTGCTGTTGGCATACATCGCCGTGTCTTTTAAGCCGAGCTGGCTTAAACGCTCCTTGCGGATTTTATATAATGTATCCGGGTTAATACGCAGCGCCACACACTTTTCAGGGTCCACATCGAATAATTCAGCCGGCGGCTTCACTTCCGGTACGAGCGGGACATTCATCACTTTGTATTTCTTTAAAGCTAAAAACTGCGACAGCGGTGTTTTCGAAGTTCTTGAAACACCAAGCAACACGATATCTGCTTTATCAAGCCCGCTTGTATCTTTGCCGTCATCGTATTTTACGGCAAATTCAATGGCTTCAATCTTTTTGAAGTATTCTTCGTCAAGACGGTGAACACGGCCAGGTTCGTTGTAAGGTTCAAGACCTGTTGCTTTCGCTATTTCATCCATCAGCGGCCCCATTACATCGATATAGGAAATATCTTCCTTATCAAGCTCGGCGGCCATGTATGTTCTTAAATCAGGTGTAATTAAAGTATAGACGACTAATGCATTTTTGCTTTTAGCTAAATCTATCACGTCATCAATGTCATCGCAGCTGTTCACATACGGATAACGATCGATGACATTATCGGGTGCGTCGATTTTAAATTGTGACAGGCATGCTTTCGTTACGAGTTCGCCTGTTTCTCCGACTGAGTCTGATGCAACGATTATTTTAAAATTCGACATTATTTTTTCACTCCATTAAATTTACAAATACTTTTGTAATATTGGTTTTAGTAATCCTGCCTGTAACTTCAATTCTGCCGTTACTTTCTTTTACTACCGGCAGTGAATCAATCTGTCTGTCAATGATCTGTTTTGCAACATATAAAAGAAGGTCATCCGGATAACACATCGTAATGTTGGGCGTCCGGGTCATTACTGCACTGACCGGCGTATTTTCTGTATCATTGAAACTCATCGTTCCTTTTAACAAATCTTTTCTCGAGACAACACCGGCCAGAGACTGCTCGTTATCAATAACGTACAGCGTGCCCACATCTTCCAGGAACATCTTGACGATTGCATCGTAAATACTTGTTTCAACCGTAATTAAAATAGGTAAACTCTGTACATCCCGCACTAAAATATTATTTACTTTAAGAGCGATAACATCGTTTGTTTCCTTGCCGGTATAAAAATAACCGACGCGGGGTCTTGCATCCAAAAAGCCGGACATCGTCAATATAGCCAGATCCGGTCGTAATGTTGCACGGGTCAATGACAGCTGTGCAGCAATCTTGCTGCCGGTAATCGGCCCGTGCTGTTTAACTATGCTCAGAATTTTTTCTTGGCGTTCGTTCAATTCCACGTTCTCACTCCCAACATTGATATTATATAATATTTACAGAGATAAAGAAATATCATCGTACTTGCATTCATTCTGCTCTAATTATATAATAGCCGTAAGCGAGTCAGGAATGGTGTGAGCCTGGCAGTAAATATGGCATATTAATTTACAAATACAATTAATCTTATATATAAAAGCGAGTTTTCTTACTAAATTGGGTGGAACCGCGGGCTACGCTCGTCCCTGGATAGCATTTTTATGCTGTCCAGGGACTTTTTTATATATAGATTAATAATAAAAAGGAGCTGCATTAACTATGAACATGGACACAATTGTTAACCTGGCAAAAACAAGAGGTTTTGTTTTTCCCGGCAGTGAAATCTACGGCGGTCTTGCTAACACGTGGGACTACGGTCCGTTAGGTATCGAACTGAAAAACAACGTTAAGGCTGCATGGTGGAAAAAATTCATTCAGGAATCACCTTATAACGTGGGGCTGGATGCTGCAATCTTAATGAACCCTAAAACTTGGGAAGCTTCAGGTCACTTAAACAACTTTAACGACCCGATGATCGACTGTAAATCATGTAAGTCACGTCACCGTGCTGACAAACTGATTGAAGATGTTATGCAAAAAGAAGACGATACTTTTGTTGCAGACGGTTTATCATTTGATGCAATGAAAGAAATCATCGACGATAAAAATATCGACTGCCCGACTTGCGGAGCGCACGACTACACTGAAATCCGTCAGTTCAATCTGATGTTCAAAACATTCCAGGGTGTAACAGAAGGTTCAACTAACGAATTATTCCTGCGTCCTGAAACTGCACAGGGCATCTTTGTAAACTACAAGAACGTTCAGCGTTCTATGCGTAAAAAACTTCCATTCGGTATCGGACAGATTGGTAAATCATTCCGTAACGAAATTACACCGGGTAACTTTACATTCAGAACACGTGAATTCGATCAGATGGAACTTGAGTTCTTCTGTAAGCCGGGAACTGAAATGGAATGGCAGAACTACTGGAAAGATTTCGCTGTTAAATGGCTGAAGGATTTAAACTTAAGCGAAGAAAAAACACGTTTAAGAGAACATGATGAAGATGAGTTATCACACTACTCTAACGCAACAACTGATATTGAATATAAATTCCCGTTTGGCTGGGGTGAACTGTGGGGCGTTGCCAGCCGTACAGACTTTGACCTTCGTCAACATATGGAACATTCAAACGAAGATTTCAGATATCACGATCCTGAAACTAACGAGAAATATATTCCATACTGTATCGAACCGTCACTTGGTCTTGACCGTATGACGCTCGCATTCCTTACAGATGCTTATGATGAAGAAGAACTTGAGTCAGGTGACTCACGCACAGTATTGCGTCTACACCCTGCTCTTGCGCCGTTTAAAGCGGCAGTTCTGCCTTTATCGAAAAAATTAAGCGGAGATGCTATGGAAGTATACAGCATGCTCGCTGCTGACTTTAACATCGAATTCGATGAGTCACAGTCAATCGGTAAACGCTACCGCCGCCAGGATGAAATCGGTACACCGTACTGCATTACATTCGACTTTGATTCAGCTGAAGATAAAAAAGTCACAGTAAGAGACCGTGATACGATGGAACAGACACGTATTTCAATTGACGAACTGCACAATTTCCTATCATCAAGAATTAAGTTTTAACAACATGGGTGCCTCATACTATTGGGGCACCTTTATACATATAATTATATTTTAATGGAGGATGCTTATGTTTAGAAGCACTCTGCTTATAGCCTTTGTTATATTTCTCGCCGCATGCGGCAGCGAGGAAGTTGAGCCAATGTCTTATTACGGCAATACGCTGAATGATTTTGAAGCTGTCAATCAGCATAATGAAACATTTACATCAGATGATATGGACGAAAAAGTATGGCTTGCCAATCTTATTTTTACCGAGTGCGTTACCGTATGCCCGCCGATGACACAAAATATGACCGAGCTGACTCAGGAACTGGCAGAAGAAAACCTTGAAGATGTCGGTATTATAAGTTTTTCTGTAGATCCGGATACAGATACACCTGAAGTACTCAGTGAATATATGAACTGGTATAATCCGGCGGATAATATTGAATGGCAGCTTGTCACAGGATACGAATTTGAATATCTGCGCGATTATGCGCTGAACAACTTCAAATCAATAGTGAAACTGCCGCAGGACGGCTCTAATCAAGTACTGCACGGTACGGCGATTTATTTAATCGATGAAACCGGTACGCTGATTAAAGACTATACCGGTGTTGATGCCGGAGATAATACGTTTGAGACAGAAGAGATTGTCAAAGATGTTAAAACGTTGACGAGTAATATGGATTAATAATTTATTAAAAAACGCACTTGATTTCCCGGGTTCAGGAGTCAGGTGCGTTTTTCACTGCGGATCTATTAATTTCTTGCTTCTGAAATATACACCGCTGTATTCATCGTACAGTACTTCAATAAA
This sequence comes from Jeotgalicoccus sp., assembly GCA_003513765.1. GTDB lineage: Bacteria > Bacillota > Bacilli > Staphylococcales > Salinicoccaceae > Jeotgalicoccus. The sequence goes on from DONT01000001.1 coordinate 358,888, forward strand.
TTTAAGCAGCTGTCTGCCGAGACTTTCAGATATTTTAATGCTGTTCACATCTTCAAGTTTTACTGATTTTAAATACAGTGCAAAATACAATACTCTGTTGCTGACAGGTATTGCCCGTTCCAGTGTTTCTTCTGTCAGGCAGTCGTGGCAGATGACATTGTGGTATTTAAATGAATAGTGGCTGTACTTTTTATAATCACTTCTGCCGCATACTGCACAGCTGTCGAGATTAAGCTGACCGCCGTAGGCCGGAAGCATTTTAACCAGCACGAGTGATGTAACACCAAAACTTTCGTTGCCATCGTCAAGCAGTTTAAATGCTTTTTTCAGCAGCCTGTAAAATCCCGGTTCTGCAATATCATCTTCAAGTGCTCTCGTAATGACTTCCATAATATAACTTCCATGCGTGTATACATCGAAGTCGCCATTGATGTTTTTAAAGCGTTCGGTCACATCAACATCATTGAGTGTGCCCATGCCTTTAAAACGGTTATAGGTGAACAGTGCTTCCAGATAACCCTGCCGCAGAGTAATAAACTGGCTTTTCGGTTTATTAAAGCCGCGTGCCATTAATGGAACCTGTTCACCCGTTTCTGTCAGTATAGTAATAATCCGGCTCGACTCGCTGTAGCTCGTCTGCCGGATCATCATACCAGTCTGTTGATAGATCATTATCTCACCCAGTTTTAATATTCTTCGTCTTTATATCCAAGCGATCTGATAAACGTCGGTTTATTGCGCCAGTCCTTTTGTACTTTGACCCACAGCTCAAGATATACTTTGCTGCCGAGCAGATTTTCGATGTCCATACGCGCATGACGTCCGATTTCTTTCAGCATCTTGCCGCCTTTACCGATGACCATGCCTTTTTGTGATTCCCGTTCAACGTAAATCAAAGCTTCCACCCTGACTTTGCCTCCGTCATCGTCACCTTTCATTTTGAGCACTTCCACACCAATCGCATGAGGCAGTTCCTGACTCAGCTGGTGCAGTGCTTTTTCACGAATCAGCTCACTCACGATAAAGTGTTCAGGGTGATCCGTAATACGATCTTCCGGATAGTACATCGGTCCTTCCGGCAGGTGTGATTCAATCACAGCCAGAAGCCGTTCGATATTATTACCCTGCAGTGCTGAAATCGGTACTACATCACTGAATTCCAGTTTATCTTTGTAAACTTCAATTTGTTTAATCAGCTCATCCGGATGAATTAAATCGATTTTATTTAATACTAAAATAATCGGCGTCTTCGTATTTTTAAGCATATCAATAATGAACTCATCACCGCGCCCGATTTCTTCAGCCGCATTAATGACGAACAGAATTGCTTCTGTTTCACGAAGCGTATTGCGCGCAACTTTCATCATATGCTCGCCGAGCTGGTGTTTCGGTTTGTGTATTCCCGGTGTATCGATAAAAATCATCTGAGCATTATCTTTCGTATATACACCTTGTATTTTATTTCTTGTCGTTTGGGGTTTGTCCGACATAATTGCAACTTTCTGTCCAAGAACCTTGTTCATAAATGTAGATTTCCCTACATTCGGACGTCCGATTATACTGACAAAACCTGATTTAAATCCACCAAAATCCATTAATCCATATCCTTCCCGCTAAAACCGAGCGGCAGCAGATCGTCTACCGTCCGTTTTATTACTTCACCTGATTTACTCGTTAAGTAAACCGGCATTTCATCGTGGCATAACTCTTTCATTACCTGTCTGCATTCACCGCATGGGCTTGCAGGTCCATGTGCATCCGTCACGATTACAATTGCTTTGAATTTTCTCTTATTATTTGAATACGCGCTCACCAAGGCAGAGCGTTCTGCACAAATTGATGCCGGATACGCAGCATTTTCAATGTTCGCTCCGTAAATATATTCATCATCTTCTGTAATTAATAGAGCACCTACATTAAAATTTGAGTAAGGTGTATATGCCCGGGACTGTGCTTCCTGCACTTCTGTCAGCCATTCTTTTTTAAATAATCCGTCGTTCATCTGATGTCCTCCTTATATTAAAACAAATACGGCAGCAGGATAACCATACCGACGATTACAGCATATATACTCGCAAGAAGTACTGCTGCTGCTGCGATATCTTTCGCATAGCGTGCAAGTATATGGTAATCGCCGGTAATTAAATCCACCGTGTATTCAATTGCACTGTTCAATGTTTCTGTAATTAAAACTAAAAATACAGCAGTAATGATAAACAGCCACTCAACTGCTGTGATATTCACCGCAGCACAAATACATATGACTGTTGCTGCAATAACAGAGTGCAGTAAAAAATTCCTATCCTTTTTAAACAGCTGAAAAATTCCCTGGAGAGGATGTTTAAAACGGTCTAAATTAATCGCGTGTCACACCGAATGCGTTTAATATTTCTTCTTGTTTGCCGTTCATTTCAGCTTCGTCATCGCTCTCCATGTGATCGTACCCAAGCAGATGTAAGAATCCGTGGAGACTTAAAAACAGCAGCTCACGGCGGTAGCTGTGACCATAATCATCAGCCTGCTCTTTCGCACGGTCGGTACTGATAATAATATCACCCAAAGTGCGCGGCGCATCTTCGTGAATAATGTTCATGTCTCCTTCTTCAAGTGCGAAAGAAATCACATCTGTTATGCTGTCTTTATTACGGTAATCTCTGTTAATATTTTGAATTTCTTCGTTTGACACGAAGGATACAGATACCTCTGCATCGCCTTCTTCTTTCAGATGACCGTATGCAAACGTTAACAGCTCAGATACTTCATTAAGCTCAGACTCATCTACAAAATTTTCATCGTTAATAAAATCTATATTAATCATAAGTTTGTATCCTTTTCATACGCAAGGATTATTTTGGAAACAAGCGGATGTCTTACAACATCTGTTTCATCCATGCGTTTAATAGCGATTCCTTTAATATTTTCAAGGCGTTTTACCGATTCAACCAGTCCGCTTTTTGTCGAACCCGGGAGATCAATCTGTGTTTCATCACCGGTAACTATCATTTTCGAACCGAAACCGAGGCGTGTCAGGAACATTTTCATCTGCATTTCTGTTGTATTCTGGGCTTCATCCAAAATAACAAACGCTTCATTCAATGTCCGGCCGCGCATGTAAGCAAGCGGTGCAACTTCTATGACACCGCGTTCGATTAAACGGTCTGTAGTCTCAGCTCCGAGCACTGCGTGAAGACCATCATACAACGGACGCAGATAAGGGTCTACCTTCTCTTTTAAGTCTCCCGGCAGGAATCCAAGGTTCTCCCCTGCCTCTACAGCAGGACGCGTCAGGACGATGCGTTTAACCTGGTTTTCGCGCAGCATCTGACACGCGATTACAACTGCTAAAAACGTTTTGCCGGTACCGGCAGGGCCAATACCGAAAGTCAGGTCGTGTTTTTTAATATCTTCTACATACTGACGCTGACCTGTCGTTTTCGCTTTAATACTCTTACCTTTAACATCTTTAGCGATTTCTTCGTTATAAAGATCTTGTAAATATTCGATGGTATCATTTTTAGCCATCATCGCAGCAGATTGTACATCTCTTAAAGAAATTGACATGCCGCGCTGAATTATTTTTAATAAATGAAGCAGCACATCTTCCACCAATCCGACATTTTTTTCATCTTCGCCGCTGACAGTAATTTCATTGCCGAGCGTATGAATTTTAACATCGAATTCGTCTTCCAGATATGTGATGTGTGAATCATTTGCACCTATTAAAGCCTGAGCTTCGTCAAGGCTGTCTATATTAATAATATTAGGCATTTACAAACCCCTTTATAATAGTCTTGTCTATTTAAATTTACCACTATCAATAGCTGACTGCAATTATTTCAGACGTGATAAAACCAAGCGGACGGTGACGGTACGCATGAGTTTATCTTATACCGGGAGCTAGTATACTAATTATACTATTAAAAATTAAAAACAGGGCAGAGAATCTTTTTTAAGACTCTCTGCCCTGTTTTATTTACAGAAGCATGAAACTTAGCCGTGCTTCCTGTTCGATTTTTGTTTGGACTTCGGCTGGCCGAGAATTTCCGACATAATAATGCCATTGACGACAGCTTTAGAATCAAACTTCAAATCGCCTGAAGTAATACCTGTGCTTTCTTTCTGTTCCTGTCCGCGTTTATGCATTTGAGCATGATCGTCACCATATGAATAACGGAGCTTATCACCAATATCACGGCCGAGACCTTCTGTTTTAGCAGCGCGTTTATCATAACCTCTGGTGTATACACTGTCTCTTGCTTCTGATGCACGCTTCGCATGTTCGGAACGGTCTGTAATACGCTTCTCAATATCAGAAATATTTTTAGAAGAGTTCTGACGCTCGCGTGATTGCTGAATCGTTTCCCTTACAGGACGCTCAGATGCCTGTCTATCCGGTCTGCTCTCACGTCCTGATGACTGAACCGGCTGCGGCTTAGACTCTCTGTTAGACTGTTGTCTTGTTTCTTGTTCAGGCTGGTTGAATTCTTCATCAAATGCCTCTTGCAGCGTCTGGAAGAATCCTTTTTGTTCGTTTGTATTCGTCCTTGTATCAGGTTGTCTGCTGCGTGGCGCAGTATTTTGTCTTCTGTCTAACTTAGAAGTATCAATATTGCGGTCGCCTTCTTTTTCTTTGTTGTTTTTACTGCCTATGATTGAAGAAACAACACCGACGACGATAATTAGTAGTGGAATAAGTTCCATACTATATCACACCCTATTCTTCTTCGTTAAACTGTGTAGGGTTTGTCATTTTATTAATTGAATCTCTCATGCTGGTATCTGCTTCAACATTTTTCAGATCGTAATAGTCAGATGCTGATATATTGCCATCTTCTAATGCTTTAGCAAATGCAAGAGGTACTCTGGATTCTGCTTCTACTACTTTCGCTCTCATTTCCTGTACGCGGGCTTTCATTTCCTGTTCCTGAGCGACAGCCATCGCACGGCGTTCTTCTGCTTTCGCCTGTGCAATATTCTTATCGGCTACAGCTTGCTCAGTCTGAAGATCCGCACCGATGTTTTTACCGATATCAACATCTGCAATATCGATCGACAGGATTTCAAATGCAGTTCCTGAATCGAGACCTTTAGCCAGGACAGTCTGTGAAATACGTTCCGGGTTTTCCAGTACATCGGCATGCTTTGTAGAAGAACCGATAGTTGAAATTACACCTTCACCAACACGTGCGATGATTGTTTCTTCACCAGCACCACCGACAAGACGTTCGATGTTGGCTCTGACAGTAATTCTGGCTTTCGCTTTAACCTCGATACCGTCAACCGCAACACCGGCAATAAACGGTGTTTCGATAACTTTCGGGTTAACACTCATCTGTACTGCTTCAAGCACGTCACGGCCTGCAAGATCAATTGCAGCACAGCGTTCAAACGTTAAGTTAATATCTGCACGCTGCGCAGCGATTAGTGCGTCGACAACACGGTCGACGTTACCGCCTGCCAGGAAGTGGGACTCAAGCTGGTTTGTAGACAGCTGAATACCCGCTTTATGTGCTTTAATCATTGGTTCGATAACGCGTTTAGGCTTAACACGTCTTAGACGCATCCCTACTAATGTAAAGATTCCTACTTTAACCCCTGCGGCAATTGCTGAAATCCATAAACCGATTGGAACAAATGACAGGATAAATGCAATGACGATAATAATTACTACAAAAATAAGTAACGTTACGAGTGCACCGCCTGTAATAAATGCTAAATTCATTCTCCACTCTCCTTGTTTTTAATTTTCCGTTGGTCTGACGACAACTCTTGTACCTTCTACAAAAATAATCTTAACTTCTACACCATTTGTAATATACGAACCTTCGGCAACAGCGTCAATCCGTTCATCCCCGAGACGTATTGTTCCTGATGGACGAAGCACAGTATGTGTTACCGCGATTTCACCGACTAAGTGCGAACGGTCATCGAATGATGTATATCCTGATTCCTTATCTGTTGCATCGTTTAAAATTAATCGATTGAGGAAAGGGATTTTACGTTTTTTATACTTCACAAATATCACCCACTCTATAATCACCATAACCAAAATTACGGCTAAGAAAATACTGTATAAAAACACATTGCCGCTGACTATTAAAATACTCACAGCAAACAGCAAAACGCCTAAGACTCCAAGAATCATACCAATGACAAAAAATTCTACGAGGATCAGGATTCCGCTTACAAGAATAAGTATTAAGGCCAGCAAATTACCATCGCCAGTAAGAAGGTGACCTGAGAAAAAGATAAATATCGACAGTACGGAAAGAACGCCGATAATATTTATTTTCTCAGAGAAGAGCTGATACACCACACCAAGGAAAAATATTGATAATAATAGAAATGCAACAACGGGCGAAGTCACAACATCTATATAAAATTGAATTGAATTATTAATCATATATAAATACGAACCTCCCATGTACATCCCTCCTGATTCCGATTATACATTAACTGCACTCAAATGAGAAATGGAGAGACAAAAAAACAGTGCACAAAATGTGCACTGTTTTATTATATATCACTTATCAGAGGGAAGAGTGATATTACTTGAACTTACGCTTACGCGCAGCTTCAGATTTCTTCTTGCGTTTTACGCTTGGTTTTTCGTAAAACTCTCTTTTACGTGCTTCTTGAATAGTACCGTTTTTAGAAACTGTACGTTTGAAACGACGCAGAGCATCTTCAATTGGTTCGTTTTGCTTAACAACTGTTTTTGACATTTGTTTTCCCTCCCTCCGATAATGCAAAAGGCTAATTCACATAGTCTATGCTATGTACTTAAGTATTATAATATATTACATTGTTTTCAGTCAACTGAAACTTAATAATCGCTGTCTGAAATTGCACCGTTAACAATGGCAATACCGCTTGATGCACCGATTCTTGTCGCTCCGACTTCGATCATTTTCATAGCGTCTTCGCTAGAGCGTACACCGCCGCTTGCTTTAACGCCCATATCGTCGCCTACTGTCAGACGCATTAATGCTACAGCTTCAACAGTTGCTCCGCCGCCGTTAAAACCGGTAGAAGTTTTAACAAAATCTGCACCTGCTTCTTTAGCTAACTTAGATACAGTTACGATTTCATCTTCATTAAGAAGTGAAGATTCAATAATAACTTTGACAAGAGCTTCTTTGTTTGCAGCATCCACAACGCTTTTAATGTCTGCTCTGACGTAATCGAGATTGCCTGCTTTAAGCTGGCCGATATTAATTACCATATCCACTTCATCTGCACCATTTGAAATTGCATCTTTTGTTTCGAATGCTTTAACTTCAGAAGTTGTTGCACCGTGAGGGAATCCGATTACTGTACACACTTTAACTTCGCTTTCTTGAAGTTTTTCGGCTGCAGTTTTAACCCAGGCAGGCTGAATGCAGACGCTGAAGAAACCATGTTCTTGTGCTTCTTCACATAATACTGCGATTTCTTTATCAGTAACTTCCGGTTTTAATAATGTGTGGTCAATATACTTTGCTACGTTCATCTAAATGACACTCCCAATAAATTATATTCCTTGTAATAATAGCACAAATAAGCTATTCATAGTAGCTCCCAATTACAGAAAGTGCATACAGAGGCGCTGTTTCAGCTCTTAATATTCTGCGGCCGAGCGCAACATTTTCATATGACTTAAATATTTCAGCTTCTTTTTCAGTAAACCCGCCCTCAGGTCCGAAAACAACCGCAATCGTTTGTGCGTCAGAACGGCTGAGAACATTTTTAATTGAACTGCCTGTGAGATTGTTATCCTCATAGGCAAATAACACGAGGTCATATATTGTAAAATCGATTGATTTTAATGATTCTGCAAATGAGATTTCAGGTATTTTAGTGCGTCTGCTCTGCTCAGCAGCTTCCCTCGCAATTTTTTCATAGCGGGTAAGCCTGCTTTCTTCTTTTTTTGCATTCAGCTTCACGACGCTGCGCTCGGCTTTATACAAGACAAATTCATGTGCACCGAGCTCAGTGGATTTTTGAATCACAACGTCCATCTTATCGCCTTTTAACAGCGGCGAATAGAGAGTAATATTTACCGGGAGCTCAACTTCACTCTCTATTTTCTCTGTAACTTTATAAGTTACAGGCTCGAGCTCAGTCAGCTGGACAAGATAGGCACTGCCCGCCTTGTCAACAACGTTAAATTCATCATCAATTTTGGCACGCATCACATTTTTAATGTGATGTATATGTTTAGTATCCATGACAAAGGTTTCGTTAAGCGATACTGTTTCTTCGATAAAATATCTCTGCATTATGCCACCTTCAGAGCTAAAATTGCTACCCAGCCTTCTTCTTCAAGAACCTCCGTAATTGAAAAACCGGCAGCCTTCATATGAGTAATAATCTCGTCGCGCTTCTCAACAATAATTCCCGACGCGATAAAACGCCCGTTATCATTCAGCAGTTTATAAGCATCATCGATCATATCATCTATAATGTGTGCAAGAATATTAGCGACGACAACGTCGTAATTCTCTGTTTCATCTTTTAAAAGGTCTGCAGGCATTACTGTAATATCTTTACCGCAGTCATTTAAAGCAAAGTTCTCTTTAGAAACCTGCAGCGACAAGTCATCGATATCTGTGGCTTTAATATTTCTTGCACCGAGCAAATAAGCACCGATCGCAAGAATACCTGAGCCTGTCCCGACATCGATAACTTTGTCAGATGGCTTTATAACATCTTCAAGGAAAGTCAGACACAGACTTGTCGTTGCATGGTCGCCTGTGCCGAATGCCATACCCGGATCGATTTTAATGACTTTATCGCTGTCGGCAATTTCGACGTCAGCATATTCCCATGAAGGAACGATTAAGAAGTTTCTGCCGACTTTGAAATTATGGAAATATTTTTTCCATTCATTTTCCCAGTCCATTTCATCTATCATGCCAGTTTTTACTTCAATTTCTTCTTTATGAGCAAAAGGTGTTTCTTCAATAAATTCTCTGATTTTTTTCAACTGCTCATCGATATTATAAGTTTCATCAAAATAAACTAATATACGAATATCACTGTCCGGATAGTCTTTCGGATCCAGACGGAATTTTTCCTCAAAGTTATCAACTTTAGATTTTAAAATATCTACGGAATGCTCGATGGATACACCTTTTGCGATTGTATTTAAGAAAATCGAAAACTGTTCTTCGTTCTCTTCTTTAGTGCTGATACTGACTTCATGCCATTTCATAGTTTACTCACCTTTAAAGAATCGTTTTGTTTTATCAAAAATATTTTCCTGCTGCTCGCTGATTACTTCGCCGTTAAGGTCTGCAAGCTGTTTAAATACTTCGCGTTCCTGTTCTGACAGGCGCGTTGGTGTCACAACTGTTACAGTGACATACTGGTCGCCCGTGCCGAAGCCCTGGACGTTCTTAACGCCTTTTTCTTTCAGTCTGAAGCGTCTGCCGGACTGTGTTCCTGCAGGTACTGTCAGCATGACTGATGAATTAATCGTTGGAACTTTCAGTTCGTCGCCGAGAGCAGCCTGTGCAAATGAAATTTTAAGTTCATAGTGAATATCATCGCCGTCACGTGTAAATTTAGCATCCTGCTTAACTCTGAAGACGATATAAAGATCGCCTGCCGGTCCGCCGTTCACACCTGGTTCACCTTCGCCTGATAAACGAATCTGCTGACCGTTATCTATACCTTCAGGCACTTTAACTTCGATATCAACATTCTTCTGAACTGTGCCGTGACCGTTACATTTATCACATGCATGTTCGATTTCCTGACCTGTACCGCCGCATGTAGGACATGTACGCTGTGTTTGTACACGGCCGAAAGGTGTATTTTGTTCGACTGCTACATTACCAGCGCCCGAACATGTTTTACATGTTGATTTTGATGTACCCGGTTTTGTGCCGTCTCCGTCACAAACATCACAGAGTACATCTTTTTTAATCGTTACAGTTTTAGTCGCGCCAAAGACAGCTTCTTCAAAAGTAACTGTCATCGTATACTGTAAATCATCGCCTTTTTTAGGAGCATTCGGGTCTCTCTGACCGCCTCCGCCGAAAAACGAACTGAATATATCTTCAAATCCGCCAAAGCCGCCTCCGCCTGAGAATCCACCGCCGCCGAAGCCGCCCTGAGAGTTCATACCTTCATGGCCGAACCGGTCGTACTGTGCGCGCTGATTGTCATCTGACAGCACTTCGTATGCTTCAGCAACTTCTTTAAATTTCTCATCGGAACCATCTTTCATATCCGGGTGATACTTTTTCGATAATTTGCGGTAAGCTTTCTTTATTTCTTCTTGTGTTGCATTTTTATCTAAACCGAGTATTTCATAAAAGTCTCTTTTAGCCACAATTTTCCCCTCCAACAGTCAATATAATACCATTTAAAAAAGTCAAAGCCAATGCGTTTGGCTTTGACTTTGGTGTTGAAGATTTTATTTTTTATCTTCGTCTTTATCGTCTTCGTCTACTTCTTTATATTCCGCATCGACTACATTGTCATCAGCATTTCCTGCTTCTGTACCAGCATCCGCTGCGCCTTCTTGCTGCTCCTGTGCCATTTGTTCGTAGAGTTTAGTTGTAACTCCCTGAACAGCCGTTTCAAGTGCTTCTTTCTTCGTTTTAATTTCTTCTAAATCAGTGCCTTCAAGAGCTGACTTAAGTTCTTCTTTAGCACTTTCGATTTGTTCTTTTTCTTCAGCTTCAACTTTGTCTCCAAGGTCTTCTACTGCTTTATCGCTTGAGAAGATTAACTGATCTGCTTCGTTGCGGAGTTCAGCTTCTTCTTTTTTCGCTTTATCTGCATCAGCATTTTCTTCAGCTTCTTTGACCATTCTGTCGATATCCTCATCAGTCAGGTTAGAACTTGATTCGATAGTAATCTTCTGTTCTTTGCCTGTACCTTTGTCAGTAGCAGTAACGTTTACGATACCGTTTTTATCGATATCAAAAGTTACTTCAATTTGCGGTACACCTTTTGGTGCCGGTGGAAGATCTGTCAGCTGGAAGCGTCCTAAAGTCTTGTTGTCGCTTGCCATTGGTCTTTCACCTTGTACAACGTGAATATCCACTGCCGGCTGGTTATCAGCTGCTGTAGAGAATACCTGTGATTTGCTTGTAGGAATCGTTGTGTTTCTTTCGATAAGAACAGTAGATACGTTCCCCATCGTTTCGATACCTAATGATAATGGTGTAACGTCAAGTAATACTACGTCCTGAACGTCTCCTGTAAGCACTCCGCCTTGTACTGCGGCACCCATTGCAACTACTTCGTCAGGGTTTACGCTGCGGTTAGGTTCTTTACCAAGTTCTTTCGTAATTGCATCCTGAACTGCAGGAATACGAGTTGAACCGCCGACTAAAATAATTTCGTCAATTTCTGATTTATTTACACCAGCATCTTTAATTGCCTGACGTACAGGTCCCATTGTTCTTTCAACAAGCGAGTGTGTAAGTTCTTCGAACTTCGCACGTGACAGTGTTGTTTCAAGGTGTAACGGTCCTGCTTCACCGGCAGAGATGAATGGTAATGAAATTTGTGTTGAAGATACGCCAGATAAGTCTTTCTTAGCTTTTTCAGCTGCATCTTTCAAGCGCTGCATAGCCATTTTGTCTTTAGATAAGTCAATCCCGTTTTCCTGCTTGAACGTGTCTACCAGGAAATCGATAACGATATCATCAAAGTCGTCACCGCCGAGACGGTTGTCCCCTGCAGTTGCAAGTACGTCAAATACGCCGTCGCCAAGTTCTAAAATAGATACGTCAAACGTACCGCCGCCAAGGTCAAATACTAAAATATTTTCTTCTTTGTCCTGTTTGTCTAAACCGTATGCAAGTGCTGCTGCAGTCGGCTCGTTAATAATACGCTCAACTTCAAGACCTGCGATACGCCCAGCGTCTTTTGTTGCCTGACGCTCAGAGTCATTGAAGTATGCTGGTACTGTAACAACAGCTTTAGATACTTTTTCACCTAAATAGCTTTCAGCAGTTTCTTTTAGGTTTTGTAAAATCATTGCTGAAATTTCCTGCGGTGTATATTCTTTATCTTCTACTTTTTCAACGTGGTCCGTACCCATATGTCTTTTAACTGACATAATAGTGTTCGGGTTTGTAATAGCCTGACGTTTAGCTACTTCACCAACCTGGCGTTCACCATTTTTGAATGATACTACAGAAGGTGTTGTACGGTTACCTTCAGCATTTTGAATTACTTTAGGCTCTCCGCCTTCTAAAATTGATACTACTGAGTTAGTTGTTCCTAAGTCTATACCGATTACTTTACTCATTTATATATTCCTCCAATTAATTTAAATATTATTCATTATTCGCTTACTTTAACCATTGTCGGTCTGATGACACGGTCTTTTAATATATAACCTTTTTGGAATTCTTCAATCACGATGTCGCTCTCTGAATCAGATGCTTCAGTCATTACTGCCTGATGGAAGTTCGGATCGAATGGCTGATTAAGGGCTTCAATCGCTTTAATATCATGTTTTTCCAATGTTTCAACAAGATTTTTGTACACCATTTCAACACCTTTGTTTAAGGCGATGAAACTCTCGTCTGTACCGTCAATAGCAAGCGCGCGTTCCAGGTTATCAAGAACCGGAAGTAAGTTTTCAGCAAACTTCTGATCTTTGTACTTACTGTTCAATTCAGCTTCCTGACGATTGCGGCGTTTAAAGTTTTCAAACTCAGCATAGAGTTTCAAATACTTATTCTCGCTCTCCTCGACTTGTTCTTTCAGAGAAAGAAGTTCGTCCTCTTGTGAAACTTCTTCATTTTCTTCCTGTTCTGGTGTTTCTTCAGATGCTTCCTCTTTAGCAGTTTCTTCCTGCTCCGGTGTTTCCTCAGCAGTGTTTACTGTTTTTGATGATTCGTCAACTTTTTCTGTTTCTTTTTCTTCTTCGTTAGTCAATGCCTACACTCCTTTTTTAAATGAGTGGAGTAATTTAATAACCTGTTTGTAGCCCATTAATTCCGGACCGACAACAATTAAATTACCACTCAATCCAGCGTGGTCAAAATTCGTTGTAATGACTGAAAGTGATTTATAACTTTCATCCAGTTCATCACCGAAGTAAATACTCACATCATTTGATGTCAGCTGTTCGACTGAGTTATACAGTGCCTCGGATTCGATATCACCATATAAATGTTCGAGCGTTTCCACTTCGGTTCTCATGTCCTGCAGTAAATAATTAAACCCTGCATGACCAATCGTCCGTTTCTGTACGTCAACAGATGCCATAATTTGTGCAGTCACCTGATCGTACAGATCTCTTATTTCCGGCGGAACGTGCGCATTATTCTTTAAAATAACACGTGTGTCACCGAGATTTTTATCGAGCAGCAATTCATTAAAAATGTTGCTTAACTTCTGAAAATCATCGATTGTCACATCACGGTTCGTTTTAACAGGCATCTGCCTGACTGTGCCGCTGTTTAAAACGATGATTGCAATACTTGCAGTGTTAGTTAAAGGCGTAATATAGAGACCTTTAACAGTTTCATTATTCGCCGTGAGCGAAACCTGAGTTAAATACTTCGTCCGGTCGCTGATTGTCAGTGCAAGTTCATCAGTTAAATTTTCTAAATTATCCGTGCCCGAATAAAGTTCAAAAGATTTAGCCGGTGATTGGTCAATGTTCAGTTTAAGTTCGTCGATGTAGAATTTCAGAGCCTTTCTCGACGGCACCCGTCCGGATGACGTATGCGTCTTAATTAAAAAGCCTTTTTTTTCAAGTGCTGCCATCTCATTTCTGATTGTAGCACTCGACACATCGAAATTATATTTTTCCAATAAATGTTTTGAACTTATGGGTGTCATTACATTTAAGAAATCATCTACGATAAATGTAAGTATGATCTCCTGCCTTTCTGTTAGCAAAGAATCACCTCGTTAGCACTCTTCTCTCTTAAGTGCTAATAACAATTTATCAAATAGGTCAAAGAATGTCAACAATTAACCTTGTTTTAATTTCCTATAGTAAAAACTCGACGAAAACATCGTTGCCAATCATGCGCCCGGCTTCAGTTAAAGATATATAGCCATTCTTTCTCGTAAGCAGTTTTTTCTCTGTCAGATTTTTAAGTACATCGCCGTAAACAGCATCGACCGGCACACCATATTTTTCTAAAAAGCGCGCTTCACTTACCCCTTTATTTATGCGCAGCCCTAAAAACATTTCTTCTTCAAATTTATCATTTTGAGTCAGCTGCAGTTTTTCTTTTACGACTGAGCCATGCTCGTTCATGTTATTAATATAATGATTAACAGGTTTGATATTGTAATATCTTTCTTCTCCGGTATAGCCGTGACTGCCGGCACCTGCACCGATATACGGTTCATTCAGCCAATATGTTTTGTTATGCATTGATTCGTATTCCGCTTGTGAAAAGTTCGATATCTCATATTGCGGATAGCCGAGTGCATCCAGACCTGAGATGACTTTATCGTACTTTTCACCTTCTTCAAGACCGCCTGCAACAGTCATCTTGCCTTGATTAATTTTATTATAAAACACAGTATGCGGCTCGATAATCAGCGAATACCACGAAATGTGTTTCGGTTTCAGTTCTTTGACGTATTTTAAACTCATATCGATATCATCAAATGTTTCACCTGGCAGATTGTACATCAGATCCAGCGAGTAATTTGACAGTCCAATTTTTTCCAGATGGTTAACACTTTTAAATATATCATCAAAATTATGCGTACGGCCGAGAACTTTTAACAGATCATTATTAAAGGTCTGCACGCCGAGGCTGATACGATTCACACCGTAGCTGTTCAGTACATCGAGTTTTTCAGTCGTCAATTCATCCGGATTTGCTTCAAATGTAAATTCATCCGTAACAGTAAAATACTCCGTCATGAATTTTAACAGCCTGTCGAGCTGGCTGACTGTCAGCGCTGTCGGTGTTCCTCCGCCAACATAGATTGTTTTAAGAGTTTCTTTGCCGTATGTTTTTAATTCGTTTATGAGTGCACTGATATAATCGTCCACCGGCTGATTTTTAATCAGTACTTTGTTGAAATCGCAATAAGTGCAGATGCGATTGCAAAATGGGATATGGACATACATGCTATCCATTAAATTCCTCCTAAAATTAGAGGAGAAATCAAATGATTTCTCCTCTTGGTGTTGTTAATCTTCATCCATTTTTAGTACGGCCAGGAAAGCTTCCTGAGGTATCTCTACGTTACCTACTGCTTTCATTTTCTTCTTACCTTCTTTTTGTTTCTCTAAAAGTTTCTTCTTACGAGTGATATCTCCGCCGTAACATTTAGACAGTACATTTTTACCCATCGATTTAATGTTCGTACGGGATACAATTTTCTGGCCGATTGCTGCTTGAATCGGCACTTCAAACTGCTGCCTCGGGATAATTTTTTTCAGCTTGTCAACGATTGCCTTACCACGGTCATAAGCAAAGTCCTTATGGACGATAAAGCTGAGTGCATCCACTTTTTCAGCATTCAGCAGAATATCCATCTTCACAAGCTTGGATTCTTTATAGCCGATAAAGTCATAATCAAGTGACGCGTAGCCCTTAGTATGTGATTTAAGCTGATCGAAGAAGTCGAATACTATTTCAGATAACGGAATTTCATAGATGATGTTAACACGCACATCATCCAGATAATCCATCGTCATAAAGTTACCTCGTTTTCTCTGGCACAGTTCCATTACAGCTCCAACGTATTCGTTTGGCACCATGATCTGTGCTTTAACGTACGGTTCTTCGATACGTTCAGTTTTTTGCGGATCCGGCATCTGTGCCGGGTTATCTACTTTGATTGTGCTGCCGTCTGTTAAGTCAACACTGTAAATAACTGAAGGCGCTGTAGCGATTAAATCGATACCGAATTCTCTTTCGATACGCTCCTGAACAATTTCCATATGCAAAAGGCCTAAGAATCCTGTACGGAAACCAAACCCTAATGCTTGTGAAGTTTCAGGTTCGTACTGAAGTGATGAGTCATTTAACTCCAATTTTTCAAGCGCTTCACGTAAATCGTTATACTTTGAAGAATCGATTGGATACATTCCGCAGAATACCATCGGGTTCATCTTCTTATAACCCTGCAGCGGAGCTTCAGCCGGATTTTCTGCACCAGTTATCGTATCACCGACCATTGAATCGCCGACTTTTTTAATCGATGCGGAAATATATCCTACATCTCCAACTGTTAATTCATCAACAGCAAGCTGTTTCGGAGTATTGATACCAACTTCGTTAACTTCGAATTCCTTGCCTGACGACATCATACGGATTTTATCGCCGGCTTTAACTGTGCCGTCGACAATTCTAATCGATGAAATTACACCGCGGTACGGGTCGAAAACGGAGTCGAAAATCAGTGCTTTCAACGGTGCCTCCGGGTCCCCGTCCGGTGCCGGAACATCTTTAACGATACGTTCAAGAATTGCTTCGATACCGATATTTGCTTTTGCCGATGCGTAAATTGCATCCTCTTTCGGGAGACCAATAACATCTTCGACTTCAGCTGCCACTCTGTCCGGGTCTGCCGCCGGCAGATCAATTTTGTTAACGACCGGAATAAGTTCAAGATCATTATCGAGTGCGAGATAAACGTTTGCGAGCGTTTGTGCTTCAATACCCTGAGCGGCGTCAACAACGAGAACTGCGCCTTCACATGCAGCCAGTGAGCGCGACACTTCATAAGTGAAGTCGACGTGTCCCGGTGTATCTATTAAGTGGAATGTATATTCTTCCCCGTCTTCAGCTGTATACTTTAAGCGGACAGCGTTCAGCTTTATAGTAATACCGCGTTCTCTTTCAATATCCATTGAATCTAAAAGCTGTGCTTTCATATCCCGGCCTTCAACCGAGCGTGTGTTTTCCAGTAACCTATCAGCCAAAGATGACTTGCCGTGATCTATATGAGCAATGATAGAGAAGTTCCTTATATTTTCCTGTCTTTTCAAACGTTCCATATTGTTCATTAAAAATCCAACTCTCTTCATGTTTACAATGTTATAATTATATCAATGCATAGCACTAACTTCAATTCATTTCGGATTGATTATTGCATAATAAGCTTAGATTTGGTAAAATATCTGTTGTTGCAATAAAAGTTGTACAACTTTATGTCGGAGGTGACATTATGCCAAACATTAAATCATCAATCAAACGTGTTAGAACTAGCGAAGATGCTCAAAGCCGTAACATCGCTCAGAAAAACGCTATGCGTACTGCAGTGAAACAAGCTGAATCTGCTAAGAGTGAAAATGCTGAGAACAAAACTGAGTTAGTTTCTAAAGCTGTCAAACTTATTGACAAAGCTACTAAAAGTAACCAGGTTCATGCTAACAAAGCGAGCCGTCTTAAATCAAAATTAATGGCTAACTAATAAAAAAACCTTCTTTTGAAGGTTTTTTTATTTTGTCTTTTATATTTCCAGTATAAATAATTCAAACAAAGCATTGCGATCCAGATAACTTGATTTGAACTTATAATCGATGTCACGGCATACAATCATTTTTTTAAGCAATGTATCCAGCGGGTACTTTCTAGTATGTCTCTGTGCAAGTTTAACTCTGTACGGATGGACTTTCAGCGTTTTCGCAATATTATCTTCCTGATACCCTTCTCCGTTTAAAATTTTTACCTGATACAGCAGTCTGAACTGTCCGATAACCAGATGGAGCAGTTTCATCGGTTCTTCCTTTTGTAAAATAAGTTCACGCACTAAATTAACAGCTTTCGTTTTTTCATTTTTTAAGATGAAGTCCGTCAGCAGAAACACATTTTGTTCAAGGGATACGCTGACTGCGTTTTCAACGTCCAGTACTGTAATACTGCCGTCAGCATACAATACTAATTTCGTTACTTCATTATGTACAGCTTCATACTTATAGCTTGTTTTTTCAAGCAGCAGGTTCAGCGCTTCAGTAGAAATTTCAAGATCGTTACGATCCAGCACCGTACGGACATAGTTCGTTAATTCCTGTTCGTTCATCTCGTTAATTTCTATCTGTTTTCCGCGCTCGGCCATCAGTTTTGTAATTTTTTTACGCTTATCGAGCTTCTCAGTAATTACAGTAAAGATAAGCAGCGTATCATCACTTTTATTTTTTATATAATCGATCAGCAGATCAACGTTATGATTCACAGCTGTGCCCGATTTCTGAGCGGTAAATAAAATCGCTTCTTCAACGACGATGACTTTTCTGTCAGCAAGAAACGGCAGGGTCTGTGCTTCCTCAATAATCTGCTCAACAGTCGTATCTTTAAAGTTAATTTTTGTATAATTAAAATCGTCTAGCGTTCCGACGTATTCTTTGGCAATACTTTTTATTTTATCTTCTATGCGGATAATATTAGTGCCATACAGAAGCTGCAGCAATTCCATAAATAATCTCCTTAAAGTTTATAAATCTATTATAGCTTTTTATTTAAAATTAGCCTATACTGTAACTAAGTGTTTAGGGGGTAATTACATGAATAAGTTTGAGAAAAATGTTCAGTCAAAAAACAATGACGTTATCGACGCAGGTCTTGCTTTCATAGTTGGATTCGTGGCACTTACTGTAATTTATATTATTCCACAAGTATTCGCTATCGTTGCAGGATAATCGACAGAATCATTCGGGCCGGCTCTCCGGCTCTTTTTTTATGTCTTTTTTCAGACACTCTTCACCGTGCTCACTAAATTTTGCACGGATACATATTGTATCATGATTTACCTTAAACTCCACCATTCCCACAGTATTTGTACTGATAATTCGCCTCGGCTCCAGCGTCTTCATTACACTGTCATGAGGATGACCGTAACGATTATTCACCCCAGCTGAAATCAATGAGATTTTAGGGTCTACTTCATCAATAAAACTTTCACCGCTCGACGTATCACTGCCGTGATGTCCTACTTTTAAAATATCACTCTTTAAATTATACAGTGACACCAGTTCTTCTTCAGTCTGAAGACCAGCATCACCTGTAAATAAAATACTGAAGTGATTTAGATGCGCTTTTAACACGAGGGACTGTTCGTTCGAGTCCGTAGATGCACCCTCACGTAAAAAGTTTTCAAAATGAATGTCGCCGACGCTGAATTCAGAAAATCGGCTGGTGTCGGCAATTAAAGACCGCTCTCGGGGACTCAGCTGTCTTACCCACTCATCAAATTTAACATCCTTGGTATTCATAATAATATTCCCTACTTCTTTCTTCTGAAGTATATTAATCACTTCCCCGCTGTGATCGAGATCCAGATGACTGATTATCAGCAGGTCGATAAAATCTATGCCCTCTTCTTTTAAATACGGCAGCAGTGTCTTATCGCTTAAATTAAGAGTGCTGTCATCATGCTTATAGGCACCGCCTGTATCGATCAGGACAGTTTTATAGTTTCTGTAGTCCTGTATAACAAATGCATCTCCCTGTCCGACATCAACCATTGTAAGCGTAAATTCTGTATTAAAGCGCTGATGATTAACGGCGAGTACAGTTATAAAAATCATAATACAGAGCATTATCTTCTTTGCATTGAACTGTAAAACATTTACCGCCAGCCGGTATGTTAAAAACATCAGAATAATAGTAGCTGTTTCGGATAAATTTTTAACAGGTATCCGGTGTTTAAATGCATCTGAAATAAAATAAATACAGCTCTTCATCAGCGAATACAGCAAATGATAGAACTCATCTATCATCGGTGGAAAATGTAAGAATATAAGCAGGTTGAAAACTATTACACTCGGAAAAATAATAAATGAGAATACGGGGACAAAAATTATATTCAGAATCAGGCCGCTGATGCTGATTTCATTAAAGTGGATTAACACGATTACCAGTGTCGACAGTTCGCTGATGACTGTAATCAGCACAAGCTGAATCATACTGCTGTAATGCATAAATAAAGGACGCGTCAGCAGAATAAAGTATGTAGTGACATACGACAGCTGAAATCCGGCATGATAAATCACATATGGATTAATCAGAATTTGAATAAGTGCACTTAAGGAGATAATTGCGAGATACGGTTTTTTCTTAAAAAATGAACAGACAAGAAGCAATACGCCCATAAAAACAGCACGGAGCACACTTGGGGAAAAGAAATTTAAAAATAGAAAAAATATCAATGAAATTATTATAAGAATTTTAATCATATTTAAAGGCAGACGTAAATATTTTAAAACACCAAAAATAACTGCACTTAGAAATGCAACATGGGTGCCGGAAATTACATACAGATGATAAATACCGAGTTTTTGCAGCGCATCAAAAAAATCCGGACTGATATAATTTTTATTGCCGATTGACAGTGTTAATATATCGAATTTGTAATCGTGTACTGAAGCATTCAGTACTTTTGACATATATGCATATCTGATCTTGCTGAGTTTCTGACTGAAAGTTAAATTACCTGCTTTACATTCCAGCTCAGCCGTATCATCTAAATATATTCTGCCGGCGAGCTCATTGATTTTTAAAGAGCGGCTGACATCATTTTTAATAAAGTTCCGCTGTTCCGGTGGTATCGTGACCTGCATACTGCCTCGGCAAGTATTGCCGATATCGAGCCGCGTGCTTCCCTGCTCGTCATACAGCTCATAAGTCCTGCCGTTTTTACTGACTATATAATGAAGGCTGTCGGTATAATACTTATAGTCTTCGATAACAACATCAGTCAGGATATGATTATCGAGAACAGTATCTTCGTTAAAATAAATGAAGGCAGCGGCAGCCGCTGTTAATGTCAATACAGCTTTAAATAACAGACTCCCGCCTTTTAAATGAGAGCTGTACAGTAAAATTGCATAAAAAAATAAGCCCAGTAATGGGCTTTTAATTATTGTACATCCGGCAATAATTGATATAAAAAGATAAAATAATATCATTTTATTGACTCGAAATACGTATTCAGCTTTCGATTGTCAAGCTCGATCAGTTCATAATGAACATTATTTTTATTTAACAGTTCAATTGCATACGGGTGATTTTTATAATCGGCACGGTAAAATATATTTTTAATACCTGCCTGAATCAATGATTTTGTACAGTTCACACATGGAAAATGGGTGACATATACGGAAGCGCCTTCTGTTGAGACCCCAAACTTAGAACATTGAAGAAGCCCGTTAATTTCTGCGTGAATAGTTCTGATGCAATGACCGTCTTCCACGTAGCATCCTTCATCCACACAGTGGACTTCACCGGAAACAGAGCCGTTGTATCCACCTGCGATAATCCGGTTATCTTTTACGATAGTTGCACCGACGCTCAGACGCTCACATGTTGAACGGAGCGACAGCAGCATTGCCTGTGCCATAAAATATTCATGCCAATTTATACGCATAATGCCACCTCAGTTTATAGTGATATAAGGCTTCAGATTTTCAAATGTTTTGTCACCGATGCCGGGTATATTTTTTAAATCTTCAAGTGTGCCGAATAAACCCTGCTCTTCACGGTAGGTTAAAATCGCCTGCGCTTTTTTCTCGCCGATACCGTTTAAAGTTGTCAATTCCTCTATCTCCGCCGTATTTATATTAACCAGTTCACCGGAAGCATCAGTATCCCCTGACCTGCCTTCAACCAAATCCAGTACAGCAGTTTCATCAATTTCGCCTTCATAAGGAATGTAAATAACCATTTCATCAGTCAGTTTTGCCGACTGATTCACCGTCATTAAATCCGCTTTATCAGACAGCACTGCAATATCTAGTACATTTTTAACTCTCGCATCTGACGGCAGTTCATATACTCCCGGAGTAGTTACCGCACCTTTTACTTCAACGAATACAGTAGCAGCAGGAACTGGCACGTCAGCAGCCTCTTCGACCGCCGGTTCCGCCGGTTCACTGTCAAATGCCAGTGACTCCGTGGGCTCATGCAAACTCGTAACTATAAAGTACACAAGAATAATGACTGCAGCAATTACTCCAATTACATAAAATTTGTACTGTTCAAAAAAAGATTTAATATCCATCGTTTTCCCCTCCATATAAAATACCTCTCATACTATATATAGGGAAAAACGGCGATTTATTTTTTTTTCGTACAAGTTAATTTATAAACCTGTATAACCGTAAAAATTATTTCTTTAAAATGTAAAAGTTTCTTTCGGCTACTTCAGTAATAACATTAGCGGTATCAAAGTCACTGAATGTTTTATCGATAATAAAACCTGCATCATTCACCATTTTTAAAATTTCACTGTGTTTATAAGTCTGCTGATAGTGAGTTTCTTCGAACTTTTTATATAAATCTTCATCATTCCTAATGAAAAATGTCAATTCATGCCAAACGCTGAGTTCTTCTTCACCAGGAACTGTCTGCCATGTGTAGAACACATCTTCTGTACTGTCCGAATATAAGTCATAGTTAAAATCATTCTGCATTTTATGTTCAGTATGCACATCAAAAATAAACACGCCGCCTTCATTTAAATGAGCGTACACATTTTCAAGAACTGCGGTAAAATCTTTCCTTGAAGGTGCATAATTCATTACGTCAGCTGTCGCAGTAATCATATCAAATGATTCATCAAGTTTCATAGTCATCATATCACTGACTTTGTATTCGCTTGACGGATCATTTTCTTTGGCAATCTTAATCATTTCCGGAGAGTTATCAATACCGAGTTTCCTGTTTGCACCGAGCGCTTTTAAGATCTCACCAGTACCGGCACCGATGTCTAAAATCGATTCTGCACCGTCTTTTACTTCGTTAATAATATCGAGCCACAAATTATACGGCATATCATAGTTTAATATATCGTATACTTTGGCGAATGTTTTGTATTCGCTAGCCTCCAATAGTATCACCGGAATCTTTAAATAAACGCTCTAAATTATAATATTCACGTTCTGTTTTTAAGAATATATGAACGATAACGTCACCGACGTCACAAAGAATCCATTTACCCTGTTTTTGTCCTTCGATATTAATATCGAGTCCATTTTTATGAGCTACTGATCTGACTTCGTCGCTGATTGCCTGTGCCTGACGTTCTGAATTACCGTGGCATATCACAAAATAGTCCGTCACCGGGCTCGTTTCTTTTACATCATATACTTTAATTTCAGCAGCACGCTTATCGTCACATGCCTCAACCATTAATTCCAATACTTCTTTACTTTGCATCCTGTCACTCCCTGGCCATATTATAATAATTAAGACATTCAATTGTCTTATAGTAAATCGTCTGATCTTTATTCAGCAAATGTTTTACATTTGCTTTTGTAATTGTATAAATTGCTAAATCCAGATTCTTCTCTTTAAACACAATATCACGTACACCTTCGACACCAGGCTGAGTCCGTTTAGGTTCGATGTAGTCGGCAACGAAAATAATCTTTTCGATGATACCCATCTGTTTTCGTCCGGATGTATGGTGAGCAATTGCATTTAAAATGTCTTCATCTGTAATATCAAACTTATTTTTCATTTTAGCTGCGGCGATTGGACCGTGCAGTACTTCAGTTTTATACTGCAGCAATTCCGGATCGAGGTTTTCTGCAGT
This sequence comes from Jeotgalicoccus sp., assembly GCA_003513765.1. GTDB lineage: Bacteria > Bacillota > Bacilli > Staphylococcales > Salinicoccaceae > Jeotgalicoccus. The sequence goes on from DONT01000001.1 coordinate 382,363, forward strand.
TACCGTCTGATACATTTTACTCAGCTCATCGTATTTAGAGTAATCATGCAGAATACCGGCTACAAAACATTTTTCTGTATCAGCGTTAAATATTTCAGCCATTTTCACAGCTGTTTCAGCCACGCGCTCACAATGGTTAAATCTTTTTTTTGGCAATTTTTCTGCTGCAACTTTCAGTGCTTTTTTACGTTTCATATAATCGCTGCTCCTTAATGTATCCGTACACATTCTCATGCATTAAGTGCCTGACTTCCGTATTTGTTTTTAAACGCTCTCTTATAAGCGTTGATGAAACCTCAAAGATATTAGTATTTAATTTAATAAACGGTGCTTTAACATTATAAAGTTCATCATTCCGGTCCAGCACGACAAATTTTGCAAGTTCATGTAATTTGTCTGCATTAGCCCATTTATCGAATGATATATAATGATCTGTTCCGATTATAAAATACAATTCATCACCGGGATATTTCTCATGCAAATACTTCAGTGTGTCAAAAGTATACGTTACCTGATGCTGATCGATTTCAAATGTGTCTATCTCAGCGAAATCGTAATCTTTTACTGCGAGTTTTAACATATTTAAACGATGCCGGTCACTGGAACCTGTCTGTTTTTTGAAGGGTGAAATAAAGGTCGGTACAACGATGACCTTATCCAGTTCCATGCCGATATAAGTTTCCGCGAATGCATTGATATGACCGTTATGAACAGGATCAAACGTTCCGCCGAATACACCTATTCTCATGGCAGTTTAATTTCTTTGTTATCCTTTGATTCTCTGTAAAGTACGATTGTGCTCCCCATTACCTGTACAAGTTCTGACCCTGTACCTGCAACAAGTGCTTCAACAATTGAATCTTTATCTTCCATACAGTTTTGCAGTACAGACACTTTTACCAGTTCGCGTTTTTCAAGAACATCATCAAACTGCTCCACAAAATTTTCTGTAACACCATTCTTACCTACTTGAAACAACGGTTTCTCATGGTGTGCCAATGAACGCAAATAGCGTTTCTGTTTACCTGTTAATGTCATTTTATTTCCTCCATATATTGATGCAGTGCATCCTGCACCGCTTTATTGCTGCCTGTTTTGGCAGTCCAGATTTCAAATGCATCGAGTGCCTGATTAATCAGCATCTCAAGTCCATTCGCATTATTTTTAAAATAGTTCATAAATGGCGTTACCGCCGGATTATAAATTAAATCCATGCCTGCAGTATCTTCTGTTATAAACGACGTATCAAGCTGCATCATTTCAAACACATCTTCGCCGTTCAGTCCGAGCGGCGTTGCATTTATGACTGCATCATACGATTCGCCGGTAAACTCCGTATTCAAGAGCCTGTTAAAGTCAGCTGTCTTAAATGAGTCAAAACTTTCAGGCCTTCTCGCCATTACTGTCACTTCATCTTTGTTATCCGCATGTGCACGGTGTACTGCTTTGGCAGCACCCCCGGCACCGAGAATAAGGACATGTCGTTTTTTCAGCCCGAAGGCATCGTTAAAAGCTTTCATATAACCGGTAACATCAGTATTGTATCCGTAATATTTGCCTTTTTTAACCAAGACTGTATTTACTGCTCCAATTTTTTCTGCTGCAGGTGCAATAAAATCCAAATACTTCATAATATTTTCTTTATGAGGCACAGTAACGTTAAAGCCTGACAAATCGTGTTCGTTTACCAAAGCTTTAATATTATTCAAGTCCTCAGGTTTTATTTCAAGCGCCTTATAATGAGCATTGATATTTAACGCTTTAAAATTTGCATTATGAATGACCGGTGACAGTGTATGTTTAACAGGATAGCCGATTACTGCATAGTTCATCTTTACTGCACTCCTTTAAAAATAGTCGAACGTACAGTGACATTAACGCCTTTCGGTACAGTTACAGTGACGACGGCCGGTTTGGCCACCGATACAAAAGTCAGGCCGCTGATTAGAATATCACTGGCATTATCCAGCGTAAATTCATGGATATCAAAATTTGTGCTTAAATATGCTTCTTCAAGTTCCGGCGGTGCAAGTAACCCATTGTAATGCTTATCATAAAATTCACCAGCATTAACAGTTTTCGTGCGATGAACATTCAGATGGTGATTGCAGTATACCGAAAAACTGTTTGCTTCCCCTGAAATATAATCTACGCGTGCAAGATTTCCGATAAAGAGCGTCTGCTCACTTTTCAGCTGGAACGTTTTCGCTTTGATTTCTTTGTCCGGCGAAACATATTTTAAATCTTTTATTTTTACGTAGTGTGCAATCTGAGAATCAACGACAATTCCCGGAGTGTCATACAGTGTCTGAGTATCTCCAAGAGGAATATCAATCATGCCGAGAGTAGTTCCAGGTATGTTGCTCGTCGTAATGACATTTTTTAAGCCTGTGTTATCTTCCAGAAGCTTATTGATTAAAGTCGATTTACCGACGTTAGTAGTGCCTACGATATACACATCTTTACCATTTGCCATTTCGCTTATTTTCTCCAAAAGAGCATCGAGGTTACGGCCTTTTAATGCACTGATTGCAATTGTATCATTCGCAGTAATACCAGCATCTTTAAGCATTTTTTTAGCACGTTCCACTAAGCGGCTGACATTGGTCGATTTTGGAAATAAGTCAATTTTATTAATTACTGCCAGCACTTTTTTATCTCCAACGATACGGTTGAACGACGGAATTATACTGCCTTCGAAATCGAATACGTCGATTACTTTAACAATCAGGCTGTCTGTTTCGTAAAGTGAATTCAGCATCGTTAAAAAGTCTCCTGAATCCACGTTTAGCTCCTGCACTTCGTTATAATGTCTTAAGCGGTAGCAGCGCTGGCAAATGGGCTCTTCTTTATGGAGTCCGCTTGCCGGAATGTATCCTTCTTCGTTCTTGTCTTCTGTTTGCAAAATGCTTCCGCATCCGACACATTTTATATCAGTCAAATTAATCCTCCCAGGTAATCATGTTTTTTCTTTTAAAGTACTTCATTATAACACGTTCTATTCTGCGGTTTAAGTAGGTCGCCCAGCCATCTTTCTCTTTCACGGGCACGACGAGAATACTGTTAATATTCACGCGGTTTGCCCCAAGAATATCAGTCATCAGCTGGTCGCCTACCATAATTGTATTTGCTTTTTTCGTACCGAGCATTTTTAAACCTCGGTGAAAATTGCCGAGCATCGGTTTTTTTGCAGCAGAGATATAATTAATACCGTGCGGTTCTGCAAAACCCGCTACTCTGCTGTCGTTGCCGTTCGACAGAATAAGCAGTTTTATATTGGAATCTTCCAATGTTTTAATCCATTTTAAAACATTGTCATTGGCATCGGCCTCATCAAATGCAACCAGTGTATTATCAAGATCGGTCATAACAGCTTTTATGTTATGCGCTTTTAAAAATTCAGGCGTAATGTCTTCATAACGATTTACAAAGTGGCTTGGCAGAAATTTATCTTCTATAATTTTCATAAAATCTCCTCGGAAATTAAATTCATATTAACACAAAAAAAGCACCTTAAAATTAAGGTGCGTTTTCTTTACTCGATTATTTCAGGATCTTCTGTGTCAGTTTCCGTAAATACAACGAAACCGATGACAACCGTTATTACAATTGAAAGGATCATTAAAAATAACATAGTAACCTCCACATCACAGTACTCTTAATAATGATTTTACAACTTCAGACGAATGAACACAAGCTTTCGCTAAAAATTCTTCATAATTCATATCTGCTGATTCATTTGCCGAGTCGCTCATTGAACGGATAATGACAAATGGTGTGTTAAATTGCCAGCATGTCTGTGCAATACTCGCCGATTCCATATCGACACACATTGCATCCGGGAAGTTGGTGAAAATATTTTCTTTTTCAGCATCACTGTCGATAAATGAATCACCGCTCACAACGAGACCGCTGCTGCCGTTAATTTCATCGTTTAAAGACAGTGCTGCAAGTGACTGTCTGACAAGCATCTCATCACTTGTGTATACTGCCGGCATACCCGGCACCTGGCCGTAGCTGTAGCCGAAGTTAGTTGCATCGACATCGTGATGCAATACTTCAGTCGACACTACCATATCAGTGACCTTAAGATTTTCACCCATTGCACCCGCAACACCGGTGTTAATTACATAATCTATATTGTAACGCTCAAGAAGAAGCGCTGTGATAATACTTGCATTAACTTTACCGATACCCGATTGAACGAGCACGATATTCTGGCCGTTTAAAGTACCCGCATATGCTGTTGCGTGTGCGATCTTGTCTTCTTTTTCCACGAGCATTGCATTTTTTAACAGTTCAACTTCCGGCTCCATAGCTCCAATGATGCCAATTGTATAATTAGTCAATTTTAACAATCTTAACTTTCATATCGCTGCCGTTCGGTAAAGCAACTTTAACTTCGTCTTTAAGTTTCGCACCAAGCAATGACTTAGCCATTGGCGATTCATTTGAAATTTTACCTTCAAATGGATCAGCTTCTGCACTTCCGACAATCTGGTAAGATTCTTCGTCGCCGTCCGGAATTTCTTTGAATGTTACTGTTTTACCAAGTGCCACAGTTTTATTATCTCCTGTGTCTTCGATAATTACAGCGTGTCTGATCATTTCTTCAATCTTCGTGATTTCTTTCTCAACGAAGCCCTGCTCGTCTTTCGCTGCGTCATACTCAGAGTTCTCAGAAAGGTCTCCGAAACTGCGTGCAACTTTAATTTTTTCTACAACATCAGGTCTTCTAACCGTTTTGTATTCTTCTAAATCTACATGAAGCTGATCATAGCCAGCCTGTGTCATTGGGTATTCTTTATTTTCCATCGTAAATCCTCCGTTATTTAAATTACTACTTAATATTTATTCGTTTACCAGCGTGCGTATCTTAGTTGTAATAATATCTATCGCAACCATATTTTCGCCGCCTTCCGGAATTATTATATCACTGAAGCGCTTTGTCGGCTCGATAAACTGCAGATGCATTGGGCGAACCACTGATAAATACTGTTCAATAACTGAATCCATCGAACGTCCGCGTTCTTTAATATCCCTGCTTAAGCGGCGTAAAATACGAATGTCAGAATCTGTATCGACATATAATTTTACGTCCATAAGATTTCTAAGTTCGTCATTTTCAAGGGCGAAAATACCTTCGATAATAATAACTTCTTTCGGCTCCACAGTGATTGTTTCACTGCTTCTAGTATGATTTGTATAATCGTACGTGGGAATATCTATCGTTTCACGATTGATCAGCTGCTTAATATGTTCAATCAGTAAATCATTATCAAAAGCAAATGGATGGTCGTAGTTCGTCTCGAGACGTTCTTCCATCGTCTTATCACTCTGATCCTTATAATAATAATCCTGTTCGATTAAAACAATACTGTGCCCTTTCAATGATTCCATAATCTTTCTTGTCACTGACGTCTTCCCTGAACCGGAACCTCCGGCTATACCGATAATTGTCGGTTTTTCCATTCTGTTACACACCCTTAGTAAATTACGAGCAAGCCGTCGCCAACATTTAAAAATGAAGTCGTATACTCGCTGTCTTTCATTGACTGATTAAATGCTCTGACTTTGTCGCGCAGTTTACGCTTATTTTTATTTTCAACATTGTCATTCGCAATAAGTCCGCGGACAAATATATTATCGACGATAATTAAAGCATTCTCAGTTAAATATTCTTTATATTTATCAAAAAACAACTGATTATTTCCTTTTGAAGCATCGATAAAAAGAAAATCAAACTGGACATTGCCGAGTTCAGCTTCTTTAGCATCCGCTAAAATTGTTTTAATATTATTACTGTACTTACATGCTTTGATATTCTGATTGGCAATATCATGACTCACTTCATCTTTTTCAATCGTCGTGACATGAACACCTTCAGCCGCACTTGCAAAATGCAGAGCGCTGTACCCTATTGCGGTACCGATTTCAAGAATATTTTTGACGCCTTTAATTGCGATGTACTGTTTTACAACATTCAGTGCATCGCTGTCTATTATTGGTACGCGGTTATCAATAGCGTAACTGTGAATAGCAGGGAACAATTCTTCGTGCGTATTTAAATCTCTTACATAGTTTATAAGTTCCATCTAATCACCATATACAAAAAATACAACTGATAACAAAAGTTATCAGTTGTTCGTCCATTACAAAAGATAGTACCATATTTAGCGCTTTTTGAAAAGAGCCGATTACTGGTTATCTATATATTGTTCTCTGTTTGCAAGATGTTCATCATACGTTTCTGCAAAGTGGTTCGTACCTTCACTGTCTGCAAGGAAATAGAAATAGTTAGTGTCCGAGGGATTCATTGTACTTTGCAGTGATTCCTGACCAGGTGATGCAATTGGCCCCGGTGTTAATCCTGTATTTAAGTAAGTGTTATAAGGATCTTCCACTTCCAGATCTTCATACAATACGACTTCCTGATGTTCACCGAGAGCATAAAGCACTGTCGGGTCAGTCTGCAGCGGCATTGCAGGATTCACAGACATACGGTTTAAAAATACACTCGCAATGCGTGATCTGTCAGCAAGTGATGTTGCTTCTTCTTCAATAAGAGACGAGAATGTCAGGAACTCATGGAATGTCAGATCTACCGGCTCGCCTTCGTAATCAATAGTGTATTCCGGAATTGATGTGTACAGACTGTAGCTGTTCTGCTGTGTTGCATCAAGCATATTTCTAACCAGCTGTTTTAAATCAGGTTCTTCAGTCGTAATATCATACGTTGCAGGATATAAATAACCTTCAAGCGGATATTTAATATCCTCAGCTAAAATTTCATCCGTCAGCATATCAGGATATTCCCCTATCAGCTCCTGAATGAATTCTTCGTCCTCCATCAGGGCCATAAAATCATCTCCCGATACAGGCAGGTTGCTTTCAAGCTGTGCAGATATTTCCTGCAAAGTATAGCCTTCCGGCACTGTTACACGGTGCAGTACTTCCTGATATATTGTACCGGATTCAAGTGTTCTTGCAATCTGTTCGAAGTCCATTGCAGGCGACATTTGGTAAGTCCCCGCCTGATAACTCGAAATACTGTTTAAACGCAAGTATAATTCAAACATCGTACCATTTTTAACGATGCCCTGTTCCTCAAGAATATCTCCGATATCTCCGGCAGAGTATCCCTGATCGATTGACAGCTCGATTGTTTCTGTCGAATCTTCATCCACTGGCTGCAATCCGCCGCGTATGTATAAAAAGGCGGATATAATACCGATAATAATAACAATAAGCAGGGCCAGAACGATGAACAGAGTCAGGTACGATGAAACATTTTTAGAAAATTTAACATCGTCGTATTTGCTCATATTGTTCTCCTATCTGAAAAAATAGCTTCCAATAAGTTATTGGAAGCTTAAATAATTTTACTCGTCGTAGTCATCATCCATCTGAGTGTTGACTACTTCTTCGATCATGTTCCATTCGTCGTCAGTTTCAACAGGCAGGAATTTACCGCCGTCTCCATCTTCGTCAGGTACATTAATCATCGGAATGAGTTCTATATCTTCTTCGTCATCACTGAAATTACCTTCTTCAGCTAAAATAACGTAGTTCTTATCGAAATCCGGGTGATAAAATTCCAGCATTTTGCGGTAAAGTACTTCTGAACCGTCCTCATCATAAAGTGTAAGCAGTTCTTCTTCTTTGTTAAATTCAGTGTTTTCTTCGCTCATAGTTATGCTCCTTTGTGCGGGTTATCTAAGTACCCTTGTAATATAAATACTGCTGCCATCTTGTCGATAACCGCTTTTCTTTTCTTGCGTGATAAATCTGCTTCCAGCAGGGATCGTTCAGCTGCAACTGTGCTCAGCCGCTCGTCCCACAGAGTAATTTTAACATCTGTGAGTTCAAGCGCAAGTAATTTGACAAAATACTGTGATCGTTCTCCGCTTTCGCCGATTGAATTGTTCATATTTTTCGGGAGTCCGACCACAATTGTATCGACTTCGTTAGTCTTTGCAATCTCGACTACCTGATCTATGCCGTAATCCCCGGCATGTGTGTTGATTTTAAGCGTTGTAAGTCCTTGAGCTGTCCATCCCAGTGCATCGCTTAAAGCTACACCGATTGTTTTTGTGCCTACATCAAGCCCTAGAATTCTAACCATTTATCTCTTTGGTAACGTAGTTTTTAACCAGTACTTCCATTATTTCATCGCGTTCAACGTGGCGAATCTGATTGCGGGCTTCATTATGACGCGGAATATAGGCTGGATCTCCGCTTTGAAGGTAACCGACGATTTGATTAATAGGATTATAGCCGCGTTCTTCCAATGTGTTATAAACGTTAGTGAGTACTGCTTTTACGTTTTCTTCCTTACGTTCATCAACACTGAACTTCATTGTTTTATCGAACTGGTCCACAAAAAGCACTCCTATTCCTACTTCTGTATTTATTATTAATTATATCATCTTAACTGTGCTAAAGAAAATCTTTAACGTACTCGTCAACAAACTGTAATGCTGCTGTTATACTCTCGATATTTGTTCCGCCGCCCTGGGCCATATCCGGTCTGCCGCCGCCTTTACCTCCGGCAATATTTGCCATGCCTTTCATAATATCGCCTGCACGGACTTTGGCTGTTAATTCTTTCGGCACAGTTACGACCAGTGATACTTTATCGCCTGTTACTGCAGCAAGCGCTACAATTGCATCCTGATTCTGCGATTTGATTAAGTCCATCTGATCGCGGAGATCTTTCGCATCTTTAGCTTCCACTTCTTTTCTAATGACAGATACACCGTTTACTTCTACTGTTGCATCGCTTAGATCATTCAGTTTTGACTGCTGAAGTTCAGCTTTCAGTTTATCGTGAGCATCCTGCAGTTCTTTCTTCTCAGCCAGCAGCTGTGCAAGCTTATGTTCAACATTGCTGACTTTCGATTTAACTGTACCCGCAATATTTTCTACAGTGGTTTCATGCTCTTTGTAAATTCCAATTGCATATTTGCTCGTTACAGCCTCAATACGTCTAATGCCAGCACCGATTCCGCTTTCCGAAACAATTTTGAAAACGCCGATATCAGCAGTGTTTCTAACGTGAATACCGCCGCACAGCTCAACTGAGTACTGATCGATATCAACGACGCGTACCACGTCACCGTACTTCTCACCGAACAACGCCATAGCACCTTTTTCTTTTGCTTGTGCGATTGGCATTTCTTCTATTGAAACATTTAGTCCTGCGTATATTTTTTCATTAACGATATTTTCTATCTCTGTAAGCTGTTCTTTGTTTAACGACTCGAGGTGCGAGAAGTCAAAACGAAGGCGCTCTGCCTCAACAAGTGATCCTGCCTGATTCGCATGTTCACCGATGACATCTTTTAATGCCTGGTGCATTAAGTGAGTTGCCGTGTGATTTTTCATGACGAAATTGCGTTTCTCGCTATTCACTTCAAGTTTATACGTTTCTTTTGCTGTTAAAGTACCTTCCACAACACGGATAACGTGAACATTTTGTCCATTAGGCGCCTTATAAACATAATCCACTTCAGCTTTACCATGTGCATTTGAGATTGTACCCGTATCAGCAATCTGGCCGCCGCTTTCAGCGTAGAAAGGTGTTTCAGCGAAGATTACTTCAACTGATTCTTCACCTGCATAGTCAGTGATGATTTTATCATTAGACACGATATACAGCAGAGTGCTTTCTTCTGTTTTATTGTCGTAACCTGTAAATATGCTCGGTTCTGTAATTCCCCGGAATGTTTCAGACTGTACCTGCATTGACTCTCCCGCTTTACGAGCCTGTCTTGCGCGCTGTTTCTGAGCGGTCATTTCTTCATTGAAAGCCGCTTCATCGACAGTCAGTCCGTCAAGCGCTGCATATTCAACTGTCAGTTCAAATGGGAAACCGTAAGTGTCATAGAGTTTGAAAGCATCTTTACCGGCAATCACTTTATCGCCTTCCTGTGCACGGTCACGAAGACTCTGGTAAATTTTAATGCCGTCATCAAGCGTTGCAAGAAAACGTACTTCTTCACCTTTTACAACCTCTTTAATGAATGATGCTTTTTCTTTCACGTTCGGATAAAATCCGCCCATAACATCACCGACAACATCTACAAGATTGTACATAAATGCTTTTTCAATTTTAAGATCTTTACTGAATCTTACTGCACGGCGGATTAATCTGCGCAGTACATAGCCGCGTCCTTCGTTTGACGGCAGTGCACCGTCGGCAACTGCGAATGTCACAGTTCGGATATGGTCGGCAATCACTTTAAAGGCAGTGTCCAGTTCATCAGCTTGACCGTACTTCTGTCCGCTGACTTTTTCTACTTCTTTAATAATTGGAACAAATAAATCTGTATCAAAGTTTGTTTTAGCATCCTGAATGACACTGACTATGCGCTCAAGCCCCATGCCTGTATCAATGTTTTGTTTCGGTAATGGTGTATAGCTGCCGTCTTTATTATGGTTAAATTCACTGAATACCAGGTTCCAGATTTCGAGATAACGTTCATTTTCCCCTCCGGGATACATTTCCGCGAGCGGTGTTACCGTATCGTAGTGCGCACCGCGGTCGTAGAATATTTCACTATTCGGTCCGCATGGTCCTTCGCCGATATCCCAGAAGTTGCCTTCGATGCGGATAATACGTGATTCATCCAGACCGATAACATTCTTCCAAATATTTAATGCATCACTATCTTCAGGGTGTACTGTCACGTAAAGTAAATCCGGATCAAATCCAATCCAGTCATCATGTGTCAGGAACTCCCAGGCACGGACGATTGCCTCTTCTTTAAAGTAGTCGCCGATAGAAAAGTTTCCGAGCATTTCAAAGAACGTATGGTGGCGTGCTGTGAAACCTACATTTTCAATATCGTTTGTCCGGATTGCTTTTTGCGCATTTACGATGCGCGGATTCTTCGGCACTACTCGCCCGTCAAAATATTTCTTCAGTGTAGCAACACCCGAGTTAATCCAAAGAAGTGAATCATCATCGATTGGAACGAGCGGAGCACTTGGTTCAACCATATGGTCGTGTGCTTTAAAATAATCTAAAAACATTTGACGTACTTCATTGCCTGTTAATTTTTTCATCGTTATCACTCCTGTAATTTTATAAAATAATACAAAAAAACCGCCCCTTAAGAAAAGGGACGATTGTTACCGCGGTACCACCCAAATTATGACTAAGTCATCACTTTAGCTTGTTTTAAACTGACTGAAAAACAGCACATATACGGATTATCATTGCTTTCACCAGCCGCAATGTCTCTAAAATTAATTCCCGTAAATTCAAAATTTCAGCTTTTATTAATTACAATTATAATTTTTTAATCAATTAGTGTCAAACAAATTCATAAGGTGTGACACTTTCCATACCGATCATAGGATCGACTGTCAGGTTTTCAACCATCTCTTCGGTTAAATACTCGGGTAGTTCTGACGGCTCTTGTTCATATACTTTGCAGTATTTCTGCAGGAACTGCTGCAGCATCGTATTCCTTGGAATACCTTCACGTTTAATTGCACCGTAAAATGCATTAGCATCGCCGCACAAAATTAACGATTCTTTTGCCCGTGTAATGCCCGTATATATAATATTCTTCATCAGCATATGGTAGTAGCTCGACACGATAGGCATAATCACTATCGGATACTCACTCCCCTGCGCTTTATGGATACTTGTACAGTAAGCGTGCGACAGTTCCGTTAAATCACTGCGTTCATATGCAATTTTAGTATTGTCATAGTCAACGACAAGTGTATCTTTATCCACGTCATCTTTATCTTTAAAATAAATACCGTCGATAATTCCAGAATCACCGTTAAAAATATTATCTTCTGTCCGGTTAATCAGCTGAATAACCTTGTCACCTGTTCTGTAAATTTTATCTCCAAATTCTAGTTCACTTTTGTCTTCTGCTTCAGGATTTAAAATACGCTGCAGCAGCTGATTTAATGTGTTAATTCCTGCCGGGCCTCTGTAAATTGGCGCCAGTACTTGTATATCACGCATATCATACCCTTTTTTAACGGCTTTTGACACTACTGTATCAACGACCTCTGCAATCTGATTCGTACCTGCGGGAATAAACAGTCTGTCTTTAAATTTATCGCTGATATTCATCGGTACGCCTTTGTCGATATCGTAAGCCAGTTTAACAATCGATGACCCTTCACCCTGCCGGTAGACTGTATCTAGAATCGTTGTTTTGATTGCGCCTGAACCGATTAAGTCTTTAAACACGGTTCCCGGGCCGACTGACGGCAGTTGTGCGCTGTCACCGACAAACACAAGTTTTGTGTGCGGCATAACATTTTGCATAAACTGATAAAAAAGCCACGTATCCACCATCGACATTTCATCGACGATGATCAGCTCAGCTTCAATTTCATTATCGATTATATCGTCGACAGCCGTATCCTGGCCCCAGCCGATTAATCTGTGAATCGTGCTCGCTTCAATACCTGAAGTATCGGCCATCCGCTTCGATGCTCTGCCGGTTGGCGCCACAAGCTTAATCGGGTAATTTTTCGTTTCGTAAGAATCGTAGTCTTCATATTCAAAAATTTCCTGATATAAAGTAATAATCCCTTTAACTATCGTCGTTTTCCCGGTTCCTGGCCCACCTGTAATAATTGATACTTTTTCAGTTAAGGCGTTTAAAATCGCATCCCGCTGATTATCGTTATAATCAATAGAAAGTGTCTTTTCAATCCTTTTCACTACGCCTTTAGCATTATCCATATCAATTTCATCATGATTATCACGAAGAGTATGACTGAGCTTCTCAGCTGCTTTATGCTCTGAATAATAAATATTCGGAAGCGTAATCCGGTCTTCGGTAATAATCAGCTTTTTGTTCAGTGCAAGCTGCTCTACAGCAACTGCTACGTCGTCACTTCTGAAATAAATATCAGCGGTATTCAGACGCTCCAGTGTTTTCTCCTCTAATTCATCATGCATAATATACGTGTGTCCGATGCTCGTGATTTCATCGCTCAGTGTATACATCACTCCGGCGACGAGACGCTCCGGGTCGCTTGGCGCAATACCTGCATTCATGGCAATTTGATCGGCCTTTTTAAAACCGATACCGAAAATATCACTGACGAGCTGATACGGATGATTCTGCAGCACGTTCAGTGTGTCTTCTTTATATGTATCGATAATCTTTGAGCGTTTTGACGGCTCAATGTTTAATTTAATCATAATTAAATAAGCTTCATCAGCTACATTTGAACTGCGGACTGTTTCTGTGATCTGAAGTTTTTTTGTCTTTGTTAATCCTCTTACTTCATTAAGCGCATTGTCGTCTTTAGCAATCTTACTTAGTGCATCCAGCCCGAGTGCTTCGACTATTTTTTCTGCGGTCTTTGTCCCGATACCGGGGAATTTATCGCTTGAGAAATACTGGACTAGCCCGTGGCTGGTATTTGGTATTTCTTTTTTAAATTCACTTGCACTGAACTGCTCGCCAAAGCGTGCATGCATCGTTACTTTGCCTGTGAATTTATAGCTTTCAGTTTCCTCGATATTGTGAAAATGACCGGTGACAATCGCATCCTCTTTAAATTGAGTGTTCGTTTTCGTCACGTTGACACGCAGCACGTGAAACCGCGTATCTTCACTCATAAAGATTACACGGTCCACATCACCGATAATATAAAGTTCATCATATATAGATGTTTGTGCATCCGGTGTCATATTGATCTACTCCAGCTCTTCAAATTTTTTCAGTGCATGATGTGCCAGGTGATGGTCAGCCTGAATATCAATTGCGCGCTTAAAGTGCCTCTTCGCCGCTATGATGTCGTCATCTTTCATATACGTTGCGAGACCGAGATTATATTCGGCATCTGCGTGATCTATTTTTTCTGCGACGAATGTTAACAGCTTCTGTGCCGGTTCATACTGTTCAAGCTGACACAGTGTTAAGCCGTATTCGAAACTGATATCTGTATCTTCCGGTTCGTTTTTATGAGCAGTATCAAAAAATGGAATACTCATCGCAATATCACCGGTATTGACGTATGAACGTGCAATCATAAAGTTTAAATCGCCGTCTTCATAATGTTTATCATAGACATTTAAATAAAGTGTCAGTGCTTCTTTATAGCGTTCGGCGTTAAAGTACAGATTGGCAAGCGTATAACCTGCACTGAAACTCTCCCGTTTCAGTACAAGCGCCTGCTGGAGAAAGCGTTCCGCTTCCTCAATTTTACCGATCTGACTCAGTACCACCGCACCATTTATATAATGCGTTTCATCTTTCGGATTTTCCTCAATCGTTTTAAAAATAATTTCCAGTGCTTTTTCATGGTCCCCTGCTTCAATATACTTCTGATAATCAAACATTACGCCAGGTACTCCAGAGCTTCTTCATTACGGAATACTTTATCGATTGTTGCGCCTCCGATAACTGTCTCACCATCGTATAACACAACAGCCTGACCCGGAGTTACCGCGCTTGCACTGTCATAAGATACTTCAATCAGATCGTCTCCAAGCACTTTAACAGATACAGGCACATCTTTTTGACGGTATCTGAATTTAGCAGTACATTCGAACGAGTCGGCAACAGGGTTGATAAAGTTCACTTCACTTGCTGTCAGACTGGTTGACAGCAGTGCTTCGTGGTGATCTCCCTGTACAACGTACAATTCATTTGTTTCCAGGTTCTTGCCGGCTACGAAGTACGGACCGCCGTCTCCGCCGATACCAAGCCCCTGACGCTGGCCGATTGTATAGTACATTAAACCGTCATGTTTGCCTTTGTCTTCGCCGGTCTCCATGTTAATCATACGTCCTGGATTTGCAGGCAGGTAGCTGCTTAAGAACTCTTTAAAGTCTCTTTCACCGATAAAGCAAATGCCGGTTGAGTCTTTTTTATCTTTAGTTGCAAGATCATATTTATGTGCCAGTTTACGGACTTCAGGCTTCTCCAAGTGACCAAGCGGGAACAATACTTTAGACAGCTGTTCTGTTGTCAGCTGATTTAAGAAATATGTCTGATCCTTGTTGTTGTCCACGCCGCGCAGCATCTGTACGCCATTTTCGTCATGTGTCACACGCGCATAGTGACCCGTTGCGACATAGTCTGCTCCCAGTTTCATTGCGTGGTCTAAAAATGCTTTAAATTTAATTTCTTTGTTGCACATTACATCGGGATTCGGTGTGCGTCCTTTTTTGTATTCATCAAGAAAATACTGGAATACCCGGTCGTGATATTCTTTTTCAAAGTTTACAGAATAATACGGAATACCAATTTCTTCTGCAACGAGTCTCACATCTTCGTAATCATCCGTCGCTGTACATACTCCAAATTCATCCGTGTCATCCCAGTTTTTCATAAATATACCGACGACGTTGTAGCCCTGCTCGAGCAGTAATTTAGCCGTCACTGAAGAATCGACGCCTCCGCTCATTCCAACAACAACAGTCGTGTCTTTATTCGTCATTACAATACTTCCTTTCTTATCCTTTAAAATTATATAAATCCATTCGAGTCGAGACCCGTATAAATATCTTTTAGTTTTGCTGCTATATATTTCATGTCTTCCTCAGCCAATTGTTCACCGAAACTGAAGCGTATTGAACTTCTCGCACGGTCTTCATCGTACATTGCTTCAATAACATGAGACGGCTGTACTGTGCCGGCGTTGCACGCCGAACCGCCGGAAGCATAAATTCCTGCCATATCCATCGCTGTTAACAGATACTCGGATGTGCTCCAGGGAAAATATAAATTAACGATATGGTTCGTCTGTGTCTCTAAGCTGCCGTTAATTTTAAACGGTACATCCTGTTGTTTAAGCTCTGTAAGCAATGTTTCTTTTAATACTTTGAGTGCAGCGGTGTTTTCTTCACGGCTGTTACCGGCTTTTTGCATCGCCGTACTCATCGCGTGTGCATACAAAGTGTTTTCCGTACCTGCACGCCGTTCACGCTCCTGGGCACCGCCAGTGATTATTCTGTTCAGATGGGTATTGCGTTTTACAAACAGAACACCGATGCCTTTTGGTGCATGGAGCTTATGCCCGCTCAATGTAAGAAAATCGCAGTTCAGATTGGCTACATTTACCGGCAGCTGCTTAAATGCCTGGACTGCGTCAATGTGCAGCAGTGCATTGCTGTCTTTTAGTGCTTCACTGATTTCTGTCATTGGCTGGATTGTGCCCGTTTCATTATTTACCATAATAATCGACACAAGTTTTGTTTGTTCCCTCAGTGCATCCTTCAGTTCTTCGACATTAATCTGTCCGTTTTCATTGACGTCTAAATAAGTCACATCAGCAAGCTTTTCCAAGTCAGCGTATGTTTCTTTTACAGAAGCATGTTCAACTGCTGTTGTAATAATGTGCGGTTTATCATAGTAGCCTGTAATACCGCGGATGACCATATTATTCGCTTCAGTGGCACTGCCTGTGAACACTATCTCGTCTGGCTTGGCTCCGAGCTCTGCGGCAACATTTTTACGCGACGTTTCGTAAAATGCCTTAGCCTCTTTGCCGATACGGTGAATGCTTGACGGATTGCCGAATTTACTCGCGTTATCGAGCATACTTTTTAAAATTTCTTTATCTATAGGAGTTGTGGCTGCATAATCCACATAAATTGACATGTTATCCCTACCCATCATCTACATTTAATTCTTATAGATTTTACCACGTTCAGGCAGATATTTATACTTTTCTGTTTGACTATAAGAGAATATTATATGATAGATAATTTATCTGGAGGTTTCAAGATGACAAAGAAAATAAATATTTCAGTGCTTAATTTAGTCCCTGTCCGGGAAGGCTCAAATGCGACAGGTGCATTTGAAGATATGATAAAGCTCGCAAAACATGTAGACGGCTCGAGCTATCAGCGCTACTGGATATCTGAACACCACAATATGGTATCCATCGCATCAAGTGCAACGCGCCAGCTGATTCAGCATATTCTTCAGCACACTGAACACCTGCGCGTCGGGAGCGGCGGTGTGATGCTGCCAAACCATTCACCATATATCGTAGCTGAGGAATTCGGCACACTGCACGCCATATTCGGCGACCGTCTGGATCTCGGACTTGGCCGGGCACCGGGAACGGATATGCTGACAGTAAATGCAATCCGCCGCAACAACCACGACGGTGTGTTTTCATTTAAAGATGAAATTGAAGAGCTGCAGAGATATTTATCGGATACAGGCACATCACTTGTTGCCTATCCGGGAAACAACACAAATATTCCGATTTACGTGCTCGGTTCGTCGACGGACTCTGCACATATTGCAGCAAGCCTTGGCCTGCCGTATGCATTCGCAGCACACTTTGCACCGGCACAGATGAAAGATGCATTCAGAATTTATGAAAGCAACTTTAAGCCGAGCAAACAGCTGTCTGAGCCGTATAAAATGGTTTCTAATAATGTGATTTTAGCGGATACGAAACGTCAGGCTGAGTATCTGGCAACGACACATTACCAGAACATACTCGGCATGTTCAGAAGTTCACGTAAGCTGCTGCAGCCGCCTGTTGATTCAATGGACGGCATCTGGTCACCGCGGGAAGAACACGCCATTAACACTCAATTCCCGCTGCAGTTTTTCGGAACAAAAGAAGACGCAGTTCAGCAGCTGAAAGATTTCCAGGAAGAATTCGACGTTGATGAAATTATCGCAGCAGCATATATTTATGATGTCAATCAGTTATTGAAATCATATGATATATTCGAAGAAGCCGTTAAGGAATATAACGCGGAAATTGAATAAGGTTTAAATTTGACAGCAGAGTCGTCCTTTTGAAGACGGTTCTGCTGTTTTTTTGTTGGTGGTTTTGTTTGGAGTACTACACCGGTTCGCCGTCGTACCCCAGCACCTCTTAAAGTACAACACCGGTTCGTCGTCGTACTCCAGCAACTCTTAAAGTACTACACCGGTTCACCGTCGTATTCCAGCAACTCTTAAAGTACTACACCGGTTCACCGTCGTATTCCAGCACCTCTTAAAGTACGACACCCCATATCAAACAAAATAAAAAGGGCTGATTATCAGCCCTTACAATTGAAGCTATTCTTTTTTACCGTCTTTTGTATACGTCACGACGTTAGAATCTTTATTCTCTGCAATCTCACGAGCGCGCTCCACAGCTTCGGTCTTATATTTATAAGTGCCGGCTGCGCGCTCTGCTTTAACGGATTTCACTGTCCATTCACCAGCTTCGCTGTCATACGAGACGACAACGTCTTCATCCAGCAGATCCGGATTGGAACTGTCGGTATCGTGTGTATCGTTTTTCGACGGATTGGGTTCTTCGTCAAATTCTTTCAGTTCTTTGTCAGATGCGTTTTCGTACCAGTCTTTACCTTCAGACGTTGCAATCGGAATTGCGCGGTCTTCACTGTAGCCGCTGTCCAGAAGAGCATTCGCAATATCGATAATCTTTTTGCGCTGTAGAGCATCAAAGTTCTTCAGTGAATCGGGATAGTCCTGCATATTCCAAGCCATGGTATCAGTCCTTTTTATAATAAAGTTAACTCTTACCAGTTTTCCCTTTTAACTGTTTCTTAAACGCCCGACTTCGTATACACGCTTACAATTTCATGGTGAACGTCTTCGACAGACTGCAGATTTTTAAGTACTGTATTAAGCGTATCTTCCTCAGCCAGTGTCAGTACTGTCGGTCCTGCCCCGCTGATCACTGTAGCGAGTGCGCCTGAACCGAGCGCCGCAGCTTTAATGTCATCGAATTCTTTAATTAACGGCTGACGGTACGGCTCATGGAAGCTGTCTTTCATCATCAGCTCGCCCATCAGTTTGTAATCTTTATTATGCAGTGCCAGAATCATCACGTTCGCAAGTGCATTTTGCGCGACTGCTTCATTTCTCGTATAAGCATTCGGCAGCACATCTCTCGCGTCTTCTGTATTAATTTCATATTCAGGGACGCTGACAATTAAGCCGAGATTATCCAGATTTAGATGATAGTAAAACAACTCGCCCTGCTGGTAATAGCCGACGAATGCCCCGCCTGTAATACACGGGCCGATGTTATCCGGATGGCCTTCGATTTCACAGCCGAGAAGCACTTTATCGTAATCGGATAAGTTAAGTTCTAAAAAATGGTCGGCAATTTCAATTCCTGCAACGATGGCACTGGATGATGATCCAAGGCCGTGTGATAAAGGAATTTCACTCTGCATTTCAATATGCAGCGCCGGCAGTTCCTTGCCGTATTTTTTTGCAATATCTCGTGCAGTCGTAAAGACTAAATTCGTCTCGTCCGACGGCAGCACTGATAATGCGAAGTCTTTAAATGATACTTTAAATTCGTCTGAAATATTTGCTTCGATATACAGAAATTTATTAACAGCGACGCCGATTGAGTCAAATCCGAGACCGAGGTTTGCACTCGATGCCGGTATTTTTAATGATAAATCAGCCATCTTACTGTTCTAAACTTTCGATATATTCAACGATAATTTCTTCATCGAGCGGTAATTTCTTCGGCTGATCCAGTGCAACTTCCATCGCCGTGTCGGGATCTTTCAAACCATTGCCTGTTAATACAGTAACGACTGTCGAGCCTTTTTTAATACTGCCGTTTTCAACTGCTTTAATAACTCCGGCAAGTGAAGCAGCTGAACCCGGTTCACAGAAGACACCTTCCGTTGATGCGACCAGTTTATATGCCGAGAGGATCTCATCATCAGTCACAGAATCAATTTTACCCCCTGATTCATCGCGTGCCGCTGCTGCTTTGTCCCAGCTGGCAGGATTGCCGATACGGATTGCAGTCCCGACAGTTTCAGGTTTTTCGATAATTTTATCTTTAACGATTGCTGCTGAGCCTTCCGCTTCAAAGCCGTACATTTTCGGCAGCGATGAACCTTTTTTCTCATTATATTCTTTAAACCCTTTCCAGTAAGCCGCAATATTTGCAGCATTGCCGACAGGAATACATAAGTAGTCCGGCGCTTTGCCTAAAGCATCGACGACTTCAAATGAAGCAGTTTTCTGACATTCGATACGGTAGGGGTTCAATGAGTTAACGAGTTCGATTCCTTCGTTTTCTTCAGAAATTTTGCGCACAATTCTAAGTGCATCATCAAAGTTTCCTTCAATCGTTACTGTTTTAGCTCCAGACATCATCGCCTGTGTTACTTTACCGAGTGCCACTTTCCCTTCAGGCAGCACTACAATTGAGTTTAATCCTGCCCGTGCAGCATAGGCAGAAGCCGCTGCTGAAGTATTACCAGTCGATGCACAAATCACTGTATGCGCCCCGTTCTCCTTCGCTTTGGCGACTGCCAGCACCATGCCGCGGTCTTTAAATGAACCTGTCGGATTTAAGCCTTCGAACTTGGCATGCAGCTCAATACCGAGCGCTTTAGAAATCTTTTCAAGTTTAATTAATGGAGTATTTCCTTCATACAAAGTCAGTTCCGGTGTATTTTCTGTTACTGGTAAATATTCTTTATATTCTTTTAAGACACCTTGCCACGTCATAACTATTCAGCTCCATTTATTTTATACACTGCTTCAACCGCAAATGCATCTTTAATTTGTTGCAATACTGTCCCGCTTATTTTAACTGTTCTGAATGTGACTTCCTGTGTATCAATAATATCAAACTGCACATCAAGCGATGATAAGAATGCTTGAACATCAGGTAAAGATTCGTTAAATCTTAAATAATACCCGCTGTCCGGAAGTTCCTCAGAAAGCACACCGTATTCTTCAGGTACATTTTTCGCTGTCGTTTGAATCACAGCGCTGTTAATCATGTCACTTACGACAGCTGAAGCAGTCTCATAGCTCCCGGCACCGGGGCCGTAGAACATTGCTTCGCCGATCATGTTGCCGTTCACGAAGACCGCATTCTTTTCATAGTGTACATTTGCCAGCTGATGCGTTGTTTCAACAAAAATCGGTTCGACTGCAAGGTTGTATGTGCCATCGAGATCTTCCGCCACACCGAGCAGCTTTAATGTTAAACCCGCACTTTTCGCAAGCTCTATATCCTTTATATCGACAGTGGAAATACCGTTTAAATTCACCTGGTCCAGCGTGAATTTTTTATCGAACGCAAGACGTGCAAGGAGCAGCGTTTTGCGTGCTGCATCGATACCTTCAACGTCAGCCGTTGGATCCGCTTCAGCGTAGCCGATTGCCTGAGCATCTTTCAATGCATCATCGTAGTTCCAGCCGTCAAATGCCATCTTCGATAAAATATAGTTTGTCGTACCGTTTAAAATACCCATAACTTTTGAAATCTTATTGGCATTTAAACTGTGCTGCATCGTATGAATAATCGGAATACCGCCCGCTACTGCCGCTTCATAGTATAAAGCTGTATTATTTTGCGCCGCCGACTTCTCAAGCTCATCTATATGCACAGCGAGCATATCTTTGTTAGCAGTTACTACCGGTATTCCTTTTTCTAAAAATTTATTAATAATATCTTTCGTGCTGTCAATACCGCCCATTACTTCGACAGCAAGATCAATATCTGCATTTTCAATTTCGGTAATATCATCGGTCACCCGAATCCCTGATACATCAGCAGTTCTGGTTTTCGTCGTATCCGTAACTAGAACATGGGTAATTTTAAAGCTCACCCCTGTCGATGAATGTATCAAATCTTCGTTTTCTCGTATTAAATTAACGACACCGCTGCCCACGGTGCCCATGCCGAGTAAAGCAATTTTCTTATCCATAGTGACCTCCAATATTAATTAGTATAAATACTCATATTAGAGCGGTTCGTAAAAAAACTCAAGTGATTATTCAGAAAACTCTACACTTTTCTAATCTTTTCATGTAATATAATCAGCTAAACTAATAAAAAAAGGTGTTAATTATGAAAGTAGCTAAATTTGGTGGAAGTTCCCTATCTAATGCAAGTCAAATAAAGAAAGTCGCATCCATAGTTCAAAACGATAAAGATATTAAAACAATTGTTGTCAGCGCACCCGGTAAACGTCACGATGATGATGTTAAAGTTACCGACATGCTCATTGCACTGTACACAAATAAAATCGCAGGTATTGATACAGATGACGCTTTAGAAGAAATATTAAAACGCTACAAATCAATCCTTGAAGAATTATCAATTGATTCTTCACTGCTCGATGACTTCGAGCGTATTTTAACGGATTACTTAAACACAATTGAAGATAACGCAGCACTGCTCGATGCGCTGAAATCGCGCGGTGAAGATTTTAATGCCCGTCTGATCAGCACGTACTTCAATTTTCTCGGCATCAGTGCGAAGTATGTATCGCCTGAAGAAGCTGGCATTAAAGTAACAAATACACCGGCAAATGCCCGTTTAATTCCATCTTCATATGATGAGATTAATAAACTAAAAGACTATCCCGAAGACGTTCTGGTGATTCCAGGTTTTTACGGCATCGCAGACAACGGCAATATCGTGACTTTTGCACGCGGCGGTTCTGATATTACAGGTGCAATTATTGCACGCGGCATCCGCGCGGATATTTACGAGAACTATACAGATGAGTCACACATCTACGCAGCTCACCCGGGTATTATCGATAATCCGTATAAAATCGAAGAGATTACTTACCGTGAAATGCGTGAACTGGCATATGCGGGCTTCGGTATTTTCCACGACGAGGCGCTTGAGCCCCTGTATCAGGAAAGAATTCCGGTAATGATCCGCAATACGAACGAACCCCATATCGAAGGCACAAAAATTGTTCCTGAACGCGCGCTTGATCCTGATATTCCGGTTATCGGTTTCAGCTGTGATGAAGGGTTTACTTCAATTTCGCTGCACAAATATTTACTGAATAAAGAAATTGGTTTTACACGCCGTATTCTGCAGATTCTTGAAGACTATCAGATTTCCTATGAGCATATGCCTTCAGGTATCGATGATATTTCTATTATCATGCGCTCGAATCAGTTTGAAAATAATAACTCACTCGATAAAATCATCGAGGAAATTAATCTGCAGCTTGAACCTGAGTGGATTGAAGTTGAAGAAGATTTGAGTCTGCTCTTTATCGTCGGACTCGGTATGGCCCGCCAAATTGGTATTGTCAGCCGTGTAACGGCTGCTCTTGCAGCAGAAAAAGTAAACATTCGCATGATGAATCAGGGCTCTACAGAGTACAGCATGATGTTCGCTATTAAAACTGAACACCACAAACCTTCAATCAGAGCATTATTTAAGGAATTTTTCTAAGGGATTATCCTTTAACTAAAATACGTGCACATCTATAATAGAGAGTAGTATTTAAATTTTAGGAGTGACCGGCTTATGAGTCTTCAGACACGGGTAAATTATATTAACCGATACCGCGAAATTGCGATGCAATTTTCTAAAAGCGGACTCGGCTTCCTTATAGAAGAAATCGGCCTGGACCGTGTGATTTCACTGCCTAAGCGTATTTTAATGCGCCAGCAGAATAATGAGATTCTCGAGAAGACGTATGCGGAAAGAATTCGCATCTTTATCGAGGAAATGGGTACGACATTTATTAAACTCGGCCAGATTGCGTCAACGAGAGCCGATCTGCTTCCGCCTGATTTAATTAAAGAGCTGGAAAAACTTCAAAGCCATGTGGCACCCTTCCCGGCGGCTGAAGCACGCAGATTAATTGAAGAATCACTCGAAGCACCGATTGATGAGCTCTTTATGATATTTGATGATGAGCCTGTCGGTTCAGCGTCAATTGGGCAGGTTCACCGTGCAATGCTGCACACCGGTGAGGATGTGGCTGTGAAAGTTCAGCGTCCCAACATCGAAAAAACTGTCCGTACAGATCTTGAAATACTCCGTCATCTGGCGGTGCTTGCGGAATCGAACCTTGAATGGGCACGCAACTATCAGGTCACCGATATGATTGAAGAATTTTCCGATGCGCTGATTAATGAGCTCGACTATACAATTGAAGCACGCAATGTTGAGCGTATAGGGAAAACCCACAAAAATGACAGCAAGATAAAAATCCCGGAAATATACTGGGAGTATTCTACAAAAAATGTTATGGTGATGGACTTCATTAAAGGCATACCTGTAAATTACTTTGACAAGCTTGATGAGATGAATATTAACAGAAGTGAACTTGCAGATACTCTGGCAAGAGCAATATTCCAGCAGATTTTTGAAGAAGGATATTTCCACGGCGACCCGCACCCCGGGAACGTCAGTGTTTTAGAAGACGGCACGCTCGTCTTTTTAGACTTCGGTATGATTGGCAGGCTGACCAGTGATTTGAAAAACAACTTTGGTTCCCTGCTCATATCACTGATGCGAAAAGATTCCTCCGGCGTTGTCAAAGCCATCGTTAAAATGGGTGTTGTTCCCGGTGACGTATCGATGCGCGACTTAAACCGCGAAGCAGAAATTATGCGCGATAAGTATTACGATGTGCCGCTGGCAAAACTCAATTTCAGCGATGCAGTGAATGACTTATTCGGTATTTCCAATAAGTATAAAATTAAACTGCCGCAGGACTTTACTATACTGGCGAAAACATTGTTAACACTGGAAAGTGTTGTCAGTCAGCTGGATCCTGATTTCAGTATTATGGATGTTGCCGAACCATTCGGTAAAGCACTGCTCCTGGAACGCTACAATCCAAAAAATATAGTGAACTTCCAAATCGATGAGGTACAGCAGCTTGCCAGTGAATTAAGAGAAGTGACAGAGAATGTTCACACTTTCTCCAAAGGGTTAAAAAATCAGAACCTGCCGATAGAAATCGATGTTAAAGGCCGTTCTCAATTTTCCAAACACCTCGACAGAGTCATTAACAGACTGTCGTTCAGTATCGTACTCCTCGCCTTCAGTATAATTATGGTCGGTTTAATTGTCGGCTCGTCTATACTTGGTGAAGGCAGTATCATATTCAGAATTCCAATTATTGAAATCGCCGCGATATTCGCGATGGGCATGTTCGCATGGCTGTTATGGTCTATCGTTAAATCCGGACGGTTTTAAATTAAAAATCGCACCTGCTCGTATATGAGTCAGGTGCGATTTTTATTAGCATTATTATATATAAAACATATAGCCGTCGAAGTCATCTGTATCATTGTCGACGATGTCGTGCAGCGTTGTATGATCCAGCACATCGTTCACTGCGTCTCTGATGCGTTTCCACAGGAAACTTTCATTTTTAGTTTCATGATTATCAGCATCGACAATCATAATATTTTCTTCAACCGCGCTGAATACCTGACCGACTGTAATTTCATCCGGAGCAAAATTCAGCTCATAGCCGCCGTAAGCACCTCTCGTACTTTTAACCAGACCGTCTTTCTTTAAGTTCGCAACAATCTGCTCTAAATAGAGATCACTGATGTCACGCTCTGTTGCGACTGATTTTACACTGCGTTTTTTAATGCCGTAATCTTTTGCAAGCGTCAGCATAAAATATAAACCATATCTTCCTCTAGTGGATATTTTCATTGTTACACCTCAATAATTTTAGTTCATGTACTTTTTATATTATAATCAAATATAACATATCTTTTAAAATAAGGTGAAATACTATGAATAAACAACCATTAAGTTACCGTATGCGGCCCGAGTCGATTGATGAAGTCCTCGGTCAGCAGCATCTTGTCGGAAAAGGCGGTATTATCAGAAGAATGGTCGATGCGAAACGACTGTCTTCGATGATACTGTATGGCCCGCCCGGCATTGGTAAAACGAGTATCGCCAGTGCGATCGCCGGTTCAACTAAATATAAATTCCGCACGCTGAACGCCGTGACGGATACGAAGAAAGATATGCAGATTGTCGCAGAAGAAGGTAAAATGAGCGGCAGTGTAATTTTGCTACTTGATGAAATACACCGTCTCGATAAGGCGAAACAGGACTTCCTGCTCCCTCATCTCGAAAAAGGCACGATTATTTTAATCGGGGCAACGACATCCAATCCGTTTCATGCTATTAACCCTGCCATCCGTTCGAGAACTCAAATCTTCGAACTGGAACCGCTCGATAGTGAAGATATAAAAACTGCCATTCACCGTGCTCTCAATGATTCAGAACGCGGCCTCGGCGAATACAATATCGAAATAGCAGACGACGCTGTTGAACACTTTGTCACATCAGCCCACGGCGACGTCCGGAGTGCACTAAACGCACTTGAACTCGCTGCTTTAAGCACTGAAAAGAACGATGATCAAGTCATTAAAATAACATTGCAGGATGCACTCGACTGCATGCAGAAAGCCGCATTTTTACACGATAAAGACGGCGATATGCACTACGATGTGATGAGCGGACTGCAAAAATCAATCCGCGGCAGTGACGTCGACGCCTCCCTGCACTATCTCGCACGGCTGATTGAAGCCGGAGATCTAGTGACAATAGCAAGGCGTCTCCTTGTTATCAGCTACGAAGACGTATCATTAGCAAACCCAAACATTGCATCACGCACACTCGATGCAATTATCAGTGCCGAACGGCTGGGATTTCCTGAAGCGAGAATTCCATTATCGCAGGCAGTCATTGAACTTGCACTGTCACCGAAATCGAACACAGCAATCTCAAGTATCGACAATGCATTATCCGATGTTCGTAAAGGACGAGGCGGCGCCGTGCCGAGACATCTGCGCGACGGTCATTACAAAGGAGCTAAAGAACTCGGCAACGCAGTCGGATACAAGTTCCCGCACAACTACCCTAATCACGTCGTTGCACAGCAGTACCTGCCCGACACGATAATTAATCAGCGCTACTATAAAGACGACGGCATCAGTAAATACGAAGCCTCGCTGAACGAAATCTATCACAACTTAAAGAAAATGAACAAAGACAGTGATTACGGCAGAAAGAAATAGAATATGTATAGTGAGCCCGCCAGATTTGGCGGGTATTTTTATTGAGTGTAGTTATTTTGGGGCTACTGTGACAAAGAATGGTCCTCATTGACTCAGTAAACGTTCTAGCCGGTCAATGAACTTACTTCGGTGGCGCGCACCCACATATTCTGTGCCACCGAAATTCCACGGTGGCGCGCATCCTCACATTCTGTGCCACTGAGATTCCACGGTGGCGCGCGCTCACATATTCCGTGCCACCGAAAACCTACGGTGACGCGCGCCAAACCCACCACCTCAAAATCCCCATAAAAAATAGCCACCAAGTAAACTTGGTGACTACCGAAATACCCAACGTAAGCCGTGTGTTACAGTTGATTATTTTGGCCTGCTATTTGCAGGTGGGTGCCCTGTTTCCGACTCCAAACGTCCTACTTCGTACATAGGCTTGTTTTTTGAAGGAAAACCAATTAAGCTCCCGATAAAAAAAGTGTTAGGTCAAAATATAAGTCAACACATCACGTACTCTTCAGATATTTCTATTAACCTTATAATAACACATATATTTGAGATGTAAACTAAAAAGTATGAAAGCGCTTTAAAATACTTGGCAGACATCTATATGACAGTTCTCGCAGTTGATTAAATGACGCAATTTATCCATGTCGTGAATCGTAATAATTTTCTG
The DNA here is from genome assembly GCA_003513765.1 of Jeotgalicoccus sp. Taxonomy (GTDB): domain Bacteria; phylum Bacillota; class Bacilli; order Staphylococcales; family Salinicoccaceae; genus Jeotgalicoccus. Next base: position 409,822 of record DONT01000001.1, read on the forward strand.
TTCGACAGAGATTACGCCCTCTCTTTTCAAATCCCCGAGCAGTCTGTTAACCACTTCTCTCGATGTCCCGGAGATCAGACCCAATTCCTGATTTGTAATCTTCGTTGTAATGCGGATGCCTTCCGGCACCTTTTCCCCAAATGAATTCGACAGCCTGATTAAATTCGAAGACAGCGCTCCGAGCTTGCCGTACATTACATTGTCGCGGATTTTAGTAATAGCACGCTGACGGTCGATTTCCATCCAGTGCATCCATTCTGTCTTTACACTCTCATTATCCAGCACCAGTCCTTCAAATTCTTTTTGAGGCAGCCGGCACACCGTAACATCCGTTTTAGCTTTCGCAGATGCGGTATGCGCCTTCGGTCCGCAAAAGAGTGTGACCGCTCCGAAGATACCCTTCTCTTTCAAAAAATTGGTAGCGAGTTCAGAACCCTCTTCCTGCATTCTGCTGATAAAAACCTGTCCTTTTTGAACAGTATAAATATATGCAGTCGGATCGCCCGGATGATAAATAAACTCACCCTTTTTAAACGATATGCTGTTGCCGTTCTGTTCAATCAGGCTGATGAGCTGTTCAGGGTAAAAGATGGTTTTATTAGTCATAGTCCGCTCCTCCGTCATTTTATTATATATTATCACAAAGTGTGATATTTATCACTTTTTTCCAAGTGAATCTAATCTACAATTTACCTATACAAATCGTTTGGAAAAGAAGGTGAAATCATGACTGAAGAAAAGGAAAAAATAAAAGTGGAAAAAGAAAAGCATGATGAAGATAATCATCACAAGCTTGATTTGCGCGGTACTTTTATGATGGTTATGGCAATTGGCGGACTGATGCTTCTAAGCTGGTTCGGGGCATTTATATTATTTATGGAAAGGATGTAAGGTGAACTGATATGCATAAATACGAAAAGATATGGATTTCTTTAGGAACGGCTTCTCTTGCAATATTTTTAATTATTTTAGGTATTTCAGCTGTTCACGGCGGACATACGCCGGCTGCAAGCGGAATTGAAACAATTCATCCTGAACACATCCGGGAAGATGCACGGTTTAGTGAACCGGGACTGAAAGCAGCAACTGAAGGCGATCATGATTATGATCTGTACTTTATTGCCAGTGCTTTTATGTACGAACCGGGCGAAGTCGAAATTCCTGCAGGTTCTACCGTAAAAATACACGTGACCAGCCCTGATGTTGTTCACGGTTTTCAGGTGGTCGGCACGAACATTAACATGATGGCAGAACCGGGTTTAATTTCTACATATGAAATGACTTTTGACGACCCCGGCGAACATCTTATTGTCTGTAATGAATATTGCGGAGTCGGCCATACAGATATGACGTCGACGCTGAAAGTAGTAAAAGGAGGTACGGATAATGAGTAACTATACCGGTTCTGAAATTTTCTCAAGTAAAACAAGAGTAAATCCGAAAGACGGAAAACTCGTCTTAGCCAACATGTTCTGGGTCGCTTTTGCTTTATTAATCGGCGGTACTGCCGGTCTCTTGCAGACCCTCGTCCGTTCCGGTCATTTTGAACTGCCGTTTGGCATTGGCTACTACCAGCTGTTAACACTGCACGGAGTAATCCTTGCACTCGTAATGACTTTCTTTTTCATAATGGGATTCCAGATTGCAGCCTTATCAAGAACTGCAGGAGCACTGAACGATAAAGAGCGCATGCTCGGCTGGATTGGTTTCTTTGTAATGACAGTCGGAACCTTAATGTCCGCTGCAATGATCGCAATGAATGAAGCCTCTGTTTTATATACATTTTACGCACCGCTGCAGGCGCATGTTATCCATTACATCGGTCTGACTCTCGTTATTGTCGGCACATGGATTTCAGTTGCCGGCCAGCTGATGAGATACTTCAGATGGCGTAAAGAAAACAAAGGACAAAAGACACCGCTCTTAAGCTATATGACTGCAATTAACAATGTCATGTGGATTGTGTGTACTATCGGTGTCGCGAGCACTGTACTGTTCCAATTTATTCCATGGTCACTCGGCTGGGTTGAAACAATAAACATTACACTGAGCCGTACGCTGTTCTGGTACTTCGGTCATCCGCTTGTATACTTCTGGCTGCTGCCTGCCTACATGGTCTGGTATGCAATCATTCCAAAAGTATTAGGTACAAAAGGATTTTCCGATAATCTTGCACGCTTATCATTTGTGCTGTTCCTATTCTTCAGTATTCCTGTCGGAATTCACCATCAGCTTGTGGATCCGGGAATCGATGCATTCTGGAAAGGACTGCAGGTCGTTCTGACATTTATGGTTATTATTCCGTCACTGATGACTGCCTTCAGCATGTTCGCTGTATTTGAAACATACGGACGGAAACAAGGAGCTGCAGGATTGCTCGACTGGTTTAAGAAACTTCCCTGGACAGACGCGCGTTTCGTACTTGTCTTTATCGGAATGCTGTTTTTCATTCCGGGCGGACTTGGCGGTATTATTAACGCCTCCGGCCAGATGAACCAGCTGGTACATAACACGATATGGATTGTCGGACACTTCCATATTACTGTCGGTGCACCGGTTATACTGACTTACTTTGCTGCGATGCTGTTCCTGCTGCCGCATATTACGGGGAGAAAAATTGATAAAATCGCTAACAGACTCGGCTTATTCCTCGCCTACACCTGGGCACTCGGCATGGGAATCATGTCACTGGCAATGCACTGGGCCGGCCTTCGCGGCGCACCAAGACGCTCTACATATTCGGAGTACGGCGGAGCTGAAATTGCCAATGAATGGATTACCTATCAGGTCATGCAGGCTGTCGGCGGCTCATTCCTGTTTATTGCAATCATCATTGCGATACTGATGTTCCTGAAATTGATTACCGGACCTAAAACTGCGGAGCCTGAAGAATTCCCTGTCGCAATGTTTATGGATCAGGATGCACCTGTCGTGAAATGGGTGGAAAACTGGAGACTGTTAATCATTATTACTGTATTCCTTATTTTAATCGCTTATACAGTACCGATTACGCAGATGTTTACAGAAAACATACCGGGAGCCAAAGGCTTTAAGCTCTGGTAAACTTCAAATTAAAAAACACTGGTATTATACCAGTGTTTTTTCTTTTTCTTCAGGTTTTTCTTTTTTTGCTTCAATCAAATTAATTATGAGTCTGATAATCAATGCAACGACGATAAAACCGATGGCAATTCCGAACATATTCAAGAAGAAGTACACCGGGTCGCTTAGGTCATGCATAAACGGTCTGTCTTCAGTATAGAAGTAGTTGCTGCCGATAGCGTTGTTCAAGAGCTGCATACCAGTTAAGTAAACAGCAAATAATACTGCGGACTGGAATGCGCCTCTAAAGGACGGCACAAAGCCGTTTGTGAAATATCGAATAATGGGATAGACAATAATTAAACTGTGAAGCATAAAGAATGAAACACCCAGCATGTGCAGTGCCGGAGATATCCCGACAGGATATATAAATGATGCATATGCAAATAATCCAAAATAAAAAATTACCTGATCCAGCCATTTCTGTTTAACGAAAAATTGAATAATGATTAAATAGCACACTACTCTGCAAATATGCAGCGGCAGTGAATCTGTTACTGTAAACTCACCGACTATAACGTAATAACTGACACTTACGATTCGCTGAACTACAGCAAAAATCAGTACACCGAGCATTACATGCCAGGGATTTTCTTTAATCTGATGGTTAAACCTAAACATTAAAAATAAAATAATTGATATACCAAGCAGATAAATCACATGGTTGTAATCTCCTATTTGTACCATCTGTGCGATCAAGAAATGACTGCATAGGCGCCTCCTTCAAAATAAAAAAAGATAAACTAAGATTTTACAATCTTAGTTTACCTAATTCTCTTAGTCTTTTTCAACTTCCACGTCTATATGCAGTTCTTTTAACTGTGCGGCGGATACGTCCGACGGTGCATTCATCATCAAATCACTCGCATTTTGTGTTTTAGGGAATGCGATAACGTCGCGGATATTATCCGAACCGGTTAAGAGCATTACAAAACGGTCAAGACCGTAAGCAATTCCGCCGTGCGGCGGTGCGCCGTACTGGAATGCTTCGATCAGGAAGCCAAACTGGCTGTCTCGTTCTTCATCAGTGAAACCGAGTGCTCTGAACATTCTCTCCTGCAGTTCAGCATCACTGATACGGATAGAGCCGCCGCCAAGTTCATAACCGTTTAAGACGATATCATATGCATTCGCTTTAACTTCATGCGGTGCAGTTTCCAGCTTGTCGATATCTTCTTTTTTCGGTGAAGTAAACGGATGGTGCGCTGCAAAATAGCGGCCGAGATCTTCATCGTATTCGAATAGCGGCCAGTCAGTCACCCAGATAAAGTTAAACTGCTCCTTGTCTGTTAAACCAAGGTCTTTACCAAGTTTGTTGCGCAGGTTGCCGAGTGCCGCATGTACTACAGAGTCTTTATCTGCAACGAATAATACAAGATCATCAGTTTTCAGAGAAAGTGTTTCTGACAGTTCCTGTTTCTTCTCATCGTCGAAGAATTTAGCAATTGGTCCCTGTAAACCTTCTTCGTTCACTTTCAGCCACGCAAGTCCTTTTGCTCCGTAGTTTTTCACGAACGCTTCAAGCTTGTCGATATCTTTACGTGAATAATCAGGCGCAGCACCTTCTACAACAATCGCCTTAACAGAACCGCCTGATTCAACAGCTGCTTTAAATACTTTAAAGTCAACAGTGCTGCTGAATTCGTTTAAGTTCTGAAGTTCCAGTCCAAAGCGCGTATCCGGCTTATCTACACCGTAGCGTGCCATTGCATCGTCATAAGTAATGCGCGGAAACGGTGCAGGAATGTCGAGATCTTTAACGGTCTTCATCACGTATTGAATCAGACGTTCGTTCATCTCGATAATATCTTCCTGATCGGTAAATGATTTCTCAATATCGATTTGTGTAAACTCAGGCTGTCTGTCAGCACGGAGGTCCTCATCGCGGAAACATTTTACAATCTGGTAGTAGCGTTCCATGCCCGACAGCATTAACAGCTGCTTGTAAATTTGCGGAGACTGCGGCAAGGCGTAAAATTCTCCCGGGTGAACACGTGACGGTACCAGATAGTCACGCGCACCTTCAGGTGTCGATTTAGACAGTACAGGTGTTTCAATATCCATGAAATCTTCCTGTGCTAAAAAGTCCCGGACAGCTTTATTAATTTTAGAACGTGTTTTTAAAATACTCTGCAGTTTTGGACGGCGTAAATCAATATAGCGGTATTTTAGACGCGTATCTTCATTAATATTATCGTCACTTACTTGGAATGGCGGTGTTTTAGCTTTCGCCAGAATTTCAATTTCCTCAGCATAAACTTCTATTTCACCGGATTCAATATTTTTGTTAATTTGTTTTTCGTCACGTTTTTTAACAGTACCTTTAATATCCACTACAAATTCCGTACGGATTTTATCGGCAATCGTTAACGCTTCTTCTGATACGTCAGGGTTAAAGACAACCTGGATCAGTCCATTCTTATCTCTTAAATCGATAAAAATCAATCCGCCAAGGTCACGTCTTTTTTGTACCCAGCCCTGCAGATGAACTGACTCTTCAACTTTATCCATAGTCACTTCATTGGAATATATTCTTGTCATCTACATTTCCTCCAGTGTCTTAATTATTTCTTCAAATGATAATTTCTCTGCTTCGCCTGTCGTCATTTCTTTTAAATCTGCAGACTGGCTGTTCAGCTCATCGTCACCGAGCACGATAGTATACCGCGCTTTCTTTCTGTCAGCATCTTTCATCTGTGCTTTCAGTTTGCGGTTTTCGTAGTCCATATCGGCACTGATTCCGCGGGCTCGCAATTTGTGAAGCAGTGTACCTGCAGTATCACGTGCTTCATCAGTCATTGTGCAGACATAAATATCGATGCCTTTATCTTCAGGAATTTCTATGCCTTCTGCTTCAAGTGCAAGGAGCAGACGCTCAATGCTTAAAGCAAAGCCGATTCCAGTCTTATCAGGACCATCAATCATCTCTAAGAGACCATTGTAGCGTCCCCCGCCGCATAATGTCGTAATGGCGCCGAAGCCTTCAGCATCGCTCATCAGCTCAAAAGCAGTGTGCGTATAATAGTCGAGTCCGCGTACGAGGTTGTAATCCACTTCGTATTTAATATCCAAGTCGTCAAGTTTTGACTTAACCGTTTCAAAGTATTCTTTTGACTCATCATTTAAATAATCATAAATACGCGGGGCTGATTTAACAAGCTCGTGATCGCGGTCCTTTTTACAGTCGAGAATACGCATTGGGTTTGAATCAATGCGCGTCTGGCAGTCGTGACAGAACTCATCGATACGCGGAGAAAAGTGCTCTACGAGCGCTTTATTATATTGTGTTCTGCTGTCAATGTCACCGATAGAGTTAATGACAAGCTTCAGATTCTTAAGGCCGAAAGACTGGTATATGTGCATCAGCATGCTTAGAATTTCTACGTCGATCAGCGGATCTTCAACACCAATTGCCTCTACGCCGAACTGTACAAATTGACGATATCGGCCTTTTTGTTTACGTTCATAACGGAACATCGGTGCTACATAAAATAACTTAACCGGCTGTTCCACATTGTGCTGCATTTTATTTTCAATATAGCTGCGGGCTACCGGTGCAGTTCCTTCCGGACGCAGTGTTAAGCTGCGGTCCCCTTTATCCTGAAATGTATACATTTCTTTATTTACGATATCCGTTGAGCCGCCCACTGCTCTGACAAACAGATCAGTTGATTCGAACATCGGTGTGCGGATTTCATCGTAGTTATAATTTTTCGCAATTTCTTGAAGTTTTTTCTCGATAAACTGCCACTTATATGACTCTTTCGGCAGTATATCCTGTGTGCCTCTCGGTACCTGTATCATAATTATCACTCCTGAATTTTTATAAAAATAAAATCCCTTATACCGAAAAACGGTATAAGGGACGAAATGGTCGTGTTGCCACCCTAAGTTCAGCACAAAAAGTGCTCTCTATTACAGATAACGGCTGTGACCGCTGTATATACAGCTTCTGACTGCGAAGTGTCGGCAAATATCATTTGAAGTATTCACTTTCAGCCATGGTGAATTTCTCTGTGTCTCATTATTGATATTCTCTTCGTTAAGAAGTAAATGTATTAAGTTGAATTATTCTCTTTATAATAGTCAGATTGCTTATCTTTGTCAAGCTAACGAGTTAAATAACTGTCTATACCTTCCATAATTGCCGTAACCATTTCGCCCTGATATTCTTTCTGATTTAAAATATAATCATCGAACTCATTACTTAAGTAGCCAAGTTCAATTAATACTCCCGGATAATCGAGCTGCCAGACCACCTGGTATTCCATGACCTGATTGCCGCGGTTATACAAAAGTGAATACTCATCGAGCGCAGCATTTAAATGCTTGCCGAACTCTTCCTGGTTCGGATAAGTATAAAATGTCGTAAATCCTGAGATTGCAGGGTCATCAAATGCATCACTGTGCAGACTGATGAATAAATCCGCTTCGACTTTACGATCGTCGAGACTGACCGTTTCATCCGCTCCGCGGGTCATAATGACTTCGGCACCCGCTGCAGTCAGCTGACTCTCAAGCTGTGATGCGATTGAGAACACAACATGGTCTTCATCTTCGCCGTATTTGCTCGGTGCACCGGGATCATCCCCGCCGTGTCCCGGATCAAGTGCCACTGTAGTGCCGCTGAAATCATAGTTTACAGTTTCTTCATTATCTGTGAAGTCCATAGTAATTAATTCTTCGGGTTCATGTATGACATTTTTATAAACGTAAACCGAAATCAGCACTATACTAAGCGCAATGAATATAAAAAAGAGCGGTTTAATGTACAAATGTTTTTTGTACTTAAGAAAATAACCGATTGCTTCCGCAGTTTTTTTGAAGATTGATTTAAGTGAATCCATCAGATAACTTTACCGCCGCGGGCTTCGTAAATAATAGTAATGGGGCCGTCATTTGTCAGCCTCACATCCATATGTTCGCCAAAAAAGCCTTCTTTAACAACGATATCTTCAGCTCGGAGTGCTTCGTTAAATACTTTATAAAGTATTTGGGCATCTTCGCCTGAAGCCGCTTCTGTAAAACTTGGACGGTTGCCTTTTAAAGTGGACGCATACAGTGTAAACTGCGACACACTTAAAATTTCTCCGCCGACTTCTTTTATAGATAAATTAATTTTACCGTCTTTATCTTCAAAAATACGGGCATTGGCAATCTTTTTTGCAAGAATGCGGGCATCGTCTTCAATAGATGATTTGCTGACACCGACTAATAAGCAGTAGCCGTCATTTATTTCATTAAACATTTCGTTGTTGGCAACCAGTGCGTGTGAAACTTTCTGTAAAATGATTTTCATCTTTATACCTCACTTAAATACGCGTTCTACGCTGTATATGTCTTTTAATTGTTTAATTCTATCTACTGCACGGTGCAGTTCATGCTTGTTGGGCACCATAATCGATAAACTGACTTTCGCCTGTTTTGTTTCGTCTGCGTGGCCATTCACTCGTGTAATCGGTACTTTTAAGCTTGAAATTAAATTTAAAATTTCATTTACCAGCCCATTGCGGTCGTAGCCTGTAATTTCGAGATCAACCTGATACCGCTTATCGATACTCTTGTTGCCGACCCATTCAACATCAATCAGACGCTCAGTTTCATGCATAATGTTCGGGCAGGTTGCAACGTGTACTTTTACACCGTGACCTTTTGTTATATAACCGATAATGTCGTCTCCCGGAATCGGGTTGCAGCATTTGGATAAATTAATAAGCATATTATCCATGCCTTCAACATATACACCGGACTCTGTCGTAATTTCCTTATAGTGATGACGGCGGTCAATCTCTTCAATCTGATTCGACTTCTGTTCTGTTTCCTTAATTTTTTCAAGGAGACGGTTCGTCACCTGATTTGCTGTCACTCCCCCGAAGCCGATCATTGCAAACAGGTCATCTTCCTCATGAAGATTATATCGTGCAAGCACACTGTGTACGTTAGCATCGTGAATGACATCATCCGGATTATAGCCGCGTGCTTTGATTTCAAGGTCGACAGCCTGGCGTCCTTTTTCAATATTGACTTTACGGTCCTGTTTCTTAAAGAATGAACGGATTTTATTCCGCGCACTCGAGGTTTTGACCATTTTCATCCAGTCGATACTGGGTCCGTAAGACTGTTTACTCGTTCTGATTTCTAAAATATCGCCTGTTTCAAGCTCATGGTCAATCGGAACGATTTTACCATTTACTTTAGCACCGACCATCTTGTTCCCTACTTCTGAGTGAACCTGATAAGCGAAGTCAATCGGAATTGCACCCTGCGGCAGCTCAATAACATCCCCGTCCGGTGTAAAGACGTATACCTTATCGCTCAGCAGATCAGTTTTCAATGCAGCCATAAATTCTTCTGCATCAGGATTATCTGTTTCATTGCCGACGATATCTTTAAACCAGTCGAGGCGCGCATCGAGCGAAGCTTTGTCTGCATCGACACCTTCTTTATATGCCCAGTGTGCAGCAACACCATGTTCTGCAATTTCATGCATTTCATGCGTGCGGATCTGAATCTCGAGCGGGTCGCCGTTCGGTCCGACTACTGTCGTATGAAGCGACTGGTACATATTCGGTTTCGGCATTGCAATATAGTCTTTAAATCTGCCCGGCATTGGACGCCATATTGTATGAATAATACCGAGAGCAGCGTAACAGTCCTTCACATCGTTGACGAGTACGCGGATTGCGAGCAGATCAAATATCTGTTCGAACTGTTTTGACTGTTTCTGCATCTTTTTATAAATACTGTATATATGTTTCGGACGTCCGGATAAGTTATGCTCCACCGAACTGTCGTCAAGCTCTGAAGCTATTTTTTCAATTGCTTCATCGATAACATTTTCACGTTCACTGCGTTTCTTTTTCATCAGACTGACGATACGGAAATACTGTCCGGGTTCTATGTATCTGAGTGCTGTATCCTCAAGCTCCCATTTAATACTTGAAATACCAAGACGGTGAGCAAGCGGTGCATAAATTTCCAGCGTTTCACGCGAGATACGGACTTGTTTTTCTTCAGGCATTGCTTTCAGCGTGCGCATATTGTGCAGCCGGTCTGCAAGTTTCACTAAAATGACGCGAATATCTTTTGCAATTGCGATAAACAATTTTCGGTGATTTTCAGCCTGCTGCTCCTGCTGAGAACGGTATTTTACTTTTTCAAGTTTCGTTACACCATCTACGATAATCGCCACTTCTTCATTGAACATGCCGATTAAATCATCATATGTGTACTGGGTATCTTCAACGACATCATGCAGAAATCCTGCAACAATTGTCGGCGCATCGAGTTTCAGCTCTGCAAGAATTCCCGCAACCTGTACAGGGTGTGCAATATATGGCAGACCATTCTTACGGAATTGTCCCTCGTGTGCTTCATGTGCCAGCTCATATGCTTTTTTAATCAGCAGCATATCGCTGTCATCGATATAATTACCGCACATATTGAAAACATCTTCTGCTGTATACGGGTATTCCTTATCCATGATCACGCCACCTTTCCCCTGAAATTTATATATAAAATAATAATACTACAAATAAATGTCTAAAGAAACCGCACCTATAGAAAAAAGCCTGTATTTACAGGCTTTTCTTAACTTTCATAAGTGATTAATGAAATTGTATCATAACCTTCGAGCAAATCCATTCCATTTAAATACTCAAGCTCAATAAGGAATGCAATTCCGGCTACAATGCCGCCCATTGCTTCGATTAATTTAATCGTTGCCATAATCGTACCGCCGGTTGCTAATAGGTCATCCGTAATCAGCACACGCTGACCGGGTTTAATTGCATCTTTGTGCATTGTCAGCACGTTCGTGCCGTATTCAAGATCATATTCGAACTCCAGGACTTCGCGGGGCAACTTACCTTTTTTACGCACCGGTGCAAAACCAATTCCCATGCTGTAGGCTACCGGGCATCCGATAATAAATCCGCGTGCTTCAGGTCCGACAACGATATCGACATCTTTCTGATCGGCGTACTCTACAATCTGGTCAGTTGCATATTTATATGCAGGACCGTTATCCATAATCGTAGTAATGTCTTTAAAACTGACACCTTCTTTTGGCCAGTTTTCAACTTCTGATACATACTGTTTTAAATCCATAATTTCCTCCAATTTACGTTGTAATCAATGTACGTAAATAATCTTTCATATTTTGGCCGGAAGACATTTTAAGTTTGGCTTCGGCTTCAATTTTAGTAGTTAAGCGTTTTAAATATTGACTATTTTCTATATTAATTGAGCTCTGTACTTCATCCTTATATAATATACCACTTTCGAGACGAATTCGTGACAAATCTGCTAAAATATCGATAATAATTTTTAAATTTCTCATGGATGTGCCTATTCTCTCAGCAAGATGCGGCGCATGAATAGATAAATCGATCGCTCCGTCTTTTGCCTTCATTATTATTTCATCCGCAGTCTCAATTAATTGTTTGGACGGCAGGCCTTCAAAGAACAATTCATTTTTATCGTTGAAGATCACGATAATCTTAGATGCCTGCAGCCCTTTCATCGTCGTCTTCAGTTCTTCGAGGTCGTAAGGAATATCGCGGAGCACTAGAGTGCTGACCGCAATCGGCAGTGATTCCCCGTATGTGAAGTAATTATCTTTATCATTATTATCTTCACTTGTAACAAACAGATCATCCTGTTTTATTAGTGAAAAGTCCTGTTCGTTCTTCGCACGCATATCAATAATCTGCAGATCATCGATTCGTGCATCAAGGAGTACCATCTGAAGTGTCCGTTTATGATTAAAATCATTAATGTTTAAAGAACCAATCAGACTAATCTTATCTCCGGCCTGAACTTCATTGTGCAGAAATCCAAATTTAAAGCCGATAATATCAATATCTAATTCCTGCAGTGTAATTTTAATATGGGATAAATCCTTGCCGACCTGACGGATACTTTTAACCGTTTGATTCGTAATCATAAATACCGGCTTGTCAAAGTCTTTGCCGAACGGTTTTAATCTCCGGATTCTCTCAAAATCTTTCAGCGTTAAATTATCATTCGTAATTTTATAATCAATATACTGAATCGGTTTTAAATTCAAGTCAAGGTTATTAAAATGTGCTGTTACCGTTTCTTTAAATTCATTAATCGAATCTTCGTACACGGATAAGCCGAGCGCCTGTGAATGGCCGCCGAGCGTAGCGAAATAATCCTGATGTTCTTTCAGTATGCCGAGCAGGTCGATACCTTCGATAGAACGTGCCGAGCCTTTAAATACATCAAAGTCACTGCTCATTACAATTGCCGGCTTGCCGAACTGATCAACCAGCCTCGATGCTACTATTCCGAGCACGCCCTGATGCCAGTCTTCACCTGTCACAATATTAATTTCATTATTTTGATTGACTTGTACAGATGCTTCTTTATAAATCATTTCAACGAGCGCTTTTCTTTCGGTATTCAGCTCTTCAATGCCGGAAGCAATTTCGTATGCAGTGTTTTCATCATCGGCCATTAACAGTTCTACACCAATCGAGGCTTCGTCCATTCGTCCCGTCGCATTTAATCTCGGTGCAATGGTAAAGCCGATTGTCTCCTCATCAACGGTACCTGAATGGTTGCTCATTTTTAGAAGTGTCGATAAACCGAGCGGCATTTGCTGATTGAGCACTGCGAGTCCCCTTGTCACAAGAGCTTTATTTTCATCTGTCATCGAGACGACATCTGCGACTGTACCGATAGCAACAAGACCGAGATATTCATCTTTCGCGAGACCGAGTGCCTCAAGGACTTTGTATGCTGCACCGACACCTGCAAGTTCCTGAAATGGATATTTACTGTCAGGATATCCTGCGTGGACAATTACCGCATCCGGAATCTCGTCGGCAAAAGCATGGTGATCAATAATCACCACATCGATGTTATTTTCACGGAGCAGTGCAATTTCCTCCGCTGCTGCGACTCCATTATCGACAGTAATGACAAGATCGGCATTACCGACGACTTCAAATTCAAAAAAGTCATAGTTCGGCCCGTAACCGTGTTCCATTCTATTTGGGATAAAGTAAAAAACATTTTCGTTTTGCTCTTTCAGTGCATCGTAAAGAATTGTTGTACTGGTAATACCATCCGCGTCATAGTCACCGTAAATTAAAATACGCGAGTCGGTGTCGAGATGTTTTTGAATCATTTCAGCAGCTTCATTAATATTCGGTATATACTGCCAGTTGTATTCCGACGGGGCTAAAATTTCATCGACTTTATCCGATGTATTATATCCGCGGTTTTCCAGCAGCGTCGTTTCAAGATTGTTTAGTTTATATTCTTTTTTAATGTCTTCACTTAACTTTTCAGTACGTTCCCTTACCTGCCATGTATATTTTGATGTAAACATAATTATCACCTTTTTAAAAAACGTCCAGGCGCACCCGGACGTTTTGATTTACTATTCTTATACTAACACTTTATCATCATTTTTTGATTTCTCACTGTAGACTACAATTTCTCCAGCCGATTTTCTAAACTGTCTGCGTTTTAAGACGCCCCACAGCTGTATCGCGATAAAGAACGATGAATACACACCGCTGATAAGACCGATTAACAGTGCCAGCGAGAAGTTAAAGATCGACGTTGCACCGAACAGCACAAGGAAGACAACGACGATCAACACCGTCAATATCGTATTGATTGAACGCGTTGCCGTCTGTCTTAATGAACGGTTAATAATTACATTAATCTCCTCTTCACTTCTGATTACTTTAATCTTACGGTTATTTTCACGTATTCTGTCCATCGTTACAATCGTGTCATTAATCGAATAACCGACTACAGTTAATACTGCAGCAATTATCGTAATGTCCACTTCGATGCGGAAAATTGAAAATACTGCCAGAATGATAAAGACATCGTGCATGAGTGCGAGCACTGCCGGCAGTGCCATGCGCCATTCAAAACGAATAGATGCATAAATGATAATACCAATTGAAGCGATGATTAATGCAATAATCGCATTTTGCACCAGTTCCTGTCCGATTACCGGACTGACTGTACTGACCATCGGGTCACTGCCGTAAAGCTCATTGAAGTGCGACTGCATTGCTGTGACATCTTCCTGCGGAAGATCTGTACCATAGCGTGCAACAATTGTATCTTCACCTGACATCGTCAGATTTTCAGGTGGTATGCCTAATGTCTCAAGCTCACTTTCAACCTGCTCGACTGTCGCAGTGCCGTCTGTCGTAATATCTGCTCTCGTACCGCTGGTAAAGTCGATACCGAGATTCAGTTTAAAGATAAATAGAATGATTAATCCTGCAGCGACAATGAGTCCGCTCAGTGCGAAAAACTTATTCGCATGCTTAACGAAATCAAAGCGGTCCCACGGAGATGATAAATCTTCAATATCTTTACCTTCAGCAATATTATGAATGTTTTTTTGCTTAACTCCGAACCAGCCTTTTTTATCGTTGGCGTAATTCGACTGTACAATCAGCGACATAATAACACGTGTCAGGAATACTGCAGTTACGAAACTCATTAAAATGGATAAAAGGAGCATCGTCGCAAATCCTTTAACACTGCTCGTCCCGAAAATAAATAGGACTATTGCCGCGATTAAAGTAGTTAAGTTAGCGTCGACTATCGTCCATAACGACGACGCCGCAGCTTTTTTATAAGCCTGCTTTAAGCTGCGGCCGATGCGCAGTTCATCTTTCAGCCGTTCGTATAAAATAATATTCGCATCGACTGCCATACCGACCCCTAAAATTAAAGCGGCAATTCCCGGCAGCGTCAGCATTCCGCTGATAGCATTAAAGCCGGCGATTGTGAGGAAGATATAGACAGTCAGTGTAATGACTGCAACAAGACCCGGCAGTCTGTAAAATCCGAGCATAAACAGGAATACAAGACCCACCCCGATTAAGCCTGCTGTCACTGTTTCATCAAGTGCCTGTTCACCGAACTGAGCACCGACAGATGTCGAATACACTTCATCCAGTTTTACCGGTAATGATCCGGAATTAAGCAGTGATGAAATATTCTGTGCACGTTCGACACCTTCCTGGCCGTCAAATCCTCCGGAAATCATAACGTCGGTGGAATTTATCGGCTGTGATACGGTCGGTGCAGAAATAAATTTCGGGTTTTCTTTTTGGACTTCCTCAGCAAATGAATCTTCACCTTCGACAAAGTCCATCCAGATTACCATCAGGTTTTCACCTGGCGGACGCTTGGAAATTTCTTCAGTGACTTCTTTAAACTTATTGCTGTCTTGAAGTTCTAAAGACACCATTGCGTTGTTCATTTCATCGTAGCCCTGTGAGGCTCCGCCTTGAACTAAATCTTTCCCTGATAACAGCACATTATCATCAATATCGCGAATCGTCAGTTCCGCCTGCGTGCTTAACAGCTCGCGCGCTTCCTGCTGATCCTCAACTCCTGCGAGCTGGACTCTGATTCTGTTGTTGTCCTCAATTTGAATGTTCGGTTCAGATACACCGAGAACGTTCACCCGGGAATCGAGTGTCGATGCTGTACTCCGGACTGCGTTATCATCAATCGTATCCCCTTCTTCAAGCGGTTCAACCTGATAAAGCACTTCAAAACCGCCCTGGAGATCAAGTCCGAGGTTTACATCATTAAGTACATCTTTAAGTGTTAATGCGATTGTTGTAAACAGTACGACAACAATCATCAAAGCGATAATTAATTTACTAGACTTCTTTTTCACGTGGACACCTCTAATTTTTACAATGAATTAATTATAACGTTAATAATTATAAAGATAAATAAAAAAAGCCGACGAATGCCGACTTGGTTTCATTGTATTTATTTTACAACTTCTTTTAATGCAACACGGTCAAATTTAAGAACCGCTGATTCATCTGTACGTAAGTACATATGTTTTTGATCAAATGATTCTACAGTGCCGTGCATGCCGCCGATTGTAATAACGTTATCGCCTTTTTGCAGTCCAGCCTGCATTTCTTGAACCTGCTTTTGTCTCTTTTGAGCCGGGCGGATCATTAAGAAATACATAACTAAAACTAAAACGATTATCGGTGCGAAAGTTACGAGTAATTCCATTGCGCAATTTCCTCCTGCTTAGAAATTTTTAGGATTTTCTTTATTTAATCCATAAGATTCGAAAAATGCTTCTTTAAAGTCCAATAAATTATCATTTAAAATTGCAGTTCGAACATCTTCCATTAAGTTTAACAGAAAATACAAGTTATGATAAGTAGTAAGTCTCAATCCGAGGATCTCATTTGCTTTAAATAAATGTCTGAGATACGCACGGGTATAGTTTTTACATGTGTAGCAGTCACAGTTTGGATCAAGCGGTGTAAAATCACGCTCGAATTTCTTGTTTTTTACGACAACGCGTCCTTGTGAGGTCATCGTTGTACCGTTGCGTGCAATACGGGTCGGCAGTACACAGTCAAACATATCTACTCCGCGGATAACCCCTTCAATTAATGCATCCGGGGAACCGATGCCCATTAAATATCTCGGCTTATCCTCAGGTAATAAATGAACAGTTTCTTCAAGTACTCTGTACATGACCGGTTTAGGTTCACCAACAGATAATCCGCCGATAGAATACCCCGGGAAGTCCATAGATACTAAGTCTTTCGCACTCTGTTCACGGAGATCTTTGTATTCTCCGCCCTGGACGATACCAAACAGCGCCTGGTGTTTATCGTGTCCTTTTTTTACATGATGGTTCAAGCCGCGTTCAGCCCAGCGTGTCGTACGCTCAACTGATTGTTTAACATAATCGTGTGTCGACGGAATTGCCGCACATTCATCAAAGCTCATCATAATATCTGAACCGAGGTCGTGCTGAATATCCATCGCGCCTTCAGGTCCTAAAAATAATTTAGAGCCGTCCAGATGGCTGCGGAAATGCACGCCCTCTTCGGTAATCTGACGTCTGTGGCTTAAGCTGAATACCTGGAAACCGCCTGAGTCAGTCAGAATCGGCTTATCCCAGTTCATGAACTTGTGAAGACCGCCGGCTTCTTTAATAATGTCATTGCCCGGACGCAGCCATAAATGATACGTGTTCGATAAAATAATCTGCGAACCAATATCAGCAAGCTCTTCCGGTGACATCGACTTGACTGTTGCAAGCGTGCCGACCGGCATGAAAATCGGCGTATCAATCACACCGTGCGGTGTATGAAGTTTACCGAGACGCGCACCAGTCTGTTTGCACGTTTTAATATGTTCATAGCGAATAACCATGATGTTCACCTCTTTAGTAATTTACTTTGGCTGCAGGATATTGCAGCTGGGTTCGGGGGTGGAGGTTGAATTGGAGTACTTTGTGGATTCAACATGGTACTTCGAGTGCTCCCGGAGTACTTTGTCGATTTAACATCGTATTCCAAACGTTCTCGGAGTACTTTGTCGATTTAACATGGTATTCCAAATGCTCTCGGAGTACTTTGTCAATTCAACATGGTATTCCAAACGCTCCAGAAGTACTTTGTCGATTTAACATCGTATTCCAAACGTTCCCGGAGTACCTCGCGCATTCAACATGGTATTCCAAACGCTTCCGGAGTACCTCGCGCATTCAACATCGTATTCCAAACGCTCCAGAAGTACTTTATCGATTTAACATGGTATTCCAAACGCTCCAGGAGTACCTCGCGCATTCAACATGGTATTCCAAACATTCCCGGAATATCTCGCGCATTCAACATCGTATTCCAAACAAATATCCAGCTTCACTATCCGCATCCGTAATGTTCTTTAGTATAAAATCATCGCATCGCCGAACGAGAAGAAACGGTATTCCGAGTCGACTGCATGTGCGTATGCGTTTAAAATGTGTTCTCTTGAACTGAACGCGCTGACGAGCATAACGAGTGATGATTTCGGCAGGTGGAAGTTCGTAATCAATACATCCACTGCTTTATATTCAAATCCGGGATAGATAAAAATATCAGTAAATCCGGACACTTCTTTAAATTCACCGTGGTCATGGATAATTGTTTCAAGCGTACGAGTACTTGTCGTACCGACGCTGATAATTTTACCGCCGTTTGCTTTCGCATTGTTCAGTGTTTCTGCTGCACTTGATGTCATCGTGTAAAATTCGCTGTGCATTTTATGCTCTTCGATTGTTTCTGCTGCAACCGGACGGAATGTTCCGAGTCCGACGTGAAGCGTAATGTAAACAATATCGACACCTTTATCTTCAATTTCTTTAAGCAGTTCCTCAGTAAAGTGCAGTCCTGCTGTCGGTGCTGCGGCTGATCCTGATTCGCGTGCAAAAACTGTCTGATAACGGTCCTGGTCTTCAAGCTTTTCTTTAATATAAGGCGGCAGCGGCATTTCGCCGAGGTCGTCCAGAACATTTTCAAGTATGCCATCATAAATTAATTTCATATGATGGATGCCTTCTTCGAATTTTGCTGTACATTCCGCCACAAGTTTACCTTCGCCGAAAGTAATTCTCGTACCGATGCTGATTTTTTTCGACGGACGTATTAAAACTTCATATCCGTCGTCAAGCGGTTTTAACAGCAGCATTTCAATTTTCGCGCCAGTTTCTTCTTTTACACCGAACAGTCGTGCCGGCAGCACTTTCGTATCGTTTAATACAAGTACATCGCCAGCTTTAAAATAATCTGCTACATCGTAAAAGTGCTTATCATTTAGCTCGCCTGTCGTTTTATTAACAGCAAGCAACCGTGAATTTGTACGTTCTTTTAACGGTGTCTGGCCGATTAAATGCTCTGGTAAATGAAAATCAAATTCATCTAACTTCATGTGTTTCCTCCTAAAACAGCTTACTCTATATCTATATTTTTAAAATACTCAAAGGATTTCGCTGTGGCTTTACGCCCTCTCGGTGTGCGCTCTAAAAATCCGCGCTGTATTAAATACGGTTCATATACATCGTTCAATGTAACGACTTCTTCACCTATCGACACTGCGACAGTTTCAAGCCCGACCGGACCGCCACCGTATGTACCGATAATGGTCCGCATAATTTTATGATCGATCGGCTCAAGTCCTTCCGGATCGACTTCAAGCACTTTAAGTGCGTAGTTCGTCGTCTCAAGCGTAATCGCTTCTTCACCTTTAACCATCGAGAAATCCCTGACACGGCGAAGCAGCCTGTTGGCAATCCTCGGTGTACCGCGTGATCTTCTCGCCAGCTCATCCAGACTGTTTTCAGGAATCGCCACTTCAAAAATATCCGCTGTACGTTCGATAATCATCTTCAGGCTGTCAAGATCGTAATACTGCAGGCGTAACTGCACGCCAAAACGATCTCTGAGCGGTGCCGACAGACTTCCGAAACGCGTCGTTGCGCCGACGAGTGTAAACGGCGGCAGGTCGATGCGGATACTTCTCGCTTCATCGCCCTGTCCGATGACTACATCGATAAAGAAATCTTCCATTGCAGAGTATAAAATCTCCTCAACAAAACGCGGCAGTCTGTGAATCTCATCGATAAAGAGCACATCACCCGGTTCTAAACTGGATAAAATCGCAGCGAGGTCACCGGCACGTTCAACGGCCGGTCCGGATGTCGTTTTAATATTAACGTTCATTTCAGCAGCGATAATGTTCGCGAGCGTCGTTTTACCAAGTCCCGGCGGACCATGCAAAATTACATGGTCCAGCGCTTCTTCACGCATTTTTGCCGCCTCGATAAATACACTTAAATTATTTTTAAGCGCATCCTGCCCGATATACTGCTGCAGTCTAGTCGGACGGAGCGACAGTTCGAGCGATACTTCATCATCGTGTTCATGTTCATCTAAAATACGTTCATCCATTACTTCACCCCGTTTAATTTAGTAATAGTTTAAGTCCAAGTTTCACTGCTTCATCGACAGAAGCAATTTCTTCTTTCTGAAGTTTTTTCTCAATACGTGTAAGTTCACGTTTCGAGTAGCCGAGCACTTCAAGTGCCATCAGGGCTTCTTCAACGTAAGATGGATTTGCCGCCGGCGCAGTTTCAGCAAACAGCGACTGTTCATCAGGTTTAAGCTTGCCTTTTAAGTCCAGAATAATCTGACTCGCAGTCTTTTTCCCGATACCCGGGAACTTCTGCATAAAGGCATTATCTTCTCTTTCTATTGCACTTATAATTTCATTTGGCGTTGCTGCAGCAAGTATAGCCAAGGCACTTTTAGGACCAATACCGGTCACTTTCAACAATGATTTAAACATCGATTTTTCGCTTTCACCGGTAAATCCGTAAAGCGTATGAGCATCTTCTCTTACGATAAGCTCGGTAAAAATCGTTACATCCGTATTGATATAGCGTTCAAGACGAAACGGGTTCGGCACGAGCAGCAAATACCCGATACCGCCCGTTTCCACCGTCACTCCGACTGGTTTAACTTCCGTTAACTTACCTTTTATATACTGATACATTTATAATCACCTATTCTACAAATTCAAACTCTCCGCCTAAAATTCGTACGATATTTCCAGCCTGTATGCCGCGATCGCGCAGTGCGTCATCGATACCCATTGTACGCATTTGTCTCGCAAATCTGCGGACTGCAGCTTCACGAGTGAAGTCAGTCATCATAAAGAGACGTTCAATTGCTCCGCCTGATACGACGTATGCACCATCATCATCACGTGTAATAACAAATTTATCAGGGTCTTTCTCGTGACGATAAACAACACGGCTTTCCGTCTCAATTTCTTCTTTAAGCACAGGCTGTTCTTCTAACAGATCTGCTACTTTATACAGAAGTGCATCAATATTTTCACCTGTTGCTGCTGATATTTGCACAATTTCGCTGTCTGTATCAATACCATTGATAAAGTTATTAATAATCTCTTGGTCATGATCGATTAATTCCACTTTATTCAGCGCGATAACTTCCGGGCGCTCTAACAGCTCTTCGTTAAACAGCGCCATTTCATTGCGGATTGTTTTATAATCTTCAATCGCGTCTCTGCCGTCTGTTTCAGAAATATCAACGACGTGCACGAGTACTTTAGTTCGCTCGATATGACGGAGGAACTGGTGTCCAAGTCCCGTGCCATCTGAAGCACCTTCAATAAGCCCCGGCATATCAGCCATAACAAATGTACGTCCGTCCTTTGACTGTACAACTCCTAAGTTAGGCTGCAGTGTCGTAAAGTGATAATCTCCGACTTTTGGTTTTGCTTTAGAAACTGTGCCAAGTAATGTTGATTTACCCACACTCGGGAATCCAACAATACCGACATCCGCCATCATTTTAAGTTCAAGTGTAACTTCCAGTTCTTTTCCCGGTTCGCCGTTTTCTGCGAAGTCAGGTGCCGGGTTACGGCTTGTAGCAAAACGGGAGTTCCCGCGTCCGCCGCGTCCGCCTTTGGCAATTACTGCCTGCTGACCGTGTTCAACCAGGTCAGCAAGTGTTTCACCATTCTCGGTATTTTTCACAATTGTACCCGGTGGCACTTTTAATACTAATGGCGCACTGTTTTTACCGTGCATATTAGAATTCATTCCATTTTCTCCGTGTGTTGCTTTAAAGTGGCGCTGGAATCTGAAGTCCATTAATGTTCTTAAGCCTTCATCAACTTCCATAATGATATCTGCACCGTTACCGCCGTCTCCTCCAGATGGTCCGCCCATCGGAATATATTTCTCTCTGCGATATGCTACCAGACCGTTACCGCCGTTACCTGCTTTCAAATACACGGATACGTAATCTATAAACATAACACTCACCTCCATATAATTAATCTCTATTTAAAATTATAACATTCATAAAAAAAGACATCAGCAGAAGCTGATGCCACAAAATTATTATTTTGCTTCCTGATAAACAGAAACACGTTTTTTGTCGCGTCCGAAACGCTCGTATTTAACAACACCATCAATTTTCGAGAATAATGTGTCGTCTCCACCGCGTCCTACGTTTTCACCTGGGTGAATTTTAGTACCGCGCTGACGGAATAAAATAGATCCGCCTGTTACGAATTGTCCATCTTGTCTTTTAGCACCAAGGCGTTTTGATTCAGAGTCACGACCGTTTCTAGTCGACCCAACACCTTTTTTCGATGCGAAGAACTGTAAGTCTAATTTTAACATTGGTATACACCTCACTCATATTCAAGTTTTATAAATTCGTTATATTCAGATTCAATAGTAGTCAATGATACAATCATTGTTTCCAAGATCAATTGAACTTTGTCATCGGATGTATCCTCAAGCTTAACACTTAAATATCCACCTTCTTCGGCCATATCTACGGCCGGCTCGTAATCAGTCAGCGCATAAAGCGCATTAACACTGCCGAATACAACTGCCGAAGCACCTGCACATACGAGATCTTTTCCGTGGACATCAAAGTCCGCGTGGCCGTCCATCGTAAATCCGGTAATATGCTGTTCACTGTTACGTGCAACGATAACTTTAATCATTATGCGTTGATCTTGCCGATTGTTAATTTAGTATATGGCTGACGATGACCTTGTTTACGGCTGTAGTTCTTTCTGCGCTTGAACTTGATAACGTTAATCTTCTTACCGCGTCCATGCTTATCAACTGTAGCTGTAACAGTAGCACCTTCAATTGTAGGAACTCCAACTTTAACGCTGTCGCCTCCAACAAAAAGTACTTTGTCAAACGTGAATTCAGCACCTGCTTCAACCTCTAGTTTTTCAACGTAGATTGATTGACCTTCTTCAACTTTTACTTGTTTACCACCTGTTTCGATGATTGCAAACATACTTACACCTCCTATTATTTAAGACACGCCATTATAGGTGGGCACTGCCTCTTATACCTATATATGTGCGGTTGACGTTTACGTTTCATCAACTACTGTATTATATAAAATTTAACTCAATGTGTCAATTGATTCTCCGCAATTCTTTTCGCACTTTAGCCGTTTGAATCGCCAGGACATAAAGGATGACGAAAAACAGTGCGCTGACCAGTACGCTCGGTATTGCACGAAGCGCGATATAGTCAAAAAACGGCATCGCTATAAAGTCGAGTACACTGTACACCGCGTACTGATATAAATCGAATAAAAATGTATTCAGCAGGACGACAAATGCCATGGCTACAAAATCTCTGTAAAATACTCTGAATGCAGTCTGCATAAAGATAACGAATGCTATAAAACCGAATATGTGGATACCGTACAGGGAACCGATATAGACGTCCAGCATAACACCGAACAGAATGGCAAAAAGCATACTGATACGGGGTCCCGCATAAATTGTTAAAAGCAGAATGTACATAAAGAGCAGTTTCGGTACGAAGTATACTTCAACACTAAACATCGTCATTGGACTAAAGCTGGTAAAAGCCATGTCAGCATACATTAATATGAGTCCAATTATAAAAATCACTATCATCTGCATCGTATCAGTCCCCCAATGATTCAGGATCGCGTTTTAAGACAAACACATTATCCACATCATTTAAGTCACTGTTCATTTGCACGTATGCATTTTGACTCAGTCCGTACTCATCATTTTCTACTTCTACTACTTTACCGATAACTATACCTTCTGGGAAAGCACCAGTCAGACCTGAAGTATATACTTCATCGCCTTCTTCAAGTTTGACCTGACTTTTAATATTTTCAACGACCAGCACATCTTTTTCAGTATCAAAATTGCGGATATTACCGTAGACCGCTTCATCATTATGTCTCACTTCAACCGACATATTGTTCTGTGACGCATTCGTTGAAATCATCTCGATAAAACTCGAATGGCCGTTAACTCTCGTGACGATACCGATTAATCCTTCCGATGTCGATACTGCCATGCCTTCTTCAAGTCCATCCTTTTCTCCTTTATCAATCGTAAAGGATTCGAGCCACTGATCAGGCGCACGTGAAATTACACGGGCGTTAACTGTTTCATAAGCCATGCTGGAACTCACTTCAAGAGATTCACGCAGCTCCTCGTTTTCAGCTGCAAGACGCTCATTATCAGCCTGCAGCTGCGGCAGCATATCCAGCTGCTCTTTCAGTGCTTTATTTTCTTCAAGCGCACTGAAACTTCCTGTAATACTGGAAAATATATTTCCTATAAAACTGAACGGCGCATCGACAACCTTTTGAGTCGCAGCGACCGTATCACCGGTGAATTGTTCCGCTTTCGTTGTGGAATCTCTGTCCGACAATGAAAATCCGATTAGTGCAATTAAAACTACTATGCCAAACAGCACGATCAACATGCGGTTTCGATTAAAAAACTTAGTCACTCTCATGCCGCCCCCAAAAATTAATATCTGGGTAAATAATACCACATTTGCTGTCAGACAATAAACTAATCTTGGTAGAGTTCTTTAATCTCTCCTAGTCTTTGTACGAATGTTTTTAAATCTTCGTCCCGGACCGCAAGAGATATACGGATATAATCCTCTGCCAGGCTGCCGAAAGGTTTTCCTGGCGTAGCGAGAATGGACTGTTCTTTCAGCAGGTAGGTGACGAAGCTCTCACCGTTAAAACCCGGCGGCACTTTTATCCAGCCGAATATACCGCCCTTGATCGGTTCGATTGGAACATTTAAAGCCAGCAGCGCTTCATTGATAAAGTCTTTGCGCTTTTTGAATATTTCGTTCTGTGCAGGAATTAACGTATCAGCATTGTCAAGAGCTGCGATTGCTGCATCCTGTGTGACACCGAAGACACCAGCATTCGTATGATCCTGAAACCTGTTAATGCTTTCAATCATCTCTGTGTTCCCTGCTGCAAAACCGATTCTGTAACCCGACATATTAAATCCTTTAGACAGCGAATATATTTCCATGGATAATTCAAAATCAGGATCGCTCGTCAATATGCTTGGATGAGGCCCGTTAAAGCCGAACGCTGAATAGGCAAAGTCGTGGACAACCTGTGTTTTACTTCCTTTGAATCTTTGTATCACATCATCAAAGAATGATTTGTCTGCAGCGGCACCGACAGGATTAGACGGATAATTTAAATAGATAAGCTCCGTTTCTCTAAGTTCGGTTTCCAGTGAATCAAAATCCGGCAGGTAGCTGTTTTCTTTAAGCAGCGGCATATCAATCAGTTTCGCCTGTGCAAGTTCCACTGCGGTAATATAATCTGGGTAGCCCGGATTCGGCAGCATAATACCGGCGCCCGGATTGACGTGTGCCAGAGGAAAGTTCACCAGCGCATTTTTCGTACCGAACAGTATCGCAATATTTTCGTCCTTCAGATCCACATCATAAGTTCTTTTGTAAAATCTTTTAATGCTGTCTTTTAATTCAGGTTTACCGCGGAAGGCACCGTACTTTTGATTTTCTTCTTTATCGATTGCTGTCTTTACTGCATCAGTAATGACTTTCGGTGTTCTGCCGTCGGGAATACCGACGGCGAGGTTTAACAGCGGTTTGTCCCCGACTTCCAGCTCAGCATTCATCATACTGCTGAAGTAGCTCGGGCTTAATGAGTTTAATCGTTCGCTCGCCATTTACTCATCCTCCTCTGGTTTATCGAATCCTTTAAAGTCAGCATCAATCACTTCATTAAACTCTTCAGACTCGACTGCATTAATCAAATCTTCTTCCATTTTAGAACCAATATCGTCACCGTTAATTACAATCTGGTTTCTGAAGTTTTCGTTCATGTTTTCTAAAGTTAATGCATCTTCCAGCTTCATTTCACTGGCAAGTGCGAAGTTTCCCGGCACAAGTGATAAACCAATCTGTTCAACGCTTCTAGGGAGCTGACCGGCATCCTGATAAATAAACTCAAGATTTTTCTTATTATTAATAATGTCCGCTTCATCGATAGCAAACATATCTGCATCTTCACTAATTGTGATCAATCCCGCATCCTGCAGCGTTAAAAATCCGCGGCTGGAGTTAACAGGGTCTAGAGGCAGTGCTACTTCACTGCCTGACGTGATGTCTTCCAGTGTACTGAATTCACTGCTGTACAGGCCCATCGGCGCTGTCGGTACCTGGATGATATTTTTTAAATCCGCATCGTTTTCTTCATTAAAACTTTCCATAAAGAGCACATTCTGAAAGAGGTTAGCATCTAAGTCTCCGTTGGCGAGTGCATTATTCGGCTGAATGTAGTCGCTGTATTCAACTATTTCAACAGAATAACCCTGCTCTTCCAGCACCGGCTTTAATGCGAACGATGCCATGTCGGCAAACGGTCCGCTAGAAGCTCCGATAGTAATGACTTCTCCCTCATCCTCATATAAAAGAATACTCGTACCTAATATAACGGCTAATGTACCGATTAAAAATATTATAATTCCGCGCATTTATCTTTCCTCCGCTCTGTTAGAAATAAAGTCTCCGGCCCACTGGACGATTTGTACAATAATAACAAGCACAATCACTGTCACAATCATCGTTAATGTGTCGTAGCGGTAATAGCCGTATCTGATAGCAAGGTCACCGACCCCGCCGCCGCCGACAACACCTGCTGTTGCACTGAATGCAATAATCGAAATAATCGTCAGTGTAATTGCCTGAGTGATACTCTTCTTAGCTTCCGGCAGAAGAACGTCTGTCACGATTAAATAAAGCGGTGCGCCGCCTGAGATACTCGCTTCAATAACACCGTCACCCACACTGTTAAAGCTGGATTCAACAAGACGTGCAAAAAGCGGCACAGCAGCTATAGATAATGCAACACTGGCAAAAACGGGACCATGTGAAGCATTAACAAGCCATGTTGCAAACGGCATAATTGCCACGATTAAAATTATAAAAGGGAAAGACCTGATTATATTTACGAGCCAGCCCAGTGTGGCATTTAACGGTTTAATTTTAAAGAGCAGCGGATGCTGTGTAATATAAAGCAGAATACCGAGCGGCAGTCCGATCAGTACTGCAAAGAATATTGAAATTGAGACCATCAGTGCCGTTTCTAAAAGTGCACGGTACAATAATGGCCAAAGCTGACTGAAATTATCCAATATAACCCACCCTTTCTATTCCATGAGTATTATCGATATGTGTTTTAAGACGCTCGATTTCTTCAACTTTTCCTGAGACCTGAAACATTAAAAATCCAAGCGGCTTTTCTTTAATATATTCGATTCTGCCGTTTAAAATACTAATACTTAAATCGAAGTCTCTGTAGAGCTGATTTAAATAGTTTTCTTCAGCATTCTCGCTCAAAAACTGAATTGTAATCACTTGATTTTCAGGTGTTTCTTTAATTTGTTCCGGCACTTCAAAATTATATATTTCCTGCACGAAATCTTTTGTAATTTTCTCTTTAGGATGACTGAATACATTGTATGTTTCGCCGCTTTCAATAATTTCACCGGCGGACATTACACCTACACGGTCGGCAATTTCTTTAATAACTTCCATTTCATGAGTAATGATAACCATCGTAATACCGAGCGTTCTGTTAATACTCTTCAGCAGATTTAAAATACTTTTAGTAGTATCCGGATCAAGTGCACTCGTCGCTTCGTCACATAAGAGAATATCCGGGTTATTGGCAAGTGCCCTTGCAATACCGACACGCTGCTTCTGTCCCCCGCTTAAGTTTGCTGCATTGATACCGGATTTATCGTTTAAACCGACGAGCTTTAAAAGCTCTTCAATTCTTGCCGGCACATCTTTTTTATTGTATCTGCTCGCTTTAAGTACAAATTCAATATTTTCATAGACTGTCTTTGATTCAATTAAGTTAAACTGCTGGAAAATCATGCCGATTTTCTGACGTCTTATTCTTAAATCCTTAGATGATAATTCAGTCAGATTGTCTTCACCAACAATAACTGTGCCCGTCGAAGGTTTTTCAAGCAAATTAATCAATCTTACCAGGGTACTTTTCCCAGCGCCGGAATAGCCGATCAGCCCAAAAATTTCACCGGTTTCAACTTTTAATGATGTCGGTTTTAATGCTTCAACATTCCTTCCTTTTAAATGATACGTTTTTGAAACGTTATTCAGCTGAATGCTCATGAATTCCCTCCTATGTATATTAAAAAACGCCATTTATCTATATAGACAAATGGCGTTTTGTGATTATCTTCCAAGCCGCTGCCTGCAGGAATTAGCACAGTACTTAAAAAGCCTGCTGCTGAGACTTCACAGGGCCTGATCCCTCCGTCTCTCTGGATAATTTCATATTTAATTGTATTTCATACTAGAGTATCTAAGGGGAATAGTCAAACTATTTTTAATAATTTGTTATCAGGAAGATTCAACCATGCCTTTATAAATAAACTTTCCACGGCAATGCCTGCAAATATAACGTTTGTTATAGCCCTTGACTCTTTTCGTAAATTGATAGCTGCATTTTTTGCACTCATATAAATAAGCCTGCCCTTTATATTTATATGTTCTGGTTTTGGCAATACCGAGACGCTCAAGCGTTTCGGTAAATTCCCGGTCTGAATCTCTGTAAGGTTTCTTTAATGTGTAAAGTGCGTAATGCACGCACTCATGATAAAGCACATCTAGAATAGTTTCCTTGGAGTTGTTAATAAGAAAGCTGTGTGACATTACAATTTCTTTTGATACAACTTTTCTGTTTTGAAGCTTGATTTGAAATGCACCGAGCTTGGCTTTCATTCTTGTCGAAACTCTGACTGGAATATCGAGCGGGAGATTGAAATTATCCATGAGAAATTTATCGGCATATCTATGTAGTTCTGATGAATTTAATTCTCTACTGTTCATAAAATCTTCACCCTCTTAAATGTTTAGATCGCCCTCAAAAAGGCAATAAAAAAAGGGAGACTTTAAGTCTCCCTAACAGATAAATAATATAATATGATATCTAGGCCAAAGGCACTATCGAAGAACGACTTAGTTAATGATATGAAGAGTATAGCTTTAACTTTTGTTTGTGCGTTCTGTTATGTATTTCTTAATATATTCTCATTATATTTTAATGTTCTGCATATTTCAAGGTTATTGGTCGATTTCTCTTACTTTGTAACCTCTTTGTAATATACGTGGTAATATTTCAATAGAAATGGTTTTCTTTAGTGTAATTATTACCTATACGGTTTTAAATAGCAAGTTATTAACTGAAATTATTTTGAAAATATTTCAGCTGTTCTTTTCTTCTTGTGCAATAACAATATGCATATCTACTGTAATATCTTTATCGCCGCTACTTATAAATGTTTCAATCTGTGCATCATCTGCATGCCAGCCAAGCGGCGTCATGGAAATTAAGTCCTTCAATGCTGAAGCATTGAGAGTTTTCTTATAAGTAATACGTTCTTCACTTACTACTTTAACATTTCTCTTCATCAATTCAAGTGTGTCGTTATTTTCATATTCACTTTCACCGGTATTATTGAACAGTTCATTACGCAATTCCTTTAAATATCCGCTTCCCGGAATCACTTTTATAATCATGCCGTCTTCAGTTAAAATTCGTTTAAATTCAGCGTAATTGGCAGGGGATAAAAAGTTTAATATAAAGTTGCATGATTTGTCAGCAAGCGGCGGATTGGCGAGATCTCCTACAAACCATACTGCTCCATCGTAGTTTTTTGCAGCCATCATGACACCTGCTTTTGATATATCAAGACCGATGCCTGTCAGCGATTCAGTATTTATTTTATGCTGAATCATTTTTAAATGAGAACCCTCACCGGACCCTGCATCAAAGAGCAGTGAGTTTTCTGCCGATTGGTTTGTTATGATGTCAGCGATTCTATCGTGAATTGGTGCATACAGTTCAACTTTGCTGATAATTCTATGACGCGCATCAAATAATGCATCATCGTACTGTGTATTTACAGGTTTCTGAAGCAGATTCACATAGCCCTGCTTTGCGAAATCGAAAGTATGATTATTAATACAGACTAAACTGCTAAGTGCTCGGACTTCAACAAATTCGTGACAAAGCGGACATCTTAATTTACTGCTTATATGTTCTGCTGCCGCTGCGCTTTTTTCTCTTTTTTTCATTTAAATCTCCTGCCTGAACTTATATTAAAATAGAAATATTACTGCACCAATCAAGAAAAATATCATTCCGATAAAACCTGGTATAAATGCTGCTATCGTCTGAACTTTCGTACCGCCGATTAAACAGCGTTTAGGTTTGTTAGGATCATACAGTACATCAAGCTCATAACCAATCGGATAACCGTTATTGATAGAGCCGTGAGCTGTGACATTTTTCTTTCTTCTGTATACTGTTTTATTGACAGTATATTCTATAACAGGATATACATTATTATCACTGCCGGTAACTTTATCGACAACAATACCTGTTGTTTCACTTGTACATTTTCTCTTTTTCACTGCCACACCAAAAGTATAAATAATCAGTGAAATTAAAATTAATAAGAGCCCTATAGACCCGAAGACTATAGTTAAAATCTGTTGATCTGTCATTCTATGAAACACTCCTGATGAATTATTATTTTGAAAGATAATTATATCATATGACTGCTGATATAAATTTAAGAATCAGATAATAAAAAGTATGTTAAAATCTTGTAAATGTCTTAATACCAGTTTAAAAATAGCTGTATACATGGTAAGTTTTAAAAAGAATACATATACAGGAGAAATTAATGAATAAACTCAGAATTCTTTTAGAGATACTATTAGTATCGACAAGACTCGGGCTGACGTCATTTGGAGGTCCGACTGCACACCTTGGTTATTTCCATACTGAATATGTACGCAGAAAGAAATGGATGGATGAAAAAAGTTACGCGGATTTAGTCGCACTTTCACAATTCCTGCCGGGTCCTGCCTCCAGTCAGGTAGGTATCGGTGTTGGTGTTATGCGCGGCGGCGTCCTTGGCGGTATCACATCATTCATCGGTTTTACACTGCCGTCCGTTATTGTATTAATGATTTTCGCATCTCTTTTAACAACATTTGATATCGCAGATGCGGGATGGATACACGGTTTAAAAATCGTTGCCGTGGTTATCGTTGCCCATGCAATTATGGGAATGAGTAAAAATCTGGCACCGGACATCAAGCGAAAAGTAATTGCATTGTTTGCACTCGTTGCAACCCTGCTCTTTCAATCGGTGTTTACACAGGTTGGTGTCATTATGCTTGCAGGGGTCATCGGTTTTATTCTTTATAAAAATCATGAAGCAGATGATAATAAAAAAGCAGCGACTTTCCCGATTAAGAAAAGTTTTTCTGCTGTCTGTTTAGTACTATTTTTCATATTGTTATTTGCCCTACCTGCCCTTCGTGAATTAACAGGTTCATACTGGGTTGCGGTTGTAGACAGTTTTTACAGAGCAGGCTCACTCGTATTCGGCGGCGGGCACGTTGTACTTCCGCTTCTCGAACAGGAACTGGTTCCGATGGGATGGATTTCTGCAGAAGAATTTCTTGCAGGATATGGTGCAACGCAGGCTGTACCTGGGCCATTATTCACGTTTGCTGCATACTTAGGCACAGTGATGAATGGCTGGATTGGCGGACTGATCGCAACTGCCGCGATATTCCTGCCGGCATTCCTGTTAATTCTTGGCGCATTGCCGTTCTGGGATTTACTCCGTAATAACGATAAAGTTAAAGGCGCAGTGATGGGTGTAAATGCTGCAGTCATCGGTATATTAATCTCAGCATTATATACGCCAATCTGGACAAGCTCAATATTAGAGCCGGTTCACTTCGCACTGGCAGCAATACTGTTTGTGATGCTGGTCTACTTCAAACTCCCGCCGTGGGTCATTGTTGTAACCGGCGCACTCGGCGGCACGCTAATTGGATTCATTTAAATATTATTAAATCAGGTGCAAATCAAAATTTGCACCTGATTTTTTGGTTGGAAATGAAATGTGATGGACGATGTCGGTACAACAAGGTACTTATCCAAGTAAATTGCGCGCACTTGCCATTATTTCTTCAACAATTTCAGCAGCCGGCTGTTCTTTCACAATTGGCCGCAGATTCTGGCCTGCCCACAACGACATATATTCTCCGTTATTGTTTTTCGCGGCAGCACCTCTGATACTTTTAGTTGCTGAATTCTGATATGGATAAGCTAAGGGGTCTTTACTGAATTCTTCTATAAATTTATTGAGTATGCCGCGGGCTGGTCTTCCTGAAAACACTTTGGTGATTACGGTATCGTCTTCTTTACTGGCAAAAAGTTTTTGTTTATAAGCTTTATGAATGCCCGCTTCTTCACTCGATAAAAACCGGGTGCCAATCTGTACTCCTGCGGCCCCAAGTGCAAGTGCAGCAGCGAGACTCCTGCCGTCATTTACTCCACCGGCAGCAGCTACCGGGATTTTTACATTATCTGCGACTTGCGGCACTAAAGAAAATGTGCCGATATCCGCTCCATTTTTATGACGTGTTAAATCAAAAGTGCTTCTGTGACCGCCTGCGTCAGAGCCTTGCGCAATAATAATATCCACACCGCTCGTCTCAGCAAGAACTGCTTCTTCAACTGTTGTGATCATTGATGTAATTATGATGCCATTCTCTTTTGCCTGATTCGCTTTATCCTCAGGTAGCAGTCCAAATGCTGTACTAATTACCGGTACTTTCTCATCTATTAATACTTGAAACTGCTCATCGAAATAATCAGCTGCATTAAACTGAATATCCGATTCCTTGACACCTAAATCTCTGCAAATTCTAAGCAGTTCCTTTTTCACCACATTTTTTTCTTCATCATTTGGTTCATCAGAGTTTTCAACACAAAATAAATTCACTGAAAAAGGCTTCGTTGTGAGTTTCCTAATATCATGAATGGCCTGTTTAATATCTTCCGGTTTCATATAGGCAGCACCTAATGTGCCAAGGCCGCCAGCATTGCTCACGTTAGCAATCAGTTCCGGTGTCGTTGCTCCCCCTGCCATTCCAGCCTGGATAATCGGATATTCTATATTTAAGGTAGAACACATTTCAGTTTTTAAATTAAGCATTTAAATCCCCCTTAGAAAAATCATGTTACTGTAATCATAATTTAAAAATATTCAAACCAACAGTAAAAGACTCCATTCTGATAAATTCAAAACGGAGTCTTAATATATTACTCAGGTGTCTTCGAAGCGTTCATTCCTGTAACGATATCCATAATATTGTAGTCCACAATACGCGCATATCGGCCATCAAGTTGTGAAATTTTTTCCATATCATTTTCATCAAGATTAAAATCATGTACATCAAGGTTTTCTGCCATCCGTTCTTTACGGACAGATTTCGGAATAATAATTATCCCTTGCTCCAGATGCCATCTTAAAATAATCTGAGCAACTGATTTGTTATGCTTAACTGCTATTTTTTTCAGCATTTCATCTTCAAGAATACCATGTTTAGCTTCAGCAAGCGGGCCCCACGATTCGACTTTGACGCCGTATTCTTTCATTACTTTCTGTGCTTCTTTCTGCTGGAGAAACGGGTGAAGTTCAATCTGATTAACAGCCGGTACGATTTCATTATTAACTATTAAATCTACCAGCCGTGTTGAATCAAAGTTCGATAAACCGATTGCTTTAATCTTGCCTTCTTTATATAACTCTTCCAATGCACGCCATGAACCGTAATAGTCTCCAAGCGGCTGGTGAATTAAATACAGATCAAGATAGTCTGTACCGAGTTTATATAATGTTTTTTCAAATGCTTTCTTAGCTTTTTCATATCCTTGATCTGCAACCCACAGTTTACTAGTCAGGAAAATCTCTTCACGAGGAACCCCGCTTTTTTTAATTGCGTTGCC
Organism: Jeotgalicoccus sp.; assembly: GCA_003513765.1. GTDB lineage: Bacteria > Bacillota > Bacilli > Staphylococcales > Salinicoccaceae > Jeotgalicoccus. The sequence goes on from DONT01000001.1 coordinate 443,508, forward strand.
GACCCCTTCTTCATTGCCGTAAGTTGCTGCAGTATCGAGACTACGGTATCCCGCTTCAAGTGCATCCAGAACACAGCGTTCTGTTTCACCAGGTTTAACCTGGAATACACCGTAACCTTCAATTGGCATTTCAATACCATTGTTTAATTTCACCTGCTGCATATGAATTCCTCCGTTAGAATATAGTATAAATCACTCTCTTAGTAAGATTATACAGATATACTCTCTGTCATAACAACTGCAATTTAACTATAAAAAAACGGGTGGAATATCCACCCGTTATCCTTAGTTTATTATTGTGTTACCAAATGATTTAAAGTACGGACCAGCTGAGCAGTATAAGACATTTCATTGTCGTACCACGCAACAACTCTTACGAGCTGCTTGCCGTCTACTTCAAGTACACGTGTTTGAGTCGCATCAAACAGTGAACCTTCTTTAATGCCGATGATGTCTGTCGAAACAATTTCATCTTCGTTATAGCCGAATGAAGGGTTTGCTGCATTCTTCATTGCCTTGTTTACTTCTTCAACTGAAACATTTTTATCGAGAGTTACAGTGACTTCAGTTAGTGAACCGGTTGCTACCGGTACACGCTGAGCGCCGCCGTCAAGTTTACCTTTAAGTTCAGGCAGTACAAGACCAATTGCCTTTGCTGCACCTGTAGAATTTGGCACAATGTTTTCTGCTGCTGCACGTGCACGGCGGTAGTCGCCTTTTGCATGCGGTGCATCCAATGTGTTCTGATCACCTGTATAAGCGTGAATTGTAGTCATCAGGCCTTGTTGAATTCCAAACTCATCATTTAGAACTTTAACAACCGGTGCAAGGCAGTTTGTCGTACAAGAAGCTGCCGAAACTATTTTCTCAGAACCATCAAGTGTATTTTCGTTTACGCCGTAAACGATTGTCTTCATATCGCCTTTACCAGGTGCAGAGATTAATACTTTTTTAGCCCCTGCGTCAAGGTGCTTTTTCGCATCCTGCTCTTCAGTGAAGAATCCTGTACATTCAAGCACGATATCTATATCAAGCTCTCCCCAAGGTAAGTTGGCAGGGTCTTTTTCAGTGAATGATTTTACTTCACGGCCGTTTATTTTGAAACTGTTTTCGAGTACTTCGATATCTCCATCAAAACGTCCCTGAGTTGAATCATATTTGAATAAGTGTGCTAAAAAGTCGTCATCTGTTAAATCATTAACTGCTACTACTTCCATATCCTCATAATTTTGAATCTCTCTTGCTGCAAGTCTTCCAATTCTGCCAAATCCATTAATTGCTACTCTAACCATTAAAATGGCCTCCCTTGTTTTATCCTAATAAATGTTCTGCTATTACTTCATCTATAAATAAAATTGTATTTTGCGGTGCCAATTTCAAATACGCTTTTACTGCTTCTTTTTTTCCATTTCCGCCTGCAACGGCAAAAATAGAATTTTTATCTTTAAGATCTTCCAGCTGCAGTCCAATAGTATCTACCTTATGGACAACGTTTCCGTCAGCATCAAAGTAAAATCCGAAAACTTCACCCACTGCATTACCATGTTCCAGTTTCGAAATCACTTCAGGCGTAACATTTCTTCTTGCTGCCATCTGCAGTGCGTCTCCGATACCGTGAATAACGAGCGATGAACGATTATTTAAATCGATAACCTCTCTGACCATCGGCTCTTCTTTTAAGAGTTCCAGCGATGCTTTGCTGATACTATCCGGAGCGTAAAGCATACGGTGTTCTCCCGATGTCGCTTGTGCAAGCCGGCTCACTATCGAGTTCGCCTGTAACGCAACATCTTCTCCGAGGCCGCCTCTTGCAGGAATGAATAATAAGTCATCATACTTTGGCTTTAAGAATTTGCTGACCAAGGCCATTGTTGAGCCTCCTGCCACCGAAACAATTGTTCTATTGGACAGGTTCGCAGTCAGTTCACCAGCCATTAATCTCGCCAGTTCTTCTTTAACCAATGAGTTGTGATCAGCATCACCTCTGACCACAAATATATCTTTTAAGGAGTATTTCTCTTTCAGCTGTACGGCCAAATCATCCCGATTCTCTATTAATGTGAGAAAGGGTTCGACATCAATTAAAGTCTGTCTGCCCATATCTGAGATAGAAATCCCTTTCGATTCAACTTTTATTAAATTCAATTCCAGAAGGTTATCAACTTCACTGCGTAAAACTCTTTCAGTCATCCCAAGTTCCCTGGCCAAAGTTCTTCTGCCAATCGGCTGTTCATTTTTGATGCAGCTTAATATGTTCAGGCGTTTAAGCATGTGAGATAACATATCAGGTACAATACTTTTCTGGATGTCAATCAGACTTTGCCACATTAGTTCAACCACCTCATATTTTAATGGGACTTAATAAGTCCCTACAGGGACTTTTTATACGATTAATACGTCAGACATCTATAGGTTAATACAATATATTTGATTATTTTATGATAATTTTTCTTATAATAATGAATAATAAACATAAGAACCGCCGTATAAATTACACGGCGGTTCGTTTTAGATGCTTTAGTCGATGCATCACCAGTCCGATGCATAATATAATTTATATTTGCTGTAATCTAGAAATTTCGCATGATAAAAATCGATTGCTGCCTGATTAACATACGAATGGTACAGTCTGTCATATTCATATGTACCAAAAAATGGTCCCGGGTATGACGGCAGCAGCAGATTCGCTTTTTCCGGAGAATATCGGATTTCATTCAGTCTGATATATAAATCTGAAATCATGTCTTCCTTTAAAAGTATTTTACCGGGGTTCGAAATGTTGTAATTGGCTTCGAAATACCCCTGCAATGCATTAAATTTACGATAGTAGCTGTACTCGATTATCTCGCCTGTTTCAATATCCTCAAGCAGTAAATACATATCTAAACCCATAGACTGACCCCCATCATATATAATTCATTTCTTTCAATGAAACGTATTTACCGTCACCAATAATAATATGGTCAAGAAAATCAACACCGATTAACTCACCGCATTCACGCAGCCTTTTTGTCACTTCAATATCTTCCTCGGACGGTGTCGGATCACCGCTCGGATGGTTATGTACGCAGACGAAAGCGGCAGCACTGCGCTTAACTGCTTCTCTGAAAATTTCTCTTGGATGCACAATACTCGTATTAAGCGAACCGATGAATAATGTCTTCTCTTCTATTACCATATTTTTCGTCGTTAAATACAGCACGATAAAATGCTCCTGATTATAATATCTGACTTTCTCCATTAATATATCCGTCACGTCTTTCGGAGAGCGGATGTATTTATCCTCTTCTCTTGAATGCGTATGCATTCTGACAGCGAGTTCTATAAACGCGAGTATCGTAATTGCTTTCGCCTTGCCAATACCGTTAATTGCAGTCAGTTCTTCATAAGTTACATCACGCAGTTCTCTTATAGACTGTAAATCTCTTAAGATTTTACTCGCCAGACTGATACTGGATTCATTCCGGTTTCCCGTGTTGATTAATATTGCCAGCAGTTCCTGATTCGTTAATTTATCCGGTCCGTAATTCATTAACCGCTCCCGGGGTTTATCGGAATCATGCATTTCTCTTATAAGCAGTTCACCAGTCATTAAAACCCTCCATAGTAAATATCGATAAAATCAGCGTACATATAAAAAGTCGTTATTAAACTCGCAGCGATAAATGGGACTAATGGAACTTTCGTAATGCGGGAAGTCTGGAACAGATCCAAAATGATGACAGCAATTCCGCCAATAATATAAGTAAATAGAAAGGTGAAGATAAAAAAATCAAATGGTGTAATCATCGTTATAACTGAAAAGAGCTGAATGTCTCCGTAACCGATTTTATCTTTGAAAAGTACGTAGAAAATATGGAGTACAACGACTGTCAGGAAATCCAGTCTGATATCCATATACTGGAGTCCGGTTAAATATAAACCGCAGACAAAAAGTAACATCAGCATATGCGTCGGAATCAGCAGTGTTTCAAAATCGTAAATAGATAATGGAATGAGTATGCTGACAAGCAGATAGTACAGCAGCATATTGTCGTAACCGAGGGGAATGATGAGCGGCAGAACAAACAGCATAATCGTTACTACTTCAACCAGCAGATAATTGATTGAGATAGAGTTGCTGCAATGGCTGCAGCGTCCGTAATTTTTTAAATAGCTGACTACTGGAATTAAGTCTGTGACTTTTAAATTTTTTGAACACGAATCACAACGGCTTCTTCTCGTTAAAAAGGATATACTGTCCGACTGGGTCAATGCGTAAAGGAAAGATGCAAGCAGGCCGCCCATTACTATGATAAGAGACATATTTAACCTCCAGCTCGTGATAATCACAATATAAGCTGTGCGTAAATTGTTGTAAAACCGCATAAATTTAAAATTTGTATGTAAAGCTGATCAATTTCAGAAAGATTGAATAGAAAATATTATATTAGTGGAAAACTGCAGATCAGAAGTGGAAATTTCGTAGAATCATGGATTCTTTAACAAAAAAATCCCGTAATCTACTACCATAGATTACGGAATCGGTGTTTAACATGATAAGAGAATTTTTGAATACTTAAATTAAATCATCTGTTTCTCGTTTTGTAAAATTACAAGTTCAGATATCAGTCATATATACCTTCAGGCACTGTGATTCCGCTGTCATCATATTCACCGTATTCATCCAGCTTTGATGATACTTCTATATGCAGTCTCTCACCCTCGACTATGCCAGGTGCCGTTGATACATAGGCTACCTGTGACAGCTCATTAGTTTCTTTATCGACTACACCGATTACGCCGTTTTGCTGCTGTTCTAAATCTGCATTAGTAAATTCAACGCTGAACAGTGTACCGAATGTATCATGCAAGACGTCTTCTGATCCGATATTATGAAGATAATAATTTTCATCATCTTCCGACACATTAACTACATCAGCACTTTCCATGAATGCATCGTACAGATTTGAATATGAACCATAATATATTTCTTCAGCCTCTGCCTGTCCTGTATAGTCATTCCACATACCGTTTTCATAGACAAACAGTGAGTCGGTATTCGCATAAGCGTATGGAACAACCGCACTTTGAACCGGGTCGAACATTCCGGAGAACACTTCAAACGCGTCACTTTCATCAATTTCAGCAGTCAGTCCTGCCATATCGCTGTCAGCCGGGGCTTCAGAGTCCCCTGTAAAGACGTGAATGACCATAAAAGTTTCGGCATAATAAGTTGATATGTCCTCTTTAGGCACTAGAACTTCTTCCGGAGCTGCATCTGATTCTTCAGCATTACTCAGCTGTTCTCCAAGTCCCGAGTTCATCTCAAACATTGAGGTCATTTCAGTACCGTCAAGTCCTGTCAGCGCTTCTTCTGCTACATCAAAATTAATATCTCTTGATGCTGATTCAGCGCTGTCAGCGGAAGCAGAATCGGTTATAGACGATGAACTGTCTGATGAATCATCTTCTTCTGTGCCATCTTCATTCCCAGATTCTGTTTCTTCATCTTCCGCTTCATCATCTCTGTCTGAATCCTCTGTACCTCTATCTTCACCTGTTGAATCTTCAGTTTCTTCAGTAGACTCTTCTTCTGATGTATCCCCTTCTGAATCCGTACCCTCAGTATCCGTTTCAGGGTCAGTCTCAGATCCTGTGCCTTCTTTGTCTTCTACAGATTCATCTGAAGCATCTTCTTCAGTACCTTCAGTCGGTTCTGTATTTTCTTCTGCTGGTTCCTCTGTGTCACCCGATCCGCATCCTGCCAGAAATAGGAAACTCACAAATAACAGCAATAGATATCTGATAAAAATCCTCTCCTTAGAATATAAATAATATTTCCTTTTATATAATTTCATTTTCCCTAAAAATTTTCGAATAAACGAAAATATACACATTTCTGTCACAAATGCTGTTTTAAATAAAAATTTCAGAATTAATGAAATAATTTGTCAGCTTATTTTAATAATGCTAGACTTAATTCATATATAAAGGGGGATTTAAATTGAGTTTAAAAGAAAAACTTTTTAGTAAACTGGACGCAAAAGAACAGCAGATGATTGAGACGAGAAGGTACTTGCATGCCAATCCGGAACTTTCATTTAAAGAGGAAAATACAGCGAAGTTTATCGAAGACTTTTATCAGGATAAGGATGTTAAAGTCACGGCAAATGTTGGAAACGGTTTCGGGATTATCGTTGAAATCAACGGCAAGGCTCCCGGTAAAACAATCGGTCTCCGTGCAGACTTCGATGCACTCCCGATTCAGGAAGAAGCCGACGTGCCTTTCAAATCTAAAAATGATGGCGTCATGCATGCCTGCGGACACGATGTACATACCGCTTACCTGCTGCACCTTGGTGAAGCACTGATTGAACTGAAAGATGAATGGAACGGCACGATTAAACTTATCCACCAGCACGCTGAAGAAGTACCGCCGGGCGGTGCTAAGAGTATCGTTGAATCCGGAATACTGGACGACCTGAATGAAGTATACGGTATTCATATTTTCCCAATGCTTGATGTTGGCGAAGTTGGTTTAATTTCCGGAAATTCTATGGCCGGCCGTTCGAATTTCGATTTAACAATACAAGGCTCTGGCGGACATGGTGCAATGCCTCATACAACACACGATGCACTTGTTGCCGGTGCGTATTTCACAACAGAAGCACAAACGATTGTTTCTCGCCGTATGGATCCGATGGATTCAGTGGTTGTTTCAATCACTGCATTCGATGCACCGGGCGGCTACAACGTCATTCAGGATAAAGTGACGTTACGCGGTACAGTCCGTTATCTGGACGAAAACAACAAAGTGCCTGCTTACGAAGCAATGAAGAAAATTACTAAAGGCATTGAAAGTTCATTCGATGTTAAATGCGACCTTGATTATGTTTACGATTATCCGGTTACGTATAACCACCCACAGGAAACTCAGTATGTAGAAGATATTCTTTCAGAAAGTGTCGGTACTTATATTACTGAAATTAAACATCCTAGACCTTCAAGCGGATCTGAAGACTTTGCATACTATACACAAAAAATACCGGGCACTTTCATACACGTCGGTTCAAAACCTGAAGGTGTAGAAAATCCATACCCTAACCATCATCCTAAGTTTGATGTTCACGAAGACTCTCTTCTGATCAGCGCTAAAACTTTAGGTGACGTTGTCCTCGGGCGACTTGAAAATTAATGTAATTTAAAACAAAGATAAACAAAGGGGTTTATTACATGACGGGAATGGATTTTGCCAACTCGCCTGTTGTCTGGATATTTGCATCCGCGATAATAGTGCTGGTTATTTTTCAGGCATTTAAATTTTTATCATTATCAAAAAAGCAGCAAGAGATGTAGGAATTAGTGAAACAAATATTAAACGTGCAATTAAAACAGGCAGTATTACTGCCATTGGTCCATCAATCGGTATTATTATCGTCGCAGTGTCGCTGATTTCATTAATCGGTAACCCGCTGACTATGATGAGAATCGGCGTCATCGGTTCTGCACCGATTGAAAGTATGGGTGCACAACTGTCCGCACAATCAGCAGGGGCAACTTTAGCAGGAGATGGTTTTACTCCTGAAATATTTAACCTTATCGTCTGGACACTTTGTATCGGCGGTGCCGGCTGGATGATTTTTACATTTTTCGCTACACCGTACTTAAGCAAAATTCAGACTAAACTTACAGCAAGACCAAAAGGTGAATATTTAATGGGGATCATCGCCAGCGGTGCAATGATTGCGGTATTCGGTTCTTTAACCGGTGCTGAAATGATTAAAGGCGCACCTTATCTTTTCACGGCAATTGTGGCGGTAGTTTCGTCACTGACATTTAATTATATAGCAAATAAAAAAGGAATTAACTGGCTGAAAGAATGGTCATTAGGTTTTTCTATACTGATCAGCTTATTCGCAGTTTATTTCTTTATATAAAAAACGGAGGGGTTTTTATGCAGGAGTTTAGAGCAGCCTCTCATAAATGGGGCCGGATTACTTTAGGGTTGGCAATTTTAATATCATTTGCAATGCCGCTGTATATTTCATTTGTAATGGGATTCCATCCCGGGTTCTCATTAATTATTAACAGTTTTTTAGCATATGCAGCAGTCGTTGCTGTCGTCTGGTTTTTAGAACCGATTATGTACTTCCCTGTGCTCGGAGTATCCGGGACTTATGTTGCATTCTTTACAGGAAACATATCGAATATGTGTCTCCCGGCAGTTGCATCATGTCAGGAAGCAGTCGGAGTAAAACCGGGCACCGACGAAGGTGAAATCATCGGAACACTCGGAATTAGTGCAGCATCATTGGTCAATAAAATTATACTTATACCAGTAATCCTCGCAGGACTCTGGCTATTAACAATTATTCCGGAAAGCGTGCAGGAAGTATTCCCGTTCGTACTGCCGGCAATATTCGGTGCAGTTCTTGCTCAGTTCGCAGGTAAGTTCCCGATTTACGGAGTCCTTGCACTCGGTATCGGCATACTCGTAAACATGTCAGCACTGCCGCTGTCTTCTAAGAACATCTTATGTATCGTGATTCTAATTACAATTATACTTATTGTAAATAAGATGAAAAATAAAGAAGCCGCAGCATAATATTTTGATTGATGACCTGGAAACTTACGTTTCCGGGTCTTTTTTGTATTGATTGCTGTTTTGGGGGACAGCGGCGATGTGGTGTTGTCCTTTAACCTCACCATCATTTCCACGAAAATAAAAGACGGCGCCTTAATAAAGGACACCGTCATAACCATAATTTTATTATCTTAGTCTGTTAATGACTGCTTCTGCAACAGCCTGTGATGATGCCGGATTCTGCCCTGTAACGAAATTACCGCTTGAAACAACATGTTCTTCGCCTGCTGTCCCTTTAACAAAACCTGCACCGTTTTCCTCAAGTTTTGTCTGCAGCATAAACGGCATATCTTCTGATAAGTTTACGGAATCTTCTTCTTCATTTGTAAATGCTGTCAGTTTCACCCCGTCCACTAAATATTTACCATCTTTAGTTTTTGCATCGGCAAATGCTGCCGGTCCATGACATACTGCGCTGATAATTCTCCCATTATCCTTAAAGTATGCCATTATATTTTGAATGTCCGGTTCTCCGGGGAAATCAAACATTGCCCCGTGACCGCCTGCTAAGAATATTGCATCATAATTTTCATAGACAACATCTTTCATTCGCAATGTATTCTGAAGCAGTTTAGCTACTTCATTGAATTTCTCATCATCGTTTCCATTCTCGACTGAATTCGGATCTATAGGCACTGGCCCGCCTTTAGGTGATGCTATATCAACTTTGAATCCTGCACCTTGAAACGCAATATACGGTTCTGCAGCTTCAGACAGCCACACCCCTGTCGGCTTATCCTTGTTGCCTGCGATTGTGTCAGCATTAGTAACCATAATTAATACAGATTTATTCATATTGATGTCCACTCTCCTTTTTAATTTATTTACCCTAAGTATTATTATTTAATCCCGGATTTTAAAATTCCGGTGGTCCAAAAGTAATAATTTTGCGTATCCTCATTAATACTGAAGGTACTAATTATAAAATTACTAATCTCTTTAATTATTTTAATAGTACTTGCCGGCTGCAGTACTGATGTTAAAAACAAGCAAACACCATATAATGACGATAATGCTTCTTTAGGGACTTTTAATGGTGAAGATAACGATGTCGATAAAAAAGAATATACAGCTGCTCAGGAAGAGGCACTAAAAAAATCTTGAATGTACAAAGAAAAATTTTCAATGTTTATGGGTACAGCGCAAGTAAAAAAGTCTAATCTGCTTAATTACAGGCAGATTAGACTTTTATTTATAAATTTCAACAGTGAAATAAGAATCAGTATTTTATATAAAAAGACATCACCCTTCTTTCAGTGATGCCTCATTTAACTATTCATCTTCATTATTCTGTTCTACCAGTTTCTCAACATCCGATACCACTTCAGCCTGCGGGAATTTATTGTCCCCTGAATCCACACCGGCGTAATCTCTTATAATTGTACCGTTGGCATCGATTAAGTAAAATGCAGTCCCGTGGGTTACCTGGTTACTGCCTTTTGGCGGCGGTGCAACGATTGTTTTAAAGTTGTCTTCCGCAAATCCTCTTATGAATCCGTAATCGTATCCCGTTAAGAATTGCCAATCCGTATTTTCCGGTATATCATACCAGCTTGCATATTCTGTGAGTACTGCAGGTGTATCGACCTCAGGATCAACCGAGAAACTCATAATACCGTAGTCCTCAATACCTTTGTCTTCCAGTTCCTGCGCTACTGCAGTCATGTTTTGACTCATCGGCGGGCATACAGTCGCACAGTTCGTAAAGATAAAGCTTAAGAGCCATACTTTACCGTCCATATCTTCTCTCGTGAACGTTTCATCATCTTGATTCGTCACTTCGAAGTCCTGTATTTCATCACCGTACCGGCTCATCGTCTCTACTGCGCCTGCACTGCACGCTGATAAAAACATGAGTGATGCCAAAACCGCGATTAACCACTTTTTCAAGTGTGTCCCCTCCTACCATTCATCTTACTTCTTATGTTAACAAAATTTAAAATTACTGCGCATGTAAATTATGCACTTTTTATGACTAATCATTGTCTACAGTGTCACAATCTCTGTCGTGCTCCGTTCGTTATCAGGTTTCACATATAAAATATGTTCCATACGTTCTTTTAATTCTTCCACATGTGAAATAATACCAATTGTTTTCCCTGTAGTCTGCAAGTCTATTAAGGTGGATATTGCAACTTCCAGCGTCTCGTGATCAAGTGTTCCGAAGCCTTCATCAATCAGCATCGTATCAAGCGTAATACCACCTGACTCCTGCTGCAGCGCTTCGTTTAGGGCGAGTGCTAATACGAGTGATGCCTGGAATGTTTCTCCCCCTGATAATGAATTAATATTACGTGCCTGGTTATTGTAGTAATCGAACACTTCAATATCAAGTCCGCTGTAGCGGTTCACTTTTTTCATGCTGCGCTGCAGCTTGTAACGGTGATTTGTCATAGCAGTCAGTCTTACATTGGCAAGATTCAGTATACGCTCCAGGAAGTATGTCAGTACGTATCTCTCTAAAGATACTTTCTGGCCTTTCTTCCCCTGCACCGCTTCAACCAGTTCGTTCAACTGACTGAATTCCTCGTAGGATGCATTGAATGTATCGATTAATTCCGCAAGATACTCCCTGGAAGAAATGTTCTGATTCTTTCTTTCATTCACAGCTGCATAATATTCCCGTGCAGACTCTAAGGCAGTCTCAGCCTCGGTCACTGCACTCACATCTTCATCAGTATCGAGTTTCTCAGTCGATTCGAGATTTTTCTTCAGCTCATCAAGATGATTTTTAAGAGATAAATTCTCGTCATCAAATGATTTCACTTTTTCTTTTTTATCTGGAATCGACTCGTCGCTAATAATTTGATAAAGCACGTCTCGATCCGAATAATTATGAGCCTTTATAAACGTGCTGATCTTATCGTTAAACTGCGTCAGGGAAGCTGTTGTTTTTTCGCGATTCGCTTCAAGTGATTTAACTTTCGCTTTTGACAGTTCCTGCTGATTCATTAAGCTGTTCACATCTTCTTTCAGCTGATTTAAGCTGTCCTGGAATTCTTTAATGAATTTATGCTCATTATTCATATGAACTTTAAAGTCATTATAGTCAGTGAAACTTGTTACTTCTTTAAAGTTATGCTGTTTCTCTGACAGCTGATCTGCAGTATTTTTCATTTCCTGATTTTTCAGCTGCAGTGTATGAATGTTTTCATTCTGTCTGGATAGTTCATTGTTCAGCTGTTCTTTTTGTTCAAGTTCACTGTTAATCTCAGCAAGTTTTTTGGCCGCTGTATCTTTCTGTACCTTCAGCGTTTCGAGTTCTGTTTCCAGCTCTGAAGGATTTTTGTATTCTTTACCTTTCAGCAGTTCATCGATAACATCAATGCGCACTACGTGTTTCTGGTTAGCTCCTTCAAGCTCTGACAGCTGCTCCTGCAAGGTATTCAGCTGAAGTCTGTCTTCTTCAGTAAATCCGCCTGACTCCGGAAGTTCGAGGATAGTCTGTTCACAGACTGGACATGCTGCACCCAGTTCTAAATGATTAATCAGATGATTGAGCGTCTGTACTGTTTCTTCATCATAATCAGCAAGGTTGCTGTTAAACAGTTTTATTTCATCTCTCAGTTCAGTGAGCTTTTCATTGTTCGATTCAATGCTATTTTTAATTTCACTGCGTTCATCAAGCAGGCTCTGATCAGCGTGAGCCGCTTCTACTTCAGCCTCAAGCTTGCTGCACTTATCGCGTAATTCAATATGAAGTTCCTGCAGTTCTGATGCCGCGCCGCGTGTTGCTGACAGTTTTTCAAGCTGAGCTTTTGTTTCTTTAACAGAATCCGTTAATGTTTTAGTTTCTTTTTCTTTCTGTTCGAGTTCTGCAGACAGAGCCGCGAAATCATTATTCAGAGTTTCATAAGATGCTGCCAGGAACGATTCTCTGCTGTAGTACTGCTGCTGTCTTTTGTTCATATCCGGAATGTTTTCTTCAGTTTCTTCAAGCTGTGTCTTACTGTTTTTAAGCTGCTCTGACAGATCAGACTGCTGTGCTTTTTCTTTAGTCAGAGTTTCCTTAATCTCGTCTAATGACGCAGCCAGTTCTTTACGGCGCATCAGCTCGTATTTAATTGACGAAACTGATTCAAAGTCGCTGATTTCTTTACGCCATCGGTCCATTGATTCAGTCTGGCTCTTTAGAGCATCAATTGATTCAGTTAACTGATTAAGCTTATTAATTTGTTCATTATGCTGTTCTTTTTTCTGTAGTGTCTGTTTTTTGTTGTTAAGTTCAGTTTTCAGTTTTTTACCGTCTGCAGTCAGCTTCTCAAGTTTTTTCTCATAACTGAAAATCACACCATCGGCGTATTCCAGCACAATATTGTAATTTGGAAATTCCTGCTGCTCCGTAATATCAATATCTTCAGTATGAATATGTTTGACCCGCTCATTAATTCTCATATCCAGTTTAGCCGCTTCAGCCGACTGTTCTTTCAGCTTCTCTTTTAAATTGAGTTCAAAGTTTAAAAAACGTCCGGTCTGGAATAACGTGCGGAGGATTTCCTGTTTATCTGTACTCGATGACACGAGCAGCTCTTTAAACTCGCCCTGCGGCAGTATTAATATTTTTCTGAACTGCGCACGGTTCAGCATAACCACTTCTTCCACCACGTCTCTGACTTCATTCAGTTTGCCCGCGAGAATATTTCCTTCTCCGTCATAAAGCACGGCTTTTGGCGGAGTCGCACTTTTATTGCCGGGCTTATGATATTTTAAAGTACGCTCCACTGTATATTCTTTACCGCGCACTTCAAAAGTAAGTTTAACCTGAGCCTGCTTATCTACAGGTGCAAACTGACTGCGGAGAGATTCCTCATCACGTCCCGTCGTCGATGCACTGCCATACAGTGCATAAACAATCGCATCAAAAATCATCGTCTTGCCTGAACCCGTACGTCCGCTAATTAAAAACAATTTATTATTAAGACTTTCGAAATTAATTTCCTCAGCTTCGAATGGTCCGAAATATTCTACTTTTAAGTTAATCAGTTTCATTATGTTCACCTGCAAAATATGACTTAAACATCGTTTTATCGAAATCCGTTACATTTCTGTCGAGAGTCGTTTCTATAAATGACTGATAGATATCCACGTCACTTGTCGTCGTCATATCCACCGTCTGTAGCTCTGATGAACGATCTTCAATTAACGGTTTTAACTCCAGTGTATTCGGATAAATCATTTTAATTTTACTCATCGGCTCTGTTACATAACTCATATTTGATAATTCAAATTTAAAATATGCATCGTTATCTTTAAACGTGACCGTCTCGTTAACGACCGCTTCATAATCACCGGTAAATACGACGACATCGTGTTTAGGTTCCAGCGGAATGAAAGAGACCTTCTTCTTTTTAGTATCGATTATTCTGTAGCCCTTAGGCTGTTTATGTTCCGAGAATGAATATTTTAATAAAGACCCGCTGTAAAATGATTTCTCGCTGTTTACTGCAAACGGATGATGCAGATGACCGAGCAGTGAGTAGTCAAAATTACTGAACGTATCCTCGCTCACCGCTTCACTCAGCCCCATCGACAGCGGTCTTTCTGAGTCACTTTCGATACTGTCTGATAAGTATAAATGTCCAACCAGTATGTTCGTCTTTTCTTTGTCCAGACGGCCGTTAATTTTTTCAAGTATTTTATCGTAGGCATCCTGATGAGAAACGATTGTCTCGTCCTCAAAATAGTTCCGCGCCTCAAGTACTTCAATATGCGGCAGCAGATAAAAATCTGTATCACCGATGCTTACAGGAATATGTGCCTGATCGAGATTTGTATTTATATGAAAATCCGTTGCTTTAAACCATTCGCTGCCGTAATTCAAACGTTCACGGCTGTCGTGATTTCCGCTAATAACGAGGAGCGGTTTTTCTAATGTTATATTTATTTGATACAGCGTATCGTTCGCAAGCTTTAACGCACGCTGTGATGGATTAGCACGGTCAAAAATATCCCCGGCAACGACCACCAGATCAATATCATTTTCTTCAATTTCGGTCATTAATTGTTTCAATATGTATGCCTGATCTTCGATTAAATCGAGACCGTTCATTTTGCGGCCGATATGCCAGTCGCCTGTATGTAAAATCCGCATTATAGTCACCTCTTAAAGTCATTATATTGATTTTATCATACTTCCTGAATGACAAAAGACTCTCGCCGGTAAAACCGGTGAGAGTCTTTATATTATTTGAGCTGCTGGATTGTAATGATTAAATCGTCTAATTTAGTTTCCATGCGGTACAGCAGGAAAAACGTAATTACAGCCGGAAATCCAACGTCGCTCACAAACGGTATCCAGTCCATATTATTTAAGTACTGTCGTTGCTGTGTTGACGATTTTCGCTGAATACAGGGAAACCGGAATCCCCTGTACCGGGCGCAGAATGTCTTCTGCAATTATACGCGCTGCCTCAGCCTCAACTTCTGCAGGCGTAAGACCTGCTTTCGGGTTATTAACAGTCAGATTAAATCTTTTATCCACATTCGTAGTGAATACCATTACTAATTTTTCATCCATTGGTGTTCCTCCTCTCTATAAATGATGTTCAGATTAATTAATCGACGATATGCGTCACTACCTTTTCAACCAGTGAATACTGCTCTCCTGTCAAATTCTCGTAAATAGCTGCCAGAGCATTAACACCCGCATCTGTGGCTTCACTGGACAGACTGTGAATCGAGCGTGATTTCGTTACCTCTTTACCTTCTTCGTCGACAGCGTAGAAGTAAAACTTTGCACTCAGTTTTTTTATCATTTTCCCACCTCCTCTCACACTATATATCGTCACAAATTATTAAATGGACAAACAAAGTTCAAGATATGTATAATATGAGTTAAGTAGAGGTGATTACAGTGTCATTTGATATATTTATGATTTTAATTGCGATATGGACATTCATTATGCTCGGGGCGATGACGATTGGCGGCTTCTTCATGTTCAGAAAGTTCTTGCGCCGCATGCCTAAAGGAGACGGCTATTCAGAACTCGACTGGCAGGATTACTACATAGAAAAAGCCCTGCCTTTATGGAATAAGGACGCGCGCTCGCTGCTGAACGAACTGGTCAGTCCGGTTCCGGAACTGTTCAGAGATGTTGCAAAAGAAAGAATTGCCGGCAGAATTTCGAAAATAGCGCTGGATGAAGGCGTTAAAACGATTGAACTCGATCAGATAATGAAAGGCTACATTATCGCTACACCGAAGAAAGACCATAAGTTTATGAAGAAAAAATTAAAGCAGCTTGGGATAGATTACACACCATACACAGAACTGTTTGAACTTGCAGATGACGAAAAACAAAAATTCTCCATCTTTGAACAGACAGAGAAAGTAAGCGGCAGACCATCGTAGAATGGTTTGCTGTTTTTTTGTTGGAGTATCAGTGATGGATTAACAACAGGGAAACGCCGTTGTTAACCGGCACGAACATTTTCATAAAATCAAAAAACAGCAGACCGTCAGGCGACGATTTGCTGTTTTTTAAAGTCATTATGTTTGATAAGCATCGATATGCGCCAAATTCCAATCATAACGAACGCGAGCAGGAAAAACATTCCGCCGATTTCGCCTGGTGTTGTATTCAGTGAGAATATATACTTCAATGCAATTCTCGCTAGCAGCAGACCCATTAAAATTACAGGGAATGCTTTTGTTTGTCTGACATACAGTTCGGAATTTTTAACTTCGTATTTCGTCGTAATAATCAGTACTGCCGAGAATACTGCGCCGATAGCTATCGTTTCAGCGATGTGTACCCATGACAGTCTGAAGTATGGGAATATATACATCAATGCTCCCGTTGACATCATTACTGGCGGTATTATAATTTTCTTTAATGTCAGCGGCGTTTTACTTGCATGCTTGCGGACAAAAATAACGATAACCCCCATTATAACCGCACCGATTGATGCGATTAAAAACAGGAGCTCTTCTATCGATTCCAGAAATTCTATCATCTTAAAATCCTTGGAAGTCCCCGAAGAACGGCTGCAGCCATATAATAATCTGCGTTAAACCGTCAAAGTATAATAATATTCCCATCAATATCATGATTACTCCGCCAGCTTTCATAATAATGTTTGAATATTTCAGCATCCAGCGTGTCTTCGATACGAAGAAACTTAAGACGAAGAAAGGAACACCAAATCCGATACAGTATACAACCATAAGCATTAAGGCGTTGCTCGGTTCTGACGCACTCATTGCAAATATCGCACCGATAATCGGTCCGTTACATGGTGTCCATCCTGCTGCGAACGCCATACCAATTAAGATTGAACCGAAAAAGCCTGATGGTCTGTTCTTAAATTCCACTTTATGGTTTTTCATCAGAAAATCAAATTTAAGGACACCTGTAATAATAAGTCCAAAAACAACGATTAAGATCGCACCAATTTGACGGATCAAGTTACTGTGTTCGATAAGGAAGCCGCCAAAGAATGACGTTCCAAAACCTAAAGCGATGTAAATTAAGCTAAATCCTATTAAGAAAAACAATGTATGTAAAATGGCACGCCCATTAAAATTCTGTTTTTCAACCTCGTTGTAGCTCATCCCGGTAATATACGACACGAAAGCAGGGAAAACCGGAAGTACACAAGGGGACACAAAACTCAGCACACCTGCACCGAAGGCAAGGAGAAATGTTACTTCTGATCCCATTAAAAATACCCCCATTCAGATTCAGTATACCAAATCTGACGGGGGCAATGAATATCTTAAGCTGATTAAATATGACAAATTATTGTTTACTGTTTTGCAAACGGTACATTTTATAGTAAATTCCCTTTAATTGTACCAATTCATCATGCGTTCCGCGTTCAACGATTTCACCTTTATTCAAAACGAGAATTTCATCGGCATCCTGAATTGTCGACAATCTGTGTGCAATTGCAAGCGTTGTTCTGCCGCTTCTCATCTTCATCAGCGAGGCCTGAATTTTCTCTTCTGTCGATGAATCAATATTTGCTGTTGCTTCATCTAATATTAAAATTTTAGGATTCGTTGCCATCGTACGGGCAAATGCCAAAAGCTGACGTTCCCCGCTCGAGAAGTCTGCACCTTTTTCAACAACTTTCTGTTCGTACCGGTCCTTCAGTTTATTAATAAAACTGTCTGCACCGACAAACTCTGCTGCCGACCTTGCCATCTCGAACGTCATCGTGCTGTGATACAATTTAATGTTTGACACTAAAGTACCGTAGAAGATAAATGGATCCTGCAGTACGAGCCCGATATTATTTTTCATTTCTTCTTTTGGCAGTTCTTTAATAGAATGTCCGTCAATTAAAATTTCGCCGTGTTCATATTCATAAAACCTCATCATCAGGTTAATGATTGAGCTCTTGCCGGAACCAGTATGCCCAACCAGTGCCGTTGTAGTTCCCGGCGGTACTTTAAAACTGATATTTTTCAGCACATCGACATCACCATCATAACTGAATGTAACATTTTTAAACTCTACCTGACCATCCGTAATTTTATACTCTTTATTGCTAATCTGTGCCGGTTCGTGCCTGTCGTCATCCAGCAGTGTAAAGACTCTGCTCGCTGCAACGAGTGCCTGCTGGAATATATTCAGGTTCTGACTGACCTGGTTAATCGGTTCAAAGAACCGCTCCATATATTGAATGAACGCGAAAATAACACCTGCTGTCACGCTCGTTTCAAAACTCAGAAAACCGAAGTAACTTAAAATAACTACAATCGATAAAATATAAATCATATCTATCGCCGGTCTTAAGAGCAGCCCGTCCAGTTTTATTGTGCGTAAATTATACTGATAATGTTCTTCGTTAATTACTTCAAATTCACGCTGCAGACGTTTTTCCTGATTAAAGACTTGAATAATCCTCATGCCTTCGATTGATTCCGAAAGTTTTGCGTTCATGTCGCTTAACAGACCGCGGGCATGTGAGAAATAACGTGCGGAATATTTCCGGTAAACAAGCAGTATAAAGACAATAACCGGCATAAAAATCAGCGCAATAAATGCCAGTTTCACATCCAGAATGAACATCATCACAAAGCTTGATATCACCATAAATATAGCCATCAAGAATGTGCCGAGGACAGATGTGAACATATCGACAATGGCCTGTGTATCATTTGTCAGTCGGGATACTACACTGCCTGACGGAACTTTATCGAAGTAAGTCATACCGAGCTTGCCGATTTTTTGGAATGCATCGATACGGAGCTGCTGAATCACTTTAAAAGCGAGCAGCTGCAGTAAATATATTTGCCAGTACGTTGTCAGCACCGCAACAACGTTTACTGTTATAAATGCGATAATCAGCCACATAATATCTTCTTCCGGGAAGATCGACGGTGTTAAGTAATCATCGATAAAAATCATCACAAGATACGGTGTCATCACACCCATCACCGTCGAGATTATCAGCATAGTAAACGCAAGTATCAGGACACCTTTAAACGGCAGCGTATATTTTAACAGCCGTCCAAGTACGCGGAACTGATCTTTTAACGTTAAATTAATTACATCCGTCGTCATCAGCTCCACCCCCTTCCAGCGTTTCATCAAGATCTTTCGTTAAACTCTGGCGCAGAGACTGCGCTTTAAATGTTTCGTAATACCAGCCCTTTGCTGCAGTAAGTGAATCGTGGTTTCCCCGTTCAATAATGCGCCCGTCTTTCATGACTAAAATTAAATCGGCACCTCTTACCGCACTCATACGGTGAGCTGTAATTATATTTGTTTTACCTCGTCTGTTTTGTTCAATGTTGTTTAAGATTGCCGTTTCTGTTTCAGCATCTACTGCCGACAGTGAATCATCCAGTATAAGAACCTCCGGATTTTCTATTAAAGCCCTGGCAATTGAAATCCTCTGCTTCTGGCCGCCTGACAGTGACACACCGCGTTCTCCGACAATTGTGTCGTAGCCTGCAGGGAAGGCCGTAATATCCTGATGAATATAACTTAAGTCAGCAGCACGATAAACTTTTTCAATATTGATGTCAGGATTAGTAAAGGCAATATTATTTCTGATTGTCGTCGAGAAGAGGAAATTATCCTGCGGCACATAGCCAAACAGCTGGCGCAGATTTTTAATATCGACCTGTTTAATATCAACACCGTTTACAGCGACTGTATTATCAGCATCTGTATCAAACTCACGGAGCAAGAGCCTGATAATTGAACTTTTCCCTGAACCTGTAGGTCCGACAATACCGAGTGTCTGGCCTTCCTTTAGGGTGAAATGAATATCACGAAGTGATACTTCTTCTTCACCGGGGAAGGAAAATTCGGCTACGTTAAAAGTAATGTCCCCTGATGGTACGGCGTCACTTGTCACACTTGTACCGATATCACTTTTAGTATTCATTATTTCCTCTATCCGGTCGTAAGATGCCTTGCCCCTTTCGACTAAATTAAAGAACCAGCCGAGAGCTAAAAGCGGCCAAACCATCATGCCGAGATAGGTCGTAAATGTAACGAGCTGGCCGAGCGTAATTTCATCAGCCACAACCATACGCGCACCGAAAAATATCGACAGAAAGTAACTGATTGCGATAATTGCCGTAATCGTCGGGTCAAACAAGGCATCGATTTTTGCCACTTTTAAATTTTTCTTTACGACATCATCGGATAAATGAGTAAAGTCTTTTAAATCTTCATCCTCGTAGCCGAAAGTTTTTGTCACTTTGATACCCGCAATGGACTCCTGGGTTTTATCGTTTAAAGAACTGAACGCTGCCTGGGCAACGCGAAACAATCTGCTTAAAATCGAACCGTACCAGCTGGTCAAAATCACCATAAAAGGCAGCGGAATCATCGCAATCAATGTTAATTTCGGACTGACAGTCAGCGCCATCGTAATCAGCACAGCGCCGCCTGTAATTACCGAGTCGGCAATCGTTAAAATACCGGCCCCGGCCGTCATCTGTACCGCGTTAATATCATTCGTCGCATGCGCCATTAAATCCCCTGTGCGCCTTTTAGCAAAAAATGCCGGAGACATTAACGAATATTTTTTAAACAGCCGCTCCCTTAATGTCCTTCCGAGTCTGTTCGACGCACCGAAAATCATGATGCGCCAGAAGAATCTGAATATGTAAGTTAAAATTGCGACAAAAACCAGCATCACACCGAATAATATAAGTGTGTTTGATGTCAGTGTTTCCGTCGTAATCTGATCGATAACACGCCCGATAACCTGCGGCGGCACGAGTTCCATCAGTGCAACGAGAACGAGCATCAATAATCCTATAATATAACTTTTCTTTTCGAGCTTAAAAAACCATCCCAAATTTTTAAATACCCGCATTAATACACTCCCCTTATTTACACACCCCTATTTCACTTTGAATTTTACCATATATTTCGGAAATTGAAATAAATAATAAGTATGAAAAAAGAGGTGAAGCTGCTAGTTTTCTGGGACTGGCATGAACGGGTCTCATGCGTATCCCAGCTCAGCCGGACTGGCATGAGCCACATCTCCCATCAAAAAAAGCCGCAGAATTTCTGCGGCTGTAAAACTTTTAATATGAAAGATTTGTTCCTGGACCGACCGGGATACCGAGAAGCATCCAGATCACAAACATAATTGTCCAGGCTATTAAGAAAACAACAGAATACGGCAGCATTAATGAAATGACTGTACCAATACCGTTTTCTTTGCCGTAGCGCTGTGCGAATGCCACAACGAGCGGGAAGAATGGCATAAGCGGCGAAATAATATTCGTCGATGAGTCACCGATTCTGTAGGCGACCTGTGTTACTTCAGGCGCGATACCGAGCTGCATGAACATCGGCACAAAAATCGGCGCCATAATTGCCCACTTCGCTGAGTCCGCTGCGATTGCAAGATTAATCAGCGTCGTAATAAATATAAACACAATCAGTACCGGCATACTGCCGATATTTAAATTCTCTAAAAGCCCTGCACCGTTTACGGCAATAATCGTTCCAAGATTGGAATAATTAAACAGTGCAACGAACTGTGCTGCAAAGAATATCAGCACGATAAACCCCGACATCGTTTCGAGAGAGCCGTCCATCAGTTTCACAGCATCTTTATCATTTTTAATCGTCTTATTCACTGCACCGTAGACAAGACCCGGCACAAGGAAAATTAACATCATAATAAATATGATACTTGAAATAAACGGTGATCCGACAATTCCGCCGTCCTCACCCCGTAAAGGCGAGCCCGGGAACGCGACGAGGCTTAATATTCCTAGTACTGTAACGACTGCAGAAATATTTGCCCAGTTTAATGCGCGTTTTTCCTGTTTGTCTAAAGCCTTGTTCTCACTGACTTCTTCATTATCAAAATCAAATTTTTTCAGACGCGGCTCAACAATCTTATCAGTAATTAAAGTACCTAAAATCACAATAAGGAAAGTCGATGCGAACATAAAGAACCAGTTATCTGTTGCCTGTACGATATAAGTCGCATCAAGAATGCCCGCTGCTTCCGTCGTAATACCTGAAAGAAGGGGGTCATTTGTACCGATTAAAAGGTTGGCAGAATATCCGCCTGCTACACCGGCGAACGCTGCAGCAAGACCTGCAAGCGGATGACGGCGGAAGCCAAGGAATATAATCGCACCAAGCGGCACTAGTACAACATAGCCGACACTGGCAGCGACGTTTGACATAACACCCATAAATACAACAATTGGTGTAACAAACTTACGAGGTGCTTTCGTGACGACATTCGTCATCAATGCACTGATATAACCACTTTTCTCTGCAACGCCGACACCGATCATAGCGACCAGTACCGGACCAAGTGCAACGAATGTAGTAAAGTTTTCAACCACACTGGTAAACATGTACCTTATACCGTCACCAGTTAAAAGACTGACAGCGTGAACTGTTAACTCTTCACGCTCTCCCGACTCGGGATTAATTCCGACATAGCTGACATTGACACCAAGTAAATATAAAACATGAGAAATTGTAATAACCAGCAATGTTAAAATTAAAAATATCGTGACCGGATGCGGTAACTTATTACCTGTAATCTCAATCCAGTCGAGAAGTGAACGCTTCTCTTTTAAACTTTTATTCATAGTAATCTCCTCTAGTATAATAATCGCTGTTTATTATACTACGCCTTATTACTATTTACTAGCGGGTAAGTTTAAGTGAGTAAGTGAATACGTTTTCTAACAAAATACCCGGACAGAACCTAAGTTCCATCCGGGTATTTAAAACTATTAATTTTTATTCTTCACTGCCAAAAGAAGCATTTTCAAGTCTGATATTTCCTACAGGATCAAGACCGATATTGTTTACACTGTCAGTGTTCACACCTAAGAGGAAGCTCGTGTGGTTCAGATATACTGCCGGTGAGTCGTCGATCAGAATCTGCTGTACTTCACTGTAAGCTTCCTGACGTCCTGCTTCATCCGGGTTCATACGTCCTTCATCAAGTAATGTATCTACTTCTTCATTCTCATAGAATGAACGGTTACCTGGTGCACCGAAGTTGTTAGAGTGGAATAATGCGTACAGTCCGTAGTCAGCGTCAGCTGTAACTGTCGTCCAGCCGAGGATAAACATATCGTGTTCCCCATTAGCTGTCTGATCAAGGAATGCGCCCCACTCAGATTGCTGAACTTCTACTGTAATGCCAATTTCACTTAGTGCGTTTTGAATATATACTGCCGAGTCTACAATTGCCGCATCGTCGTTCACCCATAATGTTGTCGTGAAGCCGTCCGGCTGGCTAGATTCGCTTAACAGTTCTTTAGCGCGGTCAACGTCGACGTCGATGCTCTCAAGGTTTTCATCATAACCCCAAACGTCCGGAGCCAGCGGGCTTTGTGCTGTAATTCCGTAACCGTCATACACACCGTTAATAATTTCGTCACGGTCAACTGCATGTGCAATTGCCTGACGTACTAACGGATCATCAAAAGGTTCTTTCTCCATGTTAAATCCTAAATAGTTCATACGTACTGATTCACTTTCGATTAACTCAGTCGCATCGCCATTTTGAATACGTTCAGCACTTGCTGTATCAATTTCGTTGGCAATATCAATACCGCCGGTATCAAGTTCAGCTAGACGCGCCTGTGTTTCAGGAATAACTCTGAATACAACTTCATCAAATTCGCGCTCTCCATTTTGGAAATCTTCGAATTTGCTTAATGTTACCGAGTCACCTGGTGAACGGTCAGTCATTTGAAGGTGGTTTGTACCATCTGTTTCAGTACCGGTAACCCCGCCGATATGCTCGCTGATTTCATCAGCAACAGCCTGGAACTCATCACCGCCCGCTTCACGCAGCTCATAGTATTCTTCTAAAGTAACATCACTGCCCGCTTCATCGAGTGCAGCCTGGTAGTCTTTATCGATTAAATCCTTACTCATAATACCGCCTGCGTTATGTGATAAATGTGCAGGTAATGGAGCGAAGGCATATTCTGTATGTAAATTCACTTCGTAATCTCCAACGACTTCAACTTCTTCAATCATTTCGTAAAGGAATGCAACCTGTGATGCAACAGCCGGGTCATTAACACGGTCAATTGTCGCTTTCACATCTTCAGCAGTAAATTCCTGTCCGCTGTGGAATGTAGTACCTTCACGCAATTTGAAATTCCATACTGTATCTTCTGTCGCTTCCCATTCAGTTGCAAGACCTGGAGTTAATTCCAGCGCTTCATCCTGGAAAATAAGTGATTCATAAATATTACGTCTGATTTGAGCACTTGCCGAGTCATTCGAGCCGTGCGGATCAACCGTTACCATATCTTCAGACATTCCGATATTAATCGTGCCGCCCGCTGTTTCTTCTGTACTTCCTTCCCCTTCTGCCGCTTCATCTACATTTTCATCACTTGAACATGCAGCTAAAACTAAAGCAACAGTGAGTAAAAGAAAATACTTAAATCCTCTTTTTACCATTTTTGTTAACCTCCAAAATATTTTGATAATTTGAATTATATAGAAAATAATGAATTTATGCAATGTAATAATTCGATTTCGTATAAAGATAAATTAATAAGCAGTAATTTGCATAAAAATACCTCTCAACTGCAAAGTGCAGCCAAGAGGTACTTCCATATTATTTAAATCTCACATCTTTGAAGTGCAGCCCGCCTGCCGGATCTACTTCTATACCGCTGACTGCTGTTTCGTTATAGCCTGCAGCAAATTCTGCGTGGAACAGGTAAGATGATGGCGATTCTTCTACAAGAATATTTTCGATGTCAGTATAAATCTTCTGACGTGCTTCATCGTCTACTTCTGCGCGTCCCGCGTCTAATAATTCATCGACTTCAGGATTGTCGTAGAACACACGGTTACCCGCTGCGCCCTGGTTTTTCGAGTGGAAGAGAGCATACAGACCGTAGTCAGCATCCCCTGTTACAGTCGTCCATCCTAGGATAAACATTTCGTGGTTACCCTGTGCAAGTGTTTCTAAGTACGCGCCCCACTCGAACTGTTCAATCTCAACATTAATGTTAAGTTCTGCAAGTTCACTTTGAATATAAACAGCTGTATCGATAATCTGCTGATCATCGTTTACCCAGATTGTAGTGTCAAATCCGTCTGCTACATCTGTTTCAGCTAAAATTTCTTTCGCTTTTTCAATGTTGTATTCCTGTCCTTCAAGGTCTTCAGAGTAACCCCAGACATCTGGTGCTAAAGGTCCTTTTGCCGGAATTCCCATGTCATCGTATACGCCTGCTACGATTTCTTCGCGGTCAATTGCGTAAGAAATTGCCTGACGGACTTTCATATCGTTGAACGGTTCTTTGTTAATGTTAAAGCCAAGGTATGACATACGTACTGAATCCGTTGAAGTTACTGCAGTATCCGCACCATTTTCAACGCGTTCCATATTCGTTGAATCCACATCAGTTGCAACCTGGATTCCGCCTGTTTCAAGTTCTGCCATACGTGCGCCATTTTCAGGAATTACTTTGAATGTTACATTTTCAAAGTAACGGTCGCCGCCCTGGAAGTCTTCAAATTTCTCTAACACTACTTCATCCCCTGCACTGCGTGAAACGAATTTAAGATGATTCGTTCCGTTAGGTTCATTCGCCACAACAGTACCTAAATGTTCACTGATTTCTTCTTTTACAGTATCGTACTCGTCTCCGCCAGCATCGCGCAGCTCGTAGTATTCTTCTAAAGTAACGTCGCTCCCAGCAGCATCTAATGCAGCCTGATAATCAGCGTCGATTGTTGCTTTAGAAATAATACCGCCTGTGTTGTGCGCTAAGTGACTCGCTAAAGGAGCGAATGGTATAGATGTATGAATATTAATTTCGTAATCACTGATAACATCGATTTCCTCAATCATTTCGAACAGGAAAAGTACCGGTGATGCCATTGCATCATCCTGTACACGGTCGAAAGTTGCGACAACGTCTTCCGCGGTAAATTCTTCACCGTTGTGGAAAGTTGTGCCTTCACGAAGTTTAAAATTCCATGTTGTTTCATCAACTTGTTCGTATTCAGTTGCAAGACCTGGTGACAGTGACATGTCAACGTCCTGGAATACTAAAGTTTCATATATGTTTGCTCTAACTTGGCGTGATGCTGAATCGTTCGATCCGTGTGGATCCGTCGTCACCATTTCTGCCATTGTTCCAATTGTTAAATCCCCTGTTTTTTCACTTTCAGCCGCTTCATCGCCAGCCGCTTCTTCTTCGACGTTATCATCGCTCGAACAAGCTGCCATAACCACTAAGAAAGCGATTACAAGAAGCGCTAAAAAATTTTTTCTTTTCATTGCCGTGTTACCCCCTTTGTTTGATAAATGTATTATATCCATGCCAATAACAAAATTGCAATAATTTTCTAAAATTTAAATAAATATAAAAACACGCACTTAAAAAGTGCGTGTTTTCAGAAGTTATTACTTTTTCTCTTTTTTAGCTTGTTCTGATGATTTATTCATCATACTCAGCATTTGATTAATTTTCTTCTGGGAAGGTTTTTGTCCCATCTGCATCATCATAATTCTGAGCATGTCTTCATTAATAGGAGGGTTCTTCTCCAAGTAATCCATCATATATTTTCTAGAGATCCAAAATCCTAATGCGAAACCACCAATGAGGGCTACGATTACAATTAGTATCCATATCCAAGTCGCCAAAATGCTCACCTCTTTTCCGTGTAAACCACTATTTAGTTTACATTAACGGGCATTTAAATTCAATGCTTATTTACTTGCGGATAATATTAGACAGGTTCTCAACTGTAAAGCCGTAACGCTCCACAACTTCTCCGCCCGGCGCACTCGCTCCGAATGTATCGATTGTTAAGAGTTTGCCTTTGATGCCGACAAATCTGTGCCAGCCGAGGCTTGCAGCCATTTCAACTGCCGTACGGTTTTCAATGTCAGTATTTAATACCGATTCAATATACGCTTCATCCTGGTTCAGAAATGCCTGTACGTTAGGAATAGAAGCAACTTTAATATTAACGCCTTCTTCAGCTAATTTCAGCGCAGTTTCGACTGCAAGAGAAACTTCACTTCCCGTTGCGAAAACAATAGCATCATTACCGCCGTCGTATGCGATATATCCGCCGCGGCGCACGCCTTCTTCAATTGTTTCTGTTTCGATATCAAGAACCGTAAGATCCTGACGTGTCAGTACTAAAGCTGTCGGTGTATCTTCAGATTCCAAAGCAACTTTCCATGCAGCACGTGTTTCGTTGCCGTCTGCCGGACGAATAACGTTCAGGTTCGGAATCGCACGCAGCCCTGCTAACTGTTCAACCGGCTCATGTGTCGGCCCGTCTTCACCGACTGCAATCGAGTCGTGAGTGAATACGTAAGTTACAGGCAGTTTCATTAGTGCACTTAAGCGTACTGCCGGCTTCAGATAGTCACTGAAGACGAAGAATGTTCCTGCATAAGGATAAACGCCGCCGTGTGCTGCCATACCGTTAATTGAAGCTGCCATCGCAAATTCTCTTACACCGAACCAGATATTGCGTCCCGCGTAGTTGTCTTTAGCATAGTCAGACGCTTCTTTAACGTTTGTTTTGTTACTGCCTGCAAGGTCAGCTGCACCGCCGAAGAATGTCGGAATTGCTTTTGATAATTCCTGAATCATATCTCCTGAGTTGCCGCGTGTTGCTTTTTTAGTCCCCGCTTCGTAAGCCGGAAGTTCTGAAGCATAGTCTTCAGGCAGTTCACGTTTAACCGCAGCCATAAAGTCGTTATATTTAGCTTCGTCAGCTGTTTTAAATGATTCCATTACTTTGTTCCATGCCGCTTCTTCTGAAACGCCGCGCGCAGTTAATGTTTCATCAAAACGGGCATAGACAGACTCGTCCACATCGAATGTTTTCAGGTGGTCTAAACCGTAGGCTTCATAAGCACCCTGACGTTCTATATCCCCAAGCGGTGAACCGTGTGCATCAGCTTTACCTGATTTATTCGGCGCGCCAAAACCAATTACTGTTTTCACTTCAATCAGTGATGGTTTATCGCTTTGTTTCGCTTCTTCAATCGCTTTATCGATTGCATCTAAATCATTGCCGTCTTCAACGCGCAGGTAGTGCCAGTTATACGCTTTAAAACGAGCCGCAACATCTTCAGAGAAGCTCTTGTCGAGGTCTCCGTCGAGTGAAATATCATTTGAATCATAAAGTACAATCAGCTTCTCTAAGCCTAAGTGTCCTGCAAGTGATGCCGCTTCATGCGAAATCCCTTCCATCAGATCACCGTCTGAAGCAAGTACATAAGTATAATGGTCAACAACTTCGTGCTCAGCTGTATTAAATACAGAATTAAGGTGAGTTTCAGCCATTGCCATACCGACACTCATCGCAAAGCCCTGCCCGAGCGGTCCTGTAGTAATTTCTATACCATCTGTATGTTTAAACTCAGGGTGTCCCGGAGTTTTGGATTCGTACTGTCTGAATTCCTTTAAATCATCCATTTCCAAAATACCTGAAAGATGAAGCAGGCTGTAAATTAACATTGAACCGTGGCCCGCACTCAGTACGAAACGGTCTCTGTTAAACCAGTCAACATTTTTTGGGTTAAAGTTTAAATGTTTTTGCCAGAGTACATACGCCATTGGTGCAGCGCCCATAGGCAGTCCCGGGTGACCCGAATTTGCTTTTTCAATTGCATCAATACTTAAAGAACGGATCGTATTAACCGCTAATAAGTCAGTTTTATCAAATGACATTTACTTTCGACTCCTTTAATTCTCTTCATTATTATTTTTTGTTGCGTAGTGCCTTAATTTTGTCAGGGGTAACATCTTTACCGTCCGGATCGATCACTTTAGTGTTTTCAATCTGGTTTTTAAAAGAATTTCTAAAGTTTGATAAATATTGTTCTCTCAAACCAGTCAGCTCTTTAAGTTCCGCTGAGGATATTTTATCTTCGCGTTTTAACTTTGCAAGCTGGTTGAGACGTTTTAATTTTTGATCGTCTAACATAAGCTCCACCCTTTCCAATATAATTTACCATAAAAAAGGTGCGGAAACCAAACGGTCCCGCACTTTAATAGATAATATATACACTTATTAATTAATTTCTGCTGGAAACGTCATAATTAAGACGTTCTGTGAGCGTTCCGCTGCTGATAAAACCATTTGCAGGGTCTTTTTCTTCCATCTTTTCTCTTTCTTCATCTTCCGCTTCATTAATTGACGAAGCCGATACCGTGCCGTTCGCCTCTTGTTCGATTGATTCTTCAGTTATATTTTCAGAAAATGCAGTATTTTCCTTAGAATGTATGTTCTCTGCATAATCCGGTTCAACCATATTAAAACTATATAAAAGCCCGAAGCTTAGCATTACCGCGAATAAACCTGTGAGAGTTTTGAAATCTTTCATTGTCATTAATATCCACTCCTAAGAACAAATGTTTGTAATAACAATATAACAGAACACTTGTTCGCAGTCAAGATAAATACGAACAAATGTTTGTAAGTGTATATAGTATATGATAAAATTTAATTAATATAAGGCTGGAGGTAACAATATGAAAGATTTAACAGACAGACAAAAAGATATTTTTCAATATATAAAACGCAGCGTAAATGATAAAGGTTATCCGCCAAGTGTCCGTGAGATCGGAAATGCGGTAGGACTCCAGTCGAGTTCTACAGTACACGGCCATCTCGCAAAACTTGAAACTAAAGGATATATCAAACGCGACCCGACAAAACCCCGCGCAATTGAAATTGTCCAGGCTTCAGATGACAATGCATCACCCGTCATCCATGTTCCTGTACTTGGTAAAGTTACAGCAGGCCTCCCTATTACAGCCGTTGAAAACATCGAAGAGTACTTCCCTCTCCCCGAACACTTTACAGCAAACCATAACAGCGAAATTTTCCTGTTAAATGTTTCCGGTGACAGTATGATTGATGCCGGTATACACGACGGCGACCGCGTTATCGTCCGTAAACAGAACATTGCGCACAACGGTGAAATCATCGTTGCAATGACAGAAGACGACGAAGCGACAGTTAAACGCTTCTATAAAGAAAAAGGCTACTACCGTCTGCAGCCGGAAAACACGACGATGGAACCTATTTACCTCGATAATGTTATCGTTCTTGGTAAAGTCGTTGGGCTGTTTAGAGAATTTATTTAATAAAATGTATGTGTGACCGCCCGGGGCCCTGTGTCCCGGTTTTTTTGTATTGGTCGGGGCGCTTGCGTATGCATGAGACGAGGTCATGTATATGCATTTTCATTTGCGTATACATGAGAATCTGTCATGACTATGAATCATGATTTGCGAATACATGAAAGTTTGTCATGCCTACATATCGTGAATTTCATATACATGAGCTACCGTCATGACTATGAATCAGGAATTTCGTATACATGAGGCATTAAACCAAGGTACATCCATTTTGTTTGTCATCAAAACTTTATTCGTCTCGATGTGACCGGCTCGTTGGGATGATTATTCCTATTCAACCTAATGTGACTTGTTCATCGGGTCGATGAGTTCTATTCAACCTGATGAGAGCTCTTCATCCGGTCAAATCACGCCAATCAACCGCATATGACCCCATCATCCGGTCATACAAAAACAAAGAACAAAAACACCCGGATTACACCAATCCGGGCGCTCATGCTCATTATTTCTGTATATAGTTTTCCGTATAATACGGTACGTTGTCACCATTGTACTCAATGCCGACACCGAGATAGTTAAACTGATCGTTCAGTATATTAACACGGTGCGACGGCGAGTTCATCAGACTGTGGTGGGCAAATATCGGCGATGTGTGGCCTGTCGCAATATTTTCTCCTGCCAGCCTGAAGTCAACAGAGCCGTTTAACAGTCTGTCTTTCAGCGTGCGGCCGTCTGGTGAGTCGTGATCAAAGTAATTGTTTTCTGCCATATCGGCGCTGTGGTAGTATGCGACTTCATCCGCCAGAGCGTCGCGTTCTAATGTCGAATAACCGTACTTTGCACGTGTTGCATTTACTAAATTAAAGTGCATCTGCTCGTTATCTTCCTGCGGAGGATGATTATAAAGTTCGTTGATTTCAATCACTTCATCTTTATTAATAATCAGCATACCGTTGGCTTTATCATTCTCATGTATATCGTAAAAGAAGTATGCATAGTAATTGCCGACATCGAAAACATCGTATTCGTCATGTTCGACTTTCAGCCGCTTCCACTGCTTACGTATATAATCAATCGGTTCTCCGTAAATTTCCCGCAGTTCTGCACGGTTCATGCCGTCAAGACTCATTTTGCCTAACGACACATCACTTGAATTCGTATATCCGCCTGTGACGATGCCGTCACGGACGAGCAGCATATGAAAGGCCCCGGGCTGATTTTGAATCACAAAGTCGCCTTCGTATTCTGAATTAATGACCGTTTCATTATCTGTGCTGAACGATGACCCGAGTGAGTAATCAATATTCGTTTCCTGTGCACCGTGCACCTGTTCTATTTTTGTCGTATCGTAATTTGGAATGACATTCTGTTCAAGCCAGTGATTAAAATAATCTTCGGTCAGACCGTCCTTAAAGTCGTAGGATTGCATGGCCGGTACGATTATAAACAGAGATGCGTATAAAATTAATAGCGCTGTAATTCGCCGTACCATATTATCCCTCCATTAAATACTGACGTATAAATTATCAATCAATCTTGCTTTTTCAAATTGCACTGCAATAAATATAATAACATCCTCGTCGATATTTTCAACGAACTGCAGGCCGCGTGCTGTGTAAATCGCCAGGTCATCGACAGTACCGCTTGTTTCTTGTTCAATATGAAGTCTGATAAACGACATGACCTTATCCGTATTCACAGTACCTTTTTTAATCTGTTTTGCCGCATTTAATAATGCCGCGTTAATTTGACCTGCTTCATGATATTCCGATTCGCTTAAATTCACATTGCGGGAACTTTTTGCAAGACCGCTCGCTTCACGTTTCGTCGGCACCCCGATAATTTCAACCGGTACATTAAAGTTTTCAACGTAACGCTCGATTATCATCAGCTGCTGACGGTCTTTTTCACCAAATACAGCAAAATCCGGCTGAATAATATTAAACAGCTTGCTGACTACCGTCACAACACCTTCAAAATGGCCCGGACGCTTTACGCCGTCCAGTATATTCGTCATTGATTTAATGCCTAAATTGAATTCCATTTCTTCCGGATACATTTCGCTAACTTCAGGATGGAAAACGATGTCCACACCGTGTTCGCGGCAAATATTTAAATCGCGCTCCAAGTCGCGCGGATAGCTGTCGTAATCTTCGTTTGGACCGAACTGCAGCGGATTAACAAAGATACTCACTGCAACGATATCAGCATATTTCTTCGCCTCTTCCATCAGCGCCATGTGACCCTCATGCAAATAGCCCATCGTCGGAACGAGCGCAATTTTTTTATCCTGATAAACACTTAAGAGCTCTCTCACTTCTTTAATACCAGATGTATGCTGCATTTACTCGAACACCCGTTTCTTATACGTCGTTTCCTCAGACGGGAACATTCTGCTCTTCACTTCGTTGCGGTAATTCGTCAGTCCTTCTTCAACAACTGAGTTCACGTCGGCATAAGGTTTAACAAACTTCGGCAAGCGGTCACTGCCGTACTGAAGTACATCATGATAAACGAGCACCTGGCCGTCAGTATGAAGACCCGCACCGATACCGATAGTCGGAATATTAACTGATTCCGTAACTTTTTTAGCAAGATCCATTGGAATTGCTTCAAGCACCATCATCGACGCGCCCGCTGCTTCAAGCGCTTGTGCATCTTCAATCAGTTTTTCAGCCTGTTCTGTATCTCCCGCCTGCATTTTAAAACCTGTAATTCCGAAGTGCTGCGGCGTTAATCCTAAATGTCCGCATACCGGTACGCCTGCCTTAACAAGCCCTTTGATAACTTCGAAAGACTCCGCGCCTTCCATTTTTATCATGTTCGCATCACTCTCCTGATAGAGTCTGATGCCATTTTTAATTCCTTCATTTACATCTGCATGGTGTGAGCCGAAAGGCATATCTGCGACGATAAACGTATTCGCTGCACCGCGTCTCGCTGCTTTCGAATGGTGAATCATATCATCAAGCGTCACCTGCACCGGCGATTCATATCCCAAGACGACCATTCCAAGTGAATCTCCCACTAAAATGACGTCTACCTCCGCCTTCTCTGCAAGTTTTGCAGAGGGATAATCATATGCTGTTACCATCACTATTCTGTCATTGTTTTTCATGCTGATTAAATCTGCTGTCGACTTCATAGTTTCCCTACTTTCTGAAATTAGATATACTTATTTTACCACAGAAATGAGAAAAAATAACGGAGTGAAAATATGAAAATAGGTATTATCGGTGCGGGCGCAGTCGGCAGTATAATCGCCCGCGAGTTCTATAAACTGCCCGCAGATGAAGTTGAACTGACATTAATGGCAAGATCTGCGCGGAACGGCTTTACAATACTCGAACAGGGTGTTAAAACATATCATGAAATTAAAGTTCATAATATCAGTGAAGTTACAGATAAATTCGATGTGCTCTTTATCGCGGCAAAGACACCCGCACTTACAGCACTGAAAGAAACGATTAGTAATATTACCCATAAGAATTCGGAAATAATTTATGCCTTAAACGGCATGGGCTACGATGCAGTATTTGACCGGGGAATTCCAGGCGTGGTCTATATCAGCGGCCAGCAGCATGATGACTACATTGAACATTATGTAAATCAGAAGATTATATTACCGGAACGCCAGTACAGCTATACCGATAAACTGATTGAGCTGATTGACAGCAGAGCTACAGTTAATTTCGAACTGCTGAAAAGTTCAGAGTTTAACAAAATGCGCTATGAAAAGCTGCTGATTAATGTCGGAATTAATTCAATGACCGCCCTCAGTAAAAATACTTCGAAAATATTTGAAGATGATAAAACAGTCCAATTAACAAGGCAGTTACTGACGGAATCTCTGGCTGTTGTGAACATGTGCAACACCGATAATGTGCAGATAGATGATGGATTTATAGATTATGCCATGGATATGTATTTCAGTTATCCGCGCGATATGGGCACGAGTATGTACTACGATGTGATGGCGAACAGAACTACGGAGTTTGAATATATTCAGCAGTATGTCCATAACATGAAACAGGATTGTGATATTGACACACCGGTCCTCGACATCGTTGTCACGCTGCTCGCTGCTTACGAAAAGAAGTAAATAAAAATGGGGCTGTCCGAGATTATCGGTCAGCCCCATTACTATTATTTCGCTTTTTTCTTCGGTCTGAAGTAAAAGAACCATACTAAAAATGCGATAGCCAGAACAGCAATAACTGCATAGGCAATATTTGAATACACATCCATCACCGCAACGATATCTTCCCAGTTCTCTCCTACTGAAGCACCGAGATTAACGAGCACTGTGTTCCAGATAAAAGTACCAATCGTCGTCAGCACTAGAAACTTCGGCATGCTCATTTTGCTCATCCCTGCAGGAATTGAAATCAGACTTCTGATTAAGGGGATGAAGCGGCAGAAAAATACAGTCCATGAACCGTATTTATTAAACCAGCCGTAGGATTTATCAACATCGTCCGTCGTCACCCGGAGCCATTTTCCGTACTTCATAACGATTCGCTTCATACGTTCGGCACCGAGTATGCTTCCAAGATAATACAGTACAAGCGCACCGCCGACAGAACCTGCCGTCGAAGCAATAATTACTCCCGTTACTGTCATATCAGTCGCCGCCGTCATAAAGCCGCCAAACGTTAAAATCACTTCAGAAGGAATCGGCGGAAAAATATTCTCCACTGCAATCAAGATGACAATTGCAGCGTAGCCGAACTGGTTAATTACTTCTTCTAAAAAATTCTGCATTATACTTCTATCCCTTTAATGAAATTAATTATCATGTGCCGCAATATGTCTTAAAGTCCGGGTCAACATCATCTTTACCCGGTGCATTAATATACTTCCCGCCGAGCTTATCATTAAACGGCTTCGACACAGCTTTTAAGAGCTGTTTTAACTCGCCGTAATGACCTTCGACAGCAAGATTTAATGCCTTTTGAACTAAATGGTTACGCGGAATAAAACTTGGATTCGCTGCGTTCATCGCAATATTAATTTCATCTTTTTTAGCACTTTGTGCTTTCTTTCTCGCCTGATACTGTTCGAACCAGTTTATAAATTCACTGTCGTTAAACATCGGCAGCTTATCGTAGTTAGTGAGATAAAGATCTCTGAACGTCCGCGTGTAATCCGCTTCATATTTAAACATAAACCCGAGCAGTTCATCGACCAGTTTCACGTCGTACTGTGCTTCATAATCCAGATCCAGTATACCGAGTTTATTACCCATTAATGAAATATACTTTCTATTATAATACTGCGGATATTTATCGAGTACTTCCTGAGCGAGCTTCACCGCTTCAGTCTCAGAGCTGTTAAAGAGCGGACACAGTGCTTCACCGAGCTTGCTTAAATCCCACTGCCCGATCGGCGGCTGATTTTTATAGCGGTAGCGTCCTTCTGTATCAATCGAACTGAAATACGTATCCGGATTATATACATCGATAAACGCACAGGGTCCGTAATCAATCGTCTCGCCTGAGATGGACATATTATCCGTGTTCATCACACCATGAATAAATCCGACTGACTGCCACTGGGCAATTAATTCAGCCTGCTTTCTTACGACATGGTCATAGAACAGCAGATATTTTTTGTCGTCTGCCAGCGCCGAAAGATACGGATAGTGGCGTTCAATCGCAAAGTCCGCAAGCGCTTTTAAGTCATCAAGTGACTGGCGTGCAGCATATTCAAAAGTCCCGACACGGATATGTGAACTCGCGATGCGTGTTAAGATGCCGCTCGCCGTCGTGGTCTGACGTGTCAGCTGTTCACCTGTGTCGACGACCGCTAAGGCGCGAGTTGTGGCAATGCCGATGTTCGCCATATATTCACTGATAATATATTCACGCAGCATAGAGTCAATCGGCGCGCGCCCGTCGCCCTGGCGTGAATATTTCGTCGCACCTGAGCCTTTTAAGACGACATCATACTTTTCGCCATCTGTGTTATGCTCACCTAAGAGGACGTTCCGGCCGTCACCGAGCATGTTTAAAGTCCCAAACTGATGTCCCATATAAGCCTGAGCAATCGGTTCGGCAGAAGCCGGAAGTTTATTGCCGCTGAAAAATTCAGCATCATTTTCAAGTTCGTTTTCATCGATATTTAGTAATCTCGCTAAATGGTGATTAAACAGAACAATTCTCGGTGCCTCTGACTCCTCAGGTTCGTACGGTGTCCAGAATGTTCTTGGCAGCGATTTATAGTCATGTGTAAAATTTAAGCCTTTATACATTAAAATTCTCCTTTTTAAAAAACAAACGTGCAAATTCAATCTATAGTAATTGAGTATACTATATACATATATAGTTGCATAACAGAATACCCCGTTTTCAGAACAAATACATAATTTTTGTTAACATCTTAAAAAAGAGGGTATAATCAGTAACATACAGAAATAGGAGTTGGAAATATGTCAAACGGTAACAGACGTGCTTCCTGGAAATATGCCTTTGCATACACCGGTATTGTAGTAGGTGCCGGCTTTGCTACAGGCCAGGAAGTACTTCAATTTTTCGCGAGTCACGGATTAATCAGTATTGCAGGTGTTATTTTAACAGGATTGATCATTATGTTTATCGGCAGGCAGGCAGCTAAACTGGGATACTCAACACACGCTGAATCCCATGTCCTGCCGCTGAACACACTGTTCGGCAAAAAGTTCGGACTTGTCATTGATATTATACTCGCCTTCTTCTTATACGGTCTTGCGATTGTTATGATTGCGGGAAGCGGCGCGACGTTCAATGAAGGTTTCGGTATACATCCGCAAATTGGGGCAATCATCCTCATCATACTTGCGTTTATTACATTACTTATGGACTTTGATAAAATCGTTTCCATAATCGGTGTCATCACACCAGTACTAGTCATCGCATTGTTCTTCATTGCGGGATATAACATATTGAATCCGATGATTCCTTTGTCAGAGGTCAATCAGCATAATGATGTGTCATGGGCACCAACTAGCAGCTGGTGGTTTGATGCGATTACTTATTCGGGATTCACACTTGCAACAGCATTCAGCTTTTTATCGATAATGGGTTCTGAATCTGCACGCCAGTCGATTGTACGGCGCGGTGCAGTACTCGGCGGACTGTTAATTATGATACTTATGCTGCTGATCACATTCGGTGTACTGTCAATTCTTCCGACAGCATACGATGTCGCACTGCCTACAATGCAAATGGCGGCAAATGTTGCACCATGGCTCGGCACAGCATATTCGGTAATTATTATATTATTAATATATAATTCTATCGTTGGATTTTTATACCCGTTCCTGGCAAGATTCAGTAAACCGAAATCAAAGAAATATAAAATTTTATTAGCGGCCTCACTTATTGTCGGTTATTTCGGCACATACGTCGGCTTCGTTGAACTCGTTAACATTATCTATCCATTATTTGGATATGTAGGGTTAATTATCGGTGTTATGCTGACTGTCCGTTGGGCATTCTTAAAATTAAAAGCCCGTAAACTTGCGGAAAAAATTTCAGGTAATAACGAAGAATAAATTTTATCCCTGAATATTACTTCATTGTAATATTCAGGGTATTTTGTTTTTTTAATGTTTATTTACTTTTTATTAGTTTATATAAGTTATGTAAACAACAAACAGGAGATGAAATTATGTCACAAGGTAAAAATCGCGCCTCATGGCGCATCGGCTTTGCGTATGCCGGCATTATCGTCGGCGCAGGATTCTCAACGGGACAGGAAGTATTGCAGTTTTTCACTAGTCACGGACTAATCAGTATTTTAGGAATTATACTCGCCG
The DNA here is from genome assembly GCA_003513765.1 of Jeotgalicoccus sp. Lineage (GTDB taxonomy): Bacteria > Bacillota > Bacilli > Staphylococcales > Salinicoccaceae > Jeotgalicoccus. The sequence goes on from DONT01000001.1 coordinate 481,494, forward strand.
CACTGATTTTAATGTTCGTCGGCAGACAGGCAGCAAAACTCGGCTTCCGTTTAGATGCAGATTCTCATGAAACACCCCTCCGGGCTTTATTCGGAAAAAAACTCGGACTCGTTATCGACTACGTATTAATATTCTTTTTATACGGCATCGCAGTCGTTATGATTGCGGGGAGCGGTGCTACATTCAGTCAGGCATTCGGTATACATCCGCAGATTGGTGTACTCATTATGATATTAATTTCATTTGGTACACTGCTGCTCGACTTCGATAAAATCGTCAATATCATCGGCGGCATCACCCCGCTGTTAATCGTCGCAGTAATTATTATTACCGTATATAACATATTAAATCCAGAAGTGCCTTACTCGGAAGTAAATAACTACGTAGACCCTTCACGTACACCGACTTCATTCTGGTGGTTCGATGCGATAACTTATGCCGGTCTCGCACTTGCAACAGCATTCAGCTTTTTATCAATTATGGGGTCCGAAGCATCCCGTCATGCAATCGCAAGACGCGGCGCAATATACGGCGGACTGATAATAATGCTGTTAATGATCCTTGTTAACGTCGGCGTACTGTCTATCATGCCGACAGCAAACGAAGTCTCGCTGCCGGCGATGACTATGGCAGAAAACATGGCGCCTTGGCTCGGCACAGTATACTCAATCATTATTATTCTGCTGATTTTTAACTCAGTGGTCGGACTAATGTATCCCTTCCTGACCCGCTTCACAGAACCATACTCAGGAAAATACAAAATCATGCTGGTCGTTTCGCTGATTGCCGCGTTTATCATTTCAAACGTCGGTTTCGTCGAACTCGTCAACATCGTCTACCCGATTCTCGGCTATATCGGTTTGGCGATCTCCGCCGCACTGTTTATCCGCTGGATAATGAACAAGAATACGAAGAAAAAACTGCTTTAAATGCGATAAACCCCGTCCACCTGAGTGTGGATGGGGTTCTTTGTTATGTTTGGGGCTGTTGTTTGGGTGTGTGAGAAGAAATTTGCTTCGTAGGACTACTATGTCAAAAGCACATGGTAATCC
>DONT01000011.1 GCA_003513765.1 Jeotgalicoccus sp.
GTTCTCTTGTAAAGTTTTGTGTTGCTCTTGCAATCTCGTTGACTGCTTAGTTATCTTAACACATCTGTTTTACAGATGCAACAACTTTATTAAGTTTTTGTTAAGAATATAAAGTTTTGATTACATCGTGTTCGACACGACTTTTTATATCTTAGCACATTTAATTTATGAATGCAACAACTAATTTAAAGTGTTTGTTAAGTTATGTTACATCGCGTTTAGACGACTTATATATCATAGCATGTCTGTTTCAGAGATGCAACAGATTTTTTAAGATTTTTAACATCTAGTTAAAGTCTGTTATTTTTTGTTGTGTCGTCTTTTGACAACTTCTAAATCTTACCAAGCTGATAGTTAAACGTCAATACTTTTGTTCATTTATTTATATTAATTTATAGAAAAAGGCGCAGAACGTTGATTCTGCGCCTTTTCTGGTTATTTTCTTATTGTTATTTCTGCAGTATAATTCAGTTTTTCTTATTTTCATCCTGTTTCACTGCTTGTCTCGTCTTGTTTTTATATCCCATTTTCTCACGTGCTTTAATCTGACTTTCTTCCTTTGCGCGTTTTTCTTCTGCTTCTTTTTTGAGTTCAGCACGTTTCTGGTCGTTAATATCACTTCTTGTGACTCGGCCTCTTTGCTCTTTTTCTTTTTTAGAGTCTTCTATATACTTCGGCAATCTGATCAGCTGGTAAGCATTCGTCAGTATGACTGTAAATACAGAACGGTAAATCCATGAAGTATCTTCTACTGATATAAACGGCACAAGTGTTAGTGACGTCATAAAAATCATAAAGAATAATGAAGATACAAATACATTCGCTGCTGTGATTTTATTCTTATAATAAGCAAAACCGACTCCGGCCAGTACGATTATAATAGGAATCCATATAAACGACCATGTGGAACCGTGGTCAATGCCTACCTGTCTGAAGCGCAGGTAGAATAAATCGAAAACTGCATACATTATTAGAAGAAGCTGGACGTAAGGCCATGCCTTTCTAAATATCCCCATGCCTAACGGATGGATGAATAAGTATATATAGAAAACGACCTGACTGACGGTCGCTATTAACAGTCCGTAACCGACTAGAAATACAAATCCGGCAAAAAAGTCACCGAACTCCCCCTGGAATAAGTACTTTGTAACAGTATCATATTCTGTTACGAGACTAATTGCAGTAGTAATAACCGCACCTATCATTAATGTAACAAAATAAAACTTAACTAAATACTTCGACGTCATTCAGCGGTGCCTCCGATCAATTTTTTCGCCATTTCAGCATACACATCACTGATTTCATCATTTTCGTATACTGACGGTGCGAAGTCTTCTTCGTTCCATTTCGGCTGACCCAGCGGCAGCTGGCCTAATAATGGTGTATTTAATTCATCGGCAAGTTTCTGACCGCCGCCTTTACCGAAGATATATTCTCTCTTGCCTGTTTCTTTACTTTCAAAATAACTCATATTTTCGACCACACCGATAATCTCGTGATCTGTATGCTGTGCCATCGCTCCGGCTCTTGCGGCAACAAAAGCAGCAGTCGGATGCGGTGTTGTAACGATAATTTCTTTACTGTGCGGCAGCATCTGATGAATATCAAGCGCTACATCACCAGTACCCGGCGGCAGATCAAGAAGCAGATAATCAAGATCTCCCCATTTCACTTCTTCAAAGAAACTTGTCAGCATCTGGCCGAGCATTGGCCCTCTCCATATAACAGGTGTATTTTCTTCAACGAAGAAAGCCATTGAAATGACTTCAACACCAAATCTTTTAACAGGAATAATTGTTTCACCATCAAGTTCCGGACGTTCTGTAATACCCATCATATCCGGCACGCTGAAACCGTAAATGTCCGCATCAATTAAGCCGACTTTTTTGCCTTCTCTTGCAAGTGCAACCGCAAGGTTAACTGCGACTGTTGATTTACCAACTCCGCCTTTACCTGAAGCTACAGAGATAAATTCTGTTTTACCGAGTGTAAAGCCGCGCTCCATCGCACTGCCGCGTGATGATCTGAATTTTTCAATCGTCTCGTCCGGCAATTCTTCAAAACGAAGGCCGACACTGTCTGCACCTTCTTCTTTCAGGAGCCCGACAATTTTCATCTGCAGTTCGAGCTGTTCCTGGCCGCCTTCGCGGCCAATTGCTATTTTAACACTGACGTGTTTTTTCTCTTCTTTAACTCTGACTTCTATAATACCCTCGGTCTCACTGATCGGGACATTTAAAATCGGATCATTCAAATTTCCAACTAGTTCTCTTACCTGGCTTTCAGTAATCATGTATATGCTCCTTCATTCGACTTGATTCCATTACTACTAATAATAACACAACATTATAGTCACTAATATATTCGAAAAGTGAATTTCCAGTTACATTTCAAAAACGATTTCCCCGTCGATAACAGTCATCAGGACTTTTGTTTCTTTGACTTCATCCGGACTGACTGTCATGACGTCTCTGTCCAGCACGATAAAGTCAGCGAAATAGCCCGCCTCGATTTTCCCCTGCACATGTTCTCTGTAGACAATTTTAGCCGCTTCAACGGTATACATTTTAAATGCATCAAAACGTGAAATAATTTGTTCCGGATTATACACTGCGCCGTTGTCTTCACGCGTCATCAGTGCATGGATACCGAGAAACGGATTTACTTTCTCAATCGGCGCATCTGAAGAGCCGCCCATAATTACGCCTTTATCGAGAAGTGTTTTAAACGGATATAGATACTGCGCACGGTCAGTGCCTATATATTCCTCTACCCACGGCATATCCGAAGTCAGGAATGTCGGCTGAATATCGCAAATCACCGGTAATTTGGCAATACGCTCAATTAAATCCGGACGGAGCAGACTGATATGAATCAGACGATCATGTTTGCCATCTGGAACAGGATATTTCTCGATAGCATCGAGCACCACTTCAATCGCGCGGTCACCAATCATATGAACAGCAACAGCATCATTGTTTCGACGGGCAGTCTGAACGAGCTGCTCCAGTTTTTCCACCGTGTGAATCTGCAGGCCTTTATCTGTTGAGTCTTCATACGGTTCACTGACAAGTGCAGTTTTCGCACCGAACGCACCGTCAGCAAAAATTTTCATTGCGTCACGTTCAACAAAGTTTTCTTTGTACGTCTTATTCGCCTGCATAACATCTTCATAAACCTGTTCATGTGTCAGCAGATTCACTCTGAATTTCAATTTATCTTTACCGAGTGTATTTAAGTACGCATCCAGAGGCACATTAAAATCTCCGTAATAAGAAAGGTCTTCCGTATGAGCATTCGCAATACCAAGTGACTGCAAATATTTAACACCGCGTGCAATATCTTCACCTAAAGATTCAGTCGTATCTTCAACCGTTGCTGCACGCATTTCCTCAAAGGCTTTATCGTAAACCCATCCTGTCAGCTCCCCCTGATCATCTCGTTCAAAATATCCGCCTTCAGGATTTTCAGTATCTTTAGTAATATTCAGCGCATCAAAGGCAGCTGAGTTTACGACACCGGCATGAGCACAAATACGTGTTATTAAAGTCGGTTTGTCCGTCAGCTCATCGAGTTCTTTAATATTAATCTTGTACTGATCTGCAAAATTGTTTTCATCGTAGCCGAGAATGTTATTCCAAGTCCGGTTTGTCTTAAACGCTTTAACCTGTTTCTTCATCTCTCCAATATCTGTTACATCATCCAGCGCCAGTAATTCCAGTTTTTTGCCGATCATGACCAGATGCTGGTGTACATCTGTCAGTGCTGGCATCATCGTTTTACCGTTTAAATCGACAAACTCATCTGCTGCAGCTTTTAATTCTTCATAGCTGCCTGTCTTTTCGACCGTTCCGTTATGTATTAAAACAGCTTCCACCGTATCCATCGGTGCCGCCATCGTATAAATTGTTCCATTATAATATAAAGTCGACATTAGCCTCATACCTTTCATTCATAAAAAAAACTTTCATATATTATTATATATGAAAGTATTCTCAGATTCATTTATCGTTCACTTAATTTTATACTGCGGTCTCTCGCACTGCCTAGAGTTTCAAAAATTATTTCCTGTAATTTGGATTCGCTGAGCGTATCTAGCCCCGCTTCAGTCGTTCCTGCTTTAGATGTAATATCTTTACGCAGCTTTTCAAAAGATTCAGGACGTTCCGATAAAGTTTTTCCTGTACCAATAACAAGATTTCTTGTCAGCTTATCAGCATCCTCTTTTGAGAAACCGAGTTCTTCAAGACTTTTCGCATACTGTTCGTATATATAGTAGAGAAATGCCGGACCGGAACCCGTTGCCGCTGTAATATTATCCATACCATCTTCATCAACGACAACATTTTTACCAAAACTCGCCATTAAGTCGATCAGCTCGTCCCTATTATCGAAGTCATCCGAAAATGCAATACCGTTAACTGAGTATTGCACCATCGCATTCGTATTCGGCATAATTCTCGCGACCGCGTTCTCCATACCTGCTTCTTCTTGAATCGTTGAGATATGAATACCCGCCATTACTGAAATCAGTTTTGTTTTCTTTTCCAGATACGGTCGAATACGTTTCGCAACATCGCTGAAGTTCTGCGGCTTGCTTGCGAGCACAATATAATCTGCGTCTTTACAGAGCGCTTCATCTTCATACGACACATTAACACCGAGCTCTTCTTTAAACTCCATCGCTGCAACACGATTTGATTTGCTCGTAATATAAATATCCTCTGGTTTGACAATGCCTTTTTCAATCATTCCTGTAAATATTGCACTGGCCATATTGCCGGCGCCAAAAAATACAATTTTCATAACTACCACCCCGGTCAGTTTATTATACGTAAGTTGTTTATATTACCATACTCTTCTCTTGAGCTGTCATCAGATATAAAAAACAATCGCTGTATAGTGACAAACCGCTGCAATAATAATGAAGAAATGCCAGATCATATGGAAATACTTGCGTGTCTTCTGTGCGTAAAACCATGCGCCTGCAGTATAGGCAAGCCCTCCGAGTATAATCAGACCGATAAATACCCAAGATGTTTCACTTACTATAGAAGGAATAAATGCTACAGCAGACCATCCCATAATTAAATATATTGCCAAACTGACTTTTTCATTGACCACAGGTGCCAGCACCTTATACAGAATACCAAGTATTGTCGCAGTCCACAGCACAATCAGTATGACGATTCCAAACGTTCCGCCGACGACAGAAAGTGCAATCGGCGTATATGTGCCTGCAATCGCTACGTAAATAAAACTGTGATCCAGAAGGCGCATGACGTATTTATGTTTCGTGTTGTGTTCCATCGAATGATACAGCGTCGAAGTCAAAAACATTAACAGCATGCTGATAACAAATACCGACCCTCCGAAGGCGTGCATCGAGCCGCCTCCCGCATACATATAAACAGCGGTAAACGGCAGCAGGAAAATAAAGATTATCGCAGCAACACCATGACTCACCGCATTGCCGACTTCTTCGCCGAATGACAGCGGAACAACATTTTTTAAAGTGCGTTCTATTCTCGTAGTGACTTCTTCTTTACCATACTTGCTGTACTCTGATTTTGACTCTTCAGTCATTAGATCAGTCCTTCTTCAGTTAAATCTTTAAGTGCAGTTTCTATACTGTCATTCCCCGCTTTGTTTTTGAGCGGTGAAAATTCACCTGTTCTGTCTACCTGAAGGGTATTGTGCTTATCTGCATATTTAAATGCATCGAAGTAAAACTTCTCAAATTTCAACACTTCTTCTTTAATAACGTTTAAATCATCGTCAAGATGTTCCAGTTTTTTAAGCGCCAGGTGATAAGGCATATCCCCGTCTGCTGCTTTCTTTAAAAAGTTCATGCTGTACATGTGGATGCCGATGTTGGCATTCGTAAATTTTTCTTCGCTGCCTGCGGGCAGTTCCGTATATTCGACGACACCTTTGTCACCGTTCATTACTGCAAGACGGCCTACTGATTCGCCGGGTTTTGGAGTAATTGATTTCGATGTAATATCGTTGTTTTCACTAACGTGAAGACCGACTAAAGCCGGATCCAGCACTTTAACGACAACGTTGTCGACGTTATTCATAAATACATGTTTCACGCCCTGAGTTTCCATCTGTTCTATCATTCCGCTGTTTTTTAATGAACTGAAAATCCCGCCGTTGCCGTTAGGCGTCAGCATAATATCAGTTTCAGCAGTCAGCATCAGTTTGCCGGCTTTAGTTAACGGCGGGAAGTGCTCTTGTTTAAAGAAATGAATGTTTTCTTCAGGGACACCGAAGAATGCATTTTCTTTAAAGAATAGAAGCGTTTCTTCATGGTTAATATCACTCGTCATAATATACCAGTGAACTTTCAGTTCACCCTGTGCACTTTTAAAGCTCAGAATCTGTCTTGCCTGCAGTTCAAATAATGATACGCCTTCAAAAGAAAACGTTCCTTTCGGGCCCGGATGTTCAAGTCTTGTACCCTGACCGCCTGCCATCAGTACAACTGCAACTTCGCCGCTCTGTACTGCATTGTTTGCTGCTTCACTCACAGCTTCGGTATCAAGTTCTGACTTTAACACGTATGGTACTTCTTCAACTGAAGATAAGTCTACTTCCGCTTTATTAACGTAAGTTTCTTCATATACACGTTCGATTGTTGTAATATCGAGCGCTTCAAATTGTTCTTTTACTTTTGCTTGATTATTTTGTTCCAGCTTACTGTATTGAGGAATCCATTTTTTTATCATTTTTCTCTCCTAACTTATGCAGTAATAATGCGTTTAATCAGTTTAGTCTGTTTCTGTTCATTACCTAAATGGTAGCTCGCGATTACTTTATCAACTACGCTGTCCACTTCTTCAGTGTTTGCAGCAATTTTAGCAAGTACATCGCCCTTGTTTACGTAATCCCCGACTTTCTTCTCAAGTACAATGCCTACAGCAAGATCGATTTCATCTTCTTTAGTCTGACGTCCTGCACCGAGAATTGACGCTGCAACACCAATGTTTTCTGCATCGATTACTTCAACATATCCTTCTTCTTCTGAAATAACGTCGTAGTGATATTCTGCCTGTGGAAGATTTTCAGGATGATCAACAAGTGACTCGTCGCCGCCCTGGTTATTAACGAATACTTTAAATTTCTCTAAAGCACTGCCGTCTTTAATCACAGCTTCAAGCATCTCTCGTGCTTCTTCAAGGTCTTTGGCTTTACCGCCAACTACTGCCATTTGTGCAGCCAGCGTTAATGATAATTCAGTTAGGTCAGCCGGCCCTACGCCTTTTAGTGTATCGATTGCTTCCTTCACTTCGTTTGCATTACCTACAGCATAGCCCAGCGGTTCTTCCATGCTTGAAATAATCGCCATCGTACGGCGGCCGACATTATTACCGATGCGCACCATCGTTTCCGCTAACGCTACAGCGTCTTCTTCTGTTTTCATAAATGCACCGTCGCCGACTTTAACGTCTAAGACGATTGCATCTGCACCGGCAGCAATTTTTTTACTCATAATAGAGCTTGCGATTAATGGAATCGAGTTTACCGTTCCTGTAACATCGCGCAGTGCGTAAATTAATTTATCAGCAGGTGTCAAGTTGCCTGATTGGCCAATAACTGCAACCTTGTCTTTGTTAACCAGATTCACGAAATCATCCTGCGTCAGTTCAACGTGGAAACCTTTCAATGCTTCAAGCTTATCAATCGTTCCGCCCGTGTGGCCGAGACCGCGTCCGCTCATTTTTGCAACAGGAACATCCAGTGCTGCAACTAAAGGTGCAAGTACTAATGTTGTCGTATCGCCGACACCGCCTGTAGAGTGTTTATCAACTTTAATGCCGTCAATTGCCGACAGATCGATTTGATCGCCTGAATTTACCATAGCCATTGTCAGATTAGCAGATTCTTCAGGTGTCATATCGTTGAAGAAAATTGCCATTAATAAAGCTGATGCCTGATAGTCAGGAATCTCTCCATTTGTATATCCATTAATGAAGAATTCGATTTCCTCTTTAGTCAGTTCTTTGTTGTCACGTTTGTTAGCGATAATGTCTACCATTCTCATTTGTAAAGTACTCCTTTTATTTGGACGTTGCCGTCCATTCCTTTTTGTTTTTGTAGCGTTTCGTATGCGCATAAATATTCTCAGCCGCATAATCTTCATTAGTATACACTGTTATGTCGAAATATGTGCCATTTTCACTGTGTTTTTCGTCAGTATAAGTATCCTTCAAATGCACAAATAAATTTTTCATTGCGGTCTGATCAAGACTCGGATATTCACGTAAAACTCTCTTTTGCAGCTGGCCGTTATTCTCCAGCACTTCCTGCACGACGATGACAAACGATTCATCATCCTTAATCACATCATCAAAAATATTAGTCTGTCCGCGTTCAGCCATGGTAAATCCTCCTCTCTGTTATCAGGCATATCCATTTCATCTTTTTAATATCTTCATTATACTTAAAATAAGACACAATTCATAACATGAACTCAAAAAACGGGGGGATTAATATGCAGGATTTACACGGAAAAACTGCCTTGATAACCGGAGGCTCTAAAGGAATCGGTTTAAAAACAGCTCAGACACTGGCTGACAACGGGGTAAACGTTGCAATAGTCGGACGTAATAACGAGACTCTAAAAGATGCATTGTTAACGTTAGAGAAAAAAGAAGTAAAAGCTATTGCCATCAGCGGTGATGTTTCCATAAAAGAAGATGTGCAGAATATCGTTGATGAAGTGCTAAAAGATTTCGGCAGAATCGACATTCTGATTAACAATGCCGGAGTTATGGGCGGCGGCAGCTTTTTCGAAGACAATGAAGAGATGTTCCGGAAGATGATGGACGTCAATGTATTCGGTATGTACTATATGATGAAAGCAGTTCTCCCCGGCATGCAGCAGCAGAAATCAGGCGATGTGATTAATATTTCCTCTGTGTCAGGTCTGCGTTCTTCAGCGGGCAGTGCGCTTTACGCCGCTTCGAAACATGCTGTTATCGGCTTAACAGAAGGCGTAATGCAGGAAGTCAGAAAAGACGGTATACGCGTGCAGTATTTAACACCGTCAGCAGTACTGACTGATTTAATCGGCAAACCTTCCCTTGATCCAGAAACGATGACTCATCCTGAAGATATTGCTGATATTATCGTCAATCAGCTTAAAATTCATCCGCGCACTTTCGTTAAGAACAGTGAAATGTGGGCAACTAATCCCAAGAGCGCGGAATAGTAATTAAATACTTTTAAAAGCGTCAGAGAACCTTTGTTCTCTGACGCTTTTTTATGTCCGCTCATATAGTTCGGTTTGACTAAAATAAAAGTTTAGGATAGCCTAATATTATTAGATTATATGAAGGAGTCACCTGATGAAAAAAACACTTTCAATCATCTTCACAATACTTTTACTTACCGCGCTTGCAGCATGCAGTGATAGTGCTGAAACTGAAAATGATAAACCAAACCTTGTTGTTACGACGACATTTATCAATGATATGGTTGCTGTTTTGGAAAAAGATGTTCAGGGCTTTAATACAGAAATGATTATTCCTGCCGGCGAAGACCCTCACGTATACGAACCAAAGGCGAGTGATTTACGCGCACTCGGTAATGCTGATATTACGCTTTACCACGGTTTAAATTTTGAAGGACGCATGAGCACAATTTTAACCGACGGCATTTCTGTTACAGCAGATTTCAATCATGAAAATCTGGAAGAAATGAAAGAAGAAGACGGCACTGTTGCCGATCCGCATTTCTGGTTTGATATTGAGTTATACAAACAGGCATTCACTGCAGTTAAAGATACGATGATTGAATCCAATCCTGATGATGCAGAGCGCTATGAAGAGAATTACGCAAATTATATTCTGGAGCTGGATAAACTGGATCAGTTTGTGATAGAACGAATCAATGAAATCCCCGAAGATTCACGGATGCTGATTACACCGCACGATGCATTCGGCTATCTTGAGAGCAGTTATGATATCGAAGTCCATGCACCTCAGGGATTTTCAACGGACAGCGAAGTATCAAACAATCAGATTCAAAAAACAGCTGATTTGATTACGGACAAGCATATTAAAGCGATATTCGTCGAAACGACAACGAATCCCGACCGCATGTCGCGTCTTCAGGAAATCGTCCGTTCCCAAGGCGGCGAAGTTGAGGTCATCAGCGGTAATGGCATGGAGTTATTATCTGATTCACTTGCAGCAGCAGGCAATCCGGGAGATACCTATTTAACGATGTACCGTCACAACATTAATACTATTGTTGATCATTTAAAATAAGGAGGCTTAACGATGAGTGAATATGCAGTCAGTACCAAAAATTTGAGTGTGGCTTACAGTGACAAGCCTGTTATATGGAAATTAAATATCAATGTTGAAAAAGGCAGCCGCACAGCGATTGTCGGTCCAAACGGCGCCGGAAAATCCACTTTAATTAAAGCGGTAATGAAATTAATCAAACCCGTATCAGGTGCATCTTTTATCGATGGGAGTACTCATAAATCTGCTCTGAAGAAGGTGGCTTACGTGCCCCAAAAAGGCGAAGTCAACTGGGATTTTCCCGCAACGGTTTTTGATGTTGTATTAATGGGACGCTACGTGCATAAAGGACTGTTTAAACGTCCTGATAAAAAAGATAAAGACATTGCTGCAGCAGCACTAGAAACAATGAAGATGACACAGTATAAAGACCGTCAGATTTCTGAGTTATCCGGCGGCCAGCGCCAGCGTGTATTTTTAGCGCGTGCAATTGCACATAATGCCAGCATTTATATTATGGATGAACCGCTTCAGGGTATCGATATTACGACTGAAAAGCTGATTATCAGTACGATGAAAAAGCTTCAGGCTGAAGGTAAGACATTTCTAGTCGTGCATCATAATTTGAATACAGTGCCCGATTACTTTAACAGGGTCATTATATTAAATAAGGAAATTATCGCTTCAGGTCCTGTAGAAGAAGTTTGGACAAAAGAGAATATTAACGCCGCATATTATGAAAAGAGTGATGAACCATGGACATCCTGACGAGTTACTCTTTTATTATCGTCGCGCTCGGCACCGTTATTTTATCAGCCGCTGCCGGTGTTATCGGTTCAATCAGCGTGATAAAAGGCCAGAGCTTAATCGGTGATGCTATTGGCCATGCGACATTTCCCGGCGTTGTGCTCGCATTTATGCTTTTTAACGTTATGGAAACGTCAGTCCTTGTAATCGGTGCTGTGATTTTGGGCATTATTGCTTTTCAGCTGATTCATATGATTACCGGATCATCAAAAATATCACTCGACAGTGCACTTGCGTTAGTACTATCCAGTTTTTTCGGTCTTGGCATGGCACTTAAAAGTTACATTCAGGGAAATCCAAATTTCAGCGGCACGCAGGGTATTGATGATTTCATCTTCGGCCAGGCGGCTTATATGCTTAAGAGTGATGTCTATTTAATTATCGCTGCTTCCGCTGTCAGTCTGATACTGTTCTTTTTATATTATCAGCAGCTTAGAATTTATACTTTTGATCCCGTTTATGCACGTACTGTCGGCATCAGCATTAAATTTATGAATGTCCTCGTTCTTTCCATGACAATTATGCTGATTGCGGTAGGCCTGAAAGCAGTCGGTGCTGTACTGATTGTTAATATTTTAATTGCGCCTGCGGTCACCGGCACGCTGTGGTCAAATAAGTTTAGTACTGTCCTCAGTATCGCTGCGGTCACCGGCGGTTTATCAGCATTTATCGGTACATATATCTCAACAGCATTTACCGGTATTGCGACGGGTCCTGCAATTATTCTCGCACTCAGTGCGTGCGTGATAATCTCTATGCTCTTTGCACCTAAAGGTATTCTTGTTAAAAGACAGCGTTTAAGAAAGCTGGGTGAAGCAGCATGATAGAAGTTTTTGCAGTACTTTTAGTTACCGCTCTCGCTTCCAGTCTGCTCGGTGTCTTCCTCGTCTTAAAAGGCCAGGCTATGACCACCGATGCCATCAGCCATACGATACTGCTCGGTATCGTTATCGCATTTTTCATTACCAATGATCTGCGCTCACCGCTGTTAATTATCGGAGCGGCAGTGATTGGCCTGATTACTGTCTATTTAATAGAACTGGTGAGCGCGTCCGGATTGATGAAACAGGACGCTGCAATCGGCATCGTCTTTACCGCCTTATTTGCAGCAGCAGTTATTTTAGTGTCCCGCTACGCTGATAACGTCCATCTCGACATTGACATTGTGCTGATGGGCCAGGTGCTGTTTGCCCCGTTAAACAGAATTGAACTGCTCAGCATCAGTCTGCCGTATGCACTTGTTCAGCTGACAATTGTTTTTATCATCAATATATTATTCGTCCTTCTATTTTATAAGGAATTAAAAGTTACGAGTTTTGATCCGGTCTATGCAGCTGCAGCTGGTATCAGCACGACATTTATCTACTATATTTTAATGACGCTCGTCTCCGTTACAGCAGTGACAGCCTTCGATGCAGTCGGCTCGATACTCGTTATCAGCTTTTTCGTTGCTCCTGCAATTACCGCTTACCTGGTTACGAAACGGCTGTCCCATATGATTTGGCTGACATTAATTACAGCAGCTTTCAACAGTCTTTTAGGATGTGCGTTCGGATATTTTACCGACATTTCAATATCCGGCAGCGTCGCTTCTGTATCACTTTTAACCTTTTTAGCAGTCTTCTTTTTCAATAAAAATGGCTGGATTCGTAAAACTCTAAAAACCCGCCGTATGCTCAGAAAAATTTAATTTGCCAGTTTTGATAAAGTTCTTCATAATTAAAGATGAATTTTGTGAATGGAGGGTTATAATGAGCCCAACAAAAGAGGATTATTTAAAGGTGCTGTTTGAACTTGGAGCGTGGAAAATCCAAGTGCCGAATAAAGAAATTGCCGAACGTCTGAATATATCTCCGCCGACGGTAACTGAAATGATGAACAGTCTTGTTAAAGCTGGATGGGTGGAATATACACCATATAAAGGCAGCATGCTGTCAGAAGCAGGTGCTGAATATGCGAAAAGACTCATTCGAAAACACCGTTTGTGGGAAGTTTTTCTCGTTAAAAATCTCGACTTCAATATCGATGAAGTCCATAACGAAGCTGAAGTTTTAGAACACTCGACGAGTGATATATTAGCCGATCAGCTTGAAAAATACTTAGGCTATCCCGAGCACTGCCCTCACGGCGGCGCGATACCATTAAAATTAATGGATACGCAGGAAAAAGTATCAATCCGTTTATCAGATATTAAAAACGATGACATTGTCAGCGTATCGAGAATGTTGAATGAAGAAAAACTCGTCCAGCACTTTAAACGCGCCAATTTGAACATCAAAGACGACATTCAAATTACTGACCGCGATAAAGCTCTCGATCTGCTGTACATTACTAACCATACTACCGGTGAAAACATTGAATTAAGCCGGACGATTGCTCAATATTTGTTCGTGATGGATAAATCTGAGTGATTGATAAATTAAGTGGAGGCTGGATTCCAATGACACCACTTCATAGAAATCCAGCAATACACAAAAAAATCCGACTCCCAAACGGGAATCGGATTTTTTCTTACCATATTATATTATTTAATATCTTCGCCTAAATAAGATTTAAGCATCCAGTTATTTTTCTCAATATCCTGTGCCATTGCGATAAACATATCTGCTGTGCGGTCGTCCCCTGCATCTTCTGCTGTTTTAACGCCCTGGTTCAGTTCTGCTGACAGTACATCGAAGTCTTCAGTTAACTGCTTAACCATTTGTTTAGCATCCAGACCGTATTCGCCCTCTTCAATGCTTGATTCTTCAAGTACTTCTGACAGCTTCGCAATCGGTTCGCCTCCGATTGTTAAAATTCTTTCTGCAAGGTCATCAACGTACACTGCTGTTGCATCATATAACTCTTCAAATTTAGCGTGTAATGAGAAGAAGTTAGGTCCTTTAACATACCAGTGGAAGTTATGAAGTTTAGTCCATAGTACCGTGTTGTTTGATAACTGCTTGTTAAGTACCTCAATTACTTGTGTTTTTTCTTTTACTTGTGCCATTAAAATCACCTTTCTTTTATATAAATTGAATTTTCGTCTGAGCTCGTTATTTAGAATCATTCTTATCTGTATATTTATTATAACACAATCAAATAAGATTTCAACATTTATTTATAATCATTATAATTAAGAAATCATCTAATTTTGTCTACTTTTAGCTATACCCCGGTATACTTTTTATAAACATAAAAAAGACTGGATTATAATAATCCAGTCTTCTTCAGCCCGTCATAGAGGCCATTATCATCAACGTGTCCGGTGACGTATTTACTGACTGCTTTCGCTTCAGAAACACCGTTGCCCATTGCAACACTATTCTCAATTAGCTCAAGCATCTCTACGTCGTTCGGCCCGTCGCCGAATGCATACACATCTTTAATATCAATATTCATTTTATCAAGCAGTGTCTTAATGCCTTCAGCTTTCGAACCGCCCCGGGGAATAACATCCGTACAGAATTCATGCCATCTTAAAAAGTAGACATCTTCATATGATGATTTATACTCGGCTTCTTCTTCCTGTGTACAAAACAGAAGCGCCTGATAAATATCATTACCTTCAAAATACGCTTTGTCTTCTGCTACTTCAAAGTCCAGTTTCAAAGATCCGATACCCGCTTTAACATGTTCATGCTCTTTCGTGCTGACTCTTAAATCCTTGTCGTCACAAAAAGCGACCGGGTGATCATTGCTGTGCGCCTGGTTACTGAGTTTTTCAAGTGTCATGTTCTCGATTGGATTATCGTAAATGACGTCGCCTTCAAAGACAATATACTGCCCGTTGTAGCTGATGTAGGTTTCAATGCCGAGTTCCGCTCTCAGTTTTTCATACATGAAAGGTCCCCGGCCTGTCGCAATTGCAACAATATGTCCGTCACTTTTTAACTGGCGGACAGCATTCTTTGCACTTTCAGGCACCTGTTTATCAGAGTTGTATAACGTTCCATCGATATCAAAAAATATTAACTTGCTATTCGACATAATGCACCTCTTCTAATTTTAATTACAGTATATAAGTATTCGTTAAAATAATTAAGCCGATAATTAAGCCGGCCCAGATGACTGTCATTGCCAGATTCGATTTATCATGAAAGGCAGTGTACAGTTTGAAGTCTGTAACAATATTGAGCATGAGCTGCAGTATAATTACACCGATTAAGAGCCATATTCCCAGTGTAATATTTCCTGTGAAAAATATAAGTGCTCCGGCGATAAATACCCCGGTCATAATGAAGAAAAACACTCGTTCGATATTGACCAGTTTCAGTCTCATTATTTTAGCGATAGCTTTCTCATCGCTAAAGTATCTGCGTTCATCAAATGAAAAATGAATTCTCTCGTCATTGAAATAGGTGGTCATTGCAAATTTAATTAATAGTCCCGCCACCAGGACAAATAATAATATGTACATATAGGAAATCCTTCCTGCTAGTTATTCACTGCCCGTTTCGCCAATTCATCCGCCATCTCATTAAAACGAACGCCGGTATGTGCAGCGACTTTATAAAAATGTATATTAATATGTTCTTTATATTCGTGCATTTTTGCAACGTACTGCTGCGTCACAGCATTCTTCGCCTGCCATTCTTTAGTGTACCACTTTTCAAGTCCTGCGTAATCATAGTGCACATGGATGTCCTGATAGCCGTTGTCAATTGCCCATTTCACAGCATACAGAATACCGCCAATTTCAGCTGATACATTCCACAGGTTATTATCCGGATCCACCGGCGTACTTTCAGCTGCTGTATGAATCACTTCATCATTAATGATAAACACTGCACCGAATCCTGCTTTATTCACCCTTTTATCGTAGCTTCCGTCCACGTAGCTGACGAGTTCGCCTGCAGGTATTTTTTTATTTTCATCTTTAAGATTATTCATAAAGTTTTCCGCTTCAGCTTTTGTTTTAAATGATTTAAACTCAGCCCCGCTGAATCCTTTAGCTGCTTTTTCGCAGGCTGCCCATGTATTATATATGCCCGGGCGATGGCCTTTTCTTACCGCATAAAATTTCGCCATATGTATCCTCCTGTAAATTTCTGCACTTAAAATCACTCATAATTGTATCATGAGCTGACCATCCGTATACAGCCCGAACATTTTCAATACACTGATATTTCATGTGAAAACACTTTCTTGAGCAAGCCTTCTGGACATTGAATTTAATGTGTATTAACATCTCCTATGTGCTATAAAAAGAAAACTTGAAAAGGAGGCGCGTATGTTTAAAAATCCTTCAAGAAATACGATTATTACCGTCTTTATGATTGGGGCTTTTGCAGTCGGGATGACAGAGTATGTCGTTACCGGATTGCTCACTCAATTTGCCGCCGATTTAAATGTAGCAGTCTCCACAACAGGACTGCTGCTGAGCGTATACGCGCTGAGTGTCGCTCTGTTTGGACCGGTTATCCGGCTGTTAACTTTAAAATTTTCTCCGAAATTATTGCTACTCATTTTAATATCGATTTTTATCATCAGTAATATTATTGCAGCCACTGCACCGAATTTTGAAGTGCTGCTCTTATCACGTCTCTTATCCGCATCGATGCATGCACCGTTTTTCGGTGTCATGATGAGTCTCGCTATGGCAATTTCACCACCTCATAAAAAAACAAGTGCGATTGCACTCGTTAACGGCGGTCTCGTTATTGCGGTAATGCTTGGTGTACCGTTCGGTTCTTATATTGGTGCCGTACTCGACTGGCGTGTTGTGTTCTGGATTATCGTGGCACTTGGTGTCGTTAATCTGATCGGTCTGATTTTTGTCACACCGAACTACAGAACAGGCGAGGTTCCTAAAATTTCTTCCGAACTGTCTGCCTTAAAAGATAAAAACGTCATTATGCTTATCATCACGATAGTCTTCGGTTATTCAGGAGTATTTACAGCTTATACTTTCCTCGAACCAATGCTGCGTGACATCGCAAATATGGGAGATCTCGGTGTCACCTTCAGTATGCTGATGTTCGGAACCTTTGCCGTTATCGGCAATTTCTCATCCGGCAGTATTCAGCCTGGTAAACTGACTGGTGCTGTGACTCTGGTTATTTTATTTGTCGCCATTGTTCTCTTGGGCTTTACGTTTATGCTGCAGGTACCGTATCTCGCTTATATTGCAGCCGGTCTGTTCGGCCTTGGCACTTTCGGTATTTCACCGATGCTAAACGCCAAAATTATCTTTGCTGCAGTTACAGCACCGGCACTTGCAGGCACGCTCGCCGCTTCAGTGTTCAACCTTGCGAATGCAGTCGGTGCATCGCTTGGTTCTGTCCTCCTGTCAAACGACTTCAGCTATCAGCAGATTACATTTATTGCGGGCGGTATGCTGATATTCGGTGCATTATGCATGGTAGCCACGCATTTCATAGAAGATAAAAACCGCTTTACAGCTGACTGATATAAGCAGTTTAAAAACCCTCCGGAGAATCTAAAATAAGATTCTCCGGAGGGTTTTTATATTATTGCTGTTTTAAAATGCAGTCTGCAAGCAGACGGTAGCTGTTCAATTTATCTTCTATATTATGAGTAATTGTGACAATCATAAATTCATCTGCCTGATACGCTTCACTAAGTTCAGTCAGTTCTTCCTTAACCTTGTCAGGTGTACCGGTGATTAAGTTCGATAATATATTATCAGTTTCCTCTTTCTCTTCTGCCGTCAGCTCAATATCTGCCATTTCTTCATCGCTTGGCACGCCTTTAAAAGCACGCCCGTTTGATTTCAATGCCTGATTGACCGCGTAGCTGTATGCCAGCTGGCGGGCTGTCTTATCATCTTCGTGACAAAACACATTTACAGTAATAATCACTTCGCCTCCGGCACTGTGTTCACGATATGTACTCAGCACATTCAGAGGGTCACTGCCGCTCATAAATTTACCGAAACAGTAATTCATATTATTATCCCGCGCAAACACAGCACTTTTCTCGCTGGTACCGAGCATCCATAATTTCGGCGGACTGTCCGGCACAGGTTTTGCCTCTAGGCTTTCATCATCATTATTTATAAAACCTTTCAACTCCGATACGAGTTCAGGCATTTTAAAAACATGCTGCAGGTAATTATCACTGAGCGCTTCGGATGCTTTGTTATCTCCGCCCGGTGCCCGGCCGATACCGATATCAATCCGGTCACCGTAAAGCGTTGCAAGCGTATTGAACACTTCCGCTACCTTATACGGTTTGTAATACGGCAGTAATGTCGCACCGCTGCCTAAGCGGATATTTTCCGTAAGCATACCAATACCGCCAAGTGTCACCTCAGGTGCACTGGAAGATAAGCCGGACATGCCGTGATGTTCTGCCAGCCAAAACCTCGTATATCCCAGTTCATCACCAAGTACAGCCAGTTTTACACTGTTATGAAGCGCTTCACTAACAGACATATTTGCAGAAACAGGCGCCTGATCAAGAATGCTTAATTTCATAATCTTATTTTTCCTCTTTCAGAGTAATACGGTATTCTCCTACATTATCTTCTTCATATAAGTTATCTAATGATGTTGAATAATTTATAATTCTCGCTCTGAATTCTTCATTGTTATTACCGGGAAGTCTTACAAGAAATTCTTCCTTGTACAGATGCTCGGATAAGTTGTGGTAATCTTCACTCGCCACATCAAATGCAATGCGCACTGTTCCCTCTTCTTCATCTCTTTTTAACTCTTTTACATCCAGAGTTATATCGTCTAAAACTATAATGTCATTCGTCATTACTTTTCATCCCTTTCAATTCGCTAATGAGAATATTAACACTCGTAATATTCTATTGCTAATAACTTGATTACCCTTTTTTAATTTTTGTAACCTTAGGGGGAGAAAGATTTTGGCGTTTCCGATAATATTAAACATGCTGCTTTTTTTCACATATGATTAGACATGGGCAGTTTTATTACGTACATTATAGAAATACAAATTGATTGGAGACTTAAAAAATGTTCAGTGATATTAAACAGTTACTCAAAAATCCATTTTTAATTATTTCTCTGCTGGCAATTGCAACGATTCCTGCACTCTACACTGCAATTTTTCTCGGATCCATGTGGGACCCCTATAATCAGCTCGATGAAATACAAATAAGCGTCGTCAATGAAGACGAAGGTTCAGAGCTGAACGGTCAACCGCTTAATGTCGGTGAAAGAATTGAAAACGAACTTGCTGAAAACAACGAGTTTGACTGGCAGTTCACAGATCAGAAAACAGCGACAGACAACTTGGAAAACGGTACGTCTTACGCAATTATACATATCGCAGGCAATGTATCCGAACAGGCTACAACGCTGCTCGACAAAGACCCTGAGTTAATTTCAATCGACGTTACTACTAACCCCGGCTTTAACTTTGTCGGCAGTATGATGGGCACACAGGGCGGTTCAGGCGTTGCAGATGCTATCGCTAAAACTGTTGGTGAAACATATACTGCAACTTTAATGGACACCCTCGCTGAAGTCGCAGCATCAACGGGCGATATCGAGACTGCCTTATCAGATATAGAGGAAGGCGCCGGTCAACTTCGTGAAAGCAATGAAGAACTGCAGACCGGACTTGATCAGGCAGCACCGGCACTTGGTGCAGCAGGCAGCCAGCTGACACAAGGTAACGCTGAAATTACAGCCGGTCTGGAGTCACTGGAAGAAAATCTCGGTACACTTGCCGGAGAAGTTTCAGACGGTTCAGCACCACTGGATGATTACTCATTCACTGAACACAATGCTGAATCAATCATCAGCCCTGTCGAAGTTACAGAAAGTGAAATTACTAATATGAGCAACTATGGGCAGAGCTTTGCTCCGTTTATTATCGCTGTCAGCTTATTTGTCGGAGCTGTCGCATTCAGTGTAATATTCCCAATTAACCGGAGCTCTGAGAACTATCGAAGCTCACTTTCTATGTCAGTAAGTAAACTGGTAATCATTTCAGCTCAGGCATTAATATCAACTGCTGTTGTTGCCGCAGTTATACAGTTTATGTTCGACTTTCCGATAGAACAGCCTCTTAAATTTTACGGCATAATGATTCTGTGGGCATTCGCCTCACTGTTGCTCGTTTCGCTGCTGGTGTCACTGTTAGGAAATATCGGTAAATTCATTGCGATAGTTTTCTTAATTATTCAGCTCTCTGCGAGTGCAGGAACATTCCCGATTGAAACTGCCGGAGCGATATACCAAACCGTTCACCCTATCCTGCCGATGAGTTATGTCATCGCTGCAATGCGTGAGTCAATATTCAGTTTTGAAGGCAGTTTATCGTACGGTGATGCACTTATTTATACCATTGCAATTACAGCAGGCAGCATAGTAACACTGCAGCTGATAAACTTCCTGAAATTCAAATTTACCTCATTCGAAAACCTGATCAGAAAACTGAGCAGAATTCAGTATTAACTAAAAAAGCACTGTTCCCCATGGGTACAGTGCTTTTTTCACATCTATTTATAATAGTTCTTCCTCTTCCACCGGATAATCGAACGCTCTCAATCGACTGACAAACTGTTCATGGTTCAAATAAATATGATTCAGTTCTTTTAATATTTCCTCACCGCTGTAAAAGCGGATTACCGTCTGAACATCACGCTCAATCGTAATGCTGGTAATATCTTTTTTAGGCAGTACTGTCTGCCCCCGGCGGAACTTAATAATCATTCCGGAAGGTGCAATATGCAGCTCGTAGTATTTATCACCTTTATCGGATTTAAAAATAAAACCAAGTACAATCCCAATCATAATGATGAGCGCAACGATATAAGCCCGGTTAAATGCACTTTCTTCAATATTTTTGAATGTCATGTAGGACATATCAAAAATGATAAATAATAAGTATGCTCCCATCACTGTGAGTCCGAAAAGCTTCACATTAAATCCTTTCGGATCATAGTTTTTAGGTACATCTTTTCTCTCTAAATAAATTACGCGGTCATCAGCCAACTTAACACCTCTTTCATTTACATCCATCCTTTATATTTGAAAAATAAAAGCATGCCGGTACTAATCAGCACCATTGCTGCCAGTGTTACAAAGTATGCCGGACCCCAGTCGAGTTCAGGCATATTTTCAAAGTTCATACCATATATACCGGTAATCAGAGTCAGCGGTAAAAAGACAGCTGAAATAATCGTGAGTACATTAATAATTTTATTCATACGGTACGTATTGTACGAAATATAGTTATCCTTCATCGCATCAATCATTTCTTCCGAAAATTTAATAATCAGTTTCTGCCTGTCGATTTTCGAGTCAATTTTACTGAGTATTTTCTCGCTCTGATTACTGTTAAATATATCGTCCTGTTCTTTAAACTTCTCGACTAATTCTTCCATGGGAATAATCACACGCTTCACACGAAATATTTCTTTTCTGACATCGAACATTTTAACGGTGATATTCTCACCTTTTCTTTCATCACCGTGTTTTTCTTCAAAAGATATCACGTCATCTTCAATTTCATGAACAATATCAAAATACTGATCGACCGTCGCATGCAGAATGTGAAGTGCGATATCAATTTCTAAATCTTCGTGCTTATTCTTAATAATTTCTCCAATATCGATAAAATCATCCAGTACGCCGTTATGATAAGTAATAATTACATCCTTCATTATGCAAATGTTAATTGCATGGGCTTCCAGAGTTTCCTTGTCGATAACATGGCAGATTAACAGCTGATAATCATTAAAGTTATAGTACTGCGGACGGTATTTTTTTGTGTTTTCATCTTCAAAATTATCATTGCTGAAATTAAAATCTGACAGCAGTTCCTCTTTGTCATTAAAATCATCGTAGTCGTACCACGTAAAAGTTACATCGTACGGCACCGAATCCTTTCCATCCGCTGCTGTTTCTATTTGATTGTTTTTCGATATGTACTGAATTTCAAGACTCATGTGTTCACCCTCCCTAAATTCTAATACCCGATTGGCTGATGAATAACGCAAAAGAGCAGTGAAATCCTCTGATTTCACTGCTCTTTTCATACTGTATTATTTAACTTCTTCTTCAAAGATTGTTTCTTTTTTGAATCTCGAACCTTTAAACATTAACTTACTGATAATTGGATATACAATACCTGCAACGACAAATCCGATTATCCATGCCAGATCAACAAATAAGAATGCCGCTGCCGCACCAATACCAAGTGCAAGTAACGCTGCGTAGTTCACGCCGTCAAAGTTACCGCCTTTTTTATACAATTCTTTGATATCGATATGCTGTTTTCTCATAATATAATATTCAACAATTAGAATCGCAATTAACGGTCCTAAGAATGCTGAGTAAACATGCACGAAAGTATCAAGTCCTTTTGCATTGTCATCCTGTACTAATAACCATGGGAATGAGCCCATCGCAAGAAGTCCTGTAATTGTTACTGCAACTTTGTAGTTCAGTTTAGTAAACAGCTGAATAACATAAGTCGGCGTTACAATATTCGCTACCATGTTTACTGCGATTGCACCGAATACGATAAACACAGAGATGAATAACTGCATGTAAACATTATCGAATAATGCCGGAAGTCCAAGTGCCGGATTTGTGAAGCCTGTCGCACTTGCAAGCATTGCACCGACAACGATTACTGAACCGTATGCAATGATAATCGGCACGAAGTAAAGCAGGCCTCTTTTGCCATCGCTGTATCCTGTTTTCAGTTCACGTGAGTAATCTGCTGCACTCAAGAAAATTGCTGCGTAGTTACCAAGGAATACCATGATGTATGCAAAGAACGGAATTCCCCACGTACCTTCAGTGTTAATCCATGTATCAGTAATTGCTGCGCTATGGTCTTTAACAAGTATTACAAAAACTGTGATAACGATACCCATCAGAACAACAGATGCTACTGACTCAACCGCTTTAATACTCTTGAAACCTTTCATAGAAAGGAGAATCTGTACGACTAATAGAATAATAAATCCAAGGAATACATTATCAAGCGCTCCGCCTGAAAGTATTTTGAACACTTCATTTAAAGCGGTACCACCGATCCAGCTCTGAATACCGTACCAGATGACTGCCGGCACTGCACGGAGCAGTGAAGAAATAAGTGTACCTTTCTCACCGAAAGATGCTTTTAGATGTGCCACATACGGAATCCCGTATTTATAACCAGCTCTGTCGTTTAATGCAAAAAGGATAGAAATAATTCCGATTGAGATTAATGCTGCTGCAATTGTCTGCCAAATGTTTAAGATGGCCATCCCCGCAACTACCACACTCGCACCAAGCGTCATGTTACCCATGTTTACGCCGTCTCCAATCCATAGTGACATGTAGCCGGCTGCACCGAGCGTTCTGTCTTTTGGACCGTTTGGCTTAAGAGAATCCGTTTGAGCTGCTGCGTCTAAACTATCTTGCTGAAGATTGTTATTTTCTTCTGACATATTTACACCTCTATTATATTTTGAATTGACTTTATTTATAATCAGTGTTCTTAACTACTATTTATTATATATGCCGAAAATCCTGATGTCTTTATCCAATATAGATAATTTTTGTCTGTTTTATCTCTTTAATTATCTATATAATTCACTATTATTCTTTTCGCATAATCTCGAGAATCCTCAATCCGACTTGAACTGACAGCATTTCGTTCGCATCCTCGTAGTCCATCTGGGTAATTTCCTTAATCTTATCAAGACGATATGAGACAGTTTTATAATGTACATACAATCTGTCGGCCGAACGCGATACATTTTGCTGGCACTGCAGATACATTTCTAATGTTTCGATTAACTGTTCCCTGTTTGACTTATTATAATCCAGCAGTCTCTGTAAACTTTGCGGAATAAATTCTTTCAACTTATTGTTATCGTGCTTAAACTGATAAAGCAGTCTGTAGATGCCGAGTTCTTCAAAGCTTAAAATAGGATTGTAGTCGTAGGACATTTCATTTACGTCGAGCACTTCCTGGGCTTCTTTGTGACTCTTTGGCAGGTCGTGTACTGTATCTGCTATCGTCCCTATACCCGTATATACTCTCGCATCGCTGACGGCACTTTCAAATTTATTAATTACATATCTTAGGGACCGTTTGATGCTGTTCATTTCTTTTTTCTTATTGCTCTGGCCGGAATGTACCGGCCAGATGACAATCACCTGATTAAACCGTTCACGCACAATCGCATTCTTTAAATAATAGTCGATATTATTAATTAAAATATTGTAATACCGTTCCCTCGAGACACTCGTTACTCTTTTATCGTTAAACTTCAGCGTAAATACAACTACTGCCGACCGGCTGTTTAAATCAAACTTAATATTATCCGCACGTTCTGCAATATCAGCTTCATCCTTAATGTCACCTGACAGGAGGTCATCGATAATTTCATTTTTATATTTCTTTTCCACTTCAGAAATCGCAATTTTCTTAGCGAGGTTTAAAGATAAGGCTGTCGCTGCATTTTCAATAGCGATAAAATCAAAATCGCTGAAACCTGAATGGATTGCACTGATAACGAGCATGACTTTCGTCTGGTTCACTGTCGTTATCGGAATCATAATCTGTTCGCACTCACGGTCCTGCAGTTTCGGATAAATAACGAATCTGCGGTAGATCGGGAAGATAGTATTTTTAATGTTTTCTTCCACCTGGAACTTATCCGATTCGTAAAACAATTCCACCTCACTGTCCGTTGTCGCAATAACTTTAAACAGCTCGTTATAAATTGTCACGGGATTGCCGATCAGCGACTCCAGCGTTTGGATAATCACTTCATCGCTGACATTTTGAATCGACAGTTCGGTAAAGCGGAGATGAATTTCTCTGAAGTACTCGAGCTTTTCAACATCCTGATTAAAAATTTTGCGCGTCACTTTATAAATAATATCGATAAACGGAACTGCTGTCGGCAGCGAGATAATCGGAATATTTCTCTCTTTGCAGACTGCGAGCACAGGCTCCGGAATGCTTTTAAACTCTTCCCGCAGCTTCACAATCAGAGCGCTGATTTTTTTATCAGCAAGCTTGTGCATCCAATCCTTCATCTCTTCGTCGCTTAAATCTTTAACCGGGAAGAAACTTGTAAGTATCGTTTCTCCTCCCTTCAGCCATAACGAAATATCCGGTGAATCTATGACTGTAATACCTTTTATATTTTTCGCGAGACTTTGTTTTGTCCCGATATATTCTGCATCCTGGAATTCTTCAAGAGTCAGTAATTCTTTAACTGTATAATGCATAAGGCAAACCTCATTTTTAAAATCGTTTTATCGCAAGTCGATAAACACTTCAATATCCTATACCATATACTATAACAGCATCCGACCCCTATATACCCTATAATTTGCTCATTGGAAATCCACTTATTCTTATCGATGTTGGATAGACCTTTTTACACTAATAGATTCTCTGTAATACTATTCTGTTCAATTTAAAATGCTATGATTAACTTACTACTATTAGGAGGGTGTTTTATGAGCAGAAAAGCATTCAATACAAAAACAGTGAGCAGCTCCGGACCGTATTCACACGTTACAGACGCTGGAGACTTTCTTTACTTTTCGGGGCAGACAGCAAAAAACAGACTGGATGTTACAGAAGATTTAACAGGAGATATCCAGAAACAGACTGAAGTTGCATTCAATAATCTGTTTGATGTTATGGAAGACATGGGCGTTACTGAAGAACAGGTTGTTAAAGTTAACGTCTACCTGACAACGATGAAGAACTTCGATGCGATGAACGAAGTCTATAAAGAAAAATTCAGCGCACCATACCCGTCACGCACATGTGTCGCAGTATTGGAACTGCCGCTTGGTGCAGAAGTTGAAATTGAAATGATCGTTAAAAAATAATCATTGAGAAAGAGCAGGACCCGGTTACCGGGTTCTGTTTTTTTTGGCTGTGGTTTTTGGGCCGGGACTGATATGACACCCGCTCACGCCAGTCCCGATAGGCTGGGACTGATATGACACCCGCTCATGCCAGTCCCGATAGGCTGGGACTGATATGACACCCGCTCACGCCAGTCCTGGAAGGCTGGGACTGATATGACACCCGTTCACGCCAGTCCTGGAAGGCTGGGACTGATATGACACCCGTTCACGCCAGTCCCGGAAGTCATGTGATAAAATAGAGGTAAGGAGGCGTTACTATGAAAGTGCTGATTTTTGACGGCGACTGCAGTTTCTGCAATTTCTTCGTACGTTTCACTGTAGACATTAACGAAAATCCCGAACTCCGTATTACTGACTTCAATACTGTATGGACTAAAGAAAATTACACGCCAGACAGTGATATAGACAGCGTTATTTATATCGCAGAAGATAGAACTTATATATACTCGGATGCCGCGCTGCATCTGCTTGCGGATGCAAATAGATTATTTAAACCTGTTATTCTGCTTAAACTTGTTCCTAAGTTTATCAGGGATACGATTTATAAACTGATTGCAAAATACCGTAAGAATATTCCTGTGAAAAATGTATGTGAACGGCCGACTGAGAAATTTTTGGATATGTATTTAAAATAAACTGCTGCGCATCATTGATGTGAAGCAGTTTATTTTTTACCGTAAAAAGATATTTATTAAGATTGATTCAGGGTAAATAAGACTATCTATATTAAATATGCAGGAGGTTCTTCAATGCTTGAATTCGATAAACTGATATTTGATGGACCGGACGTCATATTAAGGACCATACTGATTGGCTTAATGGCATACACTTCTGTTATCGTCATCATCCGGGCCAGTGGAAAAAGATCACTTTCACAGCTGAACGCCTTTGATTTTGTTGTAACAGTAGCAATCGGTTCAATACTCGCAAGTATTCTTATCAACCGTAATGTAACTATCACTCAAGGTATTACAGCTTTTTTAGTCTTGATGATTATGCAGTATATTATTACCAAACTCTCAGTTCACAGCAGTCTGGTAAGTAAGTATATAAAAGCTTCTCCTTCCCTGCTCTATCACAATGGAGAATTCCATTATGAAAACATGAAGAAAGAACGCCTGGTGGAAACCGAGATAAAACAGGCTATTCGTTCAAACGGCAGCGGTGATATGTCTGACGTACAGGCTGTTATAATCGAAACAGACGGCAGTCTTTCAATTATTAATAAAAAGTCGGGTGAGGAAAATATAGACTTGAATTCTCCACTGTTCAGCGAAGTAAAAAAATAAGCGTACCACCGTCAGTTCACGGTAACACGCTCACAGTTACTCTAATCTAAAATATATTCAGTGCTGTGTAGATAACCAGCGGCAGCGTTATTGCACTGAGCAGCGTGCTCATCATCACGATTTCTGCTGCATATTCCGGATCTTCGCTGTATTGCTGGGCAATGACAGAACTGTTTACGGAAGCAGGCATTGCAGTTGTAATCAGTATCGCCTGTGCAACGACACCGTCCACGTTAAACAAGAGCAGTAACGGCAGTGCCATTGCCGGAATGATTAACAATTTTACCGCTGTTGCAATAAAAGCAGTGAACCGCAGATGTCTGAATCTGATTCCTGCAATTTGCGTACCAAGGATAAACAGCACCATACCGATCATCGCGTCTCTTATGTAATCGAGTGACGATATTACCGGAGCCGGCAGAATGATATTGAAATAATTAAATATCAGCCCTAAAAACAATCCGTAAAAAATCGGCATCTTAAAGTAACCGAGGAGTGCTTTAAATTTCCCGACATTTTCTGCACTCAGTACAAATATACCGTATGAGTATGCAATAACATTTTGGAACACGACCATCATAACCTGCACGCTCATAGCAAACGGATCACTTTTAAATACCAGGTCATTGACCGGCACACCATAATTTCCGGCGTTATAAAAAAGACTTGAGTTTGTAAATAATACAGTGTGCTGACCTTTTACCCCGAATAATGCTGCGATAATTCTTGAAACCACGTAAGAAATAAGTGCAAATATAAATAAAAACATCATTATGTATAACAGCAGACTGAAATCTATATCTGAGCTGTACAGGTTCATAAATATGAATCCCGGAATAATATAATTCACCATCAGTTTGCCAAGTGTCGGCCTGTCGAGGTTTAGTTTCAGCTGTGTGACGTAACCGATAAAAACGATTATCGCTATCGGCAGCATAACGTTCGTTAAGATAAACAGAAATTCAGTCATAGATGTGCTCTCCCTTTATTTTGAAGCAATTGTTTGCTGAAAATTTTTCAAAAATGTATTTTTATCTTCCTGAGACAGAGCTTTAGGCCCCTTTATCCGTCCGCCGCTTCTTCTGATTACACTGCTCATATGGCGAGTTTCAAGCATATAATCCATATTCATTTTATTGTACTCAAAACCAGTATGATGAAGCACTTTACAGCCTTTAGGCAGGAGCAGTGATGCCAGACCATAATCCTGTGTGACAATTACATCTCCCGCTTCAGCCAGCTGGACAATTTTATAATCAGCAGCATCGGGACCGGCGTCGACATATACTGCTTTGACGTGTGAATCGAGTTCCTTTGAACTGAAATGCGACAGGCTGGATACGAGTACAACTTCGATATTCTTACTTTTAGTTTCTTTAGCGACTATATCCTTTACCGGACAAGCATCCGCATCGATTATTACTTTCATAATATTACACCCCTTTTAACTGAATCTTAATTATAGCAAATATCCTTTACGCATTCCGCCGTGATAATTCGACTCAATATTTATAAATATTTTTTTGATAATTTATGATAAAAATTATTTTAATATTAGCTATTATAGACAATGATTTTTAACATGATTTTCTTTATTATAGGGTAGGTTATTAAAAATACAATTAAATAAGGAACGGTGTGATAAGCCATGATGAATCATCTTAAAAATATCGATAACTGGCTTGGTGGCCTTCAATGGTTAATGTATATATTTATCAATACAGTGGTTGTACCGATTACGATGGGGGCAGCTTTTAATCTGTCACAGGCGGAAATCGTCAGTACAATGCAATTTTCTTTCATTCTCGGCGGAATCGCGTGTCTCATGCAGGCACTGATTGGTCACAGAAGACCAATTATGGACGGACCTTCCGGTCTTTGGTGGGGAGTACTTCTGGCACTGTCTTCACTTGCTGCAGCACAGGGTATGCCTATCGCAGAAGTCGGCGGCAGTATTGCAACAGGTTTAATAATTACAGGGATTCTTACTGTAATTATCGGTTTAACAGGTGTCGGTTACTACCTGGAGAAATTATTTAATCCGAGTGTTATGGGAGTATTCATGCTTTTATTCGGTGTATCTCTTTGTATCAGTTTCTTCAAAGGTATGGTTGGCCTCCCATTTGGCGGCGGAGACGGCCCTACTGAAATTCAGGTTGGACCGGCAATTCTTTCATTCGTAATTGTAATTCTTGTCCTGATTTTAACAATCCGCGGTTCTAATAAATTATCGCAGTATGCAATGCTCATCGGTATTATTATCGGCTGGCCTGCGTACTTGCTGCTATTCGGTCAGGACACTCAGCTTGCTGGCGGAGCAGCAAGCTCACTTGAAATATTCTGGTTCCCTCTTGGTTCACCAGCGTGGAATATCGGAATTATACTTACAGTAATAATTACAGGTATGCTTAACTTATCTAAGCAGTACGGCTCAATTAAAGGAACAGATCCTCTCTATCCGGATTCACCTTCAACGAGCAGGGATTACAGAAACTCATTTACGATTACGGGTGTTATGACAATCATTCCCGGATTCCTGGGACTGGTGCCATACTCACCTTTCGTATCATCAATCGGTTTTATTCAGCAGACTAAAATTTACGACCGTATGCCGTTTATCTTCGGTGCGGTAATGTTCTTCGTTATGGGTGCCATCCCTCAAATCGGTTCATTCTTTACGTTGATTCCGTTAAGTGTCGGATGTGCGGTATTATTCGTTTCATACGTACAGCTCTTCGGTTCTGCGTGGGACTGGTTCAAACTTGTGGAATTCAACAGCCTAAATATTTACCGTGCAGCGATTCCGATGTTCTTGGGACTTGTTCTTATGGCAGTACCCGCTTCAGCATTCGCAAGTCTTCCGGGCTACGTGCAGCCATTACTTTCAAGCGGACTGTTAATGGGTACGATAATTTCCATCGCCATGGAAAACTTAATGACCTGGGATAAGGTTGGCGCGACGATTTCAAATAATATTGGCATGAATATTGAAAAAGAAGAACCTGTTAATAAATTATAAGCGGATTTAAAAAAGCTCTGTCCAGACGGACAGGGCTTTTCTGTATTCTCGTACCATAATGTATATTTTTGCAGTTATGGTAAAGTAGAATTATAAAACGAATAAAGTGAGGGGTTCTAAAAATGGACGTAAAATATCCTATTGGTCAACTGCAGGTGCCTGAAACCATATCGTTAAACGACATTCAAAAGTGGCTGGAGAACATCAGTACTTACACAGAACGCTTACGCGCTGAGGTTGATTCTTTGACTGATGAAGAGCTCGACAAAACATACCGCGAAGGCAGCTGGAACGTTCGTCAACTTGTACATCATATCGCTGATTCACAGCTGAATATGTATCAGCGTCTGAAACTTGCATTAACAGATGATAATCCTAAAGTGCCGGAGTTCATTCAGGATAAATGGGCAGTCTTACCGGATAATAAACTCCCGGTAGAGAGTTCTATTAAAATGCTTGAAGGTATAAATGAGCATGTTGTCGCGCTTGGCAGCAGCTTAACTGAAGACCAGTTAAAGCGCGTGTTCACACATGAAGTTAATGGTGAAATCTCTGTCGGAACTAAAGTTGCGAAATTATCATGGCATGAAGAACATCATTTAGCACATATTAAAATCGCATTATCAAAATAAACACTAAAAACTCCCTTTGAAAATATTTCAAAGGGAGTTTTTTTATTCGAGCTCAATAATATTCAAATCGAACAGATAATCATCATGGAAACTGATATTAATATAGTTCGCACCTTTAACTTCAGGTAGATATGCTGGCACTGCTGTAATTTCAACTGTTTCTATAAATCTGCGGCCAGTGTAATAACTAATATAAGACGGTGCTGTAATGACATAGTCCTCGGAAGGTTTATATGCCAGAGCGCCTGTTACGTAATAGCTTTCATCATCAACAAAATTACCTTCATCATCAATCCGTTCGCCGGTAAACACATCATCTCCTGTCAGGAAATCCTGACCGAACATAATCGTCCCTGTCATTCCCTCTTCAACTGGCTGCCCCCGTCCAATGAGCTCGTCAGGTGTCGTATTTACTTCATTACCTGCTGACGCATCTTCTGATGCTTCATTAATCAGCTGGACTGTATCTTTTTCCGATTCACTAAAGCTCACTATTACACGATCTGCTTCAGGCACACTTTCTATAATATGCGGGCCATCATGTCCATAGTTATTTGTTTTAATAAACTCATTACCGTAAAAGTACGATACATAAGAAGCTGTCGTGACAGTATAATCCTGCCCCGAATTGTACTCTATCGGGTTTGTACGTGTCATATGAGCACGTGCATCATCTTCACCGCTGTAATTAATCCAGTGACCTTCGACGAGCTCAATATCTGCCATTATATTAACCGGCTCTGCAGGCTCTTTAGTTGTTT
This sequence comes from Jeotgalicoccus sp., assembly GCA_003513765.1. Classification (GTDB taxonomy): domain Bacteria; phylum Bacillota; class Bacilli; order Staphylococcales; family Salinicoccaceae; genus Jeotgalicoccus. The sequence goes on from DONT01000011.1 coordinate 31,590, forward strand.
CTGTTTCAGCTTCCTCTGCAGTTTCTTCGTCACCTGATTCAGTCTCTCTATTTTCACTGCTGTCATTATCAGATGTTTCTTCAGCTTCAGTCTCTGTCTCTACACTTTCAGGTTCTTCAATCGGCACTTCGTCAGTATCACCGCAGCCCGCCAGGATAAATGCACCCGTCAGTATAAGTATTAACAGCCTCATAGCCTTTCCCCCTGTCTTTTTCCTTTTTAATTCACTATGACTGTATGTAACATTATTAACCTATACCCATATTTACCCAAAATAACAAAACACTGCCTGATTTTTATCAGACAGTGTTTATTTAATCTATTTACTTATGGGTTATTTGACCATAATCCCGCGTGTTTCAATACAACACGTTTGTTTAATTTAAGCTGTGCAACAATCAGTTCAGCCAGATCTTCCGGCTGCATTACTTTCTCAGGGTTGCCGTCTGTTAAGTTAAGCTCAACAGCCATATCAGTTGCGACTGTACTTGGTGTTAAAGTCGTCACACGGATGTTATGCTTACGCACTTCCATCATCAGTGATTCACTTAAACCGATAACCGCAGCTTTCGATGCAGAGTATGCACTTGTAATTGCGCCGCCTTTTTGGCCCGCAGTTGATGAAATGTTAATGATGTCCCCTGTATTACGTTCAATCATTTCAGGCAGTACTGCACGTGTTGTGTAGTATACGCCGTTGACGTTAACATTAAGAATGTTTGTCCACTCTTCAGGAGTAAGCTCCATAAAGCTGCCGAACTTCGAAATACCTGCGTTGTTTAACAGAATATCAATTGGCCCCAGTTTGCCGCGGATTGATTCCACCGCTGAAGTAATTGCATCTATATCTGATACATCCGCTGGGGCGACTGCTGTTTTAACATCGTAGCTTTTAAGTTCTTCCTGTACTTTCTCCAGATTTTCAATCGAACGGCCGACGAGTCCGATATTTACACCTTCAGCTGCAAGAGCGAGTGCCGTTGCACGGCCGATACCGCGTCCTGCACCTGTAATTAATGCTGTTTTACCACTTATGTTCTGCATGTTGAAATCTCCTTTAGTTCATTTATCTCATTAATGATTTTATCATGTTCCTTACTTTTAACATAACTTATGATTTTAAAATACCGGCTAATTCATGCAGATCTTTGATTTCATAATCCGCACTTATTTTAGATAAATTCTCCAGGCCGTAAGGATTGTACCAGACCGAATCGATACCCGCCGCACGGGCTCCGGTAATATCAGAAACTAAGCTGTCACCAATCATCAGTATTTCAGACGCTTTTAACTTTGCCCTGTTCATACTCTCTGTGAAGAAATTTATATTTGGTTTTGCATATCCGATGTCATCAGAGACATATAAATCAGTAAAGTATTTATTCAGTCCTGACAGCTCGAGTCTGTTCTCCTGCATTGTTAAAACACCATTGGAAGCCGCATATATTTTATAATCTGTTGATATCTCTTTTAGTACCTCTTCAATGCCGGGCTCCATAATAAACTGTTCGCCTAAGAGTCTTCCGAAATGCTCTTTAGCGAGACTGCTGTCGTAATCCAGTCCCAGTGTATCGGACAGTTGAACAAATCTTATATCGAGCACATCCGCCACTGTCAGCAGTTCTTCTTTCTGCTGTTTCCATAAACGTTCATCAATCAGAGAGAACGATTCAAATACATCTTTATTATATTCCAAATTAAGAGTTGAAAAAGTTTCCTTTAACGCACTCTCACTGCATTTTTTAAAGTTAAATACCGTATCATCGATATCCAGAAAAATAGCTTTATACATATGTATTCTCCCAAATTTTTATGTTGTTATAATCTCATTTAAACGATATCAATAAAAAACACGATACTCAACCGTTTCATTTTCACAATGATTTATTATACTCTTAAGTTATAATCTAAATAAATGAGGTGCAATGATGAATATTATCGTTACCAGTCTATTCGTTGATGATCAGGATAAAGCATTAAAATTTTATACGGATGTTCTCGGCTTTGTAAAAAAACATGACGTCCCTGCAGGTAATTTCAGATGGATTACTGTTGTATCGAAGGACGATGAAAATGGTACGGAACTTGTCCTCGAACCGAATGACAATATCGCGGCACAGGATTATCAGAACAGCCTGATGCAGCAGGGCATCCCTGCAACAATGTTCGGTGTCGATAATGTCGACGAAGAATATAAACGGTTAGAAGCACTCGGCGTTGAATTTACGATGAAACCAAAAGCAGCAGGTGATATGAAGCTCGCAGTGTTTAACGATACGTGCGGTAATTTGATTCAGCTTATGGAACAGTAAAAAAAGAACACTTTCCGCTATGGGAGGTGTTCTTCAACTTTAAGACTAAGATGATTTATTTAAAAACTTTAGAATCTCTTTATTCACGATATCCGCTTCTTCCTGATTCACCCAGTGAGTCGCATCCTTAATCCAGGTTACCGATGCCGCATTTATAAACTTAAGACTTTCCTCTGCCAAGCGCTTTGACAGAAAGCGGTCTTGCTCTCCCCATATAATTTTTACAGGAACTTCAATTTTCTCTTTACTGATATGCTTCATGCTGGAAGAGATAGCACGGTACCAGTTCAGCATGCCGGACAAAGCACCAGGTTTACTCCATGCCTGCTTATACTCCTTAATATCATTCTCTGTAAAAGTACCATCACGGCTGCTCCCTTTTAATACCTCTGCTGTATTTTTAAAATCTCTTCCGCTCAGTATTTTTTCAGGTAATATTGGGATTTGAAAAAATACCATGTACAGACTTCTAATTAAATATCAGGTATTTTAAAGCGCCAGTACTGAAGTATTTCACCTTTATAAGGTTCTACAAGCAGCACACCCTGCTCTCCTCTGCCTACCCTGTACAGTTCAGGCTGCTCACGAAAATTTATATTATCAAAATCCAAATCATAATCAAACGCCATGATAACTGCCTCCTCTTACAATTTATAATACCCAACTTGTTAACTTATAAAAGTTTAGATCAAAACAAAAAGCACTCCCCATTGCTGGGAAGTGCTTTTCGATATATAAATATATATTAACGTTTTGAGAATTGTGGAGAACGACGAGCTTTTTTAAGTCCGTATTTGTAACGTTCTTTCATACGTGGGTCACGTGTTAAGAGTCCAGCTCTTTTCAGCGCGCCGCGGTGTTCCGGATCTGCTTCAAGTAAAGCTCTTGCAATACCGTGACGGATTGCCTGTGCCTGACCTGTGAAGCCACCACCGTGAACATTTACCAATACATCGTAGTTACCTTCTGTTTCTGTAACTGCGAATGGCTGGCTTAAATCTAAGATTAAACTTTCAAATGGGAGATAGTCTCTCATGTCGCGTCCGTTAACTGTTACTTTACCTTCACCTGGTACTAAACGTACACGTGCAACTGAGTGCTTACGACGTCCAGTTCCTTGATATTCTACTTTAGCCAAATGTTTTCCCTCCTAGTCCTTAACCACGTAACTCGTAGTTTACAGGTTGTTGTGCAACGTGTGGATGATTCTCTCCACCGTATACAAATAATTTTTTACCTTGTTTACGTCCTAATGGATTCTTAGGTAACATTCCTTTGATAGAAGTTTCTAATAATCTCATTGGGTTTTTCTCTCTTAATTCACCAGCTGATACTGATTTGATTCCACCAACATGACCTGTGTGTCTGTAGTAGATTTTTTGTGAATCTTTTTTACCTGTTAATACGATCTCACTAGCGTTGATTACGATAACGTAATCACCTGAATCTACGTGAGGTGTAAAAGTTGGTTTGTGTTTCCCGCGTAATATTGTTGCTACTTCTGTAGATAAGCGACCTAAAGTTTTACCCGCTGCATCTACAACAAACCATTTACGTTCGATAGTTGACTCATTAGCCATAAACGTTTGATCCATAGTAATTTCCTCCTAAATCTCGTTCTATATTGTCGTTTTAAATTAGTCGTTTTTGTCTTTTTATATTCATTATCCTAATAAGTTTCCGGGGCCTATTAATCATGGATGGATATAAAAATGTACCGTTAACTATTATATAATCGAACCGTCATAAAGTCAATGTTTTCACGACAACTTTTACAACTTTTCGTACCATACTTTTTCCAGATAAAGTCCTTCGGCCGGTGCTGTTTTAGGAATAATTGTTCTGTCTTTAGCCGCAATCATATTCAGCGTGTCCGGCGTTCTGATACCTCTGCCGCATTCAAGAACATATGCTGCAATGATGCGCACCATGTTATACAGAAAGCCTGTACCGGTAATGACGAATTCAAAGCCGTCGTTTGTTTCGACTACTTTAAATTCTTTAATCGTCCGCACTTTATTTTTAATTTCTCCCTTGGCACTGGAGAATGTCGTAAAGTCATGCGTTCCGATAAAAGGGAGCATTGCCTGTTCCATCGCCGCAATATTTAAATTATACGGGTAATGCGTCTTCAAACCGTCATAAAACGGGTTTTTAGTACCCGTGTAGACCTTATAGCGGTAGGTCTTCCCAGCTGCATCAAAACGGGAATGAAAGTCATCAGCAGCAATTTGTACGTCATTAATCAGTATATCATCCGGCATCGCTCTGTTTAAAATGAACTTCCATTTTTCAGGCGGTAGGTCTATCTGCGTATCGAAATGAAAGTACTGCTCCAAAGCATGTACGCCCGCATCTGTCCTGGATGATGCGTGAATACGTGTAAATTCTTTGTGCATCCGTTTCAGCTGCTTTTCTATCGTTCCCTGCACGGTCCGGAAGTCATGCTGATACTGAAATCCGCTGAAGTTCCGTCCGTTATATGAAATGTTTACTGCCACTCTCATTTACTTCACTGCCTTACAAATATTAATAATGCGCCGAATAACACAAGCACGAAGAGCGCAACTGTATCTCTCGTTTTCCAGGACAGAAGACGGTAGTGCGTCCTGCCTTCTTCGCCCTGATAGCCTCTGACTTCCATAGCAATCGCCATTTCTTCAGCGCGCTTAAACGCAGACATAAAGAGCGGAATGAATACCGGCACCAGTGCATTAATGCGCTGTTTTAAATTCCCCGTCATAAATGTCGAGCCGCGTGCACTCTGCGCTTTAATTATTTTCTCTGTTTCGTCCATCAGCGTTGGAATGAATCTCAATGAGATCGACATCATCATCGCAATTTCATGCACAGGCACTTTTAAAGCTTTAAGCGGTCTGCACAGTTTCTCAATCGCATCCGTCAGCTCAATCGGACTTGTTGTCAGCGTCATCAGCGTCGTAATTACAACGAGAAGAATCAGCCGGATTGTAATATAAATACCTGTAATAAGCCCCTCTGATTCGATTGTGAAGAAGCCGCCGTCAATTAGTACTGTTCCGCCTTTAGTTAAGAACAGATGCATAAAAAATGTAAATATTAACAGGATAAAAATCAGCTTTAAGCCGTTAAACAGAAACCTGATTGATAAGCCTGCCAGTTTAGTCATAGATAGGACAAACAGTATTAACAGACCATAACCGAGCCAGTGATTTGCAAAGAACACAATAATCATAAATAAAATAACCGATAGGATTTTCGCTCTCGGGTCCAGTCTGTGAATCATACTATTTCCCGGGATATATCTCCCGAGCAGCATCGAACTAAGCATTATTCTGCCTCCAGTCTTCATACAGCTCAATAAATTCAGCTGTATTTTTTGGAGTGCCGTTTAATACAATGCCTTTTTCGTATAAATCCTGAACGAGCTGAATTACATGGGGAACTTCGAGATTATACTGTGTCATAAAATGACTGTCTGTTAATATATCAGCAGTCTCACCTTCTCCTGCAAGCTGCCCTTCAGCCATGACTTTCACTTCATCGGTAAACTCTAAAACATCATTCATATCATGTGTAATTAAAATTACTGTAATGCCTATTTTTTTATACACATCGTAAAACAGCTGCATTGTTTCATCATGGCTCACAGGATCCAGCCCCGCTGTCGGTTCGTCCAGTATTAAAATACTCGGCTCCATCGCTAAAATTCCTGCGATTGCGACTTTTCTCATCTGCCCGCCTGAAAGTTCAAAAGGACTTTTTTCGAGCAGTGATTCATGAACATTAAGAAGTTCCAGATAGTAGCATGCTTTTTCTCTCGCAGCTTCTTCACTTACTCCCATATTCATCGGTCCGAACATAACATCTTTCAGTACCGTGCTTTCAAACAGCTGGTGTTCCGGAAATTGAAACACCATGCCGACTTTCGCTTTCGCCTGATGGATAATTTTTTGCTTTGTTTTCTTCTGCAGTACAACGCCATCTGTTTCCACTGTGCCCGAGCTCGGCAAAATCAAGCCGTTCATCGTCTGAATCAGCGTAGACTTACCACTTCCTGTATGGCCGATTAATCCGTAAAACTTCCCTGCTTCAAATGTCGTATTTATATTTTTTAAAGCCAGATATTCAAATGGGGACTTGCGGTTATAAAACACATTTACATCCGTAAACTTTATCGTCATAATCGCACCACCAGTTCTTCATGGGTCACGTAGGAACCGTCCAGCAGTGCATTTGAAATCTCCACCGTATACGGTACTTTTAAGTTACTCTCCTGCAGCAGCTTTTTATCTCTGTATATTTCTTCCACTGAACCTTGACCGACAATCTCCCCGCCGTTCATCACGATGACTCTGTCGCTCCGTTCAATTTCTGTTAAATCATGGGTAATATAAAGAATCGTTGTATCCAGCTGTTCGTGCAGACTGCATAAGATAGAAAGCACTTCTGTTCGGCCTTTAGGGTCCAGCATTGAAGTCGCTTCATCAAGAATAAGTACTTCCGGCTGCATCGCAAGTGCACCTGCGATTGCGACTCTCTGTTTCTGTCCGCCTGACAGACGGTGGGGTTCATGTGTACGGAATTCAAGCATATTAACAAGCCCAAGAGCATATTCTGTACGTTCGATCATTTCCTCCCGTTCAAGACCCAGATTCTCAAGACCGAATGCAACATCATCTTCAACAGTTGCACCGACAAACTGGTTATCCGGATTCTGGAAGACAATCGCAAACTTACGTCTCAGCAGCTGCTTGTTGTCATCGGTTAACAGTTCTCCGCCGACGTAAATTTCACCTTCGTACTCTTCAATAATACCCATGATAATTTTTACCAATGTACTTTTTCCCGAGCCGTTATGCCCGATTATCGAAGTCCATTCCCCAGCATTGAAAGGGATGGAGATATGATCCAGGGCATATGATTCCTCCGCCCGGTATTTAAATGCAATATCTTTTAATGAAATCATATTTCCACCCCTTTAAAAATTTATGTAAAAAAAGCGCGTACCCTGCAATAAGAGTCGCGCACTGATTTTTATATTGCAGGATACGTCGAGCTAGACGAATGAGCCCTTACGGGCTCACCATCATAACACTCACTCTGCTTTTATAGTTTACGCTTCTTCAGTTGTAACTGGAGCGCCTTCTACGAATTCGATAATTACAAGTTCAGCTCCGTCACCACGACGAGTTCCAAGCTTCTTGATGCTTGTGTAACCGCCTTGACGATCTGTGAAACGTGGAGCGATATCTTCAAATAATTTTTGAAGTGCATAACTTGTTGAACCATCTTCATTGATGATTTCTACGTTACGTACAGTTTGACCAGCACGTCTTTTCGCTGCTAAGTCACCGCGTTTACCTAGTGTAACTAAACGGTCTGCAAGTTTACGTAATTCTTTAGCACGGTCTTCAGTAGTAGTGATGCGCTCACTTACGATTAATGAAGTTGCTAAGTCGCGTAACATTGCTTTTCTTTGGTCTGATGTACGTCCAAGTTTTCTGTAACCCATTATTTCTCCTCCTTTATGACTAGTCTTCTTTGCGTAGACCTAAATCAAGGTCTTCAAGTTTAAATTTAACTTCTTCCAGTGACTTACGTCCCAGATTACGCACTTTCATCATATCAGCTTCTGTTTTATCAGTAAGTTCCTGAACAGAATTAATACCAGCGCGTTTCAGACAGTTATAAGAACGTACTGATAAGTCAAGTTCTTCAATAGACATTTCAAGTACTTTCTCTTTCTGATCTTCTTCTTTCTCGATCATGATTTCAGCATTTTGAGCTTCATCAGTAAGACCGACAAAAATGTTTAAGTGTTCAGTGAGAATTTTAGCACCCAATGATACTGCATCCTGAGGAGTAAGTGAACCATCAGTCCATACATCCAGAGTAAGCTTATCGAAGTTTGTACTTTGTCCTACACGTGTATTTTCAACAGTATAATTCGCACGTTCTATCGGTGTATAGATAGAGTCGATTGGAATTACACCAATTGGCATATCAGCTTTATTATTACCGTCTGCAAGAGTATATCCTCTACCACGATCTGCTGTCATGCGTAATTTCAAGCTTCCGCCTTTAGATACTGTTGCAATCTTAAGGTCTCTGTTTAAAATTTCCACATCACTGTCGTGAGTAATATCGGCTGCAGTAACTACACCCTCACCGCTAAAATCGATTTCCAAAGTTTTTTCTTCTTCAGAATAGATTTTTAAAGCAAGGCTCTTGAGATTAGTAATAATTGTAGTCACGTCTTCAACAACATTGTCTATTGTAGAAAACTCATGAAGTACATTTTCTATTTCAATCGTCTTAACTGCCGCACCTGGTAATGATGATAAAAGAATGCGACGCAAGGAGTTCCCAAGTGTTGTCCCATAACCTCTTTCTAAAGGTTCTACAACAAACTTACCAAACTTAGAATCTTCCGATACCTCTACTGTCTCAATTCTAGGTTTCTCGATTTCGATCATGTGTAACATATCCTCCCTTTAAACGCCGAAAATATTAGAAAATAATATTGTTCCCAACTACTTAAGCGATTTTATATTTCTTATACACGACGACGTTTAGGTGGACGACAGCCATTGTGTGGCACTGGAGTTACATCTCTGATAGCTGTAATTTCAAGTCCAGCTGACTGAAGTGCACGGATAGCTGCTTCACGACCGGCACCAGGACCTTTAACTGTAACTTCTACAGTTTTAAGACCGTGTTCCATCGCTGCTTTAGAAGCTGTTTCAGAAGCCATTTGTGCTGCGAAAGGAGTAGATTTCTTAGAACCTTTAAACCCTAATGCACCGGCAGATGACCATGAAAGAGCATTACCGAACTCGTCAGTAATTGTAACAATTGTATTGTTAAAAGTTGAGCGGATGTGTGCTACACCTGCTTCTATATTCTTTTTCACTTTACGTTTACGTGATTGTTGTTTGCGAGCCATTATTTATCCTCCTTTACTTTAGTAACTATTTATTTCTTCTTGTTCGCTACTGTTTTAATTGGACCTTTACGAGTTCTTGCGTTGTTCTTAGTGTGTTGACCATTAACTGGTAAACCACGACGGTGACGCATTCCCTTGTAAGAACCGATTTCCATAAGACGTTTAACGTTTAAGTTAGTTTCACGGCGTAAGTCACCTTCGACTTTATACGCGTCTACTACTTCACGAATTTTGTTTAACTCATCTTCTGTAAGATCTTTAACTCTAGTATTTTCATCAACTGATGCTTTAGCTAAAACTTCACTAGCGCGTGTTGGTCCAATACCGAAAATATATGTTAAAGAAATTACAACACGTTTGTCACGTGGTACGTCAACTCCTGCAATACGAGCCATATCTTTGCACCTCCAAATTAAATATTAACCTTGTTTTTGTTTGTGTTTAGGGTTTTCACAAATTACCATTACTTTTCCTTTTCTGCGGATAACTTTACATTTTTCACAGATAGGTTTTACTGATGGTCTTACTTTCATGTTTTTTACCTCCTTAGAATATGGAGTCTCTTATTTAAAACGATAAGTGATTCTGCCACGTGTTAAGTCATAAGGTGACATCTCAACTGTTACTTTATCACCCGGAAGTATGCGGATATAGTTCATACGAATTTTACCTGATACATGAGCTAATATCTCATGACCATTTTCTAATTCTACTTTGAACATTGCATTTGGTAAAGTATCAAGCACTGTACCTTCCAGTTCAATTACATCTTGTTTACTCACTTCTTTTCCTCCTTATACAGCATTTCAATTCCTATTATAGAAATTTGCTCTAGGTGACGATTCACTTCGTCTAATAACGACTCTCTCGTATACATATAGACATAGCAACATTCACCTAAATTGCTGCAAGGTGAACATTTCTATAAGCCATTAAGAATTGCATCGACTTCTTCGAAAACTTCTTCTATATCTTTTGAGCCATCTACTGTAGCTAGAACTCCAAGACCTTTATAGAAATCTAGAAGTGGTGCTGTCTGTTTAATATTGACTTCCAGACGGTTTTGTACTGTTTCCGGGTTGTCATCTTCGCGCTGGTATAATTTACCGCCGTCTAAGTCACAAATACCCTCTGTCTTAGGCGGATTAAACACTAGATGATAAGTCGCACCGCAAGTTTCACAAATGCGTCGGCCAGTCAGTCTGTTCATCAGTTCCTCTTCAGGCACTTCAACATATATAGTCTGATCGATCTGAGAATTAAGCTCTGTCATGATGTTATTCAATGCTTCTGCCTGTTCAACAGTTCTAGGAAAACCGTCCAGTAAAAATCCATTTTTTACATCACTTTGAGAAAGACGCTCTTTCACGATACCAACCGTTACTTCGTCAGGAACAAGTTCTCCCTGGTCCATAAATGCCTTGGCCTGTCTTCCTAAATCCGTCTCGTTTTTAATAGCAAGACGGAACATATCTCCTGTAGAGATATGAGGAATCGAGTGTTTTTTGATTATTTTCGCAGCTTGAGTACCTTTACCTGCACCAGGCAAGCCCATAATAATAATGTTCATTATTCTGTTTCCTCCTACTTATCTACGCTTTCTAAATCCGCGGTATTCTCTTTGGTTAGCCTGAGCTTCCAATTGTTTCATCGTTTCAAGTGCAACCCCGATAACGATCAGTAAGCTCGTTCCTCCAATTTGAATTGCCTGCGGCAAGTCCATAAACTTCGTAATTAAGAGTGGTAAAATTGCAATACCTGCAAGGAACACAGAGCCTACAAATACTAGTCTGTATAAAACAGAAGTAATATAATCCTGTGTGTTTTTACCTGGACGGATACCCGGAATATAACTGCCCTGTTTTTTCAGGTTGTCAGCCATCTTCTCAGGATTCACCTGTACAAATGAATAGAAGTAAGCAAATGCGATAATCAGAACAACATAGACAATCATTCCAATCCAGTCAGACGGGTCAGCAAAACGGGCTACCGTTTGTGCCCAGTTTGCATCCGGGAAGAATAATGTCAGTGTTTGAGGCATCATCAGAAATGCCATTGCAAAGATTACCGGAATAACCCCTGCCGGGTTAACTTTTAACGGTAAGAATGTTGATTGCGGTGCCAATTGTGACCCGGGTGTTCTCTGACCTTTTGCATATTGCACTGGAATCTTACGAATCGCCTGTAAGATAAACACTGCAAACGCAGTAAGCAGAATAAGGAATATTACAATACCAGCAACTTGAAGTACTGCCATTGTCACATCCGCCGAACCTGTAAATCTTGACTGATAAAGCTGAATTAATGCACTTGGAAGTGCACCTAAGATACCTGCAAAGATAATGATTGAAATACCATTACCGACACCATGTGTAGTGATTTGCTCACCAAGCCACATAAGGAAAGCTGTACCTGTAGTTAAAATTAAAGCAATAAGCAGATAAGATCCAACATTGTTGTCATCAATCAGGTTACCGCCGAACATTTGGTTAAATGCAAACGACATACCGATAGCTTGGATAAATGCTAAAACGATCGTGAAATACCTAGTGAATTGAGCAAGTTTCCGTCTTCCGACTTCACCTTGTCTTGCCCATTCAGCAAACTTTGGAACTACGTCCATTTGAAGCAGCTGCGTCACGATTGAAGCCGTGATGTACGGCATTATCCCCATCGCTAAGATAGAGAAGTTCATGAGCGCTCCACCGCCAAATGTATTCATTAAATCTAAAACTCCACTCCCGGATGCTCCAGTGTCAAAAACACTTGGATCTACGCCGGGAACTGGAATGTACGTACCGATTTTGAAAATAACTAGCATTGCCAAAGTAAACAGTATCTTATTACGTATTTCTTTAATTTTAAAGAAATTCGATATCGTCCCGATCATTAGATCACCTCATGAGTTCCGCCCTGTTGCTCAATCGCTTCTACAGCTGAACTAGAAAATTTGTGCGCTTTAATCGTCAACTTCTTCTCTAAGTTACCGTTGCCTAAAATCTTAATTCCAGATTTTTCGTTTTTAACAATTCCTGATTCGATTAAAAGTTCAGGAGTTACTTCTGTTCCATTGTCAAAACGGTTTAACGCAGCAACATTTACAACTGCGTAATCTTTACGGTTGATGTTTGTGAATCCGCGTTTTGGAATACTACGGAAAAGTGGTAATTGTCCACCTTCGAAAGTAAGACCAACTTTACCGCCAGAACGAGACTTCTGTCCGTCATGACCGCGACCGGATGTTTTACCGTTACCTGATGACATACCGCGTCCAACTCTGTTACGTTTGTTACGCGCGCCTTCAACTGGTTTAAGTTCGTGTAATTTCATCTTCGCACCTCCTACTTTATTTTATCATTATTTCTCTTCTACTGTAACTAAATGACCGACTTTAGCAATCTGTCCTCTTAACTGTGGAGTATCTTCATGCTCAACAGTCTGGTGCATTTTTCTAAGTCCTAATGCTGTAACTGTGTCTCTTTGTGTCTGCGGTTTACCGATAACACTTTTAGTGAGGGTAACTTTCACTTTTGCCATTGACTATTCCCTCCTTAGTTTAGAATCTCTTCTACAGTTTTATCTCTAAGTTTTGCAACTTCTTTAACATCTTTAAGTTCAGTTAAGCCTTTAACAGTAGCGCGAACTACGTTGATTGGTGTGTTAGCACCAAGTGACTTACTTAAGATATCAGTAACACCAGCTAATTCTAATACGGCACGAACCGGTCCGCCCGCGATAACCCCTGTACCAGGAGCAGCAGGTTTCATGAGTACGTTACCTGATGAGAATTGTCCGATTACTTCATGAGGTACAGTACCATTTACGATAGGTACTTCAACTAGATTTTTCTTAGCAGATTCGATAGCTTTTTTAATTGCTTCAGGAACTTCCTGAGCTTTACCAGTACCGAAACCTACACGTCCTTTTCTGTCCCCAACTACTACTAAAGCTGAGAAACGGAAACGACGACCACCTTTAACTACTTTAGCGATACGGTTGATCGTTACAACGCGCTCTTCAAATTCTTGTACTTCTCTTTCTCTTCTTTGAGCCATGAAATATGTCCCTCCTTTTTTTTAGAAATCCAGTCCGTTTTCACGTGCTGCATCAGCTAACGCTTTAACACGTCCATGATATAAATATCCACCACGGTCAAATACTACTTTAACGATGTCTTTGTCTTTTGCACGGTTGGCAATTAGAGCTCCGACTTCTTTAGCAGCTTCTACGTTAGATCCTGATTCGCCTTTGAATTCAGTGTCTTTAGTAGACGCGCTTGCAAGTGTAATTTGCGCAGTGTCATCAATTAATTGAGCATAGATATGCTTGTTTGAACGGTAAACATTTAAACGTGGTCTTTCAGAAGTACCTGAAAGTAAGTTACGCACGCGGCCATGTCTTTTTTGACGTACTTTATTCTTGTCAATTTTCGCGATCATTGATGTTCACTCCTCACCTATTATTATTTACCAGTTTTACCTTCTTTACGGCGAACGTTTTCACCTTTATAGCGAATACCTTTACCTTTGTATGGTTCTGGTGGACGTACCTTACGGATGTTAGATGCAAGAGCACCAACAGCCTCTTTATTAATACCTTCAATTTTAATGTTAGTATTACCTTCAACTGTAATCGCAAGATCATCAGTTGTTTCGAATTCTACCGGGTGTGATAAACCAACGCTTAGCGCTAATTTTTTACCTTGCATTTGAGCACGGTAACCAACTCCGATAAGTTCAAGTTCTTTAACAAAACCTTTTGATACACCTTCAACCATGTTGTTGATAAGTGCACGAGTTGTTCCGTGAACTGTACGGTGTTCTTTAGATTCACTTGGACGAACTACTTCTAGAGTAGTATCTTCAAGATTGTATGTCATTGCTTCATTAAATGAGTTAACTAATTCACCTTTAGGACCTTTTACTGTAATAGTATTGTCCTTGATGTCAATTGTTACGTCACTTGGAATGTCAATAAGACGTTTACCTACACGACTCATTACTTTGCACCTCCTGTTTAATTAAATTACCAAACGTATGCGAGAACTTCCCCGCCAAGATTTCTTTTACGTGCTTCTTTATCTGTAAGCACGCCTTCTGATGTTGAAATAAGAGCAATTCCAAGACCGTTAAGTACTCTTGGTAATTCTTCTCTTTTAGCATAAACACGAAGTCCAGGTTTAGAAATACGTTTCAAACCAGTAATAACGCGTTCGTTTTCGTTGCTGTATTTCATGAATACACGAATGACACCTTGCTTATCGTCCTCGATGTATTCTACATTTTTAATAAAACCTTCTGTTTTCAAAATAGCAGCGATTTCCTTTTTCATGTTTGAACCAGGAATCTCTAAAGTTTCATGTCTAACAATGTTCGCATTTCTAATGCGTGTTAGCATATCTGCAATTGGATCTGACACTGTCATTTAAGTTGCCTCCTTTCGAATAATGAATCTTACCAGCTTGCTTTTCTTACACCAGGAATTTGCCCTTTGTAAGCAAGTTCACGGAAACAGATACGGCAAAGCTTGAATTTACGTAGTACTGAATGTGGTCTACCACATCTTTCGCAGCGTGTATATTCTCTAACTTTGAATTTTTGTTCTTTTTGCTGTTTAGCAATCATTGATTTTTTAGCCACTATATTGCCTCCTTATTACTTACTTTTGGAACGGCATACCGAATTGTGTAAGCAATTCACGAGCTTCTTCGTCCGTGTTTGCTGTTGTAACAATAACGATATCCATACCGCGAACTTTTGATACTTTATCGTAATCAATTTCCGGGAAGATTAATTGTTCTTTAACACCTAATGTGTAGTTACCGCGTCCATCGAATGCTTTCTTAGAAATACCTCTGAAGTCTCTTACACGTGGTAATGAAACTGAGATAAGTTTGTCTAGGAATTCATACATTCTTTCTCCACGAAGTGTAACTTTAGCACCAATTGGCATACCTTCACGTAAACGGAATGTAGCGATTGATTTCTTAGCTTTAGTGATAACAGGTTTTTGACCTGTAATTGCACTTAATTCCTCAACTGCTGTGTCGAGTACTTTTGCGTTTTGTACAGCGTCACCAATACCCATGTTTACTACGATTTTATCAATCTGTGGTGCCTGCATTATTGAAGAGTAGTTAAATTTGTTTACTAGTTCTTGTCTGATTGTTTCATTGTATTTTTCTTTTAAGCGAGCCATTAATGGGACCTCCTTCCGTTTGAATCTTATTTGATCTCTTTACCTGATTTAACAGCGATTTTCACTTTTTTACCATCTTTAATTTCATGACGGATACGAGTGCGTTCACCTGATTCAGGGTCTACATGCATGACGTTGGAAACATGAATCGGAGCTTCTACCTCTAGAATCCCGCCTTCTGGGTTCATTTGAGATGGCTTCTGATGTTTCTTGATTACGTTGACATTTTCAATAACGACACGGTTGTCTGCAGGAATTGCTTTTAGTACAGTTCCTTTTTTACCTTTGTCCTTACCGCTGATTACAACGACCTGGTCACCTGTTTTTACGTGCATAGTTGTCGCACCTCCTTCGGATTTGGATTATAGTACTTCTGGTGCTAATGAGATAATCTTCATGAAGTTACCTTCGCGAAGTTCACGAGCAACTGGTCCGAAAATACGAGTACCTCTTGGACCTTTATCATCACGGATGATTACGCATGCGTTCTCATCGAATTTAATATATGAACCATCTTCACGACGGACACCTGTTTTCGTTCTAACGATGACGGCTTTAACAACCTCACCTTTTTTGACAACCCCACCGGGTGTTGCATTCTTAACAGTTGCAACGATTACATCACCGATGTTCGCAGTTTTACGGCCTGTTCCGCCCAAAACTTTAATAGTTAGCACTTCACGTGCTCCTGAGTTGTCAGCTACCTTCAAGCGGCTCTCTGACTGAATCATGCGCGATTCCCTCCTTCTGTTTCAAATATTTTTATACTATTACAGATTCTTTAACGATTTCAACTAGACGGAATCGTTTAGTCGCAGATAATGGACGTGTTTCTTGGATTCTAACGATATCGCCCATTTTCGCAGTGTTATTTTCATCATGTGCTTTATATTTTTTAGAATATTTAACACGTTTTCCGATGATCGGGTGCTTTGTGTAAGTTTCAACAAGTACCGTTACAGTCTTATCCATCTTGTCGGATACGACGCGGCCCTGGTAAACTTTGCGTTCGTTTTTACTTTCCACGATTTGAACCTCCTCTAATTATTGATTCGCTTGTGCTTCTTCAATCTCTCTCTGGCGAACCGTCGTTTTCATTCTAGCGATAGTCTTTCTAACTTCTTTGATACGAGCAGTGTTTTCTAGCTGACCTGTAGCTAGCTGAAAGCGCAGATTGAAAAGTTCTTCTTTCAATTCTTTAACATTAGATTCAATTTCGGAATTCGTTAAATCACGGATTTCTTTAGCTTTCATTCGTATCACCACCTAATTCTTCACGTTTTACTATTTTCGTTTTTAATGGAAGTTTATGACTTGCAAGACGAAGTGCTTCTTTAGCTACTTCCTCATCTACACCCGCAACTTCAAACATAACGCGTCCTGGTTTAACTACTGCAATCCAACCTTCAATTGCACCTTTACCAGAACCCATACGTACTTCTAATGGTTTCTTTGTATATGGCGTGTGCGGGAAAATGTTGATCCATACTTTACCGCCACGTTTCATGTAACGTGTCATTGCAATACGTGCTGCTTCGATTTGTCTTGCAGTAATCCAAGATGTTGTCATAGCTTGTAGCCCGTATTCACCAAAGCTTACTTGATTTCCGCCTTTAGAACGTCCTTTTGTATTCGGACGGTGCTGACGACGGTATTTTACTCTTTTTGGTAATAACATTCCAATTTTCCTCCTTACTTATTTATTATTCTTTGTAGGAAGAACTTCTCCACGGTAGATCCATACCTTGACACCTAACTTACCGTAAGTTGTGTCTGCTTCTTCATGAGCATAATCGATGTCTGCACGAAGTGTATGAAGTGGAACTGTTCCTTCACTGTAACCTTCAGCACGAGCGATGTCGGCGCCGCCTAAACGTCCTGAAACTTGTGTTTTAATACCTTTAGCGCCTGATTTAATAGCTCTTTGAAGCGCTTGTTTTTGTGCTCTACGGAAAGATACACGATTTTCTAATTGACGCGCAATATTTTCTGCTACAAGTTTAGCATCCATATCTACTTTCTTAATTTCAATAACGTTGATATGAACCTTCTTGCCAGTTAAGTTAGTCAGTGCAGTACGCAGTTTGTTAATTTCACTACCGCCTTTACCGATTACCATACCTGGTTTACCTGTGTGCAAAGCAATATTCACTCGGTTTGCTGCACGTTCGATTTCCACTTTGGAAATTGATGCATCTTTAAGATTAGTCTCGATATATTTACGAACTTTTAAGTCTTCGTGTAACAGGCTTGCAAAGTTTTTGTCTGCATACCAGTTTGCTTCCCAGTCACGAATGACACCTACACGAAACCCAATTGGATTTATCTTTTGGCCCAAGTTAATTCCCTCCTTATATAATTAAGCGTTTTCTGTCTCTTTATTTTCTTCAGTTTCAACTTCTGCTTCGTTTGCGTACTCTTTAACAACTACTGTGATGTGGCTAGTACGTTTGTTGATTTTCGTAGCACGGCCTTGAGCACGTGGACGGAATCTTTTCATCGTAGGACCTTCATCTGCAAATATTTCAGAAATATACAGATTATCGATATCCATATCGTAGTTGTGTTCTGCGTTAGCAACTGCAGATTTAACTAGTTTCTCCACTACTGGTGAAGATCTCTTGTTTGTAAGTTTTAGAATTGATATCGCTTCTCCAACTTCTTTACCTCTCACAAGGTCAAGAATAAGGCGTACTTTACGCGGAGCGATTCTCACAGTTTTAGCAACAGCTTTCGATTGCATGAGTTTTTCCTCCTTTATCGCATATGGTTAGTTATTTATCTTTTTGTTTTCTGATCGTTTCCGTGACCTTTGAAAGTTCTTGTAGGTGCAAATTCACCTAGTTTGTGTCCAACCATATCTTCTGTGATGTACACAGGTACATGTTTGCGTCCGTCGTATACAGCGATTGTATGTCCGATGAAATTCGGGAAAACCGTTGAACGGCGTGACCATGTTTTAATTACACTTTTTTTACTACCTTCGTTCTGAGCCTCTACTTTTTTCATGAGGTGATCGTCGACGAAAGGTCCTTTTTTAAGACTGCGTGCCATGTAGGCGCCTCCTTCCAATAATGCGTGCGGATTTTATCCGCACACTCACATTACTTATTTCTTACGTCCTCTTACTATGAACTTAGTTGAACGGTTTTTACCTTTACGAGTTTTCTTACCAAGAGTTGGTTTACCCCAAGGAGAAACTGGTGATGGACGTCCGATAGGAGCTTTACCTTCACCACCACCGTGTGGGTGGTCGTTAGGGTTCATTACTGAACCACGTACTGTAGGGCGTTTACCTTTCCATCTAGAACGTCCGGCTTTACCAATGTTGATAAGTTCGTGCTGTTCGTTACCAACTTGTCCGATTGTCGCTCTACATGTAAGAAGTACCATACGTACTTCACCGGAAGCTAATCTTACCAGTGCGTATTTACCTTCTTTACCTAACAGCTGTGCGCTAGTACCTGCTGAACGTGACATCTGTCCGCCGGCACCTGGTTTTAATTCGATGTTGTGGATTGTAGTACCAACCGGGATATCCGCTAATGCTAATGCGTTCCCTACTTTGATATCTGCTTCAGGTCCACTCATGATTACAGTTCCAACTGTCATACCTTTAGGTGCTAAGATATATTTCTTTTCACCATCTGCATATGATACTAACGCGATGTTAGCTGAACGGTTTGGATCGTACTCAATAGTTTTAACTGTTGCAGGAATCCCATCTTTATTACGTTTGAAGTCAATAAGTCTATATTGACGTTTATGTCCACCTGCTTGGTGACGTACAGTGATTTTACCCTGGTTGTTACGTCCCGCTTTTTTCGGCAGCGGCGCTAGTAATGAACGTTCCGGAGTTGTTGAAGTAATTTCAGCAAAATCCGAACCAGTCATATTACGGCGACCATTCGTGGTAGGCTTATATTTCTTAATTGCCATCCTCGTTATACCTCCTTATTGGTATCTTTTATATAATTAGAAGATTTCGATTGAACCTTCTTTAAGTTTTACAATCGCTTTTCTTCTTCTGTTTGTATAGCCTTCGTAACGACCCATGCGTTTTTTCTTAGGCTTAACATTCATAATGTTTACTTTTTCAACTTTAACGTCGAAGATTTCTTCAACTGCGTGTTTGACTTGTGTTTTGTTCGCTCTTACATCTACATCAAATGTGTATTTGTCTTCTGACATTAAGTCAGCAGAACGCTCAGTAACTACTGGGCGCTTGATAATGTCGCGTGCATCCATTATACAAGTACCTCCTCTGCTTTTTTGATTGCTCCCTCAGTGAAGATCACATGGTTAGCAGAAAGGATATCTAGTACGTTAAGACCAGCTGGAGTTAACACTGTAACACCTGGGATGTTACGTGCTGATTTCTCAACAACTTCGTCTTTATTTTCAAGTACAAGAAGTACTTTCTTAGCGGCACCAAGATTTTCAAGTACTGTTAAGAATTCTTTAGTTTTTGGTGCTTCCATTTCAAGGTGGTCAATCACTTGTAATACTTCTTCATTTACTTTCGCTGAAAGTGCTGAACGAAGTGCAAGCTTTCTCATTTTCTTCGGCATGCTGTAGCTGTATGATCTTTGAGTCGGTCCGAATACGACACCGCCTCCACGGAATTGTGGTGCACGGATTGTACCTTGACGTGCGTTACCTGTTCCTTTTTGTTTAAACGGCTTTCTTCCGCCGCCGCGTACAGCTGAGCGGTTTTTCACTGCGTGTGTCCCTTGTCTAAGAGATGCACGTTGTAAGTGAACTGCTTCAAATAGTACGTGCTGGTTCGGCTCGATTCCGAATACAGCCTGGTTTAATTCGATAGAACTTACTTTAGTTCCTTCTTTTGATAAAACATCGATTGCCATGTGTTTATCCTCCCTTCCTTATTACTTGTTACCTTTTTTAATTGATGATGAAATTTTTACAAAACCTTTTCTAGGTCCTGGTACGTTGCCTTTAATAAGAACAACATTTTTCTCTGCATCTACACGTACGATTTCTAAGTTTTGCATAGTAATCGTTTTACCACCCATTTGTCCAGGTAATTTTTTACCTTTGAAAACTCGTGACGGGCTGGCAGCCATAGCCATGGCACCTGATCCTCTGTGGTAACGTGAACCGTGACTCATTGGTCCGCGGCTGAAATTGTGACGTTTGATAGAACCCTGGAAACCTTTACCTTTTGAAGTTCCTGTTACGTCTACAAAATCACCTGCAGCAAATGTATCTACAGGGACTTCTTGACCTACGTCAAATTCTTCTGCGTTCAAGTTCTTGAATTCGCGTATGAAGCGCTTAGGAGCAGCACCAGATGCTTTAGCATGGCCTGCCTCTGCTTTGTTGGCATATTTGTTGCTTCTGCCTTTTGCGTTATAATCGCGTTTGTCATCAAATCCGATTTGAATCGCATTATATCCGTCTGTTTCTTCAGTTTTCTTTTGAACTACTACGTTTCCTGCAGCTTCAACTACTGTTACAGGGATTAATTCTCCGTTTTCACCGAAAACTTGAGTCATCCCAATTTTTCTACCTAAGATTCCTTTGGTCATCGAAAGTCGCACCTCCTATAATTTATAACTTGATTTCGATGTCTACGCCTGATGGTAAGTTTAAGCCCATTAGAGCATCAACTGTTTTAGGTGTAGGGTTTAAAATGTCGATAAGACGCTTGTGTGTACGCTGTTCAAACTGTTCACGTGAATCTTTGTATTTGTGCACCGCACGAATAACTGTGTAAATAGTTTTCTCAGTCGGTAACGGAATCGGTCCTGATACATCTGCACCTGAACGTTTTGCCGTCTCAACGATTTTTTCTGCTGATTGATCCAGCACTCTGTGGTCGTACGCTTTTAAACGAATACGAATTTTTTGCTTTGCCATTATTTATACCTCCTTATGGTCGTCATCCTATTAATGGTAGACTATCTCAGCGAAAATTTTCTTGTCACATCTGCCATGGCAATGCGGCCGGGTGTGTCAGTAACCTCTCGCTTCATCGATGTGTGATGTGCATAGGAACAGCACTTCACGTATACAGGACACAATGGTGTCCGCTTAAGTCCAACGTTAGATATGATACAGTAAAAGAGTGAGGAAATCAATAGATATCTAGAGATTTCTTCACTCTTTTTTAATTTTCTTTCGTTTTCTATTATATATACATCACTTTGAATATTTAATTAATGAATAGGAAGTATAAAATGAACACTATGAATAATCCATACATGATTGGATTAATTTCTTTTCTCTTACCTGCCATAATCATTGTAATTGGATAGAAGATAAATCCAATCGCAATACCGGTCGCGATACTGTACGTGAGCGGCATCATAAATACTGTCAGGAATGCAGGTACTGCCACTTCAAATCTGCCCCAGCTTATTTTCGATAAATTGGATGCCATTAAAATCCCTACTATAATAAGTGCAGGCGCTGTCACTTCCGATGTAAATGTAACAATCAGCGGCGAGAAGAATATCGCAGCTAAGAATAACACACCTGTAACGACCGAAGCAAATCCGCTCCTTGCCCCGGCTGCAACACCGGCTGTAGATTCTACATAAGATGTCGTTGTAGACGTCCCGAAGATTGCTCCTGTAATCGTCGCAAATGCATCTGCAAGGAGCGCCTTGCCTGCACGCGGGAGTTTATTGTCTTTAATAAGGTTAGCCTGTGAAGCTACGCCTACTAGCGTTCCTGCAGTATCGAAAAAGTCTACGAACAGGAAAGTCAGCACAACGATCAGGAACTGTACATTAAAGATTGTGTCAAAGTCCATCAGCCCTTCGAATGCTGCGCCGAATGTCGGTGCAACGCTCGGCACTGAACCGACAATTGCCGACGGCATCGGAACGATTCCGGTAACTATACCCAGTATTGCAGTAATAATCATTCCAAAGAATATTGCTGCCGGCACTTTT
The DNA here is from genome assembly GCA_003513765.1 of Jeotgalicoccus sp. Lineage (GTDB taxonomy): Bacteria > Bacillota > Bacilli > Staphylococcales > Salinicoccaceae > Jeotgalicoccus. Next base: position 53,951 of record DONT01000011.1, read on the forward strand.
TTAGTCATTAATATAACGGTAATCACAAGCCCTGCAAAAGTCAGCAGCACACCGCCGCTGTGTACGTCACCGAGACTGATTAATGTCGCGTCGTCCCCGACGATAATCCCCGAAGACTGAAGGCCGACAAAAGTGATGAAGAATCCGATACCGGCGCTGACCGCCATTTTCATCTCCATCGGTATAGCATTAATTATGTATTCACGTAAACCTGTTAATGTAAGAATCACGAAAATCACACCGGAGAACAGTACGCCCGTTAGTGCAGTCTGCCAGGGAATCCCCATTGTCAGTACTACTGTAAAAGCGAAAAATGCATTAAGCCCCATACCTGGTGCGAGTGCGATTGGATATTTCGCAATAATCCCCATAAACAAACAGCCGACAAATGCCGCTAAACACGTTGCAACGAAAACGGCGTTAATATCCATCTTCATTTCATCGGGAACACCCTCTATTCCCTGCAGTGATAAAATCGAAGGGTTAACTGCGAGAATATAAGCCATCGACAGGAATGTTGTCAGACCGCCTACTATTTCTTTTCTAAAATTAGTATCAAGTTCCTCGAAACCAAAAAACTTTTTCATAGCAAACTCCAATCATTATATGATTATTTAAATTGTATGATCCTCGGATCATCGTAACCTATAAAACGAATCAGCAGCTCCCTCGTATAAGGAAAGAACATTTCTATTATCTTGCCGTAAAACAAAACAATCAATATCGTACCGATAAATACCGGTCCGCCGAGTATGATCCCAAATACAGTAACGATCAATTCCATTAAAAATCGTGCTCTCGCCATTCTTAAATTGAACTTCATAACCAGTACCATCATTAAAGAGTCTCTCGGTCCGGCACCCAGATTCGGTGTCATATAAAATGCAGAACCGAATGCCGCGATAAACACACCTGCTGTAAAGTAGACCGCCTGTGCAGGCCAGCTTGAAGCGTCTGGCAGCAGCCAGACAAAGAAGTCGATAAATGCGCCGATTGTCAACAAATTGACGTACACTCCGCCTTTAGGCAGAGCTTTTAAGATGAGCGAAGTTGCTATTACAATAAAGATACCGATAATGACTGCCCAGCTTCCGAATGTCAGTCCGACAGACTGCCACAGGCCGAAATGCAGTACATCCCACGGTGACAGGCCCATAACAAAGCCTTTAACCTGCATCGCAACACCGATTGACAATATGATTAAACCTACAAAGTAAAACAGGCAGCGTTTAATAAAGCTACTAGGCACCCTATCACTCCTATATAATATGTATAAAGCTTTACCAGTTGGTTTAATCTCAAATACAAGTATATTATACACCTATTCCGAGATAAATACATGCTAAATCCGTACATTTTCATTTTTTTTAGCTTAAATGTTTGTCTTAAAAATATTGCTTTCTCTTCACATTTAAAATTGCTCATTTATGATATGATATTAGTTAAGTTTAGGTGGTGGTTAAAATGGATTTGGAAAGCCAATTACAGGAATTAAAATACGAATATGTGCACCTCCAGGGTGATTTGGAAAAGATCGAGTCCACTGGTCATCCGACATCAAAAATGACGGATCGTCTTCACGAACTTGAAACTCAGATTAAAGAAGTACGCCAGGCACTAAAAAATAAGTAATTTCAGGACGTGGATATAATGAAACGAATGATTACCCTGATTATGATCATTCAATTTTTAATATATTTCGGGTTTAGTATGATTATTCCGGTCATTCCCGAACTCATTAATCAGCTCGGTGTCAATACGATACATATGGGCTTACTGCTCGCGGTCTATTCACTCGCAAGCTTTCTTTCCGCTCCGTTCTTCGGACGGTTATCCGATAAGGTCGGCAGACGTCCGCTTCTTCTCGGCGGGTTATCAGTATTTGCATTCAGTTTTTTAATATTCGGTCTGTTCATAGATAACCTGACTATACTGTATCTAAGCAGAGTTATCGGCGGTGCTGCTTCCGGCGCCCTTTACACTGCGACGACGAGTATGGTTGCAGATATTACAACGCGTGAAGAACGTACGAAATATATGGGACTTGTCGGCATGTGTGTCGGTCTCGGTTTTATTTTTGGACCGGGTGTCGGCGGTATATTGGCTGGCATCTCCTTGAGCTTCGCCTACTATATGACGACAATCGTTATTACAGGCGCATTGGTCTTCAGCTTCTTAAAAATTCCAGAAACATACAGTAAAAAAACACAGCAGACACCGAAGAAAATTACACTGGCTGTCGATTACTTTACGCAGCCCGTCGGAATTCTGATGATCGGTACATTTTTCGTAATGTTTTTCATGAGCGGAATGGAAAGTACTTTCCAGCTGCTCGGTCAGGAACGTATTAATATTACCCCGACTGAAATGGGAGTTCTGTTTTTTATCGGAGGAATATTTAATGCACTGACACAGGGTGTATATATAAGGAAGCTGAAAGATGGCCAGGAGAAAAAAGCAATGGTCATCGGTCAGGTTATGGCCGTGATTGCATTTATCATGCTGCCGTTTATGACAGGTCTTGTCTACGCGGGAATATGTATTGTTCTCCTGATGACGGGTAATGCGCTGGCAAAAACTTTAATGACATCACAAATTACAAAAGAAGCATCAGCTCATGATATGGGACGTGTTACTGCGACGACATATTCACTCGACAGTCTCGGAAGAATATGCGGACCGCTCATATTTAACGCGCTGTTCTTAGTCTCTGCAGGCTTGCCGTTTTATTTCGGGGCACTGATGACTATCTTATCGACACATTTTATTTTCCAATACTATAGAAAACGAGGGAGAGTCGCATGACATTATTAACACTCCTCATGCTTTTAATTTATATCGTCATCAGTGCCGCTACCATTTTAAATTTCAGGTCGCGCGCTTTTGACATCGCACGCTGTATTTCGGGCGCTGCGTTTTTACTGATGATGATTACCTTCAGTCTGTCACTCGGCGGGACGGATTTGTTTATCGTGCTGCTGCTATCACTATGCATTGTTCTGTCAGTTGAAATTACAGCATTTAAAGAATCAAAAGGCGACCGTGCAAACTTATTTTTAGTGCACGCGTTTACGCTGACGATGGCGCTCGTACTTATTATAATTCTGATTACGCTGTAAGGAGATGGGTATATGAGACGTGTCATTTTAATACTGCTGATGTTAATTCAAATACTGTTCTTTATAAATTATTCGATAAACGACGGTATTATCTTTTATAACATCTATATCTGGTTCACTCTCGCAGCACTCGCTATTATTACCGGCATCCGGGCCTTCCGCTCAGAGCCTCATTTAAACGAGAGCCGTCATATGCACTCTTATTTTTCACTCGCACTTATTATCGTCTCCTGTGCATCCGTGCTGTTTATAATATATATCGCAATTATGCAGCCGTATTATTTATAGAACCATATAAAAACCGTACGTCAAATTCCATGTGGAATGACGCACGGTTTTTTTGTGCAGTATTTTAGATTCAGGCTTCTGAAAAAGCAGGTTCTCTCAGTTATCTTCTTTTGATTATTTTATTCAGCTTCATTTTACCCTTCTGGAACAGCGGGAACATTACTTCCGCCGCCGTATAAAGCGGACGGTTCGTTACATAATCGAATTCTCCGATTTTATCCGAGACCTCTGTACCCCACACTTTTTTAAACTGCCATAGGCCGAAGTGTTCGTCATCCTTATCCGGTTCTACTGATACACCGCCGAAATCATATGTCTTTGCACCGTGTTCACGTGCATACTGCATCATATGCCACTGCATGTGATGATTCGGCAGAAATTCTCTAAAGTCGTTTGAAGATGCACCGTACAGGTAATAAGACTTATGTCCGGACTGAGCGAACAGTGCTCCCGATAACAGTACTCCTCCTGGATGTGTACGTTTAATTTCATTCATGCCGTCGAGCTGCGACTGAACTTTCGTCATACGGTTATTTAAGTTTTCGAGCTGGTTTTGTTTCTTCTTTTCATCTTTAATTTTCTCTGCTTTACGGATGTCTTTCGTTACTTTTTCGATATCGTCCTGAAGTGACTGAATAGCGATATCCGGTAATAGTTTAACCATAAACAGTTCCATATGCCCTTCGGGGTTTAAGTTATCGTACAGCGATTCAAAATACGTAATATCTCTCGTTAAGAAACCGTCCCGCTCACCTGTTTCTTTCATCAGTTTTACAAAGTCCGGCAATTCTTCTCTTCCTGCTTTATAAACCGTTGTACCCGCGCGCAGTGAACTTCTTACTTTCGTACGGTTGTTTCGTTCAAAGCTCTGCAGCAGCGCTTTGTCGTCAACATTGATATCTGTCACCATCGTGGTTCTGGGCTGAATAACATCTTTACTCATACCGTCCGTCAGACCGTGATGTTTAAAACCGAGCTGTTTTAAATATTCGATTGTATCTTCGTTGCCTGCAGCCGGGATGTCCGGATCTATTTTGATAGTATAAGATTTTTCATCTGCTGCGATTTTCTTCGCCGCTTCGAGCAATGCACTGACGACTTCCTCATCTTCGTAGTTACAGACGAAACCGCGTGACGCATAGCACATCGTAAAGAATGTTTTCGGTACTTTTTTAAACAGTAAAAGTGCCACACCTTCGATGTCGCCGTTACGTCCGACAGCAATGCGTCTCGAGTACCATCCCGTCAGTTCTTTTGAACCGGCCCATGACGTCAGCTGCAGCAAATCACCTGCAGGATGTGACATAACAAATTCATCGTGCATGTCATCTGTAATATTTAATAATTCAACCATAATTTCTCACCAATCATTTCTCTATTATTTCTGATATAATATACCCCCAAAGGGAGCGTACAAAAATGAAACAGATTATTTTAATTTTATTTGCAGCATTTAACATTTACAGCTTTATTAATATTTCGATGGCATATCATCATGACGAGCTTATTGCTCTGCTCAGTACGAGAATTATCTTTATGGCAATTTCCGTCATACTGTCCATCTTATTCCTAATCGCCGGTGCTTCTAAAAGTATTAAAATTTTAGCTGCGGTAACGATTCTGACAGGATTACTGCATTTCATTTCCATCATGTTAACTTACATTTAATTTCTTCAATATTGTAGCACACTTTAATATACAGTTCTTTTGAAATCATTTGCCTTAGGAGTAGATAAACATGAGAGATCTCGGAATTTATTTCGGAACTTTTGCACCGTGCCACGTCGGCCATTTTGAACAAATCGTCAGAGCGAAAAGAGAAAACAGGCATGCCGCGGTTATTATTAGCGGCTACACAGGCGACCGGGGAGACAATATCGGCATGAATCTTGAACACCGCGTGCGTGCGATGCGCCAGCTTTTAAAGAACGACAGCAACGTTTCTATTCTGCAGCTCGATGAAACAAATATTCCCCGTTATCCTGCAGGCTGGGAACCCTGGCTTGAAATGCTGGAGAGTTTAATTCGCCAGAGTATAGATGCTTTGGATTTCGATGTACAGAGTGCAACGTTTTATATGGGCGAGAGCGAATATTTGGAACCGCTTGAGAGTTATTTCTCTAAAAAGTGGCAGCACATTGATATTCATATGACTATGGTGGACAGAAAAATTCTCGGTATCAGCGGAACTGAAATCAGAGAGACCCCCATTTTAAACTGGGATTACGTCACGAGACCGTTTCGCCGTTTCTTCGTTCAGAATGTTTTAGTCACCGGTTCACCGAACAGCGGAAAATCGATGATTATTGAAGATCTGGCACGGCGGTATTCGACGAGTTATTCTATTGAATACGCAGCAGGTTATTTCGACGATCATCAGCTGAAATCTCCTGATCTCGATGCAAAAGACTTTCATGCAATCGGCATCGGCCAATTTGAACTGAACCGGCGTCATATTCATTCCAATGCAACGCGTAAAATCTTTTTCGCCGACACAGATGTGCTGTATTCAAAAGTTCATAATATGCTCGCTGCTCACGATGAGCAGGAATACGTAAATCAGATTTTCGAACATTATATTAAACTTCAGACATGGAGTCTGATTTTAATCATGCCCCCGCCTGAAGATGCTTCTCTATACGACCAAAAATTTTATACACTTCTTTTAGAACAGCTGCAGCATTACAATTTAATGAAGAATGCAGTTATTTTAGATGATACATATCTGAATAATTATCTGCGTGCCCATGCTTTAATTGATGAAATACTCGAAGAACGAAAAGATAACTGAATTTAAAGATATTTCTGTTATAATGTAATTTACAATTTATTTATACAGGAGGAATCGCAATGCAAGAAGAGTTACTGCTCACACCCGGGCCAACACCAGTTGCCCGACGCACTTATCAAGCAATGTCTCAAGGTATTTTCGGTCACAGAACCAGCCGCTTCAAAGAAATGTCTGCTGATATACAAACCAGACTACAGCCTATATTCGGCACGGATAACCCCGTCGCTGTACTGACTTCATCAGGCACCAGCGCGCTTGAAGCAGCAATGGTCAACCTTGTTGATGACGGAGATACGGTTGTTTTAATCGTCAGCGGCGTATTCGGCGGAAAGTTCGCAGATATCGCAGGACGCTACAGCTTCAACGTACATATTTACGATGTGACATGGGGGGAAGCTGCCGATCCACAGGCATTTGAAGAGTATCTGAACGGACTCGATAATGTAACCGCAGTATTTACTCAGGCATGCGAGACCTCAACATCTGTGCTTCACCCGCTCACTGAGCTGGCTGAAGTTGTTCATAATTATAATAAAGAAACGCTGTTTATCGTCGATGCAGTCAGTGCGCTTGGCGGAGCCGATATGAACATGCAGCGTGATAATATCGACTGCATAGTTTCAGGCAGTCAGAAAGCAATGATGCTGCCTCCGGGCCTGGCATTCGTCGCTCTTAACGATAGAGCACTCAGCAAAGTAAACAGCTCACGCCACGGACGCTATTATCTCGATTTAAAAATGTACTTTAAGTCTCTTGAAGTAGATTATACGCCGCAGACACCGGCTGTAACTTTGTACCAGGGACTGGATGATATACTCGATATGATTCACGAAGAAACAATCGAAGAAGTATTTCTTCGTCATAAAAAAATGCAGAAAATGCTGCGCCGCGGTCTCGAAGCACTGGAGCTTGAGCTTTTTGTAAAAGAAGAGTCCGCTTCACCTACAGTGACAGCAGTAACTTCGACACCTGAAGAAATTGCGCACATTAAAGATGAACTGGATAAAAATTATAATATTTCTGTTGCCGGCGGCCAGAAAGACCTCGCTGGAAAAATTATTCGTATTGGCCACATGGGCTTTATGTTCCCGAAAGATATGCTGGCTATTTTAAGTGCTCTGGAAGATATTTTAAGCAAACTGCGCAAGAAAAATTACTACGGCAAAGCATTAACTGCCGCTCAGGAGAGTTTATATGACGAAGCATAACGTAATTGTACTGGACCCTGTCAGCCAGGAAGGCATACAGGCACTTATTGATAATGATAATTTTAACGTTACACGCCAGGAAGGTTTATCGGAAGCACAGATTGTGGATATCATTCATGATTTCGATGCTGTAATTGTCCGCAGCCAGACGAAAATTACAGAACGCATTATTCAGCACGCTAAAAAACTTAAGATGATTGCACGTGCCGGTGTCGGCGTCGACAATATCGATATCGATGCAGCAACAAAACACGGGGTTATCGTCGTCAACGCTCCTGAAGGAAACACTATTTCCGCGACCGAGCATACGATGGCAATGATGCTGTCAATGGCACGCGATATACCGGAAGCATATAAGGAACTTACTGACGGTGAATGGAACCGCAGCGCTCATAAAGGTGTCGAGCTTTACGGCAAGACGCTTGGGATTATCGGCGCAGGGAAAATCGGTTTCGGAGTTGCCAGACGAGCTAAAAGTTTCGGCATGAAGATTGTTGCATTTGACCCGTACTTATCCGACGATAAAGCCCGCGACAATGAGATTGTTAAAATGGAAGTCGATGAAGTGGCAGCGGCAGCAGATTTTATTACTGTCCATACTCCTCTGACTCCTCAGACAAAAGGCATAATCGGTGCTGACTTCTTCAGTAAATGTAAAAAAGAGGGTGTTTATCTGATTAACGTCGCACGCGGCGGTATTATCGATGAAGACGATTTACTCGTCGCGCTCGATTCAGGTATCGTAAAAGGTGCAGCACTCGATGTGTTCGTCTCAGAGCCGCCGGAAAACACTGCACTCCTGACACATCGCCGCACTGTCGTTACACCGCATCTTGGTGCATCAACAGCAGAAGCACAGGAAAAAGTTGCTGTGAGTGTGTCTAAAGAAATCATCGAGTATTTTGAAGAAAATAAAATTACTCATGCCGTTAACGCGCCGCGTGTCAGCGAGTCTGTCGCAGAAGAATTAAAACCTTATATGTCTATCGTGAAACATTTGGGACAGTTCGGCATTCAGCTCCTCGATACACCGCCTGAGGAAGTGAAAATTAAATATCACGGAGATATCGCTGTGGATGACACGAGTATCTTAACGCGTACGTTCGTAACTAATATGCTAAAACCCCACTTTGGTGCTGAGGTGAATATTATTAACGCACTGTACTACTTAAATGAACGCGACGTGACTTATAAAGTTGAAAAGAAAGCAAAGGCTGACGGCTATACCAACTATCTGGAAGTTGAACTGATTAATGATAATGAGCACGTTACACTCGGGGCTTCAACAATCCCCGGATACGGAGAGCGTCTCGTAAAAATTAACGAGTATCCTATTGATTTCAGACCGGAAGAGAATATCCTCATAATTGAACATACAGACCGCCCCGGCATCATCGGTGAGCTCGGTGCCCTGCTTGGTGAAGATGAAGTAAACATCGCTTCAATGCAGCTTGCACGCCTGTCTAAAGAAGGTGACGCAATGGTTCTCTTCACACTCGATAATCAAGTCAACGAAGAAACATATGAAAAAATAAAAAATGTCTCAAACATTCATAAAGTGCACACGATTAAACTGGGATAAAAATTAAAATATTCCACAGGATTATTTCCGCATATATCTTCCTTAAATATAAAAGAACACCGCCTTGAATCTTAAGATTCAAGGCGGTGTTCTTTTGAGTATCTATTTTATTTAACAAGCGTCTCAACAAGTTCAGGTACTCCAAGTACATTTTTCAGCATCTGTTCTTTTGGCACATTCAGCTCATCGAATGTGCTGATAATATCATCACCTGTCAACCCTGTCAGCGTCGCAATAAATACTGCGCCGATTTTATCTGCACAGTAAAAGTCCGCAACAGAGTCACCGACGATAAAGATCTGTTCGTCACTTTCGTTTCTGCCCTCAACAGCAGCTTCAAACAATGCATCGTTCTGAACATACAGGCTCCATAAATAACTGAACGGATGCGGCTTAGTGAGGGCATGAGCTGCAGTACTTTTATCCTCTGCATCCATTACCTCACTCGCAGTTGAAACACGGCGCTCTTCAAATACGTCCATCAGGCCGACTTCGTCAAACGGCAGCAGTGTTTCCTGTCTCGGTCTTCCTGTTGCGACACCCACTGTGTATCCTTTAGCTTTCAGTCCATTAAGCATTTCTTTAATTGCTTCTGGATCTACAATCCATTCTTCATCGTAAATAAAACCTGTCTTCTGAAGTTCTTCAGCCGGTTTACCGGTATCTGCTTCAACAAGCTCACTGCCTAAATACCATTCCTGATATTTAAAGTGCCCCTGATTCCAAATCGGTCCGTACATTTTGAAGACATCCGGATTCTGCAAATTCTGTAACGTTCCGGCATAGTCGATTAAAGCACTGTATATTTCATCTTTAGTGAAGTTTCCCCGGGAAATAAACTCTACTACTGCTTGTGGATTGACAGATACTTCACCAAGCATATCTCCAACTGCGTTTAAATCTGTCACGTCGATACCAGCCAGATTTAAATTTTCCTGTTTCAGTATATCTATGTACATCAGTGCAAACGTAATAAAAAGCATATCCCAGTTTGAATTCAGTCCTGCTTCTTTAAAGTGTTTAAGCACACGGTCATCAGCAAAAATTGTACTGCGGATATCGTTGATTTCTTCATTGGTATAATCAGTTCTGAACTTACGCCCGTCCAGGTTTAAATAACGCGGACTGTACAGTAATTCCTCTATTGTCAGTGCAGATACATCAAAACATCTTTCTTCGCTTAAAAACACACCGTCAACATCAAACAGTATCGTTGTCATGAGAACACTCCAGTATTTTTTTATGTATTGCCAGTTTCTCACACCAATTTAATCTTGTCGACTATTTATACAAATTTTCAGGTAACTTGAACTTTTACGACATAAATGAATTTTATGTTTTAAAATATGCTGATTTGTAATATGATAAACAGTAGATTGTAAATTTATTGCTTAGTTCATTAAGGAAAAGTAAATGTTGTAAATTAAATATTATATGGAGGACTCTTTATGTCTCTTAGTCCAATGGAAGTTATCTTTATGTTCGTCGGTGGGCTCGGTATCTTCCTGTACGGTATTAAACAGATGGGTGACGGGTTGCAGGCGGCTGCCGGCGATCGTTTGCGGGATATCTTAAACCGTATGACGTCAAATCCTGTCAGAGGTGTTATCGCAGGTATTCTTGTTACGGTTTTAATTCAAAGCAGCTCGGGCGCTACTGCCATTACTATCGGATTGGTGAGTGCAGGCTTTCTAACACTTAGACAAGCTATTGGTGTTATCTTAGGTGCCAATATCGGTACGACAGTTACAGCATTTATTATTGGCCTTGATATCGGTGCATATTCTCTGCCAATTCTCGCTATAGGTTCATTTATGCTGTTCTTCTTCAAAGCGAATCAGATTACTAATGTAGGTAGAGTTCTCTTCGGTTTCGGGGCATTATTTTACGGTCTCGAATTAATGGGAGACGGTGTCGGTCCGCTGGCTGATCTCGAATACTTCCAAAATCTGATGCTGGCAATGAGTGATAATTCGTTCCTTGGCCTTGCTGTCGGTGTAATTCTGACAGTTATTGTTCAAAGTTCAAGTGCGACTATTGCCATACTGCAGAATTTCTATGCCAACGGCATGGTTGATTTGCAGGCAGCATTGCCGATTCTGCTCGGCGACAATATCGGCACAACAATTACTGCAGTATTAGCAGCGCTTGCCGGTTCAATTGCCGCTAAACGTGCAGCATTAGTACACGTCACATTTAACATCATTGGTGCAACAATATTTATGATACTGATGCCGCTGTTTGTAATATACGTCGGCTATCTTGAGGATTTCCTCAGTCTGAATAAACCAATGACTATCGCTTTCGCTCACGGTTCATACAATATTATCAATACATTAATACATCTGCCATTTGTCGGGGCTCTTGCCTGGCTGGTTGTTAAAATAGTTCCGGGCCGTGATTTTTCTGAAGATTTCACGCCTAAACATTTAGACCCGCTCTTATTAAAACAGTCACCGAGTATTGCTATTCAGGGGGCACAGAGTGAAGTTAAAAATCTGGGCGAGTTAGTTCTCAGTACTTTACAGGATGCACGTCAGTACAGCGATAAGCAGGATGACAAACTCTTCAAGCAGATTGAAGATAAAGTTAATGTTGCCTCAACGCTACAGGATGCTATCCGCGGTTACCTGCTTGATGCATCGAAGTACGAAATTTCTCAGGAGGATACTGAACGTGTCAGCACACTGCTGGAAGTATCACGTATTCTGCTTAAAGTAAGCTCACAGGCTAAAAATCTGGCTGATCAATACCATCATAAGTATGAAAATAATGTTAGTCTGTCTGACGAAGCTAAAGAAGGTCTGGAAGATCTGTACAGCCACGTATACGAATCGTTTACGATGTCGCTCGAGTCACTTGACATTTACAATCCTCAAGCTCTCGAACAGGTTATCAGATTAAGTCAGAAATCACACAGAATTGAAAACAAACTCCGTAAAGAGCACATCAAGCGTCTTTCAAGAGGCGAATGTTCAACGGACGGCGGCGCACTTTACGTTGAATTAATCAGCAACCTTGAACGTATCGGCTATAACGCAAGAAACATTACAGAGACAAACTTAAATAACGCATCATCAGATGACTTCAGTGATGAATTCACTGTTTACGACTGATATTAAAAAGGAACCGGGAATTAATTCCCGGTTCCTTTTTTTTAGTATTTTTCTAGGTAAGATTTAAGTTCCCATTCCGATACGGTTGCACGGTAGTCTTCCCATTCCAGCATCTTGTGTTCATAAAATGCCTTGTAAATATGACTGCCGAGTGCTTCTTTTGACAGTTCGCTGTCACGCATTACTTTTAATGCATTGTACAGCGTCGAAGGTAAATCTTCGACGCCTTTCTCACGGCGCTCGTCTCTTGTCAGTTCGTAAAGATTTAAATCTATGGATTCACGAAGCTCCATTTTATTTTTAATGCCATCCAGCCCGGCTTTTAAAATGACTGCCAGTGCCAGATACGGATTCGCTGATGGATCGACAGAACGTACTTCCACACGCGTAGATAATCCGCGTGACGAAGGGATTCTCATCAATGGCGAGCGATTCTTTTTACTCCAGGCGATGTAACTCGGCGCTTCATATCCCGGCACCAGGCGTTTATACGAGTTAACCAGCGGGTTCGTTACCGCGGTGAAACCTCGTACGTGTTTCAGTACACCTGCCATAAAGTATTTCATATCTTCGCTTAAGCCATCTTCTGCAGACTCATCAAAGAATGCATTTTCTTTTCCTTTAAAGAGTGACACATTAAAGTGCATACCGTTGCCGTTAATACCAATCAGAGGTTTCGGCATAAATGTTGCATGCAGGTTATGTTTTCTTGCGACAGTCTTAACGACGAGTTTAAATGTCTGGATACTGTCACACGCTGTAACAGCATCTGCATATTTAAAGTCAATTTCATGCTGTCCTTCAGCAACTTCGTGGTGTGAAGCTTCAATATCAAAGCCCATATCCTCAAGTTCAATGACGATATCACGTCGGCAATTTTCACCTGAGTCCGTAGGCGCTAAATCAAAATATCCGCCATGATCATTTAACTCAGTCGTGGGTTTGCCGCGTTCATCCAGTTTAAAGAGGAAAAACTCCGGTTCCGGTCCGAGGTTGAATGATGTATAGCCGAGCGCTTCCATTTCCTTCAGAACATTTTTTAAGTTAGTACGGGGATCACCTTCAAAAGGTGTGCCGTCAATCTTATAAACATCACAGATCAGGCGCGCAACTTTATCACCGCGTGATGTTGTCCATGGAAATACTGTCCACGTATTTAAATCGGGAACCAGATACATATCCGATTCTTCGATACGGGTAAATCCTTCAATTGAAGAACCGTCAAACATCATTTGTCCTTCAAGTGCTTTTTCCAGCTGGCTGAACGGCACTTCCACATTTTTTATCGTTCCGAGAATATCGGAAAATTGCAGACGGATAAATCTTACATTCTCTTCTTGTGCAATAGTGATAATCTTTTCTCTGGTTAAACTTTCCATACCTCACGCCCTTAATCTGATTTTGATGTCAATCATGCTGAAAACTCATGAGAAAATATTACCATACACATATTTCATGCGCAATCGTGAATTTTTATAAAATTTAAAAAGGTGCAGATCCCCTACTTGGAACGGCACCTTTTAGTACTTTAAAAAACGCTGATTATATTCATAATAAAGACAAATAATATTATTGCCGGCAGAATAAATCTGAGCAGGAATAACCAGCCTTTAAATACAATATAGTATTTGCTGTCTTTCGTTACATTCAGCTGTCCCATCGTAATGCGTTTGTCTAAAATATAACCGACAAATATTGAGGAGAACAATGCTCCGGCAGGGAGAAGTATATTCGAAACAAGGAAGTCCACGTTGTCGAATATTGTGCCCGCGAAGAACTGGACATCATTCAGTACACCTTCTGATAAAGCAGACGGAATACCGATAGCAAAAACGATAATTGCATAAATGTAAGTTGTTTTTTTACGTTTCGACTGATTACCTTTAACAGTGTTGGCAACGTTAATTTCAATCATCGAGAACGCAGATGTCAATGTCGCAAATAAGAATGCAAGAAGGAACATCAGATAGAAAATAATACCAAACGGAATTGCATTAAATATTTCAGGCAGAACGATAAAAACAAGTCCCGGTCCTTCAACACTCTGCATGCCGAATGAAGCAATTGCAGGGAAAATCGCAAGACCGACCATTACAGAAACTGCAATGTTCATCAGTACGATATATCCTGCAGACCTCGGCAGGTTCTGATCCGCTTTTAAGTATGATGCATAAGTCATCATTTGAGTAATTCCGACACTGAGCGCGAAGAATGACTGGCCAAGTGCGAACATTATCCCATTTGCACTGAGCTCGCTGAAGTCAGGTGTCAGGAAGTACTTAACCCCTTCCATTGCATTCGGCAGTGACAGTGAACGGATGATAATGAATAAAAACAAAATGAACAGCATCGGCATCATAATTTTAGATGCACGTTCCAGTCCTTTTTGAATACCCTGAGCAACAACAAATGCTGTTATAAAGATAAATATCCCCTGAGCGGCAATTACATATACCGGGTTCGTAATAATATCTCCGAGCATTGCCGTGTAGTCGTTAACCGTATATAGATTAAACAGGTCTAAAAGAGCAATCAGCAGATAAATTAATATCCAGCCCCCGATTACACTGTAGAACGACAAGAGCAGCATCGTTCCGAAGTGCCCGATCCATCCGAAAATTCTTAAGCTCTTTTTACCACTTAAATATTCGAAGCCGTCAATCGGATTTCTTCCCGACGCACGGCCAATGACAAATTCACTGATTAAAAGCGGCAGACCAATAAGAATGGTAAATACCAGGAAAACGAATAAAAACGCACCGCCGCCATGTTCAGCAGTCATATAAGGGAAGCGCCATACTGCACCGAGGCCAATCGCAGAACCTGCTGCAGCCAATATAAAACCTATTTTAGAGTTCCAATTATTTTCGGACAAAATATTACCTCTTTTCAATTATCAATGTTGGTAGTTTACCACACTAAAGAGAGTTTTTATATACAAAAAAGCCGGGAGAATCATCTCTCCCGGCTTTCCGGTATATTCCCCTGCAAACTAGTTAGGGTTATCTTCTAATTCAGGTATTGATTTTTCTAAATACTGACGGTCTTTGTTCGCATTAAAGTGGTCAGCTTTTTCCATCTTAACGTCAGTAACATAGTCAGGCATTTCTACGAAGCTTTCGTAAATACCTTTCTCTACAAGGAAGTTTCCTTCCGGGAACTGAACGCCGATGTTGCCGTCTTTAATTTCTGCATATTTAACGAAACCTTGGAATACGCCGTTCTTGTTATAAAGAACAACCGCTTCCCCGTCTTCAAGACCTTCTTTTCTTGCATCATTTTCACTCACGAGTACGTCGTAACGGCCCATGTTGTTAAATGCATCGCGGTCTCCGTAAATCATCGCATTAAACTGCTTACCACGTCTCATCAGAAGTTTAAACTCTCCGGCTTTCTTATTGTTATCCGGAATATCCATCGTAATCAGGTTTCCGCGGCCATCCGGTGTTGGACAAACGCCGCCTTCACATAACCACGCTCCGCCGTACTGATAAACGTCTCCTGCTTTTTTCAGGTGCTGAACACCATCATACTGAGGATTCGCTTTAGCAATTTCGTCACGAATTTCCTGACCTGACTGGAAGTCTATTAAATGAGACTCTTCTGGTTTTACGCGTTTTGCAAGATCAACATAAATCTGCCACTCACTGCGTGCTTCAGCAATACGGTTACGGTTTCCTTCAATTTCAGGTGAGAAGTAAACCATTCTCTCAGTAGATGTTGAAAGGCCGCCGCCGTCCTGCTCGTAACGAGTTTTAGCCGGAAGTACAACTACTGTTTCTTTCGCATCAAGCAATGTTGATGTGTTTAAAATAATATCCTGGTGGACACGGATATCGAGATTTTGCAGCGCATCTCTTACGAAGTCCGGATCCGGCATCGTTTCAAGGAAGTTACCGCCCGACATGTAGTAAAGCTTAAGCTTTCTTTCATTGTCTTCCGGCAGCATTGCGTTCTCGATTGTTACACCGACAGAATCACCCGGCCACTGCGGAAGTTTGAAGTTCCACAGATCTTCAACGCGCGGACGGTTTTCATCGTTGTAATCTCCGCCCGGCAGTGAAAACGGATCTGCTCCCATTTCGCCTGAACCCTGTACTGAAGAATGTCCGCGTAATGGCATAAGACCTTTATTTTTACCGCCTAACCAGCCGCGTAATAACGCAAGGTTGGCTACCTGTGAAATATTGTCTGTTGCGTGTTTATGCATTGTTAAACCGAGAGCCCAGACCATAACGCCTGTTTTCGCTTTAGCAAGGCTGTTTGACAGTTCGATAATTTTTTCTTTCTCGACTCCTGAAGACTGAACAATTTCATCCCAGCTCTGAGACTGCACGTTTGCTTTAAGATCTTCGTAGTTGTTTACGTGTTCATTGACGAACTCGTGGTTAACTGCTGATCCTTCGTTTTGCTCTTCAAGATCGAACCAGTGTTTCATAACACCGTGCATTAAGGCAATGTCTCCGCCGATATTCACTTCATAGAACTCATCTGCAATTTCTGTTCCGAACAGAGCTGATTCCACTACTGAAGGTACCCAGTAGTTTTCCATTGAAGGTTCTCTGTAAGGGTTAATAACGATAATTTTCGTACCGCGTTTTTTAGCTTCCATCATATATTTAGTAGAAACCGGTGATGCGTTTGATGCAACGCTTCCCCAGAATACTAAGACGTCTGTTCCTAACCAGTCCTGGTAGTTACAAGTTGAAGCCCCGACACCTACTGAGCGTTTCATCGCTGATTTACTCGGTGAGTGACAGATACGTGATGCGTTATCGATATGATTTGTTTCTAAGTAGCGTGCAACTTTCGCTGCAACGTAATACGATTCGTTCGTAATACCGCGGCTTGTCAAGTAAAATGCGTACTGTTTTGGATCGAGAACTTTCATCTTATCCGCAATAGTATTCATCGCTTCGTCCCACGATACTCTAATGAATTTACGATCATCTTTGCGGCGGATCATTGGATATGGAATACGTCCAAGTTCGCGCAGCTCAGTGCTGTCCATTTTACGTAATTCATCAATATCCTGATGTAAAATCTCAGGCTTGATCGGAGGTGCTGTGTTTAATCTCAGCACGTTAAAACGTGTTGTACACATGTGGGGACCATTTAAAGTCTGGTCCTGAAGGCCTGATACGCCAAGCGCACAGCCATCACATACACCTTTTAATATAATGTTTTTCGCATAATTTAAATTGTCTCTGTTTTTCCAAACAATTTTAGCCGTATCTCTCATATGATGAGGTTTTACTTTAGTTAAACCAAATGGCACAGGACTTACCCATAATTTCGGATCCCATTTTTTCGTCTTATTAATTGGACCCGGATGCAGAGTTTTACCCATGTAGACACTCCCTCTATATTATAATAATTCTATTGTACACTATTTTGCTGATGCGCTGACAGCATCCAGCTCATTTTTTTCTTTAAGTTTTTTAATATCCGCTCTGATAAATATCGAGATTACCAGTGCGACAACAAATAGCCCTGCAAAAATATAAAGTGACCAGGCGTAACTTTGAGTTGCTTCGTAAATTCTCGCAACAATGAACGGACCTGCAAGCCCAGCTGCTGCCCAGGCTGTTAAAATATAACCGTGAATCGCACCAAGCTGTTTCGTCCCGAAGATATCTCCTATGTAAGCTGGAATTGCAGAGAATCCGCCACCGTAGCATGAAATCATAACGAACAGCAGTAATTGGAACAGCAAGGCATTTGTCGTAAACGGCAGTATTGCAAAGATTCCAATTTGCAGTACAAAGAACAGTGTATAAAGATTCGTTCTGCCGATGTAATCTGAAATAGATGCCCAGACTAATCGCCCTGCACCATTAAATACTCCCATGATTCCTACCATGAATGCTGCTGCACCTGCAGACAGTCCTGCAATTTCAACACCCATCGGACTTGCTACTGCAAGAATTGCAATACCGCATGTCACGTTAATAAAGAGCATAAGCCACATGAAATAAAAACGTTTTGTCTTAATTGCTTCATTCGCTGTCAGCTGTGCAAGATCTTTCGATACAGTTACAGTGCTTTCATCGATAACCACACCTTTTGGATGATATCCTTCAGGCGGTCTTTCAAGATATAAACTCGACACGAGCATTACTGTAAAGTAAATTGCACCGAGAATAAAGAATGTGTTAGGAATTCCTACTGACTCAATCAGCGTGCGCATTACCGGACTCGCGATCATCGCAGCAAAACCGAAGCCCATAATTGCAAGCCCTGTCGCCATTCCGCGTCTGTCCGGGAACCATTTAACCAATGTAGAAACCGGTGTGATATATCCTATTCCAAGCCCGATTCCTCCGAGCACCCCGTAACCTACATATAACAGCCAAAGCATTTCAAGCTGTATACCAAACCCTGCTGTAATCATACCTGCTGCAAAAAACACCGTCGAAACCAGTCCCGACTTCCTCGGTCCTTTCGCTTCTACAAAATGTCCCATAAAGGCTGCAGACAGCCCCAGAAATAAAATAGCAATACTAAACGTAATTGACACCTGGCTCAATGACCATCCAATGGATTCCTGAAGCGGCGTCGTAAATACACTCCATGCGTAAACAGAACCGATTGAAATATGTATGCCCACCCCTGCAAGCGCAATCAGCCAGCGATTTTTCTTTGTTTGCATGTAACTCCCCCTAGTTTTTTTGACGCAATTCCTAAAATTGTAATTTCGTCTTAAATATGATTATATAAATAAAAAGAAGGCTTTACAATAAGATTCGGAGTAGGGGATGTACAAATTATGGAAATTGTTACTAAAAATACTATCCGCCGGTATACGGACGGAAAGTTCATGGAAACTGATGATATAATCGCTGAGGAATTTCCACTGACTATCTATTTAAATGATGTAGAATTTGCCACGCTAGTCTGCTCGCCGGATGATCTTGAAGAACTCGTTATCGGATTTTTGGCATCTGAAGGCGCTCTGCGTTCATTTAAAGAAATCGTATCTATGAATATCGATGAAAGAGGCGGGTTCTGCCACGTCAAAGTTTCACGTGAACTGCCAAAAGACTACGGCACGTTTTCAAAACGCGTGCTCGGTTCATGCTGCGGCAAAAGCCGTCAGTTCTATTTTCAGTCAGATGTTGAGACAGCGAAATTCTCACTTTCAGATACAAAGCTTACACCTGAACAGTGCATCAGCCTGATGAAAGAAATGCAGGAAGAAAGTACAATATTTAAAGATACAGGCGGCATCCACAATGCAAGTATCGCATCACCAGACGGTACTATTGTCCACAAAGGTGACATCGGCCGTCACAACGCACTCGACAAACTTTACGGACACTGTCTGCAGAATAATATCTCTGTTAAAGATAAAGTCATTGTGTTCAGCGGGCGTATCTCGTCTGAAGTACTCACAAAGGCCTCAAAAATCGGTGTCGGCATTGTCCTCAGTAAATCCGCTCCAACCGATCTTGCGATTAAGCTCGCCCATGATTTGAATATTACAGCTGCCGGCTTTATCCGGGGCAATTCATTTAATATTTACAGCCATCCTTGGCGGATTATCGGTGCTGATGACCTTGAATATGAATAATTCAACTCTAATCAGCAGAATGAAATAACTAAGCTTGATGCAAAACAATATTTCCCTCCAAAGTTCAGCTGACTAAAATTAAGAACGCACGTCCTCCATTCTGGAGGACGTGCGTTCTTTTACTCTTCATCATAATTTTCTGTAAGCAGTTCGTGAGGCTCTAAACCGAGCGATCCATAATAGCTGCTCATAATACTCGCAATTTTTTCTGCCCATTCTATATCAGTTGCATAGAGATGGGTACCCGGATTCTCCGGATTCCAGCGCATGCGGTATAGAGTGTTCTGGTTATTATCCAGATAGTTTGCCCTGACAAATTCAGCACCGCCGATAATCGCCGCTTCCGGCGTTGACCAGCCGGCTTTCTGTGCATAACTTGAACCTTCAGCAACCGCAGCATAATCAAATGCTCCAATTCCGAAAAAGTTATAATATGTTGTTCCGTCCACCTCAATACCGGAAGCAAGTTCCGATTGTCCATGACCTGTTTCGAGGAATGCGTGGCTGATTAGATACAGCGCATTGACCTTATACGTTTGCTCTGCTTCGAGAAAAGCAGCACCTGTATCTTCTAATATTCCTTTGTCTCTAAGAATCTTATTCAACTGATCTTCACTTGCTTCTGACATCGAATCAAGGGGCAGGAATTGAAATTCGTTACTGCCGCTGATCATCATTGCTTCTTTGATATCGTTTTCGTCTGCGTATTCTGTCGCACTGTCAGTCAGTTTAACGTCACCGGTATTATTATTAATCTGCATACTAACAGCTTCTTCAAAAGTATACGTGGAAATCTCCTCCGTTTTGAAAAATGATGTTTCTGAAACGAAGAATGCCAGTGTAAATAATGCCATTACGACAATCAGCAATATAAACGGAATGTTTTCTTTTATCTTTTCCATGAGCACCCTCCGAAAAAATAAATGAGACTGACAATGTCAGTCTCATATTTTTATCTAATATATTAGCGCGGTTTTTCCGCTAGTCAAATAAAACTGCCTCTAATTCTTTCAATTTTTCCTGGCTTTTTTCGTCCAGTGATTCCACAGTTATTCGCTGTTCGAGCAAATCTGTAGCCTCTTCAAAAGAAATACCAATCGCTTCACTGATTTGATATGCAGTTAAATTGCCTTTTAAAATGTTTAACTCTGTCTCCATAAAATCACCTGTTCAAAAGTAATAGATTATCGAGAGCCTATACAATTCATCTTCCGCAGATAAATTCGTTAAATGACTAAATATGAAGCTCAAGACAAATTCGCTGCTTAATTAGTGAATTTTTTTACTTAGTAGATTAATTAAACTACATTATACAGAAATTTTCAAGCTGACAGTTATATTTATATCATTTAATTAAATTATATATATTTATAGTACCATACCTGCAATGAAACCTGTAATGATGACAGGAATATTTAAAAAGATAAATGTCGGCACACATGTATCCCATATGTGATCGTGCTGGCCGTCGACGTTGAGTCCGGCTGTCGGTCCCAGTGTGGAATCCGATGCCGGAGAACCCGCATCGCCGAGAACACCCGCAGTACCGACAATCGCAATAATTGCCGCCATTGATAAGCCGAGTTCTGCACCCATCGGAACGAAGATTGCACCGATAATCGGCAGTGTCGCGAATGATGAACCGATACCCATCGTTACTACTAAACCGACAATGAGCATTCCCATTACGATAAACGCTTTATTATTGCCGAGTGTATCTGAAATACTATTTACAAGTGGCAGTACATCTTCCGTCGCAGTAATCACGCCGGCAAATCCGTTCGCCGCCAGCATTACCATACCGATATAGGCCATAATTTTAATACCGTTAACCAGTTCCCTGTCAAGATCTGCCCATTTAAACTGCAGTGACAAGAAGAAAACCATGATCCCGCCGAGTGCACCGAAGATCATCGAGTCCGTAAAGAACTGGACAGTGAAAGTAACGATAATCGCAAGCGTCGCTGTAATTAGTGTTTTAGCACTGACAGTTACCCGTTCAGCGGACATTTCACTTTCTTTATTAAGGTATTTCCTCGGTTTTCTGAAGTAGAAAAATGCGAGTATAAGTCCGACAACAAATCCGAGAGCCGGGATTATCATGTTTGGAGCAACATCACCAAATTCAATCGTTACACCTGCGTTCGCAAAACTTGTAACGATTGTATTCTGGAATATTTGTCCATAGCCAAACGGCAGAACTGCATAAGTAAATGTAAGACCGAAAGTAATAACGACTGCAAGCAGTCTGCGGTCCAGCTGCAGCTCGTTAAACAGACTGATCAGCGGCGGAATAAGTATAGGAATAAATGCAATATGCACTGGAATTAAATTTTGACTGATCATTGAAATAACGAGCAGCGTTACTATTAATGAAACCTTTGCAATCACACGCGCTTTCTTTGTTTTATTTGCATTCAGCAAACCTAAAATTTTATCTACAATAACGTCGGTTATACCGCTGTATGCGATTAATGCAGCAAACCCTCCGAGCAGTGCATAGCTGAGTGCAATTTCTGCACCATTGACGATTCCTCCGGTAAATACACCGATTACCTCATCAATCCCCATACCTGAAATCAGGCCGCCTGTCAGCGCGCCGATAAATAATGCTAATATAACGTTAAGCCGGCACAAGCTTAAAACGACCATAACGAGAATAGCTATTAAAACTGAATTCATTATCTTTCCTCCAAAATTTTAAGTAATTATAACCTTTTTGACTTTTTTGACAATTTCGACATTGACTGTAATTCATCTTCACTGTTACATTATATAGTACTACTATTTGTTATTTAAGGACGTGAACGCATGCCAATTAAAATTATCGAAGGTCTGCCTGTTCGAACTAAACTGCAGCAAGAACAAGTATATACCATAGAAGCTTCCCGCGCGATAACACAGGACATTCGTCCATTAAAAATTCTTATTTTAAACCTTATGCCGTTAAAAGAAACAACTGAACTTCAGCTCTTAAGATTACTCGGCAACTCTCCTCTTCAAATCGATGTCGAATTCCTGCATATGTCTTCACATCAAAGTAAAAATACGCCTACCAGTCATCTGCAGAAGTTTTATAAAACACATGACGAAGTTAAAGATGATTATTTTGACGGTATGATTGTTACCGGGGCTCCGGTTGAAAAATTTAATTTTGAACAGGTTGGATATATCGATGAACTAAAAAAAGTTACAGATTGGGCACAGACACATGTCTTTTCCCGCTTTTATATATGCTGGGGTGCACAGTTTGCATTAAACCATTATTATAATATCGAAAAGTATACTTTATCAGAAAAATTGTTCGGTGTGTTTGATTATCAAAATATAAAACCGGAACATCCGTATATTCGCGGTTTTGATGATATATATCAGGTCCCCCAGTCCAGACATACAAAAATTGATTACGATGCCTTAAATGATGTCCCGGACTTGGAAGTACTGACTTCCAATAAGGATTACGGTCCGGATATCATTACTTCTAAAAATCAGCGTGATCTATTTATTTTCGGCCACCTTGAATACGACAGAGAAACATTGAAAGCAGAATATGACCGTGATGCAGGCAGCGGTATGGATACTGCTGTTCCATTCAATTATTATCCGGACGATAATCCGGCGGAAAATCCAAAATTTCAATGGCGCAGCCACGGGCATCTGCTGTTTAACAACTGGCTGAATGAGACTTACCAGAATACGTTATACGATTTAACTAAATTGCATGAACAGAAATAAAAAGGCGCCCGGCGGGCGCCTTTTTATTTAGCATGTTTTTGTCTGCTGAGTATGAAGACATTCCTGCTGTCTTCTTCGTGAGAGCTCCATGAGGTGTTTACTAAACTCTGAGATATAAGTATCCAGCGTACGATCATTTAAATAGGAAATATTTTTATTAATAACCATTTTTTCGCGCTGTGCGTCTAAAACCGGAACGTTATTTCTGAGTTTATACTCAGCAATTTCCGTCGATACTTTCATTCTCTTTTCGAAAAGCTGAACGAGCTGGCGGTCTATCTGATCTATTTCTTTACGTAACTCTTCATGTCTCCCCATGGTTAGCCTCCTCATATTTTTAAGCTATAACGATATCGTTAATTTGTTTACCTTCGATTTCAAGAAGCATTTTAATCGTGTCCATTAATTCTTTGAACTCTGCAGGTGTCAGACACTGCTGACCATCACTCCATGCATTCTCAGGATCTTCGTGAACTTCAATCTGCAGACCGTTTGCTCCGGCCATTACTGCAGCTTTAGCCATTGAAGGAATCAGGTATCTTACACCTGCTGCGTGTGACGGGTCTACGATGATCGGTAAATGAGATTCTTTTTGTACCACGGGAACTGCCTGGATATCCAATGTATTGCGTGTTGCTGTTTCGAAAGTACGGATACCGCGCTCTACAAGAACAACGTTATTATTGCCGCCGGCCATAATGTACTCAGCAGACATTAACCATTCCTGAATCGTTGCAGACATTCCGCGTTTTAAGTAAACCGGTTTGTTTGTCTGGCCAAGTGCTTTTAGTAAATCGAAGTTCTGCATGTTGCGTGCTCCGATTTGAATAACGTCAACCATGTCGACGAATGTATCTAAATGGTCTGTGCCCATCAATTCAGAAACGATTGGCAGACCTGTTTCTTTTTTCGCTTCATTTAAAATTTTAAGTCCTTCAACACCAAGCCCCTGGAAGCTGTATGGTGAAGTACGAGGCTTGAATGCTCCGCCGCGGAGTGAGTTCGCACCCGCATCTTTTAATTTAATTGCTAATTCAACTGTACTGTCTAAATCTTCAACAGAACAAGGTCCTGCGCAGACCATGAAGTTTTCAGCGCCGACTTTAACACCGTTGCCGATATCAATAACACTGTCATCTTCCTGGAAACTTCTGTTCGCTTTCTTATATGGCTTTTGAATTCTGTACACCCCGTCTACGATACTGTATTTTTTGAAATCATTTTCGGAGACTTTTGATGTATCGCCGATCAGGCCGATTATTGTACGTCTTTCACCATCCGAACGGTGAACCCTGAAACCTGCTTCCTCAATGTTTGAAACCAGTGTCTGAATATTACCTTCCGTTGCATCGCGCTTTACATGAATAATCATATTTAACAGCCTCCTAATTTTTTAAAAAATAAAACTGCCACTTAACTTTAAATAGTAAGTGGCAGTGAGTATAGAAAAAATATGTAGAAGTCCCGACTCCCAGCCACTTATTTAAAGTAAATGGCTAGACATTACAAAATCTTCAGCCATCATTGATACAAACAGTTTGTTTTACGTTTGTACGAATGATGTGTACAAACGGTATCAAAAATAGCTAAAGTAAAGACGGTTATTCAGTTGTGAAATTGTATGGGTTAACATGAGTAACCGCTCCTTTGTAATGTATTTGTTTGTAATTATAGGCCGGGCATTTTGCTTTGTCAATGAATTTATTAGAATTAATTAAATGTTTACATAATTTAGTTAATTAATGTATATTCATTCTTATAGTATAATTGTAAAAATACGGAGGCTTTCAATATATGAATATAGCAATAATCGGTTTAGGAAATATCGGAGGATCGTTTGCCCTTGCTATTAAAGAAAATATCCCCGACGCCAATACATATGCAATCGATATCGATGCTGAAGTGCTTGAAAGAGCAAAAGAACAGCATATTATTAAAGACGGCTCACGAGATTTTAAAGACATTATTCCCAATGCCGATTTAATTATTTTCGCAGTTTATCCAAAACTGCTCGTACAATTAGTAAAAGATTATGCGCCTTATTTAAAAGAAGGGTGCATAATTACTGATGTAACCGGTGTGAAAACATCGCTTATCGGTGATGTTGAACCGCTGCTGCCGGAACATGCCGATTTCGTTTTCGGCCACCCGATGGCCGGACGTGAAAATCGCGGTCTCGAATTCAGCAGCAGAGAAGTGTTTATCGATGCGAACTATTTAATCACACCGACACCAAGAAATAAAGAAGAAAATATCGAGTTCCTGAAAAATTTCGTGAAGACATTGGAATTCGGCAGTATTTCGGTTATTTCACCCGACTTCCACGATGAAGTCATCGGATTCACGAGTCAGCTGGCACATGTTATCGCGATTTCACTGATCAACAGTGATGACGATGCACGCAACACTAAAAAATATACAGGTGACAGCTACCGGGATTTAACGCGCATTACGAATATTAATGAAAAACTGTGGCCTGAATTATTTATGATGAATAAAGATCACCTCGTGAAACACATCGATAACTTCCAGATACAGCTCGATAAACTGAATGCCGCAATACAAAGCGACGACGTGGAGACGATGGAAGAAATGATGCTCGAGAGCACGAAACGCTATAAAGATTTACATGATATAGAAGATTAAATATGATACAGCGCCGAATCCTTTTAGGGTTCGGGTTTTTTTGATGATAATGCGGAGTTCTCGGGAATGAGACCCGCTCATTGCGGAGTAAAGCACCCGCACTCCCTGTTTTCTCCAGCAAAAAAGCAGAACCGTCACAGCGGTTCTGCTTCATCTATCTATTAATATACTTTATCGCCATTGAAGATTGAGTTCTTAACAACTACGTAATCCACTGTACGGATTGCATCCAGTTCATTGCCTCCGGCATATGAAATAGATGACTGAAGATCCTGCTGCATTTCAGTAAGTGTTCCGGCTAAAGGCCCTTTGTATTCTACATACATTTTTTTGCCCTCAACGTTCTTGTGCTCACCTTTTTGGAATTCCGAAGCTGAACCAAAGTATTCTTTATACTTCTTGCCATCTTCTTCATAAACTGTACCAGGTGATTCTTCGTGTCCTGCAAATAGTGAACCGATCATCACCATAGATGCACCGAATCTTACAGATTTAGCAATATCTCCGTGTGTACGGATTCCGCCGTCTGCGATAATCGGCTTAGATGCTGCTTTTGCACATAAACGAAGTGCAGCAAGCTGCCATCCGCCTGTACCGAATCCTGTTTTAATTTTCGTAATACAAACTTTACCTGGACCGATTCCTACTTTGGTAGCATCCGCACCGGCATGTTCCAGTTCTCTTACCGCTTCGGGTGTACCTACGTTACCTGCAATTAAAAATGTTTCAGGTATATGCTTTTTAATATGTTTAATCATATCCATTACTCCGTCTGAATGGCCGTGAGCAATATCGATTGTTATATAATCAGGTATTAAGTTCTGTTCTTTTAAGCTGAGTATGAAATCATATTCTTCCGGCTTAATTCCAACACTTATAGAAGAGATAAGATTTCTGTCTCTCATTTTATTAATAAATTTACTGCGTGTTTCAGGGTTGAAACGGTGCATTATATAGAAATATCCATTTTCAGCTAAATACTCAGCAATCTTCTCGTCAATAATTGTCTGCATGTTCGCAGGTACTACAGGCAGTTTGAATGTGTGTTCACCAAATTCTATTGAAGCATCACATTCTGAACGACTATCCACAATACATTTGTTCGGAATTAACTGTATATCCTCATAATCAAAAACACTATCCATGATAAAAACTCCTCTAATCCGTATATTATTTAACTGATGTTTCAATCTCGTTCGCCAATAGGGATTATAGTGGTTTTATTTTCCCGTGTCAATAAATCTGTTGAAAATAAAAAAGAATCGAAATAAATTTCGATTCTAGCCTTTAAACATGCTTGCCAGTTTTCCGAAGAAACCTTTTTTCGGTTCTTCAATCTGCTGTTTTGCAGTTTCGTCATTATTCAGTTCTTCTGAAGATACTGATACAGCCTCTTCAACTTTCTCTTCCTGTGTACTCAAGTCGATTGTTCCTGTATTTTCTTCTTTTTGTTCAACTGCCTCCAAAGCTTCATCCTGATTTTCAAGAGTTTCTGCTGCAGGTTCTTCAACTGATTCTTCAGCTGGTGCTTCTACTGTAATTTCTTCAACTGATGTTTCTGGAGTTATAGCTTCTTCAGTTTCTCCGATTTCTTCTTCTACCGGTTCAGTTTGATAAGTTTCTTCAGCTAAAAAACTTTCAACCTTTTCATCTGGACTATATTCCAGTGCCTTAAGATCATATTCTTCAAGTCTGTGTACGAGTGTACTAATATTTGATTTCAGTTCTTTGTTTTCATTTTGAATTTCATCAAGTTTTTCAAGAACTAAAGCAAGTAATCTTGAAACGTCATTATCCGACATTTTCGATACCTGGTTTTCGTTTGGTGTTTCTTCAAAGTCATCCATATTTTCGATGATTTCATCTGCTGCAGAATCCAGTGTATTTCCGGGAGACTTCGCAATTTTAATCATTTTCTGTAAGACGTTTACGTCTTTTTTAGAAAATAATCTTCTATTGTGTTCATCTTTTGCAACTTCATAATTTCTGTCTTCAAGTAATCTAACGTATTTTCTAACGTTCTGATCAGACAGTTCCACCATATCCGTTACTTGAGCTGTTGTATAGTATATAACGTTCTGTGACTGACTCACTCGTATCACTCCTGTAATTTAATTACCCTAATTATAACGCTTATCGTTACTTTTATCTACCACTTTCTCACCCGATGTAATGTCGTTATTATTTTTAAGTTTTCTAAATATTCTAGTAAGTTATTGACTTGTACCGGCTTAGTTTATATATTTAACATATCTTTCATAAAATACATATAAGAAAAGGATGGTAAATATTGGACACTAAATTATCACAGATTTCATTAAAACCTGACCATACAGGTGCAACAACCAGCCCTATATATTTATCAACTGCATTCAAACACGACGGAGTCGGACAATCTACAGGCTTCGATTATACACGTACTAAAAACCCGACACGTTCTCAATTCGAAGAAGCGTTCGCAGAATTAGAAGGCGGTACACATTCATTCGCAACGTCAAGCGGGATGGCATCTGTTCAGCTGTGCTGCAACTTATTTAACAGCGGCGATGAAGTGCTTGTCAGCTTTGATTTATACGGCGGTACATATCGTATCTTTGATTTTTACGAGAAAAAATATAATATCAAATTCCACTATGCAGATTTCAATAACCATGAAGAATTAGCGTCTCTTATCAATAATAAAACAAGGGCATTCTTCATAGAGCCCATTACCAATCCTTCAATGGAAACAACAGACCTGCCTCCTCTGTACAAAATCGCACAGGAACAAAATATTTTAACTATTATCGACAACACATTCTTAACGCCTTATTTATCACGCCCTCTGACTGAAGGTGCTGATATTGTTCTTCATTCGGCGACTAAATACATCGGCGGTCATAACGATGTGTTAGCAGGTGTCGTTACTGTTAAAGATGAAACGCTCGCTGAGTCACTCGGCTTATATCACAATATGATTGGAGCGACATTGTCACCTTTCGACGGTTTCCTGCTGCTCCGCGGTTTAAAAACGCTGCATATCAGAATGGATCGCCAAATCGAAAATGCCAAAAAGACAGCAGCACATTTTGAAAATCATGAAGCAATCGATAAAGTGCTCTATGCCGGAACAACAGGCATGCTCAGTCTCCGCTTTAAAAATACACACAGTGTAAACTCATTTCTTGAAAATATTGAGCTCTGTACTTTCGCCGAGAGTCTCGGCGGCACCGAAACGTTCATTACTTTCCCGTTTACTCAGACTCATGCCGAGATGCCGGACGAAGAGCGCATTAAGCGCGGAATCGATGATTCATTAATCCGTCTGTCAATTGGCATTGAAAACGCGGATGATATTATTCAGGATATCGAACAGGCTCTCAGTAAATCTTTAAAATAAAAACAGGCATCGGATTCCNNGGAATCCGATGCCTGTTTTTATTATTTAGCTTAGTAACGCGCCTTCTTCATGACCTTTAAGTCCTAAAATATCAGTTGTGCGTTCATTCATTTCCCTGAACATCTCAGGGTTGTCAGATAAAGAAACACCATATGTTGGAATCATCTCTTTAATCTTATCCTGCCATGAGCCGAATTCCTCGGGGAATGCACGGCTTAAAAGTTCAAGCATTGCATCCACACCTACAGAAGCACCTGGTGATGCACCTAAAAGTGATGCAATTGAACCATCTTTTGATACGACCGTCTCAGTACCGAACATTAATGTCCCTTTACCTTTATCCGTATCTTTAATCATCTGTACACGCTGCCCTGCAGTGATTGTTTTCCAGTTTTCTGAACGTGCTTCAGGAACAAATTCGCGCAGCTCATCCATACGCTGTTCTTCTTTCAGCAGTACCTGCTGTACTAAATACTTAGTCAGGCCGAGTTCTTTTGCTCCGGCAGACAGCATAGTTAATACATTGTAAGGTTTAACCGATCCGAATAAATCAAGATAAGATCCCGTTTTCAGGAATTTCGGAGAGAACCCTGCAAATGGTCCGAATAGCAATGATCTTTTACCGTCAATGTAACGTGTATCAAGATGCGGTACAGACATCGGCGGTGCACCGACTTTAGCTTTACCGTACACTTTAGCTTCATGCTGGTTCACGACTTCTTCATCATCACAAACGAGGAAGAGTCCGCTTACCGGGAAGCCGCCGATATTTTTAGATTCAGGAATATTTGTCTTCTGCAGGAGCGGCAGGCTTCCGCCGCCGGCACCGATAAAGACAAAGTCCGCTGTATGATATTCCATCTTACTGTTGTTTAAATTTTTAACTTTTACCTGCCACTTATCTTTTTGAGTGCGGCGAATGTCCTGAACAGCATGTTTGAAGTGCATTTCCACATCCTGCTCTTCAAGTCTCTTAAATAACTTTTTAGTCAGACTGCCGAAGTTAATATCCGTCCCTGAATCAATCCGGGTTACAGCGATTTCTTCATTCGAGTCACGCCCCTGCATCATCAGCGGAAGCCATTCTTTTAAAACGCTGTGATCGTCAGTATATTCCATACCTTCAAACAGCGGACTTTCAGTCAGTTTTTCAACACGCTTCTTAAGGAACTCAACATTCTTTTTGCCTTCCACATAACTCATATGCGGCACCGTTCGAATGAAGTCTTCCGGAGTATCCAAATACCCCTTTTCAATTAAATACGCCCAAAGCTGTTTTGAAATCTGGAACTGTTCGTTAATTTTAATTGCTTTTGAAGTTTCTATTGAGCCGTCTGCAAGCTCTGGTGTATAGTTCAATTCACACAGCGCCGAATGCCCCGTACCGGCGTTATTCCATGCGTTTGAGCTTTCGATTGCAACATCATCAAGTTTTTCAAAAACTTTGATGTTCCAGTCGGGTTTTAATTCTTTTAATAGTGTTCCAAGCGTGGCACTCATAATCCCGCCACCAATCAGAACCACATCCGTTTTGCTAATAGAAGTAGTCATACTTTAATTGATGCCCCTTATCCATGTTTATTATATTAATATTCAGTAACAGTATACTCTTTTTTCGCATCTTTCGAAAGGTATATCATTAAATGTGTCATACTAATTATCAAAAGTGTTATACTAATTAAACTCAAAAAAAGATGCACTGTATCAGCACATCCTCAATCGTTCTATTTTCCACTTTTTTCGTTAACGTATGCCGCAAATTCTTCAATGTTTCCAACGGTCACATCAACCATTGCAATTTTCCCCATACCTTCCGGAAATTCGATAAACAGCACATTATCCTCTGCGAAAGCACGTACGATATCAGCATAAGCAAACACTCTCGTGTATGCTTCCCCGTTCATATCAACATTCATAAACAGACGCTCATTTGTCGTCATATATGCTCCCGGGAAATGAGCCTGGTCTCTTACTTTATATAGTAATGTACCTTCAAGTGACGGCCCAAATTTCTCTGTCGGATAAAGATCCGCTTCTGTTAAATTAATTAAGTTCACAGTTTATCCTCCTAAAAATCATTTAATATTTTCCAGTTTTTATCCTGTGCTATTGATAATAAATCATTATCCGGCGATACTGCGACCGGCTTGCCGACAAGTTCCAGCATTTTTATATCAGTTATGCTGTCACTGTAAGCCTGGCTGTTTAGCCAGTCAACTTCTTTGTTTTGAAAGTGTTCTTTAATGATATCAATCTTGCGCTCGGCAAACACGCGTTCAAAACGTGTTTTATAATCCAGAATATCACCATTATAATGAATTTTTGAACCGACGATATAATCAAAACCGACACCTTTAAACAATGCTTCCAGTAAAGGTATAAATGCACCTGAAATCAGCACTACATAATAGTTGTCCTGTTTCAGCTGCTGAATCTTTTCAAGCAGTGAGACTCTGAGCTCAGTGCTCATAGAATTCGCGACATCTTCAAAAAATCCATCTATTTCATTTTTGGAATAGCCTTTGAATGAAAGAATATAAGATTCTAATGCTCTGTGCTGCATTTTAATTTTTGGCACCATTTTCATTTTATATCCAAAATAAGTCGGCGCAAAATAACGGACAAAATGCTTATAATTCTTTTTAAATTTCGGGTGATTTTTTAAATGTGCACGAAGCGTTTCAAACGTTTCATGCGGGTATAATGTGCCGTCAAAATCAAATAGTGCCACTTTCATGTCGGTCTATTCCTCTCCCTGGATAATTAATCTACTTTAAATATTTTACCATAAATAGATTAGGGTATATACTAATATGCAATGACTATTAGGAGGTTATTTCATGGATTTAACAGTATATTTAGCAGGCGAGATTCACAGCGACTGGAGAGACAAAATTCAGTCTCTGGCAACAGAGAAAGACTTACCGTTAACTTTTGTATCTCCTCAAACGGATCACGATTTATCGGATAATATCGGTGAAAATATTTTAGGCGAACAGCCGAATAAATATTACCGCGACAATGCAGCATCTAGCATTAACAATCTTCGCACGCAGGTATTAATGAACAAAGCTGATGTAGTGATTGCTCTTTTCGGTGAAGAATATAAACAGTGGAATACTGCAATGGATGCAACGACAGCAATTAATTCAGGCAAACCTTTGATTTTAGTACGTCCCGAAAAATTAATTCATCCATTAAAAGAAATTTCCGAAAAAGCAAGCGTAGTTACAAGTACAGTAGAACAGGCAATTGAAGTTTTAGAATATATTTACAAATAAAATAGAATCACTCGAAACTGCTCAGTAATAGGATTACTGGGCGGTTTTCTTCCTTAAATTAACAGACAATTCCCGAAATCACGTTGTAATAGCGTTCTATCACGGTTATAATCGACTTATGTGTAATTCTATTCTTTTGCTTTGAAAGAACAGGTTACTTCATGGTTTATGTAATTTACATAAACAGTTTTACTATATTACCAAGGGGAGAGGTTTTTGAATGATTCTTAATACAACAGCAGGATCTGCTTTCACCTTCACAGCAGGGTGGGAACAGTACGTGATGATGGCGGTTTATTTCATCGTCTTAATCGCGATCGGGGTTTATGCATACAATAAATCCACATCAAACCTGAACGAGTATATGCTCGGCGGCCGTAATATCGGCGCTTGGGTTACTGCGTTATCTGCCGGGGCTTCTGATATGTCGGGCTGGATGCTGATGGGGCTTCCAGGAAGCATGTACAGTGTCGGGCTATCAAGTATTTGGATTGCTGTCGGTTTAACAATCGGGGCATACGTGAACTACATAATTGTCGCTCCAAAACTCCGTGTTTACTCGGAAGTTTCCAACGACTCAATTACGCTCCCGGACTTTTTTGAAAATCGCTTTAAAGATCACAAGCATATGCTGCGTATTATCGCAGGTCTTGTAATTGTAATATTCTTCGCTGTCTACACAGCCAGCGGAATGGTATCAGGCGGTAAATTGTTCGAAAGTGCGTTTAACCTTCCATATCACTGGGGTCTATTTTTAACAGCCGGTGTAGTTGTAATTTATACTTTCTTCGGTGGTTATCTGGCTGTAAGTCTTACAGACTTCTTCCAGGGAACAATAATGTTTATCGCTATTGTAATGATTCCAATCGCAACATGGATGACTCTGACAGGGGACGGTATCGAACCGTTTGTCAGAATTGAAGAACTTGGTGCTTTAGCTGATATTAACTATCTGTCACTAATCAGCGGTGTATCGATTATTACTATCATCAGTAACCTGGCATAGGGATTCGGTTACTTTGGACAGCCTCATATCATCGTTCGCTTTATGTCCATTAAATCTCACAAGCTTGTACCAAAAGCACGCCGTATCGGCATTATCTGGATGGCCATTTCACTTATTGGTGCATGTCTGACTGGTTTACTTGGTATCGCATTTACTGATGCTACGCGTCATAATGTCGCGGACCCGGAAACAATTCTGGTTCTTATGAGTCAGGTACTCTTCCACCCGTTAGTGGGCGGATTCTTCCTTGCAGCTATTTTAGCAGCAATTATGAGTACAATTTCTTCACAGCTTTTAGTTACTTCAAGTTCACTTGTACAGGATTTCTACAAGATGATCCGTCTTAAAATGATTGGCGGTACAGAAACAAAAACTGAAGAAGAACAGGACAAACTGTTCGTTCTTGTAGGCAGAATTTCTGTAATTGTTGTAGCTGTAGTTGCAATTCTCATTGCATGGGATGACGAATCCGTTATTCTCGATATCGTTGCTAACGCATGGGCAGGTTTTGGTGCCGCGTTTGGTCCTCTAATGGTCATGGCTCTCCACTGGAAAGGTATGACACGTTCAGGCGCAATCGCATCTATCATCGGTGGTGCCGGAACGGTTATTATATGGATTGCAGCGGGTACATTCGGTACGGGACTCTATGAAATTGTTCCTGGTGTTATTGTTGCAACACTTGCTGGTATTATCGTAAGTAAGATGACTCAGAACCAACTTAAACCTGAGATGGCTGCCGAGTTCGAAGAAACTGAAAGAATTTTAAGAGAAGATAAGTAGTAAACAGATAAAAAGCGCGAACCGGAATTTTCCGGCTCGCGCTTTTTTTGTTGTTATATTAAGCTGAAACAGGTTCCTGTTTTTTCTTCTTGTACAGCTGGTACACTACCAGAAGGACGAAGAGTCCAAAACCGATTGCATCTGTAACTAAATCGCTTTGGATGAACAGCAGTGCCGTAACGACCGAAATAATTCTTTCTAAAATACTGTATTTCACAAACATAAAGTTTTGTATAAATGATGCGAATGTTGCCATACCGACCGCTGCTGTCATAATTGCCCAGATCATCTCTATTGCACTGGCATCTGTAATCAACAGTATCGTAGGGTTTATAGCAAACATGAACGGCAGCAGCAAGGCGGCTGAGTCATATTTGAAGCCCTGTATACCGGTCCTTATCGGCCCTGCTTTCGCTATACCTGCCGTAGCGTACGCCGGTAAGTTAATCGGAGGTGTATCATCGGCAAGAACTCCGTAATACAGTACAAACAGATGCGCCACAATTACAGGCAGCCCCATATTTGTCAGTACCGGTGCAATAACAGCCGCAAGCACTACATATGTCGCTGTAGTCGGGAGTCCCATACCTAAGAGCAGACATGCGAACACTGTCAGTACCAGTGCGATGTACAGCTGGGTATTATCGGTAATCATAAAGTTCGGCAGCCAGCCTTCAATTGTATCTGAAAAACTGATTACTATTCTTGTAAATTTTGTCGATAATCCGCTCGTTGTAATTACCCCAATCAGGATACCTGCTGTCGCACAGGCAACGATAATACTCAATGCATTCCTTGAAGCTTTGTCAAAACCTTCAAGAAGCTGTGTAAATCCGTATTTTTGCGGTGTCACATCTCTTTTTGTCATCTTCATAAAGACTGCAAAGAGCAGTGCAACAATAATTCCACCAAGTACCATTGTAAATATCGGACTGCGCCAGCGGATAGTCTCGGCATTGAACAAACTTAAGCCGAGCGCATCATTAAATATTACGAGCCCCTGGTTCACAAATACGATTAAGTACTGCATCGAGAAAGTGATTGCCAGAAGAATTGCCGCAAATATTATCGTCCGTCCCATACTCGTTTTAAAACGATATGCGAAGAATGCAATAACAATCATCGCGATAATCGAATAGAATGCCGAAGCGTTAACTGACGCTCTTTCTACTACTAGGAAGTAGAGTAATATTAATATTGGCACTATCAAGTAACCCTGACTGAGCAGCAGTTTTCTTGCCGACGTCATTTCGCTTCTGTCCATTCCGGAAATATTATGTTTATTGGCTTCGAAATGTACCATAAACAGTATACCTACATAAGCAAGCAGTGCAGGTATCAGTGCACTTTTAATAATTTCAAAATATGGAATCCCTGTAAACTCAACCATGATAAACGCAGCTGCACCCATAACAGGCGGCAGAAACTGCCCGCTGGATGAAGCAGCAACTTCAACACCGCCTGCAACATGAGGCGGGAATCCTACTTTTTTCATTAAGGGGATTGTAAACGTTCCGGTCGTTACCGCATTGGCAGTTGAACTCCCTGAAATACTTCCCATCATTCCACTTGCAACCACGCTCGCTTTGGCCGGACCGCCTTTATATTTACCGAATCCGCGTATGGCAAGATCGATAAACATTTTTCCAGCACCTGTTGATTCCAGTATTGCCCCAAACAGTATAAAAATAAATACGAACTGTGCAGAAGCATATATTGGTGTTCCAAAAATACCGTTACTTCTGTATGTAATCTCGTAGACGAATCTCGAAAAGTCGCCTCTGTTGTGGTAAAACTGGCCGGGCAAAAATTCTCCGGCAAAGAAATAGCCGATACCAATCAATGCAATGATTACAAGGGGCAGACCAACAACACGTCTTGTTGCTTCTATAACGATAACGATAAACAGTGCACCAATAATTAAATCCAGTTCTGTCGGCCGGGCAGACATTATTTCAGGTGCATCCTGTCGCTGTATTAAATAAATCCCTAACCCCAGTGAGACTCCAGCAAGAATGAAATCGTAAATCGGTATTATTTTCTGACCTTGTCCCTTTCTGATTGGAAAAATTAAAAACACCAATACTATTGCAAGTGTAAGGTGAATAATCAGAAATGTTCTTGAACCGATGCCCGGCAAACCAAAACCTGCAACGTAAAGATGAAATACAGCGAGAAAAATCGAAATCGAACTAACCAGTATCGTCAATTTCTTTCCAAGATCTCTGTCGCTGCCCTCTAATTCCTGAATCATTTTCTGTTGTTCCTTAGCGTCCATTAGTTAATCACCTCTAAAATAACTTTTAATTAATTTCACTTCTAAATTCTTTCCTTTATACGGCGCATCCGAAATGACTATATCTGTATCCCCGATAATAATATGATGCGGGAAAACCGATGATGGTCTGATACGCAGCGTTCCTCCGTGCACTTTACGGTTAATATTTTTAATAATAAATTTCCCATCCTGCAATTCTATATCTTCACCTTCATAAGGCATACCTGCCCCAAAAGACTCTGTATGGCTTTCCATCGTATAGATACCGTCAGCACGCACTTCAAAAACTTCACTCACCGGAGAACGCTCAACCGAATGAATATAATTCACTGCAAAACGTTCGCCATATTCCACTTCCTGTACGAACAATTCTTCTTCAGTACTCATATCCTCAACAACAATCTTTACGGGCTGATTCAGCTGAAATATTATCACAATTTCAAGCACGATAAATATACTTGTAAGGGATAAAAAGGCATTGCGTATAAGCAATGCCTTTTTATCATTATCTTTAATCATTTAATCACTGCTCATCGTAATAGCGCTGTACACCAGGGTGCAGGTCAATCGACATACCTTCTTCTGCTGTATCAAGTGTCAGCTCTTCACCGCGGACATGAGCATTAGCCATTGAATCCAGGTTCTCAAAAATTGCTTTTGTCATTTCATACATCTGATCTTCCGAGATATCATTTGAGGCAATCAGCATCGCCTGTACGGCAACTGTAGAAGCTGTACTGTCAAAGTTATCGTAAGCATCTTCAGGAATATCAACCTGAGTATAGTAAGTGTATTCTTCCATCAGATTATTCATTGCATCCTCATCAAAACTTACAATTTTAACGTCAGCACTAGCACTTAACTCCTGAATAGCACCCGTTGGAGTACCAGCAGTTACGAAAGCAGCATCAACGTTTCCATCCTGGAGGTTAGTAGAAGCATCCGAGAAATCTAAGTATTGTGCGTCAAGATCGTCAACTGTCATGCCGTGTGCTTCAATAATCTGAGTCGCATTGGCTTCAGTACCTGAACCCATGTCACCGATAGCAACACGTTTTCCTTCAAGATCAGATACTGATTCAATACCTGAGTCTGCTAAAGTAACCAGCTGAATTGTTTCCGGATAGATTGTAAATACACCGCTGTAGTTATCCAATGGTTCGCTGAACATGTTACTTCCTTCAGCACCGTAGAATGCGATATCATTCTGCACAAGCGCGAGCTGTGCTTCGCCGTTATTTAACTGTTCTGCGTTAGAGACAGATGCACCGGACGATACACCCGTTGCACTTACATTATCAAAAGAAGTATCGATAATATCAGCCATTGCTACACCCAGTGGGAAGTAAACCCCTGCCTCACCACCTGTAAGCAATGTAATAT
The DNA here is from genome assembly GCA_003513765.1 of Jeotgalicoccus sp. GTDB lineage: Bacteria > Bacillota > Bacilli > Staphylococcales > Salinicoccaceae > Jeotgalicoccus. Next base: position 92,119 of record DONT01000011.1, read on the forward strand.
TTTCAATCCAGTCTTCTCCTCCTGCTGAATCTCCTGAACCTTCTTCGCCTTCTTCTTCATTCGCAGAATCTCCGCCGCATGCTGCTAAAACCAGCATCACTGCAGAAAGCATCAGTAAAAACCAATAATTTTTTTTCATAAAATTATTCCCCTTTCAAAATTTTTACTTTCTTACCAATTATCTTACCATAATATCGCTTTCAATAATTAGAAAATTCTTTTTATATTTAAGTGAATGCATATTAATTTATTTTCCATGATTCCCACTCACCCCATTAAATGCTAATATTAATTTATCGAGGTGCACAAAATGATATATAAATATTTCAACAGACCATTTATTTGGGGGATTTTCTTTACATTACTCGTCGCTGTTTTAAGTATTATACTCGCCAAGCTGCCCGTTATTTCTAGTATCGGCGCTCTCGCAGTAGCACTCCTTATCGGAGTTATTTACAGACAGACACTCGGCTATCCGGAAAGTCTGCGACCCGGAATTACTTTTTCAGCTAAAAAATTACTGCGTTTTGCAATCGTCTTATATGGTTTTAAGCTGAACCTGCAGTTAATTATTAACGATGGCTGGATTATGATTCTTCTCGGTATTGGTGTGATTATATTCAGCTTCTTGATGATGCATTTATTAAATAAGTACTTTAAAACGAATTCATCAATTATGTTTTTACTGGCTGCAGGTACAGGTATTTGCGGTGCCGCTGCAATATCGGCAGTCAGCTCTATTATTAAAGCTAAAGAAGAAGATACCGCAATCAGCATCGGTTTAATTTCCATTGTCGGTACAATTTTCGCTCTCTCTTATACTTTTATCGGCCCGTTATTCGATATGAATAATGCTGCCTACGGTATTTGGAGTGGCCTCAGCCTGCACGAAATTGCACAAGTTGTTCTTGCTGGAGGCAGTGCAAATGATGACGGTATGGCAATGGCACTGCTTTCAAAACTGAGCAGAGTCTTCCTGTTAATTCCAGTCAGTTTCCTGATTATGTATTTCGTTTCAAGGAAACAGCATCAAAAAACCGGCGGTAAAGTGGATATTCCATATTTCTTATTCTTTTTCGTTCTAATCGCGATTGTGAACACGTTCGTTACTGTACCGGCAGGCTTAAGTACAGTAATCGATCAGCTGACTACTCTGTTAATGGTCATGGCAATGGTTGGACTCGGACTGAGCGTCCCGCTGCAATCAATTAGAGAAAAAGCATTAAAACCGCTTTATGCTTTAGTTATCACATCGGTTTTATTATCGGTCATTACGTTTTACGTTGCTTCTATTATTTAAACAAAAAAGACAGCTGGTTTCAGCTGTCTTTTTTTGTCTCTCCACCTCATATTTAATGCGTCTTTTTCACAATTAATTGACGTTTTTACATGCTGCCACGGGAGATAATAAATGCAGACACTAATTAGCCGCCTAATGTACATAAAAAAATCGCCCTCCAAAGAGAGCGATTGAAAATATCTTAATTTTACAGTAAGCCAATCCACTGCCAGTATGTTGCAGACAGAATAATAATCAGGATATAACCGCCGACTGTCAGGAAAATACCTGATTTCAGTAAGTCGTTTACTGTGAAAGTTCCGGTACCGTAGGCGAGCATATTTTGCGGCGCGCTTACAGGCAGCAGGAATCCAAAACAAATTACAAATTGCTGAATTAGCACAAAACCAAGTGATGAATCCCCCATATTCAGTGTCGTTGTCAGCGCGATAAATACCGGTATTAATGCAGATGCGAGTGACGTTGCACTGGCAAATCCGAGGTGAATAATAATATTAAAGATTGCAACCAGTGCAATTACTCCGACAAGCGGCAGCGCATCCAGTCCCATAGCGCCGAACGTTACGTCTGATAACCATTGTGCAGCACCTGTTCTAAGCAGCACTGTACCTAGTGAGATACCGATTGCGAAGACGATAATTGTTCCCCAATTAATCGTTCCCTCGACTTCTTTCCATGTAAATACACCAATCTTAGGTGACAGCATAAGTGCAAGTGCAATTAATGTAATTGATGATGAATCGAACGGGTGCAGAATGCCTTCTGTTGCCCAAAAGATGAGCAGCAGTGATGCGATGATGATTAAGCGCCACTCTACAGGTTTAATCGGTCCTAGTTCTGCGAGCTCATTATCAATCAGCTCGCGTCCCCCGCTGATTTCATCCGTTTCAGCTTTAAAGAAGCGTGTCATTACGAAGTACAGAAGAATACTCATTATAATCGAGAACGGTGCTGCATATATAAACCATTGAATCCATGATACATCCTGTCCCATTGCTTCGTTAATAAAGCCTACAGCAACGAGGTTTTGTGCTGCTGCAGTTTTAATTCCGACGTTCCAGATTGATACTGCCTGAACAGCTGTCACAATAAGCAATGTAGCAAGTCTGCTGTCTTTCGACATGCCGAACGCTGCAACCATCCCAATCAAAATCGGAATTACCGCACCTGCTCTTGCTGTTGCCGAAGGAACGAAGAAAGCCAGTAAAATAGATACGAGAATCGTTCCGAGTACAATCGCATTCGTTTTATTACCGACAATGCGGAGTACGTAAAGCGCAAGACGTTTATGCAGATTTGTAATCTGCATCGCACTTGCCAGGAACAATGCTGCTGCAACTAAAGCGAGTGCTGAACTTGAAAACCCGGAGAACGCCAGTGAGAGCGCGTTACTCGTACCGAACTGATCCGTGCCGTCCGGTACACCAAGTGTTGCACCGACTTCATTTGCCGGAACCGGTGAAAGACCGAGTAAAATAATAAGCAGTCCGACAATCATTACTGCGGATACTGGATACTTTACTGCTTCAGTAACCCACATAATGACTGCGAAAGCCAGCACGGAGAGTGCTCTTAAACCTACTGTACCCAGCGCTTCGGGTGCAGGTAAAAGGTTAATAATTATTAATACCAGAAAGGCTATGATAATCCAGAGAGGCTTATACCCTTTTGTCTGTTTCTCTTTATTGTCTGCCATTTTGACAGTCACTCCTTTTTTTCTCTGTATATTCATTCCCAATATATCACTATTTACCCTCCATTACCTTACTTCTTTTAATGTGTCACAATACTTTCAAAATCTATATTTTTCTCAGTTTTATTCGTATATATCGTTGCAAAAGGAGCATATAAATTATATTGTTGTAATAATAGTATGTAAATTTACATAAAAAGAGCGCCGGGCAAATACCCGGCGCTCTTTTTGTAATTAATCTTTAAGTACTTCACTGTTATAAATTTTAGTATTTCTGAATACATATGACCCGGCCACTGCAACAAGAAATGAAATCAGGGCACAAATCGCTGCATACATTATAACCTGACCTGCAGGGTTATAGCCGAACATTACAAGCAACCCTGGAACCGGTGCGGCCGTACCTGGAGCGTCGTTGATCATGCCTGACGTCGCAATTATGATACCGGACAATCCGCCGCCTATAAAGTTTGTAACGTACATTGGAATCGGGTTTGCAGTAATGAGATCCGCTTTTGACAGCGGTTCAATTGCTACTGAAATAATCGATTTTAAATCTCCAATTTTAAGCTTATGGAACAGCCACGCGTTTGCCGGTGAAGAGGCAAATGCTGATAATGCCGCGACTGCCATCGGCACACCTGTTAAACCAAGTAATGCAGTTAACGCCATTGAACTCAGCGGTGAAATACCAACTACTGTAACAATGCCCCCGAGCATTAAGCCCATTAGAAGCGGACTTGTCTCTGTAGCTGTCTGAATAATTGTACCGATTTCAAGTAATGAATTATCGACCATAGGCGTAATGATTAAGCCCATCAGACGGATAATCGGTAAAGCAATTAAAATTACGACGATAAAATCCAGTCCTTTTGGAATGACACGCTGCAGCCACAGCACTCCAAAAGAAATGATGTATGCTGCGAAAAGTCCCGGGATAAGTCCCATGTCCCCAAATCCTGCAGCTAAAATTGCAGAGTTTACAGGGTTTACTTTCATCGACAAACATACAAGCATAACGACTATTGTTCCATCCAGTCCCCCGGCAACAGTTCCTGCCGTCTGGAAAAATTCTAAGTTGAAAAGATCTCCGATGACAAATGTGTTCAGTGCTTCAACTAAATATGTAGCAATTGCAGCACCTGCAAAGGCGCCCATCACTTTCGCTCCGTAAGGTGCAAAGTGTGTAAATAAAGTGAAAAATAATAAAATAACCAGCAGCAGACCAATACCTATCAGCTCGTCAATTGTCAAAACCCCCAAATGTTTATCTATATAATGGTTATATGAAAAGCCTTTCACAAAAAACACAATGAAGTTAAGTTACCACATGATTTTTTTTAAGTCAATTTTAACTATTGGAATTTTATGTTTAATTCTATGCTAAACTGGGGATATAATAGTAATTGTGAAGTTTTTTAAATTATTTAGCAGGAGGTACCGTAATGTTAAAATATCTAGTTAATTTATATGTTGGATCGAAAGTCATCGAAGGCGGTCTCGATAAGATTAAAGCTGAAGGTAATATGGGTGAAGAATTCGAATCAGAATTCAATGTCAACAATGACCAGATGAAAATCGCAGGCTATTTTGAAGCGATCGGCTCAATTTTCCTGATTCTGTCATTCCTCGGCAAAACATTTACACGTCTTGGAACTTTAATGATTAACGGAGTACTTGGTGTAGCAATTTTAAAACACCTGAAAGCAGGACATGGCTACGAAGGCAGTAAAAATGCATTACAATTATTTGGTTTAAACACGCTTAGTTTCTTTGAAACTTTCCGTAAATAATTAGTGACCTGAAGATATTCTCTTCAGGTTTTTTTATATTATTTTTGTTTCGAAAAACAGCTTTAAGGATAAATAAAACTATATGAAAAATTTGGAGGGACTCAATTTGGTTAATTATAATAAACAGTTTATAAATGGAGAATGGGTTAACAGTGCGAGCAGTGAAACAATAGATGTAATCAATCCTGCGACGGAAGAAGTATTTGCGACTGTCGCGAACGGCAACAGGGAAGATGTCGATAAAGCTGTTGCTGCGGCACATAACGTATACTTGGATTTCCGTAAGACCCCGGTTAAAGAACGTCAATCGATGCTTGAACGTATTGCTGATGAATATGAGAAACGAAAAGATGATTTAATTGAGACGATTACTAATGAGCTCGGCTCACCGCTCACCGTTTCAGAAAACTCTCATTATACTGCAGGTTTGAATCATTTCAGAACTGCTGCAGAGACGCTGGATACATTTGAATTTGAAGAACAGCGCGATGATGCCCTGATTGTTAAAGAAAGTATCGGAGTCGCCGGTTTAATTACACCGTGGAATTTCCCGACCAACCAGACAGCACTAAAAATTTCAGCGGCATTTGCAGCAGGTTCTCCGGTAGTATTGAAGCCGAGTGAGGAAACACCGGTAACAGCCTGTATTTTAGCGGAGATTTTTGAAGCGGCCGGCGTACCGAAAGGTGTCTTTAACCTCGTTAACGGCGATGGTGAAAATGTTGGTACACCGCTCAGTGAACATCCTGATGTTCGTATTATGTCATTTACAGGTTCAGGCCGTGCAGGTAAAAGTATTATGGAGAAAGCAGCAGCTGATTTTAAAAAAGTAGCTCTGGAACTTGGCGGTAAATCTCCTTTAATCGTCCTGGATGATGCAGATCTTGATGAAGCAGCAGCTTCTGCAGTAAACAGAGTCGTTAGAAATACAGGACAGGTATGTACAGCAGGGACCCGTACTCTTGTTCCCGCAGTACTAAAAGATCAGTTCTTAGAGAAACTGACAGAAAAAATCAGGGCTGTAAAAGTCGGTGATCCGAGAGAAGAAGGCATGGAAGTTGGACCGCTTATTAGTAAGACTCAGTTCGACAGGGTTCAAAGTTATATAGAAAAAGGCCAGGAAGAAGGCGCGACACTTTACTACGGAGGAACAGGTAAACCGGAAGGTCTGGAAACAGGCTACTTTGTTAAGCCTACGATATTCACAGATGTCGATAACAGTATGGCTATTGCACAGGAAGAAATCTTTGGCCCTGTAATGAGCATTATCACTTACGATGATTTAGACGAAGCTATCCGTATTGCCAACGATACTATTTACGGTCTCGCAGGCTATGTCGTTGGGAAAGACAAAGAAAAACTTCAGCACGTTGCACGTTCCATTGAAGCCGGTACGATTAGTATTAACGATTGCGGCGGACCGAGCACTTTGCCGTTCGGTGGATACAAGCAGTCAGGTATCGGCCGTGAATGGGGCGATTATGGTATAGAAGAATTTTTAGAAGTGAAATCAATTAAAGGTTATTTTGCATAAGATAAAAAACGCCCTCCAGGGGGCGTTTTTTTTATTTGAAATGCCATATTCTTCGTTTCAGAAGATATAAAAACAGCATGAACATCGTTAAACACAATACCAGGAAAGCTATATTCATCAAGGACACCCCAAGCCAGCCGCCCTGCATCCAGAACACTCCAGCGAGAGTTCCCCCCACACTGGAACCTGTGTAATAGAAAAACAGATACAAAGATGATGCCTGCGCCTTATTGCTGTGAGCAATATTGCCTACCCATCCGCTCGTCAGAGAATGTGCAATAAAGAATCCAAATGTAAATAGTATCAATCCCGCAACGATTGTCCATACCGATGGAATTAAGACAATAATGAGACCGGTAATGGCCACAATAATACCTGCGTACAGCATCATAACTTTGCCGTATTTGTAAACAAGATTCCCTGAAATCATCGAACTCAGTACGCCGACGAGAAAGACCATGTATACCCAGCTGACAATAGTCTGGCTGATATTAAAACCTTCAATCAGTACGAATGAGACATAGTTATAAAGAGAGACGTTCGTTCCGAGAAGCAGAAAGCCCATTAAAAATAAAATAAGCAGCAGCGGGTTTTTCAAATGCTCTGTCAATGATTTAAACAAATCTTTAATGTTGAATTCTCTTTTTACGAAATGTTTTGACGGAGACAGCGCGTACCAGAAAATAAGTGTAGCAATCAGGCTGACAATACCCACACCAATCAGACCATACTGCCATCCCCATAATCCTGCAGCAACACCTGCTAAAACACGTCCAAATACTGCTCCGAGCGCATTACCGCTTATGTATAAACCCATTGCTCCTGGCAGACTGCGCGGATGAATTTCTTCTCCTAGATACGCCATTGCAATAGACGGCAATCCGGCAAGTGCGATTCCCTGCAGTGCCCTCATGACAATCAGCGAACCGAATGTCGGGCTGAAGGCCGTCAATATACATAATAACGAGGCGGTCAGCATTGAGACAATCATGATGTTCTTCCTGCCCACCGCTTCTGAAATGGAACCAAAAATAAGCATACTGACCGCCAGCGTGAACGTTGTTACAGAAAGCGATACACTCGCTGCCGTCGGTGTGACGCCGTAATACTCCGTTAAATCAGGTAAAATTGGCTGTACTACATAAAGAATTGCAAATGTATTAAATCCTGCGGCGAAAAAAGCAAGTGCAGTCTGTTTATAACTTTTTGTTCCCCGTTCTATATAATCCATTCCCATTCCCCCGGTAAAATTTTACTTACGATTTATAAACAGTCTGATCCAGCCAGTTTTTGACTTCTGCGAGCGTGTCATTGTCAAGCAGCTCCGGATAAGTCATCAGCACTAGCGGCACTTGTTCATGTCCCTCGTTAATGACAGGCTGAATATAACTGTAAGAGGATAAATGGAACCCGTTTCTTTCATAAAATTTTATGCGCCGTCTCTGTATCTCATCTTCCGGAGGTTCTACTTCAAGGATTACAGGTTTACTGCTCAGGGCGTTATACGCCTGAAGTGTTTTTGAGCCGAGGCCCTGCGACCGGTACTTTTCATTAACAGCAAGATGCTCTACGAAGCGGTATTTTTTATTAACCCATTCTGCAAAGAACGCCAATATCTCGCCATTTTCACGCAATACATACACGTTATAGTCCGGCTTATCCAGCAGCATCTGCTGTCCTTTAAAATCCCTTATTTCCGCAGGTGGGAACGACTCGTCCATCAATGCATATAATCGCTCAAATTCATTCTTGTCTAATCGTTCCAACATACTTACACATTCTTTCATTTTGATATTATTCTTACTATAGAACAGTTTAGAATATAAAAAAAGCAGTACACATTTATGCACCGCTTAATAAACCCCTTATTTTTAATTAGCTGTTGTGCGCACTGGCACTGATTTTTTTTAACATTTCTCTGAAAGCACTCAGTTCTTCGTCACTTAAAGCAGTAAATAAACCTGCCAGAAGTTCACTGTGTGCAGGGAAAATCCGTGCGATAAGACTTTCGCCTTCTTCAGTCAATGCTGCTTTCATACTGCGTCTGTCATTCTCATCACGTTTCCGGATAATATAGCCTTTTTGCTGTAATTTATCCAGTATATAAGTAGTACTTGAGTTTGCAATCAATATCCGTTCCTGAATGCGGTTAATCTGCTGGGGGCCTTTATTATATAAAAGTTCCATAACTGCAAACTCGCTGATATTCAGTCCATACTGCTGTGCATCGTTCTTAACTAACTTCTCTAAAATGTCATTTGTTCTTTTAATACCGACAAATGCTTTTAGACTTTCTTCCATTCTTGTCATGATATTACTACTCCTCAAGGGGGTTCAAATCCATCAAATTATATAACTTATAATCTTTAGTGTCAACGAATTTACCTAGTCTTCAAAATAATCATCGTCATATTCGATATACCTGCCGTCATACAAATTGGCGTATTCCGCTGCTTCATATACGAGCTGTTCAATTTCTGAATAATCCTCATCAATTTCCAGCCATATAACCTTATTAACGTTGCCGGTAACACTGTTAATTGCAATCAGAGCACCTTCATCGTCGTCATCGATTAGCTGAAGAATATAGTACTCACGTGCGCTGCCTTCACCGCTCCACGTCGAGTATACATTGATTCCGCCGACTTCTGCTGCTGCAATTTCAACAGCATCTTCAACTGTCAGCTTCGTATTTTCTGCAGGCTGTTCCTCAGAGCTCTTTTTATCTTTCTTCTCTTTTTCTGCCTCTGCTTTCTCTTTGTCTTTCTTATCCTGCTCTTTTCCGGTGTCTTCTTCAGCAGGTTTTTTATGTTCCGCAACTGTCTTTATTCCCTGAACACTCGAATCTTCCCGGTCCACAGTAACACTGTGTGTTGCTGATTTTCCTTTTAAGTTAATGATGAAGTAGCGGTCGTCATCAGACAATGATACTGATTCAACAGAGCCGCCGTAACGTTCTGTAACTACAGCACGTGCTTCATCTTCAGAAATAAAGTCCTGCTGATTTAATGAGACCCATAAAACACCGATAACAATACCTGCAAGCAGTCCTCCCAGCGCGATCAGAAATTTACTCCGCTTCGCCATTGTCAGCCTCCTTTTTCATCGTTAATGTAAATGTCGTTCCCTCGTTAACTGTACTTTTCACTGATATATCTATGTCATTATTTTCCGCCAGCTGTTTCGCTATTGATAAACCGAGACCGGAACCGCCGGTTTTTCTCGTTCGGGCTTTATCCACACGGTAAAAACGGGTGAAAATTTCGTTTAAATCTCCTTTTGGAATACCGATTCCGTAATCAGTCACCTCAACAGTGACCGACTTTCCTGTTTCATCGACACTGACATCTATATCGTCAGTGCTGTACTTATATGCATTATCCAGGAATATACGCAGCAGCTGTTCAAATGCGGGCGGATGAACATAGACATATGGGTTCGTACCGCCTGAATCAATATTAATCTTGCGTTTAAATACTTTTTCAAGTCTCGATGCAACGCTCTCAATCAGCTTCACTGCAGGGACGTGCTCCTTCTCAGCGTTTGTATCGCTATGCGTTACTTTTGTGAAACTCAGGAACTGCTCTGTCAGATATTTCATGCGCGTTGTTTCTTCGGATATTGCAGTTATTCCTTCATCAAGCAGATCTTCACGAGTTTTACCGAAGCGTTCCAGCATTCTCGCATATGAACTGATTACTGTCAGCGGTGTTTTTAATTCATGAGATGCATTCATTATAAATGCCTGCTGGTTATCATCATGTGCTTTTAAAGTCAGCATCATATCGTTGTACGAATCAGTCAGCATCTTCAGTTCAAGCGTATCCGATCTGCTGACCGGTATCGTTTTATAAAGGCGCACGTTTTCTGTATCGTTCATTCTTCTGACAAGCTGCTTAATGGGATTCGTTATCAGATTTGTAATAAATTGATTTAAGATGAAAACCAGTACCAGCAGAATGATTGTTGAGATGATTAAAATCCACTTTAATATATTGTATGTATCATATAAAAAATATACATTCTCATATATTTGCAAACTGTGAACTTCACCGTTTTCCCAAATAACCGGCATGGACACCATGACAAAGTTCTCGCCGTTAAACGATGCTGAATCCGTATATTGAGACGTGCTGTATGGTTTGACGAGTTCCAGATAGCTTTCTTCGGTCGCAATTCTGACGATATGTTCTTCCTGTTCATTCAGCATTGTAATATAGCCGTCCGACAGTGAGAAATACTGCAGAACAGTCTCACCGCTGATACCGCTCTCCTCTGCCTCTTGAATTTCGGTAATAATATTATTTCCGCGGTTTTCGAGCTGCCCCATTTCCGCTTCCAGCGAATAATGTTTATAGGAAAAGTAAATCAGTAAATTAGTCAGTATCACAACGATGGCGATCATTACCGTCGTATACAGCTGTATTTTCGTTCCAAGTTTCATAAATTAATCCTTTATAATATAACCAATGCCGCGCACACTGGAAATAAGTGATGGTTTTTCTGTATCGAGCTTTTTACGAATATACCGCACGTAAACGTCCACAGTATTCGTATCGCCAAAGTAGTCATATCCCCACACTGCATCGATGATCTGATCGCGGGACAGTGCCTGGTTTTTATTGTTTATTAAGTAGAGCAGCACATCGTATTCTTTCTGAGTTAAATAGACAGGTTCACCATTGCTGTATACTTCCCGGGCCAGCGGTTTAATCTCCAGATGACGGTGCTTAATACTTTCAGTTTTCACTTCACCCGCCGATGCTGATTTTAAATGCACACGAATTCTCGCGAGCAGTTCTTCAACTTCAAAAGGTTTCGTCATATAGTCGTTGGCGCCCGAGTCAAGACCGCTTACTTTATCCATAACAGCATCTCTTGCTGTAAGCATTATTATTTTAATTTCCTGATTTTTTTGTCTGACTCTTCTCAGCACTTCCAAACCACTCAGTTCCGGAATCATGACATCCAGCAGAATTAAAGAAAAGTCACCCGTTTCATATTTCTCCAGTGCCTCTTTTCCTGTATATGCAATATCGACTTCATAGTCTTCAAATTCCAATTCAAGCTGAATGACGCGCGCAATTTTCTCATCATCTTCCACTATTAGTATCTTCTCCATGATATCGCCTCACAATATTCATTTATTATTGTAATTATACCATGTCCAACGCAGTCTCTCGATTTAACAAGATAAAAACAAACGCCCCGGAGGGCGTTATAATATTAGTCATCGATTTCTGTTACATCGCCTGTCTTCGCATTGATTTTTACCTCGTAGTCACCGATTTCAAATTCATACTTAAAATCGTCCACATCATAGTCCCACTCATCAATCTTACCGCTTACAGCTTCTGCTGCTGTTTCTTTTGCCTGTTTCAGAGAGATAATTCTCTCATCCTGTGCTGCTTCCAGACGTTTGAATCCGCGTTCGTTATTATCACTTTCGAGTTCTTCTTCAAGTACAGACAGATCATCTGCTTTAAGTTTCACTTCATACTCTTCTTTTTTATTTGCAAGTTTTACTTCGTAGTAATAGACGCCGTCATCTTCTTCATAGCTGATTTCTTCTAAAATACCGTCGAATACCTCTTGTGCCGCTTCGATAGCTTCAGCTGATTTGTCATCTTTGAATGCTTCAGCAAGTTTTGTGCTCCCGTTGGTGTCGTTTGTCTGTTTGCTGTTCTTCTCTGATGCCTGTACTTCGTTATCGTTATCGTCATCGTCAGATTCTTCATCAGCACGTGCGTCATCTCTGTCGTCATCGTCGCCACTGTCAAGATCTTGTTCAATAATGCTTAAGTCTTCTGCATTCAGTTTCACTTCAAAATCTTCATCGCCATTTTCAATTTCTATATCATAGTAGTATACGCCGTCATCTTCATCGTATTCCACATCTGTAACTGTGCCGTCAAACTCTTTCAGTGCTTTATCGACTGCTTCCTGTGCTGTTGTTCCTGATACTGTTTCAATATTATCTTTTACTGTTACCGAACCGTTGTGCTCTTCTGTTTTCCATTCCATATCGTCTGCACTTACATTTGAACCGCATGCTCCTAAAACTAATGCCGATGTTAATACGCCGCCAAGTAAAAGATTTTTGTTGATTTTCATTCCAATCATCCTCCAATTATTTTTCCGCTGTTTTTGTGCGGTTTGTTTTATTTGTTACTCATAGTATATCCCGGACGAACTAAGGGACAGTTAAGCAATAATTAAAGGATGATTAAAAAGCAGTTTCATTATTTTAATAGTTGAAGTAATCGAAGTGCCTGCTCATTCTCAAGCTTCTTCAGTGTTCTGAGTGCTCTTCTTACAATAAAAGGAGAAGTTTCATTAATGTTCTCTTTCAGAAATGATATTACTTCTTCTGGATAATACTTCGATATATCGTTTAAATGATTCGCTACCGATTTTTCAACGTATCTCGACGGATCATCTAGGAATGGTTTCAGCAGTCTGAAATTTTCTTGTATATTACCTCTTAAAAAAGGAAGCTTTTTCGCCCACGGCAGGCGCGGTCTTGTTCCTTCTGTCACCAGTCTTCTTAAATGAGCATTGTCACTTCTCTCCCATTTTTGGAAAACCGCTTCAACTTTATCGTAATCCTCACGTATAAATGGACGTATTGCAAATTCAGCTGTATCACGTTTCGTAATTTCTTCTATTATTTTCATCGACTGTTCAAAATTATCGAGCCCGTAGGTTTCGACAAACTTCGACAGCGCTCTGTAGTAATACATTTCTTCAAACGGAAAATAAAATCTATCGTTTTCCAGACCAAGTACTTCTATAATAATATTCGTTGCTTCAGTATAATCATCCGGCAAATACTTCCTGAGCTGTTCGCTGAACACTTGAATCCGTTCAGACATGCGTCCGTCAGCAATTTCTGCTGCAGTGCTGCTGATAAATGCCTCAGCCTTAAATTCGGGATATATTTTACTGATATCTTTTGCATAATGTCTGGCAAGATCTATATCGAAGTAATCTTTCATCAGTTTTCTCTCACTCATCTGCTCCACCTCATTTTCAGTAATAAAAAGAGCTCCTATTTAATATAGGAGCTCTGCCATTTTCATTTTATATATATGGCAGGATGCCGAGACCCTTGCTGCCGGGACCGCCGTGCACACCGAGTGCAGGTGTTAAATAACCGACACGGCAGCTGATACCGGGATACATATTTTCAAATTTCTTTCTGATCTGATGCGCTTCTTCCGCAATGTTACCATGGGCAATCGCAATTTTAATCTTGCCGTTGAACTTATCCATGGCCTCTTCGATAAGTGATTCCCACAGCTTAACCACACGGCTGTTTGTACGCACTTTATCAAAAGGCTTCACATTACCGTCGTCCGCAAAATAAACGATGGGCTTAATTTTAAACAGACTGCCGATAAACGCACTGCCTGCTCCGAGTCTGCCGCCTCTAACCAGATAGTTCAGATCATCGACTACTAAATAGATTTGAGTATCTTCAACGAGTTTTTCGATTTTCTGTACAGTTTGTTCAATTGAAATTCCTTTTTCAATCTGCTCGATTGTCTGCTCGAGAAGATGCTCTATAATAAATGATGTGCCATTAGAATCTATTAGGTGATAATTTAACTTTCCTTCTTCTTTATATTCATTTAAAACCATTTCGGCACTTTGATACGTTCCGCTGATGCCTTTACCGATATGAATAGCAATAACTGTATCGTATCCTTTTGAAATTATCTCGTCGACAACTTCGTAATACTCGCCGACCTGCGGCTGTGATGACTTTGGAATTTCCTTCTCTGTTGAAAGACGCTGATAAAATGATTTTAGCGCCGCTTCATCCGTTGTATCTTTAAAAATTGATCCATCTTTAAACGTTACAGATAAATGTACCTGGAATACATCTGAACGGTCCGCCAGTTCATCTGATAAACTTGCAGTACTGTCAACGATATATGCTATCTTCATGGTCTGCCTCCTACTGTCTGCCGTTACCTTCTATATTTATCAGTATAATGAAAACCCTTCTATAAGTATATTAAAATCATTTATCAGATGTGTCGAAAAAACAGTATAGACAATTGACTGAAATTTATGTAAACTCTTAATATCCTGTTTATACTTTTAAAAGTGTACATCAGAATAAATAAAGTAAATAAATTTGGGAGGGTTTTCATTGACAGATAAAACACAGAAGAAAGGTTTTTTCCAAAAATTTCTGGATATCGTAGAGCGTGTTGGAAATAAGCTTCCGGACCCGTTCGCATTATTCCTTGGGCTCGCATTTCTAATTATTGTAATCTCATGGATTGCAAGCCTGTTTGACGCCTCAGTAATACATCCGGGCAACGGCGAAGAACTGCCGATTAACAGTTTAGTTTCAGCTGCAGGATTGCAGTTCATACTGACTTCTATGCTCGACAACTTTACAGGTTTTGCTCCGCTTGGACTTGTTCTGTCTATGATGCTCGGTATTGGACTCGCTGAGAAAGTCGGACTGCTCGATTATGCGATCCGTAAAACAATCTTAAAGTCACCGCCATTTCTCGTTACATATACAGTAGTATTCGTCGGTATTATGGGGAACCTCGCATCAGATGCTGCCGCGGTAATTGTTCCCCCACTAGGCGCACTTGTATTCTATAAATTAGGCAGACATCCGCTTGCCGGACTTGCTGCAGGTTTTGCCGGTGCCGGTGCCGGTTTCACTGCCAACTTATTTATTGCCGGAACAGATGTACTCTTATCTGGTATTTCTACAGAAGCTGCACGTTTAATTGACGATACAATCGTTATCACACCGGTGGATAACTGGTACTTCAATATCATTTCCACATTCATGCTGACAATCATCGGTGGACTGATTACTTCACGCTTTATCGAGCCGCGTCTCGGTAAATATAAAGGCGAAAGTCTTGAAGATGAAAACGCTGAAGAACTTCCTAATGCTAAAAAAGGACTTATCGCTGCAGTCGTTACCGGTGTTGTTTACTGGGGAACTATCGTCGCGGTTATTCTTATGCCAAACAGCCCGCTGACAAATGAAGATGGCGGTATTATTCCGTCACCATTCATCGACGGCATCGTACCGATTATACTTATCTTCTTTATTTTAATCGGTGTGGCATTCGGTATTACAACAGGAAAAATTAAATCGACAAAAGATGCGACGTATTATATGACCGAGTCCATTAAAGATATGGCCGGCTATATTGTTCTCGTATTCGCAATCGCACAGTTTATCGCTTACTTCAACTGGAGTAACCTTGGTACATGGCTTGCAGTAAACGGGGCAGAGTTCCTTGAATCTGTTGAATTTACAGGTCTTGGACTGATCATCGGTTATGTGCTGTTTACAGCACTGCTGAACTTCCTGATTACTTCGGGTTCTGCGAAATGGGCAATTGAAGCGCCGATCTTTGTACCGATGTTTATGCAGCTCGGCTATGACCCTGCATTTACACAGGCCGCTTACCGTATTGCAGACTCGTCCATTAACATCGTTACACCTCTCTTCCCGTATATGGTTATTATACTTGCGTTTATGAAGCGTTACGATAAAAACGCAAGTATCGGTACTTACATGTCGATCATGCTGCCGTACTCATTAATATTCCTGCTTGCATGGATTATTCTGCTTGGAGTGTTCTACTTCACAGGATTACCGCTCGGACCGGGAGTATATACGTTCTTAGAAGACAGAGTACAATAATTTAACCTGGAGATGATTTAACGTGTCATTACACACACAGCTCATAAACTGGCGCAGGGATTTCCATCAGCACCCGGAACTTGGATTTTTGGAAATGCGCACATCAACCATAGTTGCTGCTGAACTGAACAAGCTCGGCTACGATATTAAAATCGGCAGAGAAGTAATGAATCCCGAATTCACAATGGGAAAACCGACTCAGGAAGAGACAGCAGCTCATTATAACTGGGCTAAAGAGAACGGTGCTGTCATAGAGTATCTCGATAAAGTTGCTGACGGCTATACTGGTATTGTTGCTACTCTCGACACAGGTATTGACGGACCGGTTGTCGTTTTCCGAGTTGATATGGATGCTTTGCCAATCTATGAATCAGAGGATAGTAGCCACTTCCCTCTGCAGGAAGGATTCCGCTCCGTAAATAATGAAATGCACGCTTGCGGCCATGATGTTCACACGTCAATCGGTCTCGGTCTTGCTACTCTCTTAATGGAGAATAAAGCTGAGTTAAAAGGAACTATTAAAATATTATTCCAGCCGGCTGAAGAAGGTACCCGAGGCGCACGTTCGATGGTTGAGGCAGGTGTCGTTGATGATGCTGATTTCTTTATCGCATCACACATCGGCACCGGCGTGCCATTCAATCATTTCCTCGCTTCAAATAACGGCTTTCTTGCCACGACTAAACTCGATGTATCATTTAAAGGTGTGTCATCGCATGCCGGCGGACAGCCGGAAGAAGGTAAAAATGCCATGCTTGCTGCTGCCAATGCTGTCATTAACTTAAATGCAATTCCCCGTCATTCCGGCGGTGCAACCCGTATTAATGTCGGTGAACTGCACGCGGGGAGCGGACGTAATGTTATCGCAGACAGTGCCAGTCTTAAAATCGAAACGAGAGGCACGACAAGCGAACTGAATGATTATATGAAACAGTATGCCGAATCTATTATTCAGGGTGCAGCACAAATGTTTCAGGTGGATTACACAATTGAAACTGTCGGTGAAGGAAAGAGTGCCAAAGGATCAACTGAACTTGCCAAGGTACTCGCCGAAGCAGCCGGCTGTGAGAATCTCGTTACCGAGCTCGAAGAAAACAAGCCGAGCGGCAGTGAAGATGCAACATTTTTCATTAACCGAGTTCAGGAGCAGGGCGGCCAGGCGTCTTACTGCATTTTCGGTACTGATCTCGCGGCAGGACATCATAATGAAAAGTTCGATGTAAATGAAGACAGTATGATGCCCGCAGTACAGACTTTATATACATCAGCAGAATTGCTGACTAATAAATCTTCTTAAAAAATTAAAGAGATAAAATCACTATTGATTTTATCTCTTTTTTTGTTTATTTATCTTCTATATGGCTATGTATAAAGTATTACTTATCGCTAAAATAACTTATACTTAGGAGTTTGGTGTTGAACTGTCAAGAGTAGATTGTTATTATTTAGACGTTGTGCCAAAAATCTTACTAAGGAGTGAAGCAATGACAAATCATTCGTCATCGTCTGAGAAGTCAAATAAAATATCATATGTTTTCGTGTTCGCAGCAATCATCGTAGGATTGCTAGTTATAATAGGAGCGATTTTCCCCGACAAATTCGGTGAAATTTCAGGTTCTATTTCAGGATGGGTAACTACTTATTTTGGCTGGTACTACATGATACTTGTTACTATAATCGTATTCTTTTGTGTTTTTCTTGTATTCAGTCCCATTGGTAAACTTAAATTAGGTCAGCCTGATGATAAGCCGGAGTTCAGCACTATTTCCTGGATTACAATGCTGTTCAGTGCCGGTATGGGAATCGGCCTTGTATTTTACGGCGCGGGAGAGCCTATGGCTCACTTTATGACACCACCTACAGCAGATCCCGGGACGACAGAAGCTCTGGCGGAATCAATGCGCTCAACTTTTCTTCATTATGGAATTCATGCCTGGGCTATATATGGTGTCGTCGCTTTAGCACTTGCATATTCCAGTTTTAGAAAAGGAGAAGTTGGATTACTTTCTAAAACACTGCGCCCGTTATTCGGCAATCTTGTTGATGGATGGCTCGGTATTGTGGTTGACGTACTTGCAGTCTTCGCAACAGTAATCGGTGTTGCTGTTTCTCTCGGTATCGGTGCGATGCAGATTAACGGCGGATTAAACTACTTATTCGGTATACCTGTCGGCCTTATGTCTCAAGGTATTATTATCTCTATAGTTACAGTACTGTTTCTAATCAGTGCATGGAGCGGTCTCAGTAAAGGAATCCAGTATTTAAGTAACTTAAACATGATTCTTGCAGGCCTTCTTTTCGCTATTATTCTGGTTGTCGGACCGACAATGCTTATTCTGAACGTTATGACAACAGGAACGGGCGGTTATTTAAGCTCATTCCTGTATAACAGCTTTGACGTTGCACCATTAAATGCACAAAAAACAGAGTGGCTGAGTTCATGGACAATTTATTACTGGGGCTGGTGGATGAGCTGGAGTCCTTTCGTAGGGATATTTATTGCTCGTGTATCTAAAGGCCGTACGGTCAGAGAATTTATTATTGCGGTTTTAATGGTACCGACTGTGATTGGAATTATCTGGTTCAGTGTATTCGGAATAACAGGTATTTCCACTGGTATTGAAAACCCTGAAATATTTAATATGGCAACCGAAGTTCAGCTCTTTGCTATATTTAATGAGCTGCCGATGGGCACGATATTATCGTTGCTCGCTATTTTATTAGTATCATCATTCTTTATTACATCTGCGGACTCTGCAACATTTGTTCTCGGTATGCAGACATCCCACGGTAATCTCACTCCGTCAGGAAAAACTAAACTTGTATGGGGAATCGCACTTTCTGCTATTGCCTTTACGTTATTGGCTGCGGGCGGGGAAACCGGATTAAATGCACTGCAATCTGCAGCGATTATCGCAGCATTGCCGTTTAGTGTGGTTGTCATCCTAATGATGATTGCTTTTTATAAAGATGCAAATAACGAACGTAAATATTTAGGCTTATCCATTACTCCGGATAAAGAGCGTATGAAAAACTATAAAGAAAGTTCTCTTGAAGAATATCAGGAAGATCTTGAAGCATATGCTGACGAGGATAAACCTCGCGGAGTGTAATGCTTAAAAATGTCCGGGTGATTTAAAATCACCCGGACATTTTTTTATATTTATTGAAGTTTCCCCTGTGCTGCAATCTCAATTTCTTTAACGACTTCATCGTTATTAACGAGATATGCTTTATGATAAAGGTTAGACACCGGACATATGTGATTCGGGATAATTCGCACTTTATCGCCAATACTTACTTTTTTACTGAATTCCTGATTATAGATAATCGCATGTTCATCAAATACTCCATGTACATGAACGCCTTCAAATTCCTTGATTTTACCGAAACCTTCTGTCGTTGTCAGTCCTTTGCTGCGGGATTGCGCTGTCAGTCCTTTTGCACCAACGTCTGTAATGACACGTTCCGCTGTCGGTTTACTAATGATAGTAGTCAGCACGCTCGCTGCCGAATGCGCATATGAATCAATAGCATTGGATTGTGAGCCATCCATCAAAATATATGTTCCAGGTCTAATTTCAGTAATTCCTTCAGGAATATCAAAACCGAACATAAACGGCGGAGTTGAACCGATGCTTACTGTTTCAACTTCAAAATCCATATCTCTAGCAACGTTTGCGAAATGCAGTGTGCGCGTTGTTGCTGTCATGAATAAATCATAGCAGTCATCTTTATCGACAGCTTTGTAGGTGTGGCCGTCGTGTGAGAATATACCTTTTAACTCAACATTCTTAGCTGCACGGATACTGTTTAATAACAGTTTATAGTCTATTTCTTCAATAATGCCGGAACGTTCTTCACCGACTTCAATTTCAATCAGCACCTGTGCTTTTTTACCAGCGCCCTCAAACACTTCATCAATTTCTTCTATATGATGAATGCTGTCCACACCGAATGAAATATTAATCTTTTCTGCCAGTTTCTTAATTCGTTCAAGCTTTTGTTTTCCGACAATCTGATTGGCGATAAAAATATCGTCCAGCCCGTATACAGCCATTATTTCTGCTTCACCGACTTTGGCGACAGTGATGCCTTCTGCACCTTGTGCAGTCTGCTTCAGTGCCAGATGAGGCATCTTATGTGTTTTCGTGTGCGGACGCAGTTTAACTTTTTGTGCCGCTGCATAATCGCTCATATATTTAAGATTTTTATTCAGTACAGTTTCATCAATTAATAATGCAGGTGTATCTATTTCTTTATAATTCATAACTATATCCCCTTATGTATATGATTATTTTACCGCTGCGACAGCTTCAATTTCTACCAGACAGCCGTAATGGAGTTCTCGCGTCGGCACAACCGCACGAGCAGGTTTGTGGTTGCCGAAGTACTTGCTGTATTCATCATTAATGATATCCCAATTCTCAACATCCGATGTATATAATCTGACCATGACTATATCTTCTTTCGTTAAGCCTGCTTCGTCCAATACTAACTCCATATTCTGAAGCGCTCTTTTAGTTTCAGCAGCAATACCGCCCTCAACTATTTTACCGGTCTCAAGATCTAAAGATAACTGTCCGGAAATATATAAAGTATCATTATGTATCATCCCCGGTACATAATGTCCCTTGCTGTTCTGTGAATACTGCGTATGAATCTCTTTCACATTATCATCTCCTATATATTTGTCTTAAATCTATAATAACAAAAAAGCCCTGAACATTGCTGTTCAGGGCTTAAGCATTTAATTGCACAGCAGTTCATCATCGTGCTCATGGTGTTTGCATTCTACCTGAACAGTGACATGCTCAATATTTTCATATTTCATCTTCTCATCTATACGGTGAATAATTTTTTGCGTTTCATGAACGTTGAGTGTTCCATTGACCACTACGTGTATACTCATGGCATTCATACCGCTCGAAATACTCCAGACATGCAGATGATGTGCATCTTCGACACCTTCAATATTATTAATTGTATTAATGACAGTGTCGACATCTATATTTTCCGGCACACCTTCCATTAAGACATTTAACGATTGACGCAGTATTCTAAAGGCGCTGACGGCAATTAAAATTGCCACGATAACACTCGCCAGCGGATCCATAAAGCCCCATCCGAAAAACATAATGGACAAGGCTGCAACTATCGCTGCGACTGAACCGAGTAAATCGCCAAACACATGCAGCAGCGCACCTTTCATATTCAAATTATCGTGAGTATCACCTGACATTAATATTTTAGCTACGATTATATTTATGATAAGTCCTAAGGCAGCAATGATAAGCATTCCAGTCGTTGCGACTTCCGGAGGATTTACAAAACGTCCTGCAGCTTCCACTACGATAAACACAGCAATAACAATCAATGTTACGCCATTAAATACAGCCGCCAGTATTTCAAATCTCCGGTAACCGAATGTCCGGGCAGAGTCCGCAGCTTTTTCACCCATTTTAAAAGCAGCCAATGCAACAGCAAGAGAGATTGCATCACTCAGCATATGGCCAGCGTCACTCAAGAGGGCGAGACTGTTTGTCAGCACTCCCCCGATGATTTCTACAATCATAAAGGATGCTATTAAAATTAAACTTATTGTGAGCGCCTTTTTATTCGCACCATGAGCATGGTCGTGGTGTTGATTGTGATTATGTTCTGCCAAAAAACCACCTCAATTCATCTATTTCTTACTATTATTTTCCTATTTTCAAGTGTAGTATATATCTTAACATATGCAGAATTCTAAGAAGGTGACACTTAAAATGAAGAAAAAATATCAACTCTATTTATTATATAGCAGTATTTTCCTGGTTTTTCTAGGGATAAGTATTGTAATACCTGTTATGCCGTCAATAATGAACGAACTGAATATCAGCGGTGCCGGTGTCGGTTATTTAACTGCTGCCTTTGCTTTTACCCAATTAATCTTTTCGCCATTTACCGGACGTGCAGCAGACAAGTTCGGCCGTAAAATCATTATCGTTATCGGACTGTTTATTTTTGCATTTTCAGAACTATTATTCGGTTTAGGAAAAACGATTGAGGTGCTCTTTCTTTCCCGCATGCTCGGCGGTTTGGCCGGTGCATTTATTATGCCGGCGGTTACTGCATTCATTGTCGACATTACAACTAATAAGAATCGGGCACGGTCACTCGGCTATATGACTGCCGCAATTAACTTCGGTTTCATTATCGGACCGGGTATCGGCGGCGTGCTGGCTGAAATTGCCACACGGCTGCCGTTTTTCATTGCCGCGGCGCTCGGTTTAATCAGCGCGGTTTTATCTGTCTTTATGTTACATGAACCTGAAAAAGTTACTGAAGTCGCTGCTGATAAGACTGAAGTGACAACGAGTAACTTTAGAAAAATCTTTACGCCAATATTTTTCATTGCCTTTCTTGTTATCTTTGTTTCGTCATTTGGTCTTGCGGCATTCGAATCCTTCTTCAGTTTATACTTCGACCGCAAACTTGGATTTACACCGGCTGATATTGCAATCGCAATTGCAGGCGGTGCAATTATCGGTACATTTGCACAGATTGTCTTATTCGAACCGCTGACCCGGCGTTACGGTGAACTGAATATTATCAGAGTATCTATTATCTATACCGCAATACTCGTTTTTGCCATTACATTTTTAGAATCATACTGGGGCGTTATGGCAATTGCGTTTATTATCTTCATCGGTTTTGATCTGATACGTCCAGCAGTGACTACGTTCCTGTCGCACATCGCGGGCAATAACCAGGGCTTTGCCGGCGGGATGAACTCGTTCTTTACGTCGCTCGCCAATGTAATCGGACCCGTTATCGCAGGTATACTGTTCGATATGAATCTGGACTATCCTTACTACTTCAGTGCGATAGTTCTTGTCATCGGTTTTCTTATTACAGTGTTTTTCTGGCGCGACCCGCGCAGAGCATAACGTCATTCGAAAGTCTGAATTACGCATTACAGCGACGTTACAGCATGCCAAACACTTTTATTTTCAGCCCTTCTTGTGTAATAATGTTTAATGGAATGAAAATATAAAAACATTTTTCGTATATTACTGGAGGGTTATATTCATGAAAGACGAAATTGTAGATGTAACGATAATCGGTGGGGGACCTACTGGATTATTCTCTACGTTTTATGCAGGTATGAGACAAATGTCTGTAAGACTAATAGATAGTCTGCCTGAGCTTGGCGGACAATTAATGGAATTATATCCGGATAAATATATTTACGACGTGGGCGGCTTCCCAAAAATCCTAGCTAAAGATTTAGTATCTAATCTGGTGACACAGGCGCAGTATGCTGAACCTGAACTCCACCTCGGAGAAACAGTTCAATCGTACGAGCGCGAAGACGACCACTTTGTTTTGAAAACTGATAAAGGTGAATACCTTACAAGAACAATTTTAATCACTGCAGGAGTCGGTGCTTTCCAGCCTCGTAAAATCGGTTTGGATAACGAAGCAGATTTTGAAGGCACTTCACTGCAATATGCAGTTAAAGACCTTGAGAAATTCAGAGATCAGGACGTTGTCGTACTCGGCGGCGGAGACTCAGCTCTCGACTGGTCATTGATGCTTCAGGAACTTGCTAAATCAGTCACACTGGTACACCGACGTGAACGCTTTACAGCACATGAAACAAGCGTTCAGCAGGTCATGGACTCTCCTGTTAATGTTAAAACATCACTGAATGTTACTGAAATTAAAGGTGACAACGGCCAGATGGAAGAACTTGTACTGACAGCAAAAGACGGTACAGAAGAAGTAATTAAAGCAGACCAGCTGATTGTTAACTTCGGTAATATCTCGTCACTTGGACCATTAAAAGAATGGGGCCTTGACCTTGAGAAAAACTCAATAAAAGTTAACCCTCACATGGAAACGAATATCCCCGGCATCTTTGCTGCAGGCGATATCACGACGTTTGAAGGAAAAGTTAAACTGATAGCAACAGGCTTCGGTGAAGCACCGGTGGCAATTTCATACGCTAAATCGTCTTACGATCCAAAATCACGCGTACAGCCTAAACACAGTACAAGCGTATTTAAACAAGACTGATTAAAAATCCGTATGCATATAATTTATGCATACGGATTTTTATGCCGTTTACGATGTTTCATGTGAAACCTGTTTTTTATCCCGTTACCAGGCGCAGGCCGATTACCGCAATGATGATTAATGATAAATACATCACGCGTTTATAACTCGCTGATTCTTTATAAAAGATAATTCCAATTAATGCGCTGCCGACTGTTCCAATGCCTGTCCACACCGCGTATGCCACACCTAAAGGAATGGTCTCCATCGCTATGCCGAGCAGTGCCAGACTGATTGGGAATCCGATGAGGAGTGTCAGCCAGCCGCTCAGTTTTTTACCCTGACCGATTAAAGACATCCCTGTTACCCCTGCGACTTCCATTAGTCCTGCCAATATTAGTATAAACCAGCTCATTTAGCACCCTCCTCGTGATCTGTCACAGTCTTAAGTCCAATAACTCCGAATACAAGCAGCGCTACAAATATAATAATTCCAATATTGAACTCACCGCCAAAGACAATTATATCAACCAGCACCGTGCCTACTGCTCCGATGCCTACGAATACAGCATATACTGTACTTGCCGGCATTTTCGTCGAGACATATACGAGCAGCCCAAAACTGACGACAATTGCAAGCACTGTGAGTACCCATTCAAATCCAGTGTCTGCGTACTTCAGTCCTGTTGCCCAGCCGATTTCAAACATCGCTGCAATAATAACTAATAACCACATAAATTAAACTCCTATTTTTAAATTTATAAGAATTGAGAATTAAAAAAGCCCGGAAGAATAACTTTCGTTACTCTCCCAGGCTTTTGTCCTTCCGTGTACTGGGACTCGTCCCAGCGTTCTCTCTCGGTCCAGACTTAAATATTTTAACGGAACCCTAGAGAACTTCTTATTCAGTTATTTACACTATAAAAGAATTTTTTCTGCTAGTCAACTTCAGAATCTGTCTTGATAACACCGTAATGAACTTTACTCGTTTTTCTCACTTGCTGCATAAAGCCGAATTGTTCAAATCTGCTGCTTCTGAAATGATCTTTCAGCACTACTTTTTTTGCTGCGACACGTTTCGCCTCGTCTATCGCTTTTTGTGACAATGTTTCAGTATGAGTCACCTCTGTTATTAATCTTAAGCTTTGTGAATCGGTGATTTCTTCATCAAACATTGGATCAAAGTAGACGATATCAAAACTGTTATCCGGTAATTTTTCTAAGTAAGCTGTATGATTTTGATACACTGTTTCAATAGCCCGCATTGCATCGTTTATCATTTCTATATTAGTATCGTATGATGCGAGTCCTTCTTTTGCCAGTAAATATAATATAAAGCTTTGTTCTAATGCCGTCACTCGGCCTGAAGGTCCAACCGCCAGACTTGCGATTACACTATCAGCCGCGAGTCCCATTGTACAGTCTAAAAATGACATCCCGGGCTTCAATTCTGCTGCATCTACTAAAGCATCATTCTCATTATTTAATAACCTTTTGCCACGGACCATTGAGAAGTTCGGATGGTATTTTACAGTATCATCACCTGACAGCGGCATAATGCTGATTCCGTCGTTTCCAACTACTAATACATCGTCCATATAACGTTCCTTAATCTCTTTGACAGAGCGCTTTTTACGCATTATTAAGATAAGTTCGTAACGCATGGCGATATTCTTCGCTTTCTGCAATGTATGTTGATTATATCGTCCGCTCGTTGTTACTATCATCGTCTTTCCCCGTTCTGTAAAATATGTTTATCAGTATAGTTTACCATGGTACTATTAAATTAAATAAGATAATCGGAGGTTGTACAATGACATTGAAGAAGAAACTTACTAAAGCAGAAAAAGAAGAATTACTTAATGCTCTTGAGTCCCGATTTAATACCCATAAGGAACGTCACGAAGACTTCTCTTTTGAAGATATTGCAGCTAAATTAACTGATAAACAGCTTGCTGCACTTCACAATATGGAATCAACTGAAGGCGAACCTGACGTTATCGATTTTAAGGGCGATCTTTACTTTGTGGACTGTGCAAAAGAAAGCCCTAAAGGACGACGCAGTGTGTGTTACGACAGAGCTGCACTTGAAGCCAGAAAGAAATATAAACCTGAAAACTCAGCTGTTGATTTAGCCAAGGAAATTGGTATCGATATGCTGACTGAAGAAGATTACAGACACCTGCAGCAGTTCGGGGACTTCGATCTTAAGTCATCAAGCTGGGTCGATACACCATCTGACATTAGAGTTCTCGGCGGAGCATTGTTCTGTGACAAACGCTATAACACAGTATTTCTGTATCATAACGGTGCTGATTCGTATTACGGTGCTCGCGGTTTCAGAGGAAAGTTAAAAATATAAAAAAGACGGCAGCTGCCGTCTTTTTATTTTCCATCAATGTATTCTTTTATAACCACTGCCTGATTATGCTCTGTCTCCTTTGCCGCATATAATAATGTGACGTTGTGACCATCTGCATCTTCTTTAATTTTATCGACCAGCTCTTTTTGATTTTTCAGTTCTTTTTTATATTTCTTTTTGAACTCTTCCCATTTATCAGCATCATGGTCAAACCATTTTCTTAAATCAGCCGACGGCGCGATATCTTTATACCACTCATCATGTTCTAAATCTTCCTTCTTAATACCCCGCGGCCAGACACCATCCACTAAAATACGTTTACCATCCTGCTGTGAGACACCATCATATACTCGTTTCAGTTTCAACATAATATCAGCTCCGAATAATATATTATATTATTCTTTACCCGTCTTATTTTCTTTCATGCATTGCTTCTTCTCTTGTTTTATTTAGAATCATATAATCCAGTTCTTCTTTAGACATTGATTTTAATGATTTGTATTTTGTCGCAAGGAACACCATACCGAGTATTATCCAAGCGAGAAGTGCATAGTATGACGGTGCTGTCAGTGCTGCCGGTGAGCCCGGGAATAACAGCAGTACCAGGAATACAAGTGAAATAACGACACCGAGTGCTCCCAATATTACATAGATGATATTTCTGTGTTCTTTAGTACTGAAAAACTTAACTGTCACTGCACTTGTAGCAAGGAATGCGACTGACACGCCGACAGATGACATGTCTACAATCCAGCTCAATGCTGTTCTGCCGAGCCATGGTGCAATCAGACATACAAGCATTACGAAGAGCACTGCATAATGCGGTGTTTTATTTTTCTTATGAACTTTGGCAAATATAGTCGGTACAAAGTTCGCACGTCCCATTGCAAAAATTAGTCTTGAAGAAGACATGTAGAATCCATTAAGACCTGTAAATACACCGAAAGAAATCGCAAATGCCAGGAACACTATCCCGATAGTTCCCATCGACGACTGAATAACAGATCCTGTCACCCAGACTGCCCCGTCCATAGAGTTCTGATCCGGATAAATCCAAGCTGTGACTAATATCATTGCGACATAAGTTATAACAGATGCAATAATACCGAAAACGATGAGTTTAAACGTTTTATCAGGACTGAATTTAAATTCTTCCGCTGCCTGAGGAATGTTATCAAACCCGACATACATCCACGGCGCTATCGCAACGATTAAAATAATCGATGTCCAGATTCCCGCTTCTTCATTAAACAGCGGTTTTGCATTTTGGAATGAAAATTCTCCAGTGAAAAATGATACGACGAATAATCCTGCTACTACAAACGCCATGAACAGACAGAATATAAACTGCAGATTTCCAGACAAACCTGAGCCCTTCATACTGATTAAAGCGAATATTATAAGTATGGCAGAAGACAGTATGACTTCCATGATGTAGACGTCCCATCCTGCAATCGTATATAAGTATCCGACTTCTAAAAAGTCAGGAAGTACAAATTTAAACAGCAGACTGAATGCACTGGCATTCAGGGCAACGACACATATGTAACCTAATACTAAAAACCAAGACGCGATAAATGCACTGAACTTGCCGAAACCGGCGTATGTAAATGCAAATTCTCCACCGGACACAGGGAACTTAGCCGTCAGTGCACCGTAGCCTACAGCGATAATCAGCATCAGTAATCCACCGATAGTAATCCCAAGTGCCGCTCCAAGTGTTCCTGATGAAATCAGCCAGTCCCCTGGTAAAATAAATGCGCCCCAGCCGATTGATGATCCGTAAGCAATTGCCCATATAAACCGTTTAGACATCGTATTATCAAGTTCTGTTCTCGTCTGATTATGAGCAGACATAATTACAACTCCCAATTTGTTTATTTATTCTTGTGAACAAGTATCCCAGAGTAAAAGTTCAATCGCTAGTCCTTTTCAAGTACAACAGGATGTTCTGAAACGATAGTATCACCCTCGTGAAGCTCTACTTTAATACCCGATTCTGTATCTATTTCAACATCCGTACTGGATAAACTGACTGAACCCAGTCCAGCCGGATTCATGTATATATCGTCTTCTGAGTTTAAACGTCTGACAGGTAATTCTTTTGTTAAGAGGCTGTACGTTCCCGCCTCAAGATGTTCTCCGACAGTATGAATGCCGGCTGGAATCATCGTGTCGTATTTTTCTTCCGATGGTATTAAATCGATGGAGCCCCTTCTTGTAACGTATTCAACAAGATAACCTTCCTGCAGCTCCAAAACAGCGCTGGTGTTGAAAGTGTTTAATGCTGTTTCCAGTAATCTATCTCCGTTTTCATCATATACTACGATGGCAGATGCCTCTTCTGTCGCTGCACTGTAACGTCCCGGTTCAATGTCTTCTCCTGTGACATATTGACCTGGAGACAGCGTTATCTCTGTTCCGCCGTCACTAGGACCTTGAAATACTGTATCACTGTTCAAAAAAGCATAACGGGATTCCAGCCCTTCTGTTTTTAAAAGATTTTCTTTTTCATATAATTCAACCGCTTCTTCGTCGGCCGTTATTTTCTTACCATCATACGATTCGCTCATAATACCGTTAAAACTGCAGCCCATTAACAGCAGTACAAAGAGAGACAGTACGCTAAACCGTTTCATAACTTCTCTCTCCTTTATAAATACGCAGATAATGTTCATGAGTACCCAATGCACCGAGCGACACTTCAGCAGAACTGAATTTCTTCAATGTGCTCATCATCTTAAACACTTCGTCCTCTTTCATGTTGTCAGCAGGAATACATATACGGTCACCTGCCAAATATAATGTCCCCTCTTTGAGAGGCCCGATAGATTTTAAATTGTCTTCGGAGATATAACCTTTAACGTAATCTCTGTGAGATTTCTCCCGGATGTATGTGTAATATATACTTTGTTCATTTAAAAAATAAATCTGATCTGCATAGTCATCCAGGTTTTCCAGCAGATGAGATGCGACAATAATAATCTTGCCGTCCGCTTTTATTTCCTGCAGCACCGAGCTTACCAGCTCAACGTTCACCGGATCCAGCCCGTTCATAATTTCATCCATAAACATAATCTTCGTATCTGCAGCAATCATCATCGCAAAACATAATCGCTGTCTCATACCGAGGGAATAAGTTTTCACCTTATTTCTCACATAGTCCTCCATGTTCAGCCTCCGGATGACTTCCTCTATATTACTGCTTTTAGGATTCCATATATCCCGGTACATTTCTATATGCTCAACGCCTGAAAAATCTTCATACAGCTCCGCCTGGTCCGGAAAGAATGTAATTTTATTGTGCAGCTCTTTGACATCCTTTGTCGTATTTTTATAGGCGATACCATCGATTAAAATTTCTCCGGTATTAATCGGAATAAATCGTATAATCGCATTAAATAACGTCGTTTTCCCTGTACCGTTTGGAGCAACCAGACCGATAATCGTATTATCCGGTATATTAAAATTTACGTCCTTCAGCACCGTTTTAGTCCCGTAATTTATCGTTAAATTTTTGACTTCCAATGACATTAGTTCCTTCTCCTTTCGAGCTTGCCTGTTCGTGTCGGTATCAGTTTAAAAATGAAATGAAACACGATTTCGACGATTATATATAATACCGCAATACTGATAATCAGCTTCGTCACAGTTACATTTTTTAATGACTCCCATGAACCTTCCAATACAGGTATAATCTGCAGATACAGGAATGGATTCCAGCTTGCAGCAGGTCCCGTCAGTGCAAAGACATACGGGAGATAAAATACTGCCGTTACTATAGTAATTGTCAGATAGATATTTCTGAAAACCCATGACAGTCCTGTCGACAGCTTAACAATAATATAGCTCAAGGCCATCGTGAGAAGTAACGCTAAAATAACGTACTGCATTATGCTGATATATACCGTTTCTTCGCCGCTGTAAAGCGGTACAGGGTAATTAAGTGTGCCGCTGTCTGTAAAGAGTGTGCTGAATAAATACGAGACAGAGATGCCAGCGATTGTGATGAGCCATATCAGTCCCCAGCTGATAAAAGTTCGCTGTCTCCACTGATGTGCCCAGGAATACGGTATTCCCTGGGAAATACTCCAGTTGAATTCCTGATCACGGCTGAACCGGTCAGCACCGAATATCGCAGCAATAATAAAGATAAAGATACCTGCAACGATATTTACTAAATTAAACAGCACAAGTGACGGTGACAGCGGATTCCAGTCAATGTCGACATTATTCTCTTTCAGATATGTTAAAAATTTAAAATCATTTTCAATATCGGCTTTAGCAGGCATAAATGACAGCAGCAGCTCCTGTGATTCAAATTCATTGGCTTCATAAAAGAACAGTCTGTTTTCAGCAAGCTCCAGTCCCTGGTCAACATAATCACTGACTACATTCTCGAGTCCGGAAACTGTATTTCCCTCCTGTTCGCTAAGAATATACCGCTGCATGCCGATAATACTTTGCTGGCGCGCAAGTTTATCGTATACTTCCTGTCCCGCGGCTGAGTCAAAATGATTTTGAGGTATCGCATGAAAGATTTGCTGCGTATCTTCATATTCACTCCGCAGCTCTTCCAGCGGCAGGACAATAGAACGGTCCTGGTAAAACGCCGAATAGCTCGCAAGGAAAAGAAACAGCGATATTAAAAGTATCCTCACTTTCCAGTCCCTTATAATTTTAAGAACATCCCATTTAAATAACTTCATTTATCCCACCTGCCTTACGAACTTCTGGCGGGTCATAAAGCTTGCAAGAATTCCGAGTATAATTTCTATAATAATAATCGTTACAGCGAGGACAATGAGTCCGTTATCAAATGTGAAATTATTTGATAGTGTTAAAAAGTTCTGACGCCCGCTTAAAATATTTCCAAACTCAAAATAGTTCTGCGGGAATAAATGAGCACCGATGCCTAAAAACTTATCTTCACCGCCGCCGCTGTAGAGCCTATTAAATGCGATGATGGCAAATCCTGCAATCATAACGATAACGTCATGTCTGAATATTAATGAGAGCACAGCATTCAAACGGATAAATAAATAGAGCAGAATCGCTGTTAAAATTAACGACTGCACAATGAATTCGGTGACAGGTGCGGTAAAGAAGTTTTCTTCAGCAGCTCTGTAACCGTCGTTATACGCATAATGAGTATTTAACAGTGACAAATCACCAAAACCGTAAAGCAGTGATATGAGCAGGAAAAACACCGTGAGTAACACTGCAATGCCACTCATGATGATCATAAACATAGAAACAGACTGATAGAATATGTATTTTCTCCATCCGAGCGGCTGTCCCGCTTTTAAAGTATGATGTTTCCGATCATCGACCAGTACTTCACTTGCGACAAATACCGTGATAAATAATATAATCAGCGGTCCGTAAGTTAAGAAAAATGAATACAGCTGCTGAATTCCCGTTTTACCGTTAAATTCATGGGTTGTGGGATTATCTATTTCAGACAGTGTAGACAAGCTGCTGTTAATCATTGCCCGTTCAAAGTCCATCTCTAAAAACTGACCATCATGCTTCCTCTCCAGATAGTCATTTAACGCTTCCACGGTAAACAAGGGAACATAATTTGTACTCTTCACTTCAAAGAATCTTGAAATATCGCCTTTTTCCAATGCGTCATAAAACATAAAATTATTTTCATAATCATATTTAGCCATACTGTATGTATCGACACCTGTAAAACTGTTGACGGCAATATCACCTGAATCAAGCCTCGATTCTTTCATGCCGTATGCGGATTCCGTTTCAAGAGCGAGTTCATCTACATCAATTGTCAGCGGATTATTAACGTTCGGCAAATATAAAAAGGAATACAGTATGATGCCAAGAAATGCCAGTAGAAATATTAATCTGTTCTTTTTATTACGGTATATTTTTTTAAACGTTTCCAAAAACACGATTCTAAACATTGCCCATCCCCATCTGCAATTTATTCTGACACATTTATATCTATTATAGAAAACGCTTCCATATTTTACAAACTAATTTGAGGATTCTCTATTGTATGTCTTTAGGAAATACATTAGTCTTAACTTACTTATTTACAGTCAGGAGAATCAATATATGCTCACTGCATTTCTGCACGGTTTCATTCTGTCAGCAGGATTAATACTGCCGCCCGGCGTTCAAAATGTATTTTTAATTAACCAGGGTGCTAATCATAAAAAGTTCATTCATGCACTGCCAGCTGTAATAACTGCCGGACTCAGCGATACATTGCTGATCATCCTTTCTGTCGCCGGTGTTTCATTAATTATTTTATCGATTCCGGCGCTGCAGCTCGCAATGTATATTATCGGATTTTTCTTCTTAAGCTACATGGCAATATCACTATGGTTTACAAAACCTGAGACTGCTGAAGCACCTGTAAAACTCACACCGTATAAGCAGATTGCCTATGCATTATCTGTTTCTTTATTAAATCCGCACGCTATACTCGATACTGCTGGTATTATCGGCACTAACTCCACTGCATATACAGGGAACGCTCTCGTTGTATTTACTTTGTCTTGTATCGCTGTGTCATGGATTGCTTTTGTGATTCTGGTGCTTTTCGGCAGAATAATAGGGGATTTCGACAGCAATGGTAAAATTACCGGATATATTAATAAAACATCTGCGGTCGTTATATTTATTATCGCTTGTTTTATTCTGATAAATATTATTAAAATGATTTGATTTATGGAGGATTGTTTATGACGAATATCCCGAATATAGGAAAGCCGGCAGCAAATGCTCTGTCTAACATTGGCATTACTGAACTGGAACAGCTCAGCCAGATCGATGAAAAGAATCTCTTAAAAATTCATGGCATCGGTCCTAAGGCTGTGAGTATTCTTAAACAGGCTTTGGCAGACTCTAATTTAAAATTTAATAAAGGTGAGATATTGCCTTATTCACCGTACTTTGCAGTTCTCGGCAGCCTCGGGTGCAATAATGCACCTAAAAGAGAAGTCATACGCGATTTTTTGATCGGCAGCTTTGGAAAGAACAAACAAACTGTTTCAGAGTTATGCAATAAGGACTTTAATACAAATTTTAACGTACCTGAGAAAAGTATCAGCTCTCTCGAAATAATCACTATTATTACTCACGGCAAAGAAGGGGCGGCAGAAGTAATTGCAATCACTGCCGATAGTGAAAAGCACTGCTTTGCATTTTTTATTAACTTCGAAAATCATAGAAAAGATGCAAAAATTAAAGCCCTCAGCACCTATTCAAAATAATTGAGTTATCGAAAGCTTAATCAGGGTAAATATAAATATCAACTTTATGAAAGAAGAGGAATTAGCATGAAGACTATTATGCGATACATACTTGCTGCTGTTTTCGGCATTGCAGGTGTTGCACACTTTACACGTACAGAGGGTTTTACAAATATCGTTCCGCATTATTTACCGTTTAAAGATTTCATCGTTAAAGCAAGCGGTGTGGTAGAATTGATTATCAGTTTCTTTCTATTAATAAGACGTCCAGGGAATTTTTTTAAAAAAATCATTAACAGTTTCCTGGTGCTCGTGCTTCCAGCCAATATCTACATGGCTCAAAGATCACTGCCGCTCGGCAGTATTGATTTACCAAAACCTCTGCTCTGGGCCAGAGTACCATTGCAGTTCGTCCTAATTAAAATTGTAAATAAATTATAAAGAGGTAATTTAATATGCAGACTTCGTATCATATGAAAGATAATAATATATATCAAAAAGTGATTACCCGAATTGACAGCAGTCCCGAAAATATTTTTGCGTACTTAGGAACAACAAAAGGAATTCAGCAGTGGTTTCCCGAGCTGTCGTTCAAAGGAACAGAACGGCTGCTCTTTGATCTTGAAAATGATGAATTTGAAGATATGGAGATTTTTCGTTATGAAAACCCGAAGTTCATTCATTTTGCATGGGCTGAAGGCGAAGTAGAAATTCTGCTTGATGGTGATAGAGATAACACACAGCTTGTTCTTAATGAACGGCTGCCTGCAGCATTCGAAAATGCTGCACGTGATTTTTCGGGCTGGCAGTTCAAAGTGAAAAGTATAAAAAATATCGCAGAGCACGGTGAACCTGCGGAAATGGACAGACAGTATTTTGAATCTGTCCAAAAAGATATAGAAGAAATCTTAAAATTATAATAAAAGAGCCTCGGACATAAGTTCTCAGAAGAAAATGTAGTGTATATGTAATTGAGAAGAAATCCGTACGTTAGACTCCTTGAGGAATAGCATCAGCGTAAGACTACAGGCTTACGCGATGCCCCGGGAAAGCTAACGTACGGATTATTTATTCTAGAGGTGTTTATGTCTCAGCCCCTTTTTACTGTACAGTTTCTTTATCTTCCTTTTTAGATATGTTCATAACTATCACACCGAGAATAATTACGCACAGTCCTAGAATATTAACTGCCGACAGATGTTCATTAAATATAAACACACCGATAAGTCCTGCGCCCGCAGTACCTAATCCTGCCCAGACACTGTAAGCGATACTCAGCGGAATTGTTTTAAGTGCTCCGATTAAAAATGTAAATGACAGCCCAAAACAGATAAACATAATGACAGTCGGAGTAACATTAGTGAAGCCGTTCGATAAATTCAGCATGGTAGTCCCGGTGACTTCAAAAACAATGGCACCCATTAAAAATAATGCTGCTTTCATTACAACACCTCCTATACCCTCATTAAAATAAGACCAATAATTAAAATTATAATTCCGATAACAGTTGCTGGTCTGATCTCTTCTTTAAATATCGCAAAGCCGATTATCGCAGTGAGCATTGTACCGACACCGCTCCAGGCTGCATATGCAAAACTCAGCGGCAATGTTAATAGTGCCAGTGACAGCATATAGAATGCCAGCGCATAACCTGCGACTATTCCTATAATTGCTTTTTTAGAATTATTAACTGCGGTGACTTTCATCATGCTTGAACCAAAAACTTCAGATATAATTGCACCTGCTAAATATACAAGTCCCAAATAATTCACCTCTTAAAATTTAAAAACACATTCTAAAAATCAGAATGTGTTTTTACGTTAATCCTGCTTCTCTAATATACCATCTGTCATTTTATACACCGCATCACAATACTCAGTTAAGCGTTCATCATGAGTAACGATAATACATGTCTTCATACGCTGTTCTGTTTCTTCTTTTAAAATCTGCATTACTTTCAAGGCATTCTCTGTATCTAAAGATGCTGTCGGCTCATCTGCCAGAATAATGCTTGGGTTTGTATATAATGATTTTGCAATCGCTACACGCTGTTTCTGGCCGCCTGATATTTCACTCGGCAGCTGTTTTTTCACTTTCGTTAAAGAAAGTTTTTCAAATAGTTCATCCAGTTCGCTGTCAGCCATTACATCTTTTTTAGATTTTTTTAAGAGCTGAAACTGCTGTTTAACTGAAAGAAAAGGCACCAGGTTGCTTGCCTGCAGAATAAAGCCGATTTCATTCAATCTCAAATTAGCAAGTTCTTTACTCTTCATGCCTGAAATACTTTGACCATTAATTTTAACATCGCCCTCGGTCGGCGTTTGAAGCGCACCTGCGATTGTTAAAAAAGTACTCTTTCCTGAACCTGAAGGTCCGATAATTGCGATGCACTCACCTTTATTAAAAGTAATCGATGTATTCTTGACCGCTTCTATCGTCTGGTCTCCATCTTTGAATGATTTTATAACATTTTCAAATTTAAGCATTATTTTCTCCTCCTATCCAATTGCTTTTAACGGATCGACTTTCCGCACGCTGATGACTGAGAACAAACTTCCTAGCATCGCAACTGCAATAAGTACAACCATATAAATAATCATCGTTAAGTAATTAAACTCAATCGGCACTGCGGGAGGCAGGAACAGCCCTGTCAGGAATGTTAATCCCAAGCCGATTACGGTTCCTATTACTGCAATAATAAATGTTTGTGCCAGTACCGTTCTTGCAAGATAACCGTTTGAAAAGCCCTGTGCCTTTAACACACCAAATAGACTTGTTTTCTGTAGTGTCAGTACATATAAGAATATGCCGATTACTGCTGCTGAAATAATAAACAGGAAAATAATCATAAAGTTCAGCGTTAAGTTTTGAGCAGTATAGCCTGGGAGACTCTCTATAAACTCCTCAATTTCCAGCGCTTCAAGTTCATCATTAACTTCAGTATTTTGCCAGTCAGCATCACGAACAACCAGTGCATTAATGATATCTTCACTCAGCATCGGATTAAGTTTTTCGATTGTTTTATTATCCGTAAATAATATTGATGATGCACTGTATTTAGCACTTTCCGTAAAGCCTGTCAAAGTCAGTACTTCATCGCTGTTTGATAATGTCAGCTCATCACCGACTTCAAAGCCCGTTTCTTTTAATGAATAGTCTGCCACGACTTCATTTTCTATTTCAGCTTGTTCACCCTCTGTGAGTTCCGGCAGCAGGAATGAGTCTTCTTCTATTCCAAAAACAAAAGCATTCTCTTCAATATCGCCGTTTGATGCAATAACTGAATGCTGTTTCAATGTTGCCTGTTCTTCAAACAGACCTTCGACATCATCTTCAGCTATCATAGACTGCTGAATTGTCTGGTTGGCTTCATCATTTAAAATGATTGCATCTGCTTCCCATTGATCGACAGCTTCTCTGTTCAAATCCATCAAACCGCTC
Organism: Jeotgalicoccus sp.; assembly: GCA_003513765.1. Taxonomy (GTDB): domain Bacteria; phylum Bacillota; class Bacilli; order Staphylococcales; family Salinicoccaceae; genus Jeotgalicoccus. The sequence continues at coordinate 129,205 of DONT01000011.1, forward strand.
GCCAGCCCTGATAACAGAAACAGCAGGTAGCTGATCATCACAAGGACTCCGATAATTAAACTGAACTTCAGCTTATTTCTTATCATTTCATTCCATGCTAAAAACATTAGATTACCCCTTCTCGGTTATCGACTTCATTCAAATTTATATCTTATCCATTATAAACTTTTAATTAGAGTAAGCATTGATGTTAAATCAACAATATTATGTTTTTTATCTTCTTGACTAGTATACTTATATTTTTGACAAGTAAAGTTGTCAAAAAGACAAATAAGTGTTACATTATAAATACAGAATATATATGTATCTAAAAAAGAAGCGAAGGTGAAGCTATGAAAACAAGATTGCGTGAACTGCGCGCCAGGGACAGTTTAAACCAGACCCAGCTCTCAAAACTTGCTAAAGTATCACGGCAGACAATCAGCTTAATCGAACGCGAAGAGTATATTCCATCGCTGTTAATTGCAAAACGAATGGCTAAGATATTTAACGAACCGATCGAGAATATTTTTATATTCGATGAGGAGGAGTTATAAATGAAATTCTTATTAAAAATGCTGCTGTATGCCGCAATCGGTTTTGCCGCAGGTTATCTGACACTGGAACTGCTTTACGGAAGAAATTCGGAGGGCTTATTGGAAACTATCTACTTCTGGCTGAGTATCGTAATGATTGTACTCGCTGCTGCACTGCTTGTATATGCATTTATACGCCGCAAAAAACTGATTAAAATGACTAAAGATAATAATAGAAAAGTAGATGACGATGACTTTGATGTATACAGCTATAATACATTCAATGTTGTTACAGTTGCCACAGCAGTACCATTAGTATTGTCACTTATGGCACTTGCAATTCAAGCCTTAGCTGCAGAAAGCCCTTGGCTTGTCGCGCTGACGATAGTATTGGTGTTCGTTTCAATGTTTATGAGTTTCCAGGCATCAGCACTGGTTAATATTATCTATCCGGATAAAGATTTACCGGAAATTTCCGATAAAAAATACGCAGAGAAATTGTTTGCCGCTTCAGATGAAGGTGAGATATTCATTATGGCGAAAGCACTATACCGCTCGTGGACACTGACCAGCACTATGCTGTTCTTTGCTCTCATCTTTATGATTTTCTATTCATTTGTCACGTCAGAATCTCAAATTTTCAGTATTGTAATCATCGGACTTATTATGATTATAAATCAGCTGAAATATGCGTATGAGATCAGAGAGAAATAAATTATCACTTAAAAGTCCCTGCTAATAATGGGGACTTTTTATTATATAGAAAATTAATTTCGTATTTTTATATTTTTTATGAAATAACCAACCTAAATTTAATTTACATCAATATTTCTGAATATTTTGTGTATAATGGCATTTATGCAATAAATTACTTTAAATCAAATAATTCGGGAGGGTTTTATGAATGAACGAAAGTAAATCAAAACGCAAATTTGTTATGCCCCACATTTACGTAATACTCTTTACCTTAATTACTTTATCTGTAATAGCCACTTACATAGTGCCCGCGGGTTCTTATGATAGAGAAGAAGTTGACGGCCGCTCAGTAATAATCCCGGACACATTCAGCTATGCTGAACAAACACCGGTGGGCATTCTGGAATTTATGACAGCAATACCGAGAGGTGTTGAACAGACGGTTGCTATCATCTTCGGTATTATGGCAATCGGTGCTCTATTCAGAGTTATTGAGAAAGCAGGCATTATTGATGTAATACTCAATTTCCTGATCCGGTCATTTGGCAATAAAGGAATGCTGATCATTCCGACAATAGTTATTCCTTTAGCACTATTTGTAGCACTGACGGGTAATATAGAATCATCACTGATATTCTTACCTGCTCTGCTTCCTTTATTTTTACGGCTTGGCTATGACCGTATGGCTGCCACCGGTACTGTCTTAATGGCTACAGTTGTCGGTTTCGCTGTCGCAATTACAGCACCGGCTAACCTAGGAACAGCGCAGACAATTGCAGAGCTGCCTCTTTATTCGGGAATCGGTTTCCGTTTAATTATCCTGGCAGTAATGCTTGCCGTCGGTATACTGTTTATCATCTTTTATATTAAAAAAGTTCAGAAAGACCCTTCCAAAACTTTAATTACTGATAATGTGGACAATTCTCAGTTTATTAAAGATGAAACTGACGCTCCTGAACTCAGCACACGCACTTATGTAGGTACTGGTATCTTTATTCTTGCACTAGGATTTATGCTATTTGGTATTTTCCAGTATCAATGGTACTTTACCGAACTTGCCGGTTTCTACTTATTCGCAGGTATTGTCAGCGGACTAGTTGCCGGTCTTAAGCCTTCAGGTATTGCTGAAGCAATGAATGAAGGTATTCAGAATATTGTTCTCGGTGCATTAATCGTCGGGGTTGCACGCGCTATTTCCGTAGTTCTTGAAGACGGAGCTATCTTAGATACCGTTGTCTACGGCTTAAGCATTATTGTAACAATGATTCCGGAAACATTTGTACCGGTAGCTATGATGGTGACCCAGGGTCTGCTTAACTTCTTAATTCCATCCGGAAGCGGGCAGGCGGCGGCAACAATGCCGATTATGGTCGGCCTTGTTGATTTAACAGATATGACAAGACAGACTGCAGTTCTCGCATTCCAGTTTGGGGACGGATTCTCAAATATCTTCTATCCAACTTCAGGATATTTTATGGCTGCACTCGCTATTGCTAAAATAAAGTATACGGACTGGATTAAATTTATTTGGCCGCTCTTATTAATATGGTATGGTTTAGGTGCTGTGTTCCTGATTATTGCTTACTTCATAAATTGGGGACCATTCTAGAAAAATTAGCAAGGATGAGAATTTATGAGATGCGGTACGAAACGATTTGAAATAACTGTGGAAAAAGATAACAGAATTGCGACGCAGAAAATTTGTGCCCGTGATCAAATCGATGCACGAAAAATATGCCGCCGTATGTTCGGCGAAGACGAAGTTGTTATATCCGTCAGAAGAAAAAAGTAATGTCATTGAGGATAAAGATTTATAAGCCGCTTGAAATCTCGTTTGGTGAGATTTTGAGCGGTTTTGCTGTTCGGTTATTAATTTGGGTTCCTGTGAAACAAGCTCATTGAATTTCTAATCGCTGCGGAGTTCTATGAAACAA
>DONT01000009.1:0-5921 GCA_003513765.1 Jeotgalicoccus sp.
CTCTCGGTTCACAACGGCGGTTCACCGTTGTGAATCAACTTCATATAGCAGTATATATCACCTATTTCTGGCCAGCTTCAACCGATGCTTTAAAGAAAAATATACTTAATATTGTTAAGCTAAATCCCAGACCGTATGTCAGCAGACCAAAATTATGTAAATCAAGTGCCAGTGTCACAAATAAAAGAATGACAACAAGCAAACATAAAAACCCTAAGCTTTTCATTAAATCCCTCCACTTTACCCCCGTACTTAATTCCCAACTATATAATAAAACCTCCGAAAGTTAAACTCCCGGAGGCAATCATATTTCTACAGCAGATCGCTGAATTCTTCTTTAGTATCTTCTTTTTTAGAAGGCATATATACTTCAATATTTTCCATCGCTTTGTCGATCATCGGTTCAAAATCGACGACATCCTCAAATTTCTTCACCGATTCTAATGATGGTTTAGTCTTCGGTGCTTTTGGTTTAAATATTGTACAGCAGTCTTCAAATGGCAGAATTGATGTTTCGTACGTACCCATTTTTTTCGCCATTTTAACAATATCGTTTTTCTCTAAAGTGAGTAACGGACGTAACACCGGCAGTGTTGTCACTTCATTTATCGCAAACATACTTGTCAGTGTCTGCGATGCTACCTGGCCTAAGTTCTCACCGTTAACGACTGCTTCTCCGCCGATCTGCATCGTTAATTTCTCTGCAATACGGAGCATAACGCGTCGTGTTGATGTCATTGACAGATTGTCCGGAATGCGGTCATATAGTGTCGTCTGCAATTCTGTAAACGGCACGATATGAAGTTTAATATCGTAGCCTGTTCTTTCACTCATAATGTCGACAAGTGCTTTAACTTTGTCTGTCGCCTCGGGACTCGTATACGGCGGTGAATGGAAATGAATCGCTTCGATTTCCACTCCGCGGCGCATAATATCGATGCCTGCGACCGGTGAATCGATGCCGCCTGACAGCATTAACAGTGCTTTGCCGCCTGTACCAAGCGGCAGGCCGCCGAGGCCTTTAATCGTTTCATAGTACATGTAAATTGCATCGGGTCTAATTTCCGCAAGTATTTTATAATCCGGTTTTTTCACATTTACTGTAAGGTGTGATGTATTCATTGTCACGTGATCTCCGAGCAGCTGCTGCACACCGTATGTGTCCAGATGATACTGCTTGTCTGCGCGTTTCACTTCGATCTTAAATGAACGGTCTGCTTCAATTTCATGCGCAAATTTAAGTGCTGTTTCCTTCATTGCTTCGTCTGTCTTTTCAAGTCTGACGACAGGTGACATACTTAAAATTCCGCTGATGTTTGTTAATTTATCAATGATTTCATGCGGGTCTTCTTCGTTTAAAACAATATAAGCACGGTCGCGATTCGCTTTAATCTGCACGTCATACTGTTTCAACGCTTTTAGCATACGGGCTCTCAGCGCATTCACAAACATTTTTCTGTTTTTCGTTTTCAGCGTCAGTTCTCCGTAGCGGATTAATATGTGGTCAAATTTCATTTCAGTACATCTCCTAATTCTTCATAAACCTCTTGTAATGCTGTAATCAATTTATTGACATCTTCTTCAGCTGTATTCCGTCCCATTGAGATACGGATGCTGCCTTCGATAATTTTATCTTCATTGTTTAATGCAAGAAGCGTTTCGTTTAAGGTTGCGAGTTTCGATGCGCAGGCACTCGTTGTTGATACTGCGATACCGCGTTTTGACAATGCATTAACCACTACTTCACCTTTAGCTCCGGCGTAGGACATATTAACGATATAAGGTGCCGCTTCAGGCTGCAGATAAACAGCTTTTAAATCTTTAACAGCGTCTCTTATTTTTTTATTAAACCGGTTCAGGCGTTTATTCACTTCACGCGCTTCACCAAGTGTCAGACGGAGTGCTTTAGCCATTGCGACAATACCCGGCAAGTTTACCGTGCCGCTTCTGATATTATATTCATGTCCCCCGCCGTACTGTACAGCCCGAAGTGTTGCGATGTCTCTCACAAACAGTCCGCCGATACCTTTAACGCCGTTAAACTTATGAGCGGAAATACTGATTGTATCGACACCATTGTAATCCAGATCCGCTTTGCCGATTGCCTGTGTCGCATCGACATGGAAATGGATTTTTGGATAATCTTTCAGCATACGGGTAATTTCTTTTATCGGCTGCACACTGCCGATTATATTATTCAGTGCCATTACCGTAACGAAGACTACGTCGCTGTTCAGCAGTGTTTTCAAATGCTCGAGATCTACTGTTCCGTCAGCCTTCGTATTTATATATTTAACCGTAAAGCCGTCCTTTTTCATTTCTTCAAGGACGTTAACGATACTCGGATGTTCGAGTTCACTCGTTAATATTGTTGTGCCGAATTGTTTCTTTTTCTTCAGCATGCTCTGGATCGCAATGTTATTACTTTCTGTCGCACTTGACGTAAAGACCAAATCGTATTTTTTCAAATCCATCAATTCCAGTATTTGCACGCGCGCCGCTTCAAGCAGTCTCGCTGCATCTTTGCCGCTCTGATGAATACTTGCTGTGTTATAAAAGTATTTCTCATTTGCTGTAATATATGCCTCCAGCGCCTCTTTATAAGGTGCTGTCGTCGCTGCATTATCAAAATATATCATCCTGATTCACCTCTCACATAAAATGACTTAGGATATGACATATCCTAAGTCATTTTGTTAATTATTATCAAATTGTTTTTCTATCTTCGCTGCACTGCCCGGTTCTGCACTTTCCACTGCATCTTTCGCAACGTCCAGCGCACGCTTGTAGCGGTTTTCTTTAAACAGCCGTTCAGCTTCGTTTAAGTGAGCATTTAAATCCGCATCCGTACTGCGGAATCTGTTGCCGTACTGAATCATCAGTTCCGTCAGCTGTGAATCTCTCATCACCGCATATGCTTCCTGTTCAAACTTGTTCATCATCAGCACAGTATCATTTACCTTCGCTTTAACATATTCAACATTCAGCGGACGCCGGCTGAAGTAATTTTCAACTTCTCTAATATTCACTTCAATTTCATGTTTCATAACGATAAACTGCTCAGGTAAGGTTACCAGGTTCGACGACATCAGTTCACGGTAAACTTTTTCTTTACGGTCGTTAACGTAGCGCAGATTTTCACGCGCTTCTGCATCATCTTCTCTCAGGTTAACCAGATGTTCCTGAATGCTGTTTTGTTCTTCATGAATCGTATGTGCATTATTTTTTAAGTAATCGATATTATCCACAATTGCACTGTAGCGTGTCGTATTTTTTTCAGTTTCATTAATCATATCGCTGTAAATCGTAATCAGATTTTCAATCTCATTTTCATAGTTCATTACTTTTTGAACATCAGACTCATCGATATGATACTGCTCTTTAATATAATCGATTTCAGTGCGCAATGTATAGTTCAATGCTTTAGCATTAAATAATTCGTCGGTAATAACGTCCTTACCGCTGTCAAATTTATTCTTCGCATTCACTTCATGCTCAACGAGCTCATACATATCATCAAGCTCATCGTGAATACTGTCTAAAATAGATTCCGCTTCTTCAAGCTCCAGTTTCGCAACCAGCGGTTCGACGCGGTTTAAATTACTTTTCAGTGTTGATAATCTGTTTTCCACTTTAATGTGGTCAAGATCGTAGCCCTTGGCGCGCAAATCTCTGCAGCCGTATCGGAGTTCCTGGAACTGCTGCGGCAATTCTTTTTGGACTTCTTTAATCAGTTTTGGAATTTCATCCATGTTATCTTTTAAGTTTAAGAGCTCGTTATAAGTACTGAAGATAAACTCATTGGCACGGAGATAATCCCCGTCGTTGACCATTTTTTCGTACTTAGCAACTTCCGGTTCATAAGCTTTAATCACTTCTTCAAGCGGCTTTTTAGCATCTCCGAATTTATGTCCGTTCGCAAGCACGTCGCGTTTCGCTTCGCGGTACAGACGTTCACTTTCAATATTCTGATGCTTCCCCTCTTCGACAGCTTTTACAAACCTGGCAACTTCTTCAGTCAGTTCATCGTACTTATTTTTAATGATCTCGATATTCTCCCCTGCGAGTTCATTATTTTTAGTACTTTTGGCAAATTTAAATTGCTCAACATTTGTTTTAGACTGTTCAAGTGCATTTTCTGCATGTGTACTATGAGTATTTAAGGTTTCGCTCCATTCATCCTGCCAGTTGTTATAAAGCACTTTAGCTTCACCGTGCAGATTATAATTTTTCAATTTCACCAAATCGAGTTTAAATGGAAGCTGATTCACTTCATGCAGTCTGCTGTATTGAGTATCAATCATTTGTGTTTTTACAGATCTTAAATACAGCAGTACTGCTGCTGCCACGATGACCAAAATGATAATCGCGATTAATATATACACCCACATACACTTTACCTCCTAGATATATACTCAATTATAGCTCAAATCGTTGCGTTGCAAAACATATAAATGTATAATTCTTTAAAATCAACAATATACATAAAAACATGGAGGCATAATATGTTCACTAATACAGAAATAAAAGATTACGAAACACTGAATAAAATGCTGAAGAGCCTTATCGAAGATGAGACAGACAGAATTGCAAATCTGTCGAACGCATCGGCATTGTTAAATTTTTTCCTGAAAGATATTAACTGGGTCGGTTTCTATTTATATGAAGAAAGTTCAAATGAATTAGTACTCGGACCCTTCCAGGGACTGCCTGCATGTGTACGCATTGAAAACGGCAAAGGCGTGTGCGGCACAGCATTCCGCGGCAACGATATTTTTATCGTTGATGACGTGAATGAATTCCCGGGCCACATTGCCTGTGATGCCAACAGTAAATCAGAAATTGTTGTACCACTGTATAAAGACGGCAAAGGCATCGGCGTACTTGATATCGATGCACCGATTTACGATCGTTTTACTGAAGAAGACCGCATCGGCCTGAAAGCATTCGCCGATACATTAATAAACTATATTTAACGTTGACTTTCATTACTTTAAGATGTAAAATAAGCTATTGTGTAAATGAACAGTATAAGTAGCGGATAGTCATTGCGAGTAAGTATGCGGTCCCCGCGGTTGGTGTGCTGCGTAACCAATGCTATGAGGCGAAGGCACTTTAAATCGTATGCCCTCGCAGGAGACTATTCCCTTATGATTGTTTTTTGCATATATTAATAAAACATAAGGAGGAGCTAATATGGCTCGTTTTACAGGTTCAATTTGGAAAAAATCACGTCGTTTAGGAATTTCCCTAACTGGCACAGGTAAAGAATTGGAACGTCGTCCGTACCCGCCGGGTCCACACGGTCCAACACAAAGAATTAAATTATCAGAGTATGGTAAACAGTTACAGGAGAAACAAAAACTTCGTTACATGTATGGCATTAACGAACGTCAATTCCGTACATTATTCGACCGTTCAGGTAAAATGAAAGGTGTTCACGGTGAGAACTTCATGATCTTACTAGCGACTAGATTAGATGCAATAGTTCGTGCTTCAGGTCTTGCTCGCACACAGCGTCAAGCACGTCAGTTAGTTAACCACGGTCACATTACTGTGGATGGCAAACGTGTAGACATCCCTTCATTCATCGTTAAACCAGGACAGGTTATCGGAGTTCGTGAAAAATCACGTAACCTTGATATCATCGCTGAAGCTGTTGAACTAAGCAACTTCACACCTGAGTACCTGACATTCAACAAAGATAGCTTAGAAGTTACTTTCGACAGACTGCCGGAACGCAGTGAATTAAATGCCGACATTAACGAACAGTTAATCGTTGAATTCTACTCAAGATAAGCTCTTTGGAAGACCCGAAATCATTATTCAATGGTTTCGGGTTTTTTGTGTTTTTATTACGTTTATTTTTTTGAAATATTATCAAGAAAGCCTCTCCCTCGTCACTGTGATAATGACAATGA
>DONT01000009.1:6080-127111 GCA_003513765.1 Jeotgalicoccus sp.
AATGACGAGATTGGGGTCCTGCCCCGTCACTGTAATAGTGACAATGACGAGATTGAGGTCCTGCCCCGTCACTGTGATAATGACAATGACGAGATTGGGGTAAAAATAAGAGTCTCAGGCAGAGGAACACATCTCCTTTGCTCGCAACAGCGTCTTACAGGCAGGGGATTCAAAATCGCACACAATCATCATAAATCTATTCCTTATCCAAGTAAGCATATAAATATAGAAAACAAAAAAAGACACCCGGAGGTGTCTTTTAAAAAATTAAACTATTTATTAAACAGTTTCAACGTTGACAGCTTGTGGTCCGCGTTGTCCTTCTTCGATTTCAAAAGTAACTTTTTGACCTTCTTCTAAAGTTTTGTATCCTTCACCTTGGATAGCTGAGAAGTGTACGAACACGTCGTCTCCTGCTTCTTGCTCGATGAAACCAAAACCTTTTTCTCCGTTAAACCATTTCACAGTTCCTTCATTCATTGAAAAAACCTCCTTGTGCTTATGCACGTGTTATTTTTGCAGTTTTAAACATTTAAAAGAGTTTTTTCAGAATATGAATAGAAACTATTTAAACTTTGACTTAAAAACTACACTCTTAATATACCATGGTCAGACCAATAAGCCAACCCAATTATCAAATAATTTTAACTCTCACACGCCCAATTATCTTTGTCTCTGTCCATTTTAGGCTGGTATGCGGGATGATCACTGGCTACTCCGTCAGGGAATTCAGTTTTTAATTCAGCACAGTTTGCGAAGTTGTAAGAACCCCGAGCTTCCGGCGCTGTACCTTGATTTCTATTGGATTCAGGAACTGTTTCCACCACAGCTTCCTCTTCACTGTTAAAACCTTCTCCGGCTTCGTTCACGTAACCGGGAATTGACCATATGCCCAGCTGATTATTTTTAGCATACTGTTCTTTTTCACGGAAATCTGCAAGGTAACGCTGCTGTTCATAAATATAGCCGACTCTCGCGAGTCCTTCTTCCAGCATCACTTTATGCACACTCACACCGTCAGCATACAAATACACTAGATGTCTGCCGTAATGATCCGTCTCGGCACCTTTATCGTACTCAATGTGTAACTCTTCTGCGCTGTTCATCAGCTCCGTCATTCTCGCTGACGCCTCAGGTCCGAACGCTTCTACAGGCTTGTTCGGATGCACCGTTTCCGGTGTATCAATTAGCAAAAGTCGCAGCTTCAGCATGTTGTTGTCGCTGTCGATTACATGAACAGTATCACCATCCACTACACGATAAAGTTCTACCGCCGTAAGGCCTTCCATTGCAGAAGACTCTTCTTCAGCCTGTTTTTCAGCTTCTGCTTTTTCTTTAGCTTCTTTTTCAGCTTGAGCCTGTTCTTCTTCAGCTTTTTTCTCCGCTGCCTGTTTTTCTTTCTCAGCAGCTAAGCGTTCTTCCTCTGCCTGTTTAGCATCTTCTGGATTCGCTTCATTATCTTCGGAAATTTCTTGAGCTGTCTTTACAGTTTCCGTTTCAACTGCAGCTGCGCCTTCCTCCACGTTTGTACCGGGCATTGTAAATATAAATAGTAAAAACAAGATAAAACCGACGATAAATGAATTACGTGTAATTTTACTGAATTTACCTTTTTGCTTGTACTTCAAATTATAAAAACGGCTCGAGGCCATTGATATAAACATCGCAATCGACACCAGCACCCATAAAATCAAGAATGCTTCATTAATCGTTGCACCTTCAATAGTCAACGCACGGTTGAGCATTAGAATACCGGAGACGGTTAATAAAATAATTACCGGCTTCCAAAATGATGCGCTGTCGTCTTTATCAGTCCAATGTCCATGCATAGCAAGACCGAACAAAACCGCTGTAGAAATAACTGCTATAAAAATTAAAAACCCGAATATAATACTCATTTAGTCTTCTCTCCATTAATAATCATGTCTGTTTATTATACGTGATAAAAAGTATCTGTGAATAAACAATTAATGGAAAATTTGACCAAGTTGGTACTAATCGGAATCGTGCAGGTATTTCGTTATTATTTTTACTTTATCAAACTTACCTTAATTATTCTCCTTAGAAAAAAATTACTGTAATAAAAAACCAGTACTGAACTTTTTTCAGTTCAATACTGGTTGAAATTTAAATCTTAAATAATTCCCATGATAAATGCTACTGCCATTGCCAGGATACTGAACGCCCATATCCACCAGAATGCGTAGCGTATGTAGCGTCCCATCTCAATGCCTGCAAGTCCTACAGCAAGCCACAGTGCCGGTGAAAATGGACTGATAAATGTACCAATAACATTACCGATCATCATTGAGTATGCTGCAGTAATACTGTCCACGCCATGAGTGGATACTATCTGTTCCACAACCGGAAGCAGTGCGAAGTAATATGCGTCTGTATTCAATACCAGTTCAAGCGGTGCACCAAAGAATCCAACAATATAGTGAAGGAACGGTACAAGGAATGCAGGCAGTATTACTACCATATCCTCTGCGAGTGAGTTAAGCATACCAGTGTTTTCAAGTATTCCGAGGAAAGATCCTGCAGCAAGTATAATTGCTGCCATCATTAAAGCACTTGGTGCATGCGCTTTAATTCTGTCCATCTGTACATCCATGCTTCTGTAGTTAATCGGCAAGGCGATACTCACAGCCAGCATAAATATTAAACCGGCTGGAAGTAATCCCGACATCAGCATACCAACAACAGTGAGTGTCAGTAAAAGATTAAACCATAACAGTTTTGGACGTTTTAATGACTCTGCTTCAGCATCATTTTCCTGATTCAAATTAAAATCATCAAAGCTGACACCTTCAATTATCATTCCATTCTTAAGCAGTCTCTTTTTCTCCAGACTGCCAACGAGCGCCGCCATTGCAATAAGCAGTATAATCAGTACACCCTGCAGCGGAATAAGCGGCTGCCACAACTCTGATGCATCCACGCCCAGTACAGCAGCAGTACGGCCAAGCGGTCCGCCCCAAGGCACCATATTCATAATACTTGCACTCATACCAATGAGCATAACGAGCATGTAAGGGCTCATATTTAACTTTTTATATAGAGGAAGCAATGCTGGAATAGTAATCAGGAATGTTGATGCACCTGAACCATCCAAATGAGCAATTGCGCCAATAATTACAGTAGCCATCGCAACAAGAGTTACATTGCCCCGCGATAACTTAACCATTTTCGTAATAAGCGGATTAAACATTCCTGTATCCTGCATAATTCCAAAGAACAGAATCGCAAAGATAAACATTATTACAACAGAAATAACGGAACTGATTCCATCATTAAAGAATTCAGTAATTTCTCCCGGACCGAAACCGGCAACAAGTGCACCGATGAACGGAATAATCACTAATGCTACAATCGGATTGAGCTTTTGAGTGATCAGTAAAATAACAATCGTTAATATAACTAATAAACCGATAATACTAAGCAAAAGATTACCCCCTATATCTATGTATGTGGTGGGAAAGTTAAAACTTGTATAATATAGCGCTTTCAAAATTTAGCAAACGCTTTCAAAAGTCCTTATTAAAAAATTCTCCCCCGGAAATTTCTCAATAAGGACTCAGTATAAAATATAAAACACTTTATTTAAAGACTTGAAATATTTAGATTTCTTTGAGTTATTAACTTTTCATATGAAGCAAATAAAATTTTTTCAATAATATAAAGAATCGTGCTTAATTATGATTGTTCTATACTTCTGGGACTGGCGTGATTGGGTCTCATATGTATCCGCAGTTAACAGGACTGGCATGACAGAGTCTCACGCCAGTCCGAAAACTCATTTCTTCAATAAATTCAAACAAAAAAAGATAACCAGTTCAATTAAGAACTGATTATCTTTTAAGTTAATTATCTTAAAGCATTTCTGAAGTTGTTTTACCTTGCATGTGTAACTGAAGGTAATCCGGTCCACCTGCTTTAGAGTCAGTACCTGACATCTTGAATCCGCCGAATGGGTGGTATCCAACGATTGCACCAGTACAGTCACGGTTGAAGTATAAGTTACCTACCATGAAGTCGCGTCTTGCTTCTTCAATGTGTTTTCTGTCTTTAGTAATAACAGCACCTGTCAGACCGTAATCTGTATCGTTTGCAAATTCGATAGCTTCTGTGAAGTTTTCTGCTTTAGCAAAACCGACTACAGGTCCGAAGATTTCTTCCTGCATTAAGCGGTCATCGTGCTTAAGTCCTGAGAATACTGTCGGGTTAACAAAGTGTCCTGTCTCATTGTCAACACTTCCGCCAACTTCAAGCTGACCTTCTTCTTTACCAATTTCAAAATATTTCTCAATTTTATCAACAGACGCCTGATCGATTACCGGCCCCATGTAGATATCTTGTTCAGGGTCACCGACTGTTAATTCTTTAGTTCTTGCTACTACTTTTTCAAGCAATTCATCGTGAACATCCGACAGTGCGATTACGCGTGAACATGCTGAACATTTCTGTCCGCTGAATGCGAATGCTGATTTAACGATTGAGTCAGCTGCAAGATCAAGGTCCGCACTGCTGTCAACAACGATAGTATCTTTACCACCCATTTCAGCAATCACACGTTTAAGGTTAACCTGTCCGTCCTGAACAATAGCTGCTTTTTCGTAAATGTTAACACCAACGTCTCTTGAACCTGTAAATGATACGAATGCTGTATCTTTATGTTCAACTAACAAGTCACCGATTTCGCGGCTTGAACCTGGGATAAAGTTAACGACGCCTTTAGGCATACCTGCTTCTTCCAATACTTCCATAAATTTATAAGCAATTACAGATGCTTTAGATGAAGGTTTCAGTAATACTGTATTCCCTGTAACAAGTGCAGCTGCAGTAGTACCTGCCATGATTGCAAATGCAAAGTTCCATGGAGAGATTACAAGGCCGACACCTAATGGGATATAATCAAATCTGTTGAATTCGCCCGGACGTGATTCTACTTTGCGCCCGTCTTTTAATTCAAGATTTTGTCTTGCATAGTATTCAAGGAAGTCAATTGCTTCTGCTGTATCTGCGTCCGCTTCTTTCCAAGGTTTACCCGCTTCTTTTACAAGCATTGCTGTAAATTCGAATTTTCTTTTACGAACAATTGCAGCTGCTTTGAAAAGAACATCAGAACGGAATTCAAATGAAGATTTTCTCCACTCTTTGAATGTTTCTTTCGCAGCGTCCATTGCGTCCAATGCTTCTTTTTCCCCAGCTTGTGACATGTTGCCGATGATTTCTGATTTTTTAGCCGGGTTATATGATTCAAGTTTTTTATCAGTCAGGATACGTTCACCGTTAATGATTAACGGATAGTCCGATCCAAAGTCTTTTTTAATTGTTTCAAATCCCTTGTTTAATGCTTTTTTGTTCTCGTCCAGCGAGAAATCTGTAAATGGTTCGTGTTTGTACGGTATCATAAATAAATTCTCCTTTGTTTTTTGATGATCATTTAAAACTTATTCAATTTATTCCGCATTTTTAAGATAACATTTTTTACTAAATTGTCCAACTGATACAGGTTAATTTTTTAAATATTTAGTCGTTTTTCATCAGTGCGTTCACAATATCTATATAAGTTGATACGGCAACATGTAAAACGCTCTCATCCAAATCGAATTTTGGGTGATGATGGCCGTATTTTAATTCATACGGAAACAGCATGTACGTCGCCTTACCATTTTTTTCGTGCACTCTCTCCATCATCATCGTCACATCTTCTGAAGCACCGAGCGGCAGCGTTTCTTTTAAATCTGTTATTAGATCATTATCTTTAACTGCTTCTTTAACAACTTCAATCAGTTCATCTGAGCAGACAGCATCCGGCGCCTCACCCATGGCAATAATTTCTACTTCGTTTTCATACATATCAGCAGCGGCCTGAATAACGGTTTTCGCTTTATTGTACATATAATGATTAAGTTCAGTCGTTTCTCCGCGTGTTTCTATTTCCATAAATGCAGTATCGGCAATAACATTTCTGCCGCTGCCTGCTTTCATGGTGCCGACGTTAATACGCGTTGATCCATGGCCGTGCCGTGCGATGGCATTTAAATTCAATGCCGCAGCTGATGCTGCTAAGAGCGAGTTATTACCCGCATCAGGTTCAACACCTGCATGCGCTGATTTCCCCGTGAATTTCACATCGAATTTCGAACTGGCCAAAAAGTCAGTTGTTGCGGCACTTACTGTGCCTGCTGGTAAATTTCTGATGCCAAGATGACCTGAAAAGAAATAATCAACATCATCCAGCCAGCCTTTTTCGACGACTGATCTCGCACCTCGAACGCTTTCTTCAGCAGCCTGGAAAATAAGCGTGAATCTTCCTTTAAGCTGATCTTGATTTGTATTTATATAGTCTGCTAAAAACAAGCCGGTTGTAATATGCCCGTCATGTCCGCAGGCATGCATTTCACCTTCGTGGAGTGATTTAAAGTTTTCACTGTTTGGAATATGATCGTCGTCTGCTGATTCTGTAATCGGCAGACCGTCGATATCAAAACGCGCTGCAAAATGCGGGCCAGGTTTCCCTGTATCGAGTACAGCAATGACACCGGTTGTTCCTTCTTTAACATGTTCCAGGAAATCTTCAGGCACACCGTAATTAATTGCCCGTTCATAGCTTTCAGTAAACTTCTCTTGTGCCGGGACACCGACGCGTGCACTTTTTAAAAGCACATCGTCTCCGATATAGAGCTTGTAATTCATCGTTTCTAGCGTTTGATAAATTTCATATGTCGTTATAAATTCGGTAAAACCAACTTCCGGAAAGCGGTGAAATTTCCGGCGCATCTCGCTGAGTTCGTGTTTAATGCTGGTCATTCTCACGCCTCCGCCAATTTATTTAATGAATCCACTGCCATATTAACCATTGCGGTTATACCGTATTTAAAAGCGTCCTCATTCAGTCTGAAGGCAGGATTATGGAGAGGTTTCTGGCCTTCACCGACAGATGTTCCGAGCCAGTAATACACACCCGGATATTCTTTTAAGAACCGGCTGAAGTCTTCTCCTGCAAGACTCGGCAGGAGTGCCGGCGTCGCTTCATCACCGTAAAGGTTATTGATAGATTTTTTCAGCTGTGCCGCCCATTCTATATCGTTTACCGTCGCTGGATAACCATCGTAAAATTCGATTTCAACAGCAGCACCCATCGCCGCAGTGACCTGTTCTACAATTTCAAAGAAACGCTTTTTAGTCAGTGCTTTAGTCGCATCTGACTGTGTACGTATCGTTCCTTCCAATTCCGCCGTTTCAGCAATAACGTTATGTTTTCTTCCCGCATCAAACCGCCCGACTGTAACGACAGCCGGCTGCATTGGATCTGCGTTTCTGCTGACGATAGTTTGCAGCGCGCTGACAACCTGATTGGCCACGATAATTGCATCCGTTGTACTGTGCGGCATTGACGCATGTCCGCCGGAACCCGTGATTGTAATTTTAAAACGGTCTGAGTTCCCCATAATCGGCCCGGCCATTACACCGAACTTACCTACCTCAAGATCCGGCCAGACGTGCTGTGCGAGCACCATATCCGGAGTATACTCATCAAACACACCATCTTCCAGCATGCGTTTGGCTCCGCCAACGGGTGACAGTTCTTCCGCCGGCTGGAAAATTAACAGTATCGTTCCTTTGATTTTATCTTTATTCTCATTTAAAATTTTTCCTGCATGAAGCAGCATTGATGTATGCGCATCGTGACCGCACGCATGCATAACTCCTTCATTTAGTGAAGTAAAATCTTCACCAGATGCTTCAGTAATCGGCAGTGCATCGATATCTGCTCTGATAGCAATTATCTTGCCCTCTTTTTCACCTTTTATAATTCCGAGGACGCCTGTGCCAGCAAATCCTGTCTGATATTGAATATTAAATTCATCCAGTTTTTCCTGAATTCGTTTTGATGTTTCATACTCCTCAGTGCTTAGCTCTGGATTCAGATGAAGCACCCTTCTGAACTCAATCGCATCATTAATAATACTGTTATTAATCTCCATTATTCCCCGCCTCACAAATAATTATTTCTTGTAATATTCAATAAATTCACCTTGTAAAGAATTACCGATATAATCCTGTCCGGCATTCATCATCCAGTCGTAATTATCAAATTTAATATTTAAAGCTTCCCCTGTAACTGTTATTTCCTCATTCAATGGAAGATATAAAATATGACGGCGCTTGCCACCGTACTTCAGTCTCGTGCGCATTATTTTAAAACCGAGTTTAAATTTATCTTTTAAGCTCGCAAGGTTAGCCGGCATAACTGTAGAGAAAATATAATCGAAGTCTCCGCTCTCACGCACTTGTTCAATGAGGAATTCGCCCATTTTCATCTGCAGTTTCTGTCCGCGGTGAGCAGGATTTACTAATGAAATTTCTGAGTAAATTGAACGTTCTCTGTTAACTCCGACATCGTCTGCCAAATGTTCTTCTTCAGTTAATGATGGAATATACATCATGCGAAGTACGATCAGCTTCTCATCATAAAAGACACCTGCAACATACCCCTGCTCCAGACAAGTTTCAAATTCTTCTCTGCTGAGTTTTTCAAGCACTTCTTTTTGTTCAAGATGATCGTAAATTGAATCCTGCAGCTGCATTATTTCCTCGATATTATTTAAGTTAAGTTTTACAAAGTTCATTGTAATGCCGCCCTTCCTGTTAATGTTTAGAGTAAGTGCTTTTCGGTTATATCTATATTGAGGAGTTGGTGTAAAATGAATATATTAGTAAAATGTCAGAACTCCAGCAATAATAAAACATTCTTTAAATTGATAAGTGACAAAGATGCAGACAAAGCATCCATGGATAAATTCATATATAACTGCATGAGACAGAACAGTGACTTTGATGAGGATAATTTATTAGTGGAGCTGATTTATCCAGACCACAAAGAACTTTATTTAGAGTACAATTTACACTACAGCCGTTAATTTAAACGGCTGTTTTTTTATTTTATATCTTCCAGCCATTCAAACATTAAAGGCACCCATTTCTGCACATGAGCATTTACTTTACCTGTAATTTTTGATGCTACACTTAAGCCGTGATCCCCTTTATGGAAAGTGTGAAGTTCCCATGGCACATTATGCTGCTCGAGTGCATTCGCAAAATCAAGTGTATTTTTTATAAATACAAGTTTATCTTCCCCTGTATGCCACATGAATGTAGGCGGTGTATTTTCTGATACATGGTTTTTAGCTGTTGCTTTATCGAGTATATCTTCCTCAATTGATTTACCAAACACCATTCGGCCTGCCATCGACATATACTGCGGATCTCCGATGCCTCTCTCTTCTGCAATAATTCTGTTTAGATCGTAATCGAGAATGGGATAAGCGAGAACTTAAAAATTCGGACGGTACCATCTTGATTCCTTGCCGACACGTTCAGAAAGCCACTCCTGATTCCAGTGCACACCGAGACTCGCTGCAAGATGACCGCCGGCAGAAAAACCGAGTACACCGATATTATCGGCATCAACATTATATTCATGAATATTTTCACGAATATGAGACACTGTTAAAGCCAGTTCTATTAACGGGTTAGGAAATTCGGAACCAAGTATTTTATCCGGCTCAACCATCGATGCGATTCTGTACATTTCATCTCTTTCCGGTGTTCTGCCTTCAGCTTCGATCATCGTGCCTATTGTTGAGTAACGCAGGATAAATACCTGATAGCCTTGTGCCAGAAATTCATAGGCAAGCGGTTCCGCCTCACGTTTTGAAACATACATATAACTTCCGCCGGGACAAATAACTACAGCCGGTTTCGCTTCGAATTTAACACCTGAGTCACCCAGCAGTGCTGTGACTTCAGCATAATAATTGCCAACCTTAAACTTTTTAATCTCCATCGTCTATGCCTCCGTACTCTTGTTACTTCAATAGTAACAAAAAATTGAGAACAATATGAAGATTCATGTATCTATCCTTAAAAAAATTAAGGGTATGGACCTTTCTGAAACCACTATGTATAATGAACAATGCAAATAAAATGACGAAGAGGTTCTTAGCCATACCCTCTCAAAAAAACTAAGACACATTAACACGTGCCTTTGTTGGCGCGTGTTTTTTTATTTTAAGGAGGATTTATAATGACTGAAGATTATTCAAAAGATTTAAGCCTGCTGGGAAATCAAAACGTAGAATATAAATTTGATTACAATCCTGAAATATTGGAAACATTCGAAAACGGTCATATCGGCCGCGATTATTTTGTGAAATTTAACTGTCCTGAATTTACAACACTGTGCCCGATGACGGGACAACCGGATTTCGCAACAATTTACATCAGCTATATTCCCGATGTAAAAATGGTTGAAAGTAAAGCATTAAAACTATATCTGTTCAGCTTCCGCAACCACGGCGGCCTCCACGAAAATAGCGTAAATATGATTGTCGACGATCTGGTTGAATTGATGGATCCCAAATATATTGAAGTATGGGGCAAGTTCACACCGCGCGGCGGCATTTCAATTGATCCTTACGTGAACTACGGCAGACCCGGAACTAAGTATGAGCAGATGGCAGAACATCGTATGATGAATCACGATATGTATCCGGAGAAGATAGACAACAGATAAGAGAGAGGGCTAAGAATTTCTTCCATTTAAAACTGGAGGAAACACAATGATATTTTATTTGACCGCACTCTTTGCGGGACTGCTGGTTGTTTCAAATATACTGGCAGTTAAAGTATTTACGATTTTTGGATTTGACTTACCCGCCGCTGTCATCGTTTATATGGCAACATTTCTAATCACAGATGTAATCGGTGAAGTATACGGCAAGAAAATGGCTGCACGCGCAATACGTGCAGGATTTGTTACGCAAATTATCGTATTATTATTTATATACATAGCAATAGAAGTTCCCGCAGCACCGTTCTTTGATATGCAGGGAGAATACGAAATGATTTTAGGCGGAAGCTTTCAGGTCATTATCGCGAGCCTAGTTTCATATCTGGTCAGTCAGAATCTCGATGTGTTTATATTCCATAAACTAAAAGAACATCATGGGAGAAGGCACTTATGGCTCCGCAATAACTTTTCAGCAGTCATTACACAATTTGTCGATACAAGTATATTTATCGTCATTGCATTTATCGGTACAGTACCAGCTGAAGTGTTAATCAGTATGATATTTATGCAGTACATCGCAAAAATTATTATCGTGCTGCTGGATACACCGCTTGTCTACCTGCTTGTCGGAGTGGCCAGAAAGCAGCTCGATAAAGAGCGTTCACTTTTAATGAATGTGACGCAGCATTTGAATTGATTTAGCTGATTCTGGAGCTGTGCGTTACTATGAGGTCCGCTCATTGTGACTTAAAAAAATCCTCCATCTGTTCTTATGCAGACGGAGGATTTCATATTTTTATATACTATTTCTGACAACCTTACGGTAATATCCGAGAGACATCAGTGCAAAGATTGAATACAGTAATGTGTACACTCCCATCACAAGCAGCGTTGGTGTCCACATCTCAATTCCAGAGATAAACCATCCTGACTTGACTGCAAATAATGAGTGCAGCAGGCCGATGACTAATGGAATACCGAATGATATTATCATTTTCAGTGCGAGTCCTTTTAATATTTCTCCCTGTGAGAAACCGAGTTTACGCAGCACTTTATAGCTGCCTTTCTCGTCTTCGCATTCATCGATCTGTTTAAAGTACAGAATACATCCTGATGTCAGCAGGAAGGCGAAACCTAAGAAGCCTACGATAAACGCCATCATGCCGGACATCTTAACCATTTCGTTATATTCTTGCAACCTCGAGTTAAATCCCGGGTGTTCTTCTTTATCCATTAATTCATAAACTTCTTCACTGTCTCCGCCGATAATATCAAAGGCAAACAGTTCTGAAGGCATTTCGAAATCACCGGTTTCTTCAGGCTTCTTCTCTGCCAGTTCCTGATATACAGCGTCGTCGACTATTAAAGTCGGCAGTCCGAATGACAGGTACGGCGGCACTACACCTTCACTCATCGTTTCAGTGATTTCTACAGTTCTTTCAAAGTCTTTACCGTCCGTAAAGGTGACCGGGTCTCCTTCATCAAAAGACATAAACATATCCAGAATCGCCATTGTTCCGGTTACTTTAGCTTCATTTTCAACAACATCAAAATTATGAAACTCAGCATCGCTTGCTACGACAATACCCATTTCA
Organism: Jeotgalicoccus sp.; assembly: GCA_003513765.1. Classification (GTDB taxonomy): domain Bacteria; phylum Bacillota; class Bacilli; order Staphylococcales; family Salinicoccaceae; genus Jeotgalicoccus. The sequence continues at coordinate 18,258 of DONT01000009.1, forward strand.
CCGCTGTTCATCGAAGCATCTTCATTTTCAGGAATATCGGTATTTTCGTCTGTTCTGACAATATTGTAATGCATAAATGTTTTTTCAACTCTGTTCATTTCATAACCATTTTGAGACAGCAGTTCTTCGTAGAAATCCAAATCTTCAGCATGACTCACTGTGTAATCATAAGGCGTTCTGCTGTCGAGCATTTTATCGGTTGAGTAATACGTAATGTACGACAGCAACATTCGGAATACTGTTATCGATATAGCCGATTAATAATATAACAAAATTGAAAGCGAGAAACAGCAGGAATACAGGAGTATTTTCTTTAACATACATATTCATCTACTCCTTTAAAATATAGCCGATGCCCGTTTTGGTCTGCACAGCATCTGTCAGACCGATTGATTCAAGTTTTTTACGGAGACGGTTAACATTTACCGTCAGCGTATTATCGCTGATAAATTTTGAGTCATCCCAGAGAGACTCAATAATTTCTGTCCGTGACACTGTATCTCCGGTATTTTGCGCCAGAATCGACAGAATATATGATTCATTTTTTGTCAGTTCTATACTATCGTCTTTTATCGTTACGGTCAGCTTTTTAAAATCGAATACTGCGTCCCTGAATTTAAATACATCAATTTCCTTATGCTGATATTCATAAGTTCTTCTAAGAAGCGCTTGCACTTTCGCATTGAGCACTTCGAAATTAAACGGTTTTTGCACGTAATCATCCGCGCCCATCTGCATACTCATAACCATATCCGCCGGGTGATCTCTCGATGAGAGAAAAATAATCGGTACACTGGAAATATTTCTAATCATGCGGCACCAGTAAAAGCCGTCGTACTTCGGCAGTGTAATATCGACGATAACGAGTTCAGGCTTATATTTGATAAAATCATTCATCACATCGTTAAAATCCGTTACGCCGTACGCATCGATATCCCATTCTTTAAAACGCGCTGCCAGTTCAGCCATCAGCATCGGATCATCTTCAATTATAAGTAATTTCATCTTAAAACTCCTTATCGTTTCCTAAAGGGCATTATTTTTAAGTAGGTAAAATTGCGCCAGATCCATTCGAGCGGACCGTAGCTGAAATACTTCATCCAGAAATGACTCAGTATCAGCTGCAGGCTAAAGACCCCGAGGGCAATTGGAATAAACCATACTGCATTGATGCTGTTAAACAGACCGAACACGTAAAATATGACGAGCATAATGACAGTCTGGCCGATATAGTTCGTAAGCGCCATCTGGCCGACAGGCTGCAGCAGTCTGACAAGTTTCGGCAGCTTCAGTAAAATTAATGCCAACAGCGCAACGTAACCGAGTGACATCAGCGGACCGCCGATGGTACTGGATAACTGGGCCAGCTGGACGAATACATTATCGTGTCCCTCGTATGTTGTTAAGTAGCCTGTAAATATTTTGACCGGCAGACCGACACCGATACCGATAACTGCAACTTTTCTTAACAGTCCGGTGTGTTCTCGTAAATTATTAAAGTAGCCCTTCTGCCCTGCATACAGACCCAGTAAAAACATTGCAAGCACATTCGGAATAACAAAAATCGCACCAGCGGCAGACAAGCCTAAAATAAGCGCGTTCATCCCGACAATATCACCGTAAGAACCGTTTAAAATAGTATCGGTCATATTTAATGAAAATATAAACCCTTCCGACTGCATACCGGTATTTCTTGCAGCTATATTCATCATATAAGTACCGATTGAACTTAATAAAACAATTGATGTTGTCAGAACGAATAAAACCACTGCAGTAATTAAATTCACCTTCGGCTTAAATTTATAAAACAGCAGTAAAAATAAACCTGTGACAGCATAGGTCCATAAAATATCTCCGTACCATAAAAGAATGCCGTGCAGCAGACCAAAGACTAAGAGCAAACCTATTCTTCTTAAAAACAGCGCTGCAGTCGACTGCGTTTTCTTCTCAGCACGCGATAAAAATATGTAGAAGCCAAGACCAAATAAAAATGAAAACATTGTATAAAAGTTAGTCGTGACGAACGTGTTAATAAAAAATAGTGATAATTCATTCCAGAATCCGGTGTAAATTTCACTGCGTGTCCCTGTGAAACTGTCGTCGAGATCCGGACCGGCAAATGACATAATGTTCATCATCAGTATACCTAGCAGTGCAAATCCGCGGATGCCGTCGATTTCAAAAATTCTTTTGTTAAACTCTATCGGATTATTCTCTCCCATAATTCACCCTCCATTTACAGTAAGTATACTTCCAACAAGTAAAAATTTAAACAGCTGACATGCTGGAGTGCTTGCTATGGGGTGCTCATGCGGTTGAATATCAGTTTGCAACCCGATGAAGAACCCACATGCGGTCGTTTATCAGTTTGCGACCTGATGAAGGATACTCATACGGTTGAATATCTTTCTCAGACCCGATGAAGAACTCATATGCGGTCGATAACACCACCCCTTCCCCTAAAAACACAAAAGCCCGGAAATCTTAGTTAAGATTTCCGGGCTGCCGGGTTAGAACTGCATAAACGATGGCGGTTCACCTGTAATATATGAATATATATAGTAGAAACAAATACCGATAACCGGCACCACTATTACTACAAATAAAAACAGTTTTAGAAACTTCGTCAGTATCTTATATAAAATCATGATGGCGATAATTATCAGCGCACCATACAGTATGTTCTGCCATGTATAATCCAGAATATAAAATCCAGTGTAATTAATAACAAAAATCGATGCGACGCTGGCTAAAACTATCATTACTAAACGCATTAACACATTAACCGCTCCCTCTTATCGTCATTTAATTATAATGGGTTCCTTCTATTATTCAAAGAATTTACACAGTCTGCGTTTTAATTTGAGTTGCAGCAATTAATCCAGAAAGTACAATTACAAAGCCAAGCCATGGGCCGTAGCTGATATCGAAGTTACTGATAAACAGTCCGCCGATTACAGCTCCGATACCAATTCCTAAGTTCAGTGCTGACATATTCCAGCTGAAGACATTCGAGCTTGATCCTTCAACGTTCTCAACAAGCCCGCCCTGCACTGCTGGTGAAGTTGCCCACTGGAACAGACTCCAGGCAAACATGTTGATATAGAACAATACCGGTGTCCCGTAAAGGAAAGGCATTATAAAAAGACTGACAAGGAAGAATGACATCATTGTCATAACGGTCTTCTTCGGACCGATTTTATCGACTAAGTTACCGCCGAGATAAGTTCCTGTCATACCGCCGATTCCCGTAATTAATAAAGCGAACGACACGTTTTCAAGTGTAAATCCGTGAGACGTCATCAAGGGAGAAATATAACCGAGAATAATATAGTTACCGATTAACACCGCAAGTGTCACCGTAATATAAAGTGCAACGTTTTTTCTCGATTTAACTTTACTCTTCTGCACGCCCGCAGGTGTATGATCAACAAGCGCTTCGGATCGTACAAACATCAGTACGCCGATTCCAACTAAAATCGCAATTACAATAACGATTGCGAAGATAACTCTCCAGCCGAACTGTGCACCGATAATCGTTCCAATCGGAATTCCGAACACGTTTGCCGCACTGAATCCCATATAAACCAGTGCAAGCATTTTTCCACGAATATGCGGTTCTGACAGAACAACTGTCATATCAAGTATTTTAACGATAAAGACCGCAGCTGCCATCGCCGTAATAACACGGCCAAGTGACAGTATTAAAAATGAGTTGGCAAGTCCGAAAACTACGTTACCGATTATAAAGACTACTAATGAAAGCAGCACGACTATTTTTGTCGGCATGTTTTCAGTTAAGCGTATTAATATCGGACCGAACAAGGCAAAACTGACTGCATAAACAGTAATCAGCTGACCGGTTAAAGCATGGCTGATTCCAAGGTCATTACTCATTAATTCAAGAATTCCGGAAACGATTAATTCCATCATTCCTAGCAGGAAAATACCCACTGTAAAAGTAACTATTAACTTCTTATTCATATATATTCCTCACATTTAATATAATATAGTTTAAAAAGGCAACCTGATTATTATACAATAAAGTAGAAATGTTTCAAATGACTTTCTGTCTTTAATTAACTTATGAGGTGTAAATATGAAAAAATTAATGTTTTTAGTGCCGTTTATCGTACTGTTACTCAGTGCATGCAGCAGTGAATCCAAAGAAAACTATACGCAGATGCTTGGTGCTTTTGAGAGAAATGACAATGAGCTGAATACGATGCTCAATGAAACGGCTGAAAACATTAGCAGTGAATCCAACCGTGAAAAAGCTTTAAAAAGTATAAATGAAGATATTATTCCGAGAGTTGCTGACTTCCGTCAGACAATTAGCAACTATACATTGAGTGATGAACAGCATATTGAAGTACAGGAAGCGATGATTGATTATTTAAATGAAGTTGAAGATTTAATGGAAATGTACAGTAAGTTTAATGAAGAGTTCTTTTTCGTTAACCCTCTCGGAGATGACTCGATTGATGAAAAATTAAATGATGCGCTCAATCAAATCAGTACCCAGGAAGATGATATGGAAAAAGCGAAAGATAATGTCAATCAGTTAATTGGCGATAATCAAGAAGAATAGTGTAAAGAAATAAAGCCTCTGCAGATTACTAAATCCGCAGAGGCTTTTTTTAACAGAATCGTTCTGTAAAGTTCCTTGAAGCGATGCCTTCTGTAAATGTTTCACCGTATTTTTTACGTAAAGCTTCTATTAAATTATCGTATTGGCCTGCGTCTTCCAATCCTTCAACAAATTCTGTTATACCGTCGAAGTCTGAACCGAGGCCGATATGCTTCTCTCCGCCAAGCTCGATCACTTTATCGATATGTCGAATCAAATCATCTATTGTAACTTTTCCTTCACCGATAAACGTCGGACAGAAGACAATATTAATCATTCCGCCCTTATTAATTAATTTAACTATTTGTTCGTCGTGCAGATTCCTTGCATGATCGTGAACACTTCTGGCATTTGAATGGCTCGCAAAGACAAGTTTGCCGTGCTCTATAACATCTTCAAACCCCTGAACATTTAAATGACTGACATCTATCAGCACATTATTTCTGTTGCATGCTTCTATTACTTTCAAGCCGAATTCACTTAATCCGGTACCTCGTGTTTCCCCGACGCCGTCAGCAACCAGATTACCGTTGTTCCACACAAGTCCAAGCGATAAAACCCCAAGTCTGAATAACGTTCTCAGCTTCATTAAATCATTGCCGAATGCGTCACTGCCTTCCAATGTCAGCACTGCCCCGTATTCATGTTCTTTTAAATTTTGTATATCCGACAGCTGTTTAATATGCACCATGTTGTCCATCGTCAGCACTTTTTCATAAAATGCATCGATTTGTTCCAGTGCATGCTGCCATTTTTCATTATCCGGTATGCCGGGAGATATAAATACTGCATAGAACTGCACTTTGACATTCCCTTTAATTCTGCGCTCCATATTGGTATCCAGTTCCTCAGAGTTTAAATAATTCAGTTGACGATCCTGTTGGAAATAACTGTGTGTCCGACGTGCATCACCTTGCAGTTTTAATAATGCATCACAATGTGTATCAATAATATTCATAAATATCTCCCCTTTTCGCTCTAATTCTATTATAATAGAAATTAATACGTATGAAAACGTTTTCTACTTTACTATTATTCACTATCTTGTATAATTATTTAGTACATTCATATTAAAATTTAAATTCACAATAAAAAAGAGGGTATATTATGTCGCGTTTTCCTACATTTTTAAAGTTCTTTATTCCTTCAGTAATCGGTATGTTCATGTTCCTTATACCGCTGAACATCGATGGAGAGACTACTGTTCCCGTTGCCTTTCTCGCTAACACAATTATAGATTTTGTCACAATTGAAACCATTACACTGTTAACAGTTATAACGATTGTAATCTCTGCAGTGTTCAGTATTATATACAGCTGGATTATTAAATCGGACTCCGGATTTATGAATGATGTATTTAATACATCGAACTTCTGGGTCGTTCTCAGAACAATCGGTGCCGTATTCGCAGTACTAGTATATGCACAGGCTGGTCCGGAAATGATAATTTCCGAAAATACCGGTGCAATGATTTTAAATGATCTTCAGCCGACATTATTCACAGTATTCATTATTGCAGGATTCTTCCTGCCGCTCTTATTAAATTACGGACTGCTTGAGTTTGTCGGTACGCTGTTTGCTAAAGTGATGCGTCCGCTGTTCACTTTACCGGGCCGTTCAACAGTCGATAACCTTGCATCATGGGTCGGCGACGGTACTGTCGGTGTTATTTTAACTAGTAAACAGTATGAAGACGGTTTTTATTCAAAACGTGAAGCAAGTGTAATTGCTTCTACATTCTCTGTAGTATCAATTACATTTACAATTGTTATTCTCGATTTAATCGGTTTAATGCATATGTTCGGTCAGTTTTACTTAACAATTATCGTAGCCGGTTTTGCAGCAGCATTCATTATGCCTCGCATCCCGCCTTTATCGAGAATCGAAGATACATATTACAATGATGGTTCTGAATTAGAAGAAACAATTCCTGAAGGTTATAACCTGGTATCATGGGGTTATAAACAAGCAATGGACAAAGCTGAAAAATCACCAGGCCCGCTTGCTTTAATCACAGAAGGTATTAAAACAGTATTCGATACATGGTTCGGCGTCCTGCCGGTTGTAATGGCAATCGGTACGCTTGGTACAATTCTCGCTGAATATACACCAATATTCTCATGGCTCGGAATGCCTTTCGTTCCGCTCTTAGAATTCATCGGTATTCCGGAAGCACAGGCAATGAGTGAAACGCTCTTTATCGGTTTCACAGATATGTTCCTGCCGGCTATTCTTATTGAAGGTGTACAGAGTGACATGACCCGCTTCATCGTTGGTGCGCTGAGTATTACACAGCTCATTTACTTATCTGAAGTCGGCGGTGTTATTCTCGGTTCGAAAATCCCGCTAGGTATCGGTAAACTGCTGGCGATTTTCCTATTAAGAACAGTCATCACATTACCAATTATTATTGTTGCAGCATTCCTTATTTTCTAAATGTCAAAAGTCCTCTGGAAATATTAATTCCAGAGGACTTTTTTTATGATTTTATAGTGGGATTCGCAGGACTGGTATGACAAGCTTTCATGTGTATCCAAGGCTCGCGGGATTGGCATGACAGGCTTTCATGTGTATCCGACACTCGCAGGACTGGCATGACAAGCTTTCATATGTATCCAAGACTCGCGGGGTTGGCATGATACGCTTTCATATGTATCCGACACCGATGCTCTCACCTTGTGCAAAATCAAAATCAGCAGCAGAATTTCAATCATTCTGCTGCTGATTTACTCATCTATTTATAATTAACGATAGTATATTTTTTCTTGCCGCGGCGGAATACAGTAAACTCACCGTTAATTTTATCATCTTCAGTGATTTCATGGTTTACTTCCTGCATTCTTTCACCATTAATATAAATCGCGCCGTTTGCGATATCTTCTCGTGCCTGGCGTCTCGATGGTGATACATTTGCATTAACAAGTACATTAACCAGCGTGTTATCTTCAGCATCAACTTCTGCTGACGGTGCATCTTTCAGTGCATCTTTAATTTGTGCAGCATCAAGGGATTTAATATCACCGCTGAATAATGCTTCTGTTACTTTTTTAGCTTCTTTTAGTCCTTCTGAACCGTGAATGAATTCAGTAATTTCTTCTGCAAGACGTTTCTGTGCTTTTCTGAGGTGCGGTTCTTCAGCAACTGACACAGTTAATTCTTCAATTTCATCGCGCTCAACAAACGTAAATAATTTAAGGAACTTAATCACATCTTCGTCTCTCTGGTTGAGCCAGAACTGGTAAAATTCGTACGGTGAAGTACGTTTTTTATCGAGCCAGATATTGCCTGATTCAGTTTTACCAAATTTCTTGCCGTCTGCTTTAGTAATCAGCGGAATTGTCAATCCTTCAGAGTTTGTTGTGCCGTACATTCTGCGCATTAATTCAAGACCGCTTGTAATGTTCCCCCACTGGTCAGAGCCGCCAATCTGGATTCTTACATCAAACTTTTTGTTTAAATGTCCGAAATCGATTGCTTGTAAAATAGTGTATGTGAATTCAGTGTATGAAATACCTGTTTCAAGTCGAGATTGAATTGCGTCTTTCGACAGCATGTAGTTCAGACCGACATGTTTGCCGTAATCGCGTAAAAATGAAATTAAGCTGATTTCTTTCAGCCAGTCTTTGTTGTTAACAAGTACAGCAGCGTTATCATCGCTGAAATCGAATATTCTTTCCATCTGGCCTTTTATCGCTTCGACGTTCTGATCTACTTCATCTTCAGTAAGCAGTTTGCGCTCGTCCGCTTTAAATGAAGGGTCACCAATCATTCCTGTGCCCCCGCCGATTAATACTACCGGACGATGACCGTATTGCTGAAAACGGCGCAGTGTTAAGAATGGTACTAAGTGGCCGATATGAAGACTGTCTGCTGTCGGGTCTGCCCCGCAGTACAGCGAAATTTTTTCCTGTTCGAGCATGTCGTTAATCTTTTCTTCGTCAGTCATCTGATACACAATACCGCGGTATTGCAGGTCTTCCAATAATGTAGTCATAATTTCCTCCAGTAATATTATTTTAATGAATAAAAAAACACCCATACTTATACAGTATGGGTGCGTTACACGGTACCACCAAACAATTTATCTCTAAATTAGAATGTACGTCATCTATTACGATCTGAACCATTATATGAGTGTATTCGTAAAATTATCATCACCGGCTCGCACCATCCGCCTGCTCTCTGAATCAAATAACAGTACTACTTCTCTCATCGTTCAAATTATTCATTAAATTTTAAATAAGTATATTATCAGGATGATAAAAAGTCAAGTTCACTTCCTCCCCTCCAGTCTTATTGTTTTGACTTTTATACGTTTTGATATACGATTACATGGTTGAATTACAATATGTTTACACGGGCTTTTATCACTATGAGTGCGATAAGAACATATGATATAATCTTTTTAATAGGAGGTTGGCATGGATAAGAAAAATGACTTTATTGAAAATATAAAAAAGATGTTCTCCCGCAAAGATCCTGACAAAAAGAAAGACAAAGTTCACGGAGCAAATGCTAAGGACAAATATCATAATACAGTCGCCCGCTTTAAAAAAGCAGGGTCCCCTCTCAGGGTGTCATTCTTCACAGCATATGACACTATATGGAATGTAGTTTTATTTTTACTTTTAGCATTCACCCTGCTTGGAATATTCCTTTTCAGCATCGGTCTCGGTTACTTTGCAGCACTCGTCTCAGATGAAGAAGTGCTTGCTGAAGAAGAAATTTTAACCGATCTTACCGAAATGACTGAAAGTACGACTGTAACATTCGGCTCCGGCGAAGTACTCGGAACATTGAGATCCGACTTAATCCGGGAAACTGTCGATTATGAAAACATCTCTGAAAACGTCACGGATGCATTAATCTCAACTGAGGATGAACACTTTTATGAACATAACGGTGTCGTTCCAAAAGCATTCATGCGTGCGTCTCTGCAGCAGGTTTCAGGCGGCGATGAAAGTTCAGGAGGAAGTACTATTACACAGCAGCTGGTGAAAAACCAGATGCTTACCAACGACCCGACATTCGACCGTAAGGCAACAGAGTTACTGCTTGCATTCAGAGTCGAAAATATCATGTCCAAAGAAGAAATTTTGGAAGCATACTTAAATGCAGTATCGTTTGGGCGTAATGCCAACGGACAAAATATCGCAGGTATTGAATCAGCAGCACAAGGTGTTTTCGGCAAGCCGGCAGCAGATTTAAATATTGCTGAAAGTGCGTTTCTAGCAGGACTGCCGCAAAACCCTTACGCATACACACCATTTAATCAGGACGGCACAATGAAAGATGCTGAATTACTCGAGGCAGGTAAAAACCGCCAGGAATTCGTCCTTTCAAGAATGCTGACTGAAGGTGCGATTACCGAGGAAGAACATGATCAGGCACTTCAATACAACATCTATGACAATATGGCATCAAGTGTTGTTGTACCAAACCAGAACTACCCGTTCCTGACAGATGAAGTGGAACGCCGCGGTGTGGAAATTATTAAATATATCCTAGCTGAAGAAGAAGGCATTAGCCGTGAAGATGTTGATTCAACGCCGTTAATCAATCAGGAGTATACTCAAAAAGCGAATGAAGCAATGCGTAATGAGGGTTACCAGATTGAAACGACAATTGATAAAACAATTTACGATACGATGCAGGATACTAAAAATAACAGTTTCAGCTACTACGGCCAGCGCAGCAGTCTCGATGCACTAAACGCGACTGAAGGCGAAGAAGAGGAAATACTCGATCACGAAGTCGGCATGGTCTTAAAAGACAATAGTACCGGTAAAATACTCGGTTTCGTCGGCGGACGCAACTACGATGAGTCCGAAGTTAACCACGCAACCCAGACAAAACGCCAGGCAGGTTCAACAATGAAGCCGCTCAGCACGTTTGCTCCGGCAATCGATCAGGGCTTAATCGCACCGGATACAGTATTACTTGATGAAGAGTTCAGTTATAACGGCTATGAGCCGAGAAACTACTCGACTGAAGAATACGGCCTGGTTTCTGCGAAACACGCACTCAGCAACTCATATAACTTAAGTACTTTAAGATTGTGGTCTGAAGTTCAAAATCACAATCCGGGACAGTATTTAGAACAGATGAACCTAAATGTATCAGACGAACTGTTAAGCACAGCTTCACTGCCGCTCGGTACCAATGACTTATCGGTTGTAGAAAACGTCGATGCATTTTCTACGTTCGGCAACGAAGGTGAAATGACAGAGAGCTATATGATTGAAACAATTACTGATCCAAGCGGTGAAGTAGTTTATGAACATCAGCAGGATCCAACAAGAGTGTTTAAAGATTCAACATCATTCCTAATGGCTGATATGCTGAAAGAATCGTTTGTTACCGGTTCTGTTTATCATATTAGGGATTACTATGATTCAGTACAGGACGTGTATGACTGGTCAGCGAAGACCGGTACATCCGAGCGCTTCGTCGACTCATGGATGGTCGGCTTTAATCCGAAAGTAACTTTAGGTATATGGATGGGTTATGACCGCAACATTCCTCAGGTCTACGACACAGACGATGAACAGTACTACCATCTGTACAACTGGAGAAACATGGCGCAGGCATTGACAAATGTTGCACCTGAACAGCTCGGGGCATACGAAGAATTCCAGCAGCCTTCATCAGTCAGAGAAGAAGAATTCTGTGCACTGACAATGGAGCTGGAAGATGACTGCTCAAGCAGTATGGACAGACCAATTGAAGGATTAATCTCAGAAGATACACAGTTCTCGAACAAGAGTTCACTAAGTGACCCTGCAATCCAGGCGCGTATGGGCGCAGCGGTTGACAGCGGCCTTTCGAACAGTGATTTAAGAGGACGTGTCACGCGGACGTATGATGACACATATACAGTCGGCGGCAGATCATCATCAAGAAGCAGCTCATCAGATGATGATGACGATGATGATTAATTAAATTGTAGTGAAATTAACACCTCCACTGTACGTGGAGGTGTTTTTTTGTTGTAGTATTTACTTTTCGATGCTACATTGTCCGATAAACTGATTTGTCGGACAGTGTAAAGTTTTCACATGCTAAATCAGCTCACCAGATAACGATAAAGGTGGCAAATCCTTTTCAAAAATCATTCAGCATAAAAAAGCCCAAAATCCGAAGATTTTGGGCTTTCTCTATTATATAAGTTCTAGAATAATCCAGTTGAAGAACCGTCAGCGTTTACATCCATTTTGACAGCTGAAGGAACTTTAGGAAGTCCAGGCATTGTCATGATATCACCAGTAAGTGCAACAACGAATCCTGCACCTGCTTTAGCGATAACTTCACTAACGCTTACTCTGAATCCTGTCGGACGTCCTAATTTTTTAGGATCGTCTGATAATGAGTACTGAGTCTTAGCCATACATACCGGGAAGTTGCCCCAGCCGTTAGCTTCGATGTCAGCAATTTGTTTTTTAGCTTTAGCAGAGAAATCAACACCGTCTCCACCGTATACTTCTTTAACGATTTTCTCGATCTTGTCAGCGATTGGCAGTTCATCTTCGTACAGCTGTTTGAAGTCGTTTCCAGCTTCAACTGCTGCTAATACTTCATTAGCTAAGTCAACGCCGCCGTCTCCGCCTTTTTCCCATACTTGTGTTAGTGCAACGCGAACGCCCTGATCTTTACACCAGTCAAGAACGAAGTTTCTTTCTTCATCAGTGTCAGTTACGAAGTCGTTTAACGCGATTACCGGTTCAACTCCGAATTTACGAGCGTTTTCGATGTGTTTACCTAAGTTAACAATACCATCTTTAAGAGCATCAACGTTAGCTTCGCCTAAGTCAGCTTTAGCTACTCCACCGTTCATCTTAAGTGCACGGATAGTTGCTACTAAAACGATAGCATCTGGCTTGAATCCGCCCATGCGCGCTTTAATATCCATGAATTTTTCCGCTCCAAGGTCAGAACCGAAACCTGATTCAGTTACAACGATATCAGCAAGCTGTCTTGCAGTGTTTGTTGCAATGATTGAGTTACATCCGTGAGCAATGTTAGCGAATGGTCCACCGTGGATTAATGCAGGTGTACCTTCCATAGTTTGTACTAAGTTAGGTTTAATAGCTTCTTTAAGAAGAAGTGCTAATGCACCTTGAACTTCAAGCTCCCCAACTGTTACTGGTTTTTTATCGTAAGTATAACCGATTACAATTTTAGCTAATTTTTCTTTAAGATCCATGATGTCGTTTGATAAACATAAAACAGCCATGATTTCACTCGCAACTGTAATATCAAATCCGTCTTCGCGCGGAACCCCTCTTGTAGGTCCGCCTAAACCGACAACGACTTGACGAAGTGCACGATCGTTCATGTCGATAACACGTTTCCAAGATACACGGCGCGGATCAATATTCAGCGCGTTTCCTTGGTGAATGTGGTTATCAATGAATGCACTCAATGCATTATTTGCTGTAGTAATTGCGTGTAGGTCACCGTTAAAGTGTAAGTTGATTTCTTCCATCGGTAATACCTGTGCATGGCCTCCGCCTGTTGCTCCACCTTTAACACCCATAACAGGTCCAAGTGAAGGTTCGCGTAAAGCGACCATTACATTTTTACCAATTTTATTAAAAGCATCACTTAATCCAACAGTTACTGTTGATTTACCTTCACCTGCAGGCGTCGGGTTCATAGCGGATACAAGAACAATTTTAGAATTTTCCTTGTTTCCTTCAAGTTGGTGGATGTCTACTTTTGCCTTGTATTTACCATACATTTCTAACGCTTCTTCAGGGATTCCTGCTTTCTTAGCAATATCCTGAATTGGTTGTATTGTGGCTTTGGACGCAATCTCTTGGTCAGTCAAATGTGCCATCTTCTCAGCTCCTAAATATAATTTGCAGTTGTAAAACGATTTCACAACTTCATAATCATTATGACATAAAAAACGAATACAGGCCATTATAAACGGCCTGCATTTCGTAATCTATTTAAATTATATGATAATTTGTAAACTTAATCATCGTCCATCGATGATAAATCGCCCGCCGGTAAATCGAGTTCCCACGCTTTAAGCACACGTCTCATAATTTTGCCGCTGCGCGTTTTCGGCAAACTGTCTTTAAATTCGATTTCTCTGGGTGCTGCGTGCGCCGCCAGTCCGTTCTTCACGAATACACGGATTTCTTCTTTAAGCGCATCAGTCGGCTCGTAACCGTCTCTTAAAGCGATAAATGCCTTAACGATTTCACCGCGTACCGGGTCGGGCTTACCGATAACTCCCGCTTCCTGAACCGCTTCATGTTCTACCAGTTTCGATTCAATTTCAAATGGCCCGACACGTTCGCCCGCTGTCATGATGACATCGTCTACACGGCCCTGGAACCAGAAATATCCGTCTTCATCCTGGTAGGCGGAATCCCCGGAAATATACCAGTCGCCGATAAAGTAAGAATCGTACTTCGGTTTATTCTTCCAGATTTCACGCATCATTGCCGGCCAGCCCGTCTTCATTGCAAGGTTGCCCATGCGGTTCGGCGGCAGTTCATTACCCTGATCGTCGATAATTGTTGCTTCGACACCCGGCAGCGGTTTACCCATCGAACCGCCTTTAATATCCATGGACGGGAAGTTCACAATCATATGTGCACCTGTTTCAGTCATCCACCACGTATCGTGAATGCGCAGATTAAATACTTCCATCCCCCACTTGACTACTTCAGGATTTAACGGTTCTCCAACAGATAGAATATGTCTAAGTGCTGATAAGTCGTATTTTTCAACAACGTTATCGCTGCTGCCCATCAGCATTCTGAATGCTGTCGGCGCACTGTACCATATTGTTACTTTCAATTCTTCAAGCGCTCCATACCATGATTCAGCAGAAAATCTGCCTCCGACGATAACATTCGTCGCACGGTTCAGCCACGGTGCAAATATACCGTATGAAGTTCCTGTTACCCAGCCCGGGTCAGCTGTACACCAGTACACATCGTCCTCTTTTAAATCGAGTACATATTTACCTGAAATATACTGCTGCACCATCGCATACTGTGCATGCAGCACACCTTTAGGCTGGCCTGTTGAACCGCTTGTGTAATGTAAAATCAGCCCGTCTTCTTTACCGAGCCATTCAATGTCAAAATCTGAAGAAGCATTATTAAATTCTTCGTTAAAATTAATATAACGTTCATCAACGTCATCACCTGCGACAACGACATTTTTTAAGTCTGGCAGATCATCAACCGGAACTCTCGGCAGCAGTTCAGGCGTCGTGATAATTGTTGTGGCTTCACTATCCTCCATACGGTCTTTTACTGCTTTTTCCATAAATGCCTCAAACAGCGGTCCGACTATGGCACCGATTTTCAGCGCACCGAGCAGTGCGAAATAAAGTTCAGGCGAACGTGCCATAAAGATAAATACGCGGTCCCCTTTTTTAACACCCGCATTCTTTAAAACATTAGCTGCTTGATTTGATTTCTCTTTCATTTCTTTAAAAGTAAACGACTGGATGTTATCTTCCAGTTTGTAATGGAGCGCGATCTTATCCCCATATCCCTCGTCCACATGTTTATCTATAGCTTCATAAGCCATATTTACTTTTCCAGTTTCATACCATGAAAATTCCTTTTCAATATTTTCCCATGAGAAATTCTCTCTTGCCGTTTCGTAATTCGGCATGTTTGCATGTTGATCTGTTGCTTCATAAAGTTCTACTTTCATTCTTAACGACACCCCTTATTTGTCTTATAATTTCACTTTCATATGCCCATTATATTGAAAGACAGTTCAGAATTCTATGAAAACGCTTAATTTCTTTTATTTTCTTTATTTGCCATGAAATAAAATCGCTTTCACTTTAGTATAATTTCACTATAATATATAATGATAATGAATTTATTTTTTTATAACATTTAATTACTTTTAAAAGGGGTGTTCCATTGAGGCATCAAAAACACTATTTTAAAACTGAAACAAAAACTGACACGGACACCGTCATTATAGAAGGTCCTGTTGACAGCGATACTTTGAAAACATATACATTTGACGATGATTTAACTGCATTCAGACGCCCTAAAGAACAATTCCAGGCGCTGCTTGAAATTGCAGAACTTCCCGAAGGAAGAATTATTGTCAGTCATATAAATAAACATATTGTCGGCTACATTATCTTTCTTCATCCCGATCCGCTTGAACGCTGGTCGGACGGCAATCATTCATTCATTATGGAACTTGGTGCAGTAGAAGTTGCACTGCCCTGGCGGAGCTTGGGGCTTGCCGGAAAAATGCTGGAACTATCAACATATGATGATTTTATCGAAAATTATATTATTATTACGACAGAATATTACTGGCACTGGGATTTAAAAAACAGCGGTTTGGATGTTTACGACTATAAAAAACTGATGATTCGTTTAATGCAGCGTGCGGGTTATGAAGTATTCCAGACCAATGACCCTGAAATTACCGGCCACCCCGCCAATACACTGATGGCGCGTATAGGAAAAAATATTAATGATAAACAGATGCAGCAGTTTGACGAAATACGTTTTAAAAACCGATTTTTAATTTAACGAGGGGTGTGATTGCATATGCTAGTAGAAAGAATTATGACTTCTCCCGTGGAGACACTCCACGTTAACGATACGATTCATGAGGCAATGAATATGATGAGCCGGCTGTCAATCCGCCATATTCCGATTGTGGATGATGATGATAATTTAGCCGGAATTATTTCAGATAAAGACGTGAACCTCGCATTGCCGTCTATCGCGAGCAAGGATGAAGATCTGTCACTGGACCTGGAACTTGGTAAAATTATGCGCCAGCAGGTTACGACCTGCCATCCGCTCGACTTTGTCGAAGAAATTGCGAAAGACTTTTATCATTTTGCGATTGGTGCAATTCCAGTGATGCGCGGTAAAAAAATTGTCGGCATCGTTACCCAGAAAGATATGCTCAATACATTTCTTGAACTGACAGGAATTAAAGAACCCGGCTCTATTATTGAAATCGATATTAAAGACCGCATGGGCGTAATATTTGATATCGGCAAAGTATTTAAAGACCTGAATATTAAAATTGTCAGCATTTCAATTTATCCTAACTCTGATAAAAAAGATCACAAAATTATCGTGCTCCGCATCGATGCAATGAATCCGTTAATTGCTATAGAAAAATTAAAAGAATCCGGATTTAACGTACTGGATCCGAGCGAGATGTCGTAATGAAACCCCTGTATGTTTATAACGATGAACTGCTTAAATACCGGTTTAATGATACTCATCCTTTTAATCAGATGCGCTTAAAATTAACGACGGATTTATTAACGGATGCCGGATTTTTAAATGATGAGGATATTATTAAACCGCGGATTGCGACGGATGAGGAGCTCACACTCGTCCATTCTCCTGATTATATCGAAGCCGTACGGGCAGCAGGACACGGTAAACTGTCAGCAGAAGAACTGGTGAAATACGGTCTTGATTCAGAAGATACACCGAGCTTTAAAGACATGCATGACAAGTGTGCCGCACTCGTCGGAGCAACATTGACTGCAGTAGATCTGGTCATGTCGGGCAAAACCGATAAGGCGCTGAGCCTTGCCGGCGGACTGCATCACGGATTCAGCGGCAAAGCGAGCGGATTTTGCGTCTATAATGACACTGCGATTGCCTGTGAGTATATCGCACAGAAATACGGTAAGAAAGTGATTTATATCGATACAGACGCCCACCACGGTGACGGCGTACAATGGACGTTTTATAACCGTAGTGACATCGTGACGTATTCGATCCATGAAACAGGCCGATATTTGTTCCCAGGTACAGGCAGTGCGACAGAACGCGGCACAGAGGAAGGATTCGGCTATACAGTGAATCTGCCGATTGATGCATTTACAGAAGACGAATCATTTTTAGAAGTATTTAAAACGAGTTTAGAAGGGGTGATACAATCATTCGAACCTGATGTTATTCTGAGTCAGAACGGCGTTGATGCCCACTTCAGGGATCCGATGACCCATTTATCTCTGACATCAAAATCCTATCAGGAAATCCCCCGCTTCGTTCGCGAGATGGCAGATAAGTACACTGACGGCAAGTGGATTGCGGTCGGAGGCGGCGGCTATAACATCTGGCAGGTTGTCCCGCGCATGTGGAGTCAGATATGGCTGGCAATGAAACATATCGATGCACCGTCTGGATATCTGCCGGAAGCATTTATCGATAAATACAAAGGACAATGTAAAGTCGATTTCCCCGTACTCTGGGAAGATACACTTGAAGACTTTACAGAAATTCCGCGCAGAGTTGAAATATCAGAGAAAAATAAAAGCACACTTGAACGGATTATGATGTATTTGGAACAGTGAGTGACAATGGCAGCTGTCTGGACTCTGTTAAATCTACATTGTCTAGACAGTCCACAGAACACAAAAAACCGGAGCGACCTCCCTCATTAAAGAGACAGGTCCTCCGGTTTTTTCTATTACTTATCTCGTTGTTGTACGGTAATCAATGCTGTATGGAAGTACTACTGATTTAGAGTCCACTTCTTCTTCGTTCATCAGTTTAGTCAGTAGTCTCATTCCTACTGCTCCAAGGTCATATAATGGTACTGCTATACTCGATATTTTTGGTCTTACCATCGTCACGAGTCTTGTGTTTGAACAGCTGACAATTTGCAGGCGCTGCGGCATTGCCACACCGTGTTCGTGTCCGCCGTGCAGAATGCCTATTGCTGTTTCATCACTGATAACGATTACCGCATCGCGGTCTGTATCAAGCAGTTTGCCGAACATTTCTTTACCTTTTTCGTAGTCCTCAGCTTCTTCTATCGTCAAATAGTCGTCGCCGTTCAGGCCAGCTTCAGCATATGCTTCTTTCATGCCCTTAACCATACGTGATTCCTGGAAACGTGAATATCCTGCTGTTACGAAACAGATATTCTTAGTGCCATCAGCAATTAATTTAGCTGATACTTCCTTTGCTGCTTCATAGTAATTGATATTCACATACGGAATGTCGTTAGCTTCTTCGCCTGATCCGCATACAACTACCGGTACTTTAGAATTTTCAATATCCTGCAATACTTCATTATCCAGTTTTCCGCCAAGGAAAATAACGCCGTCTACCTGTTTACTTACCAGGTTTAAAAAGGCATTGCGTTCTTTCTTTGGATCCTGATCTGTATTAGTAATAATAATTTGATAATTATACATTTCTGCGATGTCTTCTAATCCTCGCGCCAAGGCTGAATAATAAAGGTCTGAAATGTCTGGTATTATCACGCCGACTGTTGTCGTTTTCTTGCTTGCAAGTCCTCTTGCTACCGCATTCGGCCGATAGTTTAATCTATCTATAACATCTTTAACTTTTTTTCTTGTTTCAGGTTTGACGTTTGGATTACCATTTAAGACTCTAGAAACTGTTGCCATTGAGACTTTTGCTTCTCTAGCCACATCATATATAGTAACTGTCATAATATCCCTCCGAGTCTAATGTGAAAATGTAAACGTTTTAATTAATAATACCAAATTTTTGCCCTCAATGGTACTGCATATGTAACAATATTATAACAAAAAAAATTCAGTCACATGGAGTGACTGAATTATTTATCCGAATTTTTTAGTGCTGAGTCGGATTTCTCAGCGTATTTAGACATATCGACTACATTCGGTCGCTGCAGATTATCATCTGCTGCTTCTTCTCTAATCGCCTGCTGCTGAGCATGAACTACTGTTTCATCAAGTTTTTTCACTCGTGATTTTTCATCCATTTCAGCTTTTTTGTCTTTTACCATCTGTTTAACATCGCTGACTTTCTCATCGAGCTTTTCTGACATTGAAGGTCCGTCGCTCTGGTCATTGACCATTGAGTCCTGGACTTTTTTAATGTCGTCTCTTAAAGCATCGCCTGATTTAGGAGCGACAAACAAACCGCCTACAACGCCGACGAATAAGCCAAGTGCGAGGCCGACCGTAAAGTCCCGGCCGGTTGATGTTTCAATTTGAGCATCATAACTCTCGACACCTTTTACATGTCTGTCTCTGTTATACGTTTCCATGATCTAACCTCCAAACAGGATCAATCATTGAGCTGTTATAAATTCTCTGACTGCCCGTCAACATTAACTTTATTGTAAGCTCTGTTGCGCTGCTGCTGTCTTATCTGCCATTTGTCTGCAATTTCCATTGCAACGTTTGACCATTGTACAACCTGTGAAATTTTGTCTTCATTTTGAGAGATGTTATGCGTAACAGAATTTGTAACACGGTCGACAGAATCATTTAAGTTAGTTACAGAATAACCAACACCCTGCACTGCATCTACTACAGCATTAAGTTTTTCAGATTTACCTTGAATATCTTCAACTAAACGATTTGATTTGTGCAGAAGATCTGTTGATTCGCGGGTAATCCCCTGAATTTGACCATCCAGTCCATCTAATGTGCTGGCTACATGGTCCAGGTTTTTCTTAACCGAGAACAGTACAACTGCAATTGCGATACATAATACTAAAAATGCAATCGCGGCAACACCCGCGGCAATATATAATACTATTTGCCAATCCATTTTAACGCCTCCAATATTTCTTTTCTGTATTCTTAATTATCATAACCTAATTCACAATGATATAAACATTTATTTTATATACTTTTTGTATTTTTAAGAGAGTAATTCCGTGAAACGTTTCTCATATTTCTGGATATCTCCTGCACCCATAAATATAATTACTCCGTCAGCATGTTTGTCGAGGCGTTCAAGATCAGCTTCTGTTAACAGTTCTGCTCCCGGTATTAAATCGACAAGATCTTTACTCGATAAAGTTCCGCTCTCTTCACGCGCCGATCCGAAAATATCGACGATATACGCTTTGTCAGACGTTGACAGCACATCTGCAAATTCCTGCAGGAACTTTTCCGTACGCGAGAATGTATGCGGCTGGAATACCGAAATAATTTCTCTTTTGGGATATTTCTTACGTGCTGTTTCAAGCGTCGCATCAATCTCTTTCGGATGATGCGCATAGTCATCGACGATAACCATATTATGAAGTTTTGTTTCGGAAAAACGGCGTTTTACGCCTTTGTAATTTAAGAATGATTCCTTAATCAGCTCAATATCCAGTTTCTCCAAGTAACATACTCCGATAACGGCCAATGAATTTAATACGAGATGATCGCCGAACATCGGGATTTTAAACGTGTCAAAATGCTCCCCTTTAATGTTCACATCAAATGAAGTACCGTTTTCAGTCACTTTAATATTTTTCGCGACAATATCATCAGCGCTGTCAATACCGTAAGTCAGCATAGCCGGCACCTGATTTTTAATTTCATCAATATGCGGATCATTACCGTACGCAATGATGCATTTTTTCACCTGTGAAGCCATTTCTTTAAACGCATTCACTACATCTGAAATATCATTAAAGTAGTCAGGGTGATCAAAATCTATATTTGTAATGATTGCATAGTCCGGATAATAGCTCAGGAAGTGACGCTTATATTCACATGATTCAAACGTAAAATATTTACTTTCAGGCATGCCGAAACCAGTGCCGTCTCCGATAAGATACGTCGTATCCACATCCCCGTTCATCACGTGCGAAAGAAGACCTGTCGTAGATGTTTTCCCATGTGAGCCGGTCACACCGATAGAAATATAATTGCTCATAAAGTCTGCTAAAAACACATGATAGCGGATGACTTCAAAGCCCATTTCATTCGCTTTTTTAATTTCCGGATGGTCATCTTTAAATGCATTTCCAGCAATATATGTCATGCCTTCAACGATATTATCTTCGGAAAAGGGTAATATTTTTATCCCTTTTTTACGCAGAGGACCTTCTGTAAATACTTCAGTTTCAATATCAGAACCCTGCACTTCATGACCAATGTCAAAAAGAACCTGAGCAAGAGCGCTCATTCCCGCACCCTTTATTCCGATAAAATGATATTTCTTCACGATTACACCAATCTTTCATCGATTATTATGTTTTATATGATCAAATACACTTTGTTTTACTATTTTATTTACCGTACCGATTGATATCCGGTTCGGTTTGTTGGAAGTAGGAATGACAGCAAGTGCATCATTGCCCTGTGTCAATTCATCTGTACCGCCGACTGTATTGTTATCTGCATCGTAAAATGCGATTTTGGTCTGCAGCAGCTGTAACAGCTCGTAACGGATGCCCGAATCAGTGTTCGCATAATTTGCAATCACATGCATACCGAGCGGTTTACCCTGTTTTAAAATCTGTATCAGGGAGCGTACTGCTTCCGGGTTTTTATTTTGCAGCAGTGCTGAAAGATCATCGATGATAATTACTAATGTCGCTTTTCTGGATTCAAATTTTACACGGCTGTTATAGCTTTGAATATTTCTTACATGCGCTCTTCTGAACTGCACGCTGCGTTCATTCAGCTCATGCATAAACATTTTCAGAGCCTCAGGGTCACCCGGAGACACTCTGCTGCCGAATGAATGCGGCACATCCAAGTAGTCGTCATATTTGTCATCATCAGCTGCGATAGCGACTTTTAAGTCATTAGGATTATGGTTCATTAAAAGTGATAATAAAATATTATCAATCACATTCGTATCGTAATTAGGCTGATTGCCGTAAATTAAAACATGTCCTGCTTTCGATAGTTCATAACTGAAAATTTTATCATCAACTGTTTTCCCGATAACAAATTTATAATCACTTTTACGCAGTTTTAAACTGCTTGCTTCAAACAGCGTGCGAAATGTTATCGGACGCACATTTTCGAGAGGCACTTCCAATCCGATATTAGACGTTCCGATAAGCGGGCTCATAATACGCAGTTCGCTGAGGCCGAGTTCTTCTTTCAAAGCGGCATTTAAACGCGGGATATTACTGACTCTGAAGGCACGATTCAGTTTCACTTCATAACGGCCGATTATCCCGTTTGAAGTATAGCTGATAACACGGCCTTCAACATTCAGTTTAACAAATGCTGCATCAATTTTTTCTGACAGCGTCTTGTCTGGCTCTTTGTAATCCGCAGCCTGTGCATTACCGAGCATACTTATACCCGGCTGTGTGGCATTCGGACCGATTCTTTTGCCGGTCGATGTCTGCTGTTTTTCACGCAGTTTATCCTGCTTTGTGCCGAGTACACTCAGTGTATCACGCTGCTTTTCTCTTCTTGGTGATTTTTGTCTGACAGCTTCGCCATTTGCTTTCTGAGCATCTCTTTTTTTCTTTAATGCTGCAAGCTCTGCACGCTGCTGCTGTTCTTTCATTTTCTGTTTATCTTTGCGTTTTTCACGCTCCGTCCGTTCCCGGACAATTTTATCGACAATTACAGAATTATAGTTTTTAAATTTTTCAAGATATATTTCACGCTCATCCCGTTCCGTCCGCTCCGTTTTTTTCAAACCGTAAACAGAAGAAGGTACCTGACGCGCTTTTGAAATAGTCATTCTTGTTGGACGTTTTACCGACGGCTTCGACGCCCTGTACTTCGTTTGCCGCTCAGGACGTCTGACATATTCAGATGGTGAATTTAACGGTGCGCTTGAGTCCGTACCGGCATCGTCTGAGCTGTCGATATTAAGAGGAAATTTAAATGCTTCTTTGCTCACATCTTTGTCGTGGCGTTCTTTATTAAATTCTCTTTTTTGTCTTCTCGTCATTTAATCTCACCTTTATCCGACCGGGAACGGCTCGCCGACATTATAGCTGTCGTCTAAAACGTAAATACCTTTTACCCCGTCATCTTTTAAGTTAAGCTCTTTTTTAGAACAGATCATACCGTTTGAATCCACGCCGCGGAGCTGTGAAGGTTTAATATATAATCCTTCAGGCATAATAGCGCCGACACGTGCGACGACTACTTTTTGCTCCTTATCAACATTCGGTGCACCGCAGACAATCTGCAGTACTTCAGTACCGACATCAACTTTAGTTACGTTCAATTTATCAGCGTCGGGATGCGCTTCTTTTTCTATAACTTTACCGACGATAAATTTCGGAGTCAGGTCGAATTCAAGTGCTTCGATTCCGTTCTTCTGAAGCAGTTCATTAATACGGAGTACCATTGTTTCATAGTCATCGATATTTGTATTTTCGAGTGCCAGATTACTGTTTGCATTAAAGATGTTTAAGCCGATTACTTCATCGCCGTCTTTAATCAGAGTAATATCACCATTATGCTCGTATGATACTTCCTCCATCTTTCTTAATGTTACAAACAATACATCTCCAACGTTTTCATTGTATGTGAGTCTCACATTCTTCACTACTTTCTTCACTATTTGTTTTTATTGTTATAATTTCTCTGCTTGCCTAAAATAAATACCGGCTGCAGTTTAGTGCCGTCGTATGAAAATGACAGCGATGTAATCGGTGTCAGTCCTTCGGCAAAGTACTGCATCATCATCTGCGCCATAATATCGTAACCGACATTATTTTTACAGTCCGCTATAATCAGCACATCCTGATGCGGCAGACCGACCAGCATTTCGCCTTCAGTTTTACCGAGCATTTCGTGCAGGAAGTCCGTATTTAGAATACGGGATGAGTCATAGCCGTCGTTATGATTAATGAAGTAAAAATCATTGTCCTGAACCGTCTGTTTTTTAATTTCTACCGGCAGGTTTTGAAGATTATTCGCCGCCAGGACTTTCATATCTTCTTCAGACATGCCGAGAGATTCGAGCAGTGCCTGATCAATTAAGCGGTAACTTTTATCAAAATCAATTGCATAGTAGATATTCGTCTCATTAGTATGCGGTGTAATGATAAACTGGTCCCCTGCTTTAGATTTGTCGGGGAAACTTGTCGCACGGACAACAGGATAAATGGTCGCTGTTTCAGCATCGATTTTCTCTTCGCCCATACGGCTTATCGATTCATCGATATAATAAACAAGTTCATCTATAATTTTATCATCATTCTTCGCTTTATTCAGTGCTTTTGATAAAGCAATGGTAATTCCCTGGCCGTTATCTGTACGTTCAACACGCAGTTCTTCTTTTTCACGGTCGAATTTATGTGAAATATCATTTCTTTTTGCAGTTATTCCTTCAATAATCAAATCACGCATTTTATATATATTCATGATTTACCTCCTGTGTTATTTACCTAAACTAATAATTTGATCGCCCTGTTTAATAAAGCCGTAAAAGCTAAACAGCTTATAGAATATCAGAGTTACAATTAGAGGTAAAACGATATGAAATACTAAAATCAGCATAACAGTGGACATTGACAGCCCCATCGTTTCAATCGCCATAATTTGTCCGACGAATCCGCTCGTCCCCATACCGGCACCGGCTGCGTTGTTTTCCATCGGGAAAAATACAGTCATAATCGGCGCAATAATCGCACTTGCAATTACCGGCGGCACGATAACAAACGGATTCCTTAAAATATTCGGCACCTGCAGCATCGATGTGCCGACGCCGATTGAAATGACGCCTGATAGACCGTTATCCTTGTAGCTCATCGCAGCAAGTCCTACCATATGGCAGCAGCAGCCGATAACCGCAGCTCCTGCGGCAACACCGCTTAAATCTAGCATTAATGCGAGTGCGGCACTGGACAGCGGCGCTGTCAGTGTAATACCAAAAACAACACTGACGAGAATCCCCATCATAAACGGCTGCTGATCAGTTGCGAAGACTATTACATCGCCTAGTCCTGTCATGACGCTACCCACTGCTTCACCAATTAAACCGGCAAGCAGCAGACCGATAATTAAGGTTAACAGCGGCGTCACGATAATATCAAGTTTCGTTCTCTTTTGATACAGTCTCGCGATTTCAATGACTATTAAGCTCACGATAAAACTTGCAGCTGCCCCGCCTAAGTCATAAGCATGCTGGCTGACGGCAAGAACGGAAAATATAACGAGCGGCGGTGACTTCAAGCCGTAAGCTATAGCAACACCAATCGCAGCACCGGTTAAACTCTGTGCCGTATCACCTATAACCGACAAACTGCTTAAGAATGGTACGTATGTTGCAATCGTATTAATAATCAGGCCGATTATTAAAGTGCCGAACAAGCCGAGCGCCATAAAACTCATCGCTTCTATAAACCAGCGGTGCAGTAATTTTCTCATGGTCTACCCTCTTATTCTGTCAACTGTTTCATTATTTACGTTTTTAATCAGAGACGTTAATAAATTATGCGCATGGAAATAATCTTCATAATTAATAATGGAATTCGCTGTATGAATGTAGCGTGAACAGATGCCGACTACAGCTGACGGCACGCCGTCGTTTGACACGTGAATGCTGCCTGCATCCGTGCCGCCCGGCGAATGATAGTACTGATATTTAACATCTGATGCTTTAGCAGTGTCGAGCAGAAACTCGCGCATTTTCGGCGTGAGAATCATCGTGCGGTCAAACAGGCGCAGCAATGTTCCTTCGCCTATTTTTCCTAGATCATCTTTTTTGCCCATCATGTCATTTGCCGGTGAACAGTCAACAACAAATGCAATGTCAGGTTTAATCATGTTGGCACTTGCTTTCGCACCTCTCAAGCCTACTTCTTCCTGAACGTTCGCTCCGATATACAGGTCGCAGTCGAGCTCAGTATCTTTAAGCGATTCCAGTGTTTCAATCGCAATCAGGCAGCCGTATCTGTTATCCCATGCTTTAGCGAGTAATTTCTTCTCATTTTTAAGCACTTGAAAATCAACTTTAGGCACGATTGAGTCTCCGAGGTTAATCCCCATTTCAAGCAGTTCCTCTTTTGAATCAGCACCAACGTCCAGCAGCATATCTTCGATTTTAGTCTCTTTGTTTTCACCTCTTCTGAAATGCACAGGCACACTCCCGATGACACCTGTAATTTCTTCATCAGCTGATGTACGTACTGAAAAACGCTGACTTAATAATACATCCGTCGGCCAGCCGCCAAGCGGTGTAAATTTAATAAAGCCGTTGTCAGTTAGTTCTGTGACCATAAAGCCGACTTCATCCATATGTGCTGCAACAAGAACTTTCGGCGCGTTTTCTTTTTTGCTCTTTTTAACTGCAAAAATTCCGCCGAGTCCGTCCTGAATTATTTCATCAGCATATGCCGACAGTTCAGCTTTCATATATTCCCGCACTTTATCTTCAAAACCCGGTGCCCCGTGAAGTTCTGTTAAAGCTTTCATTCTTTCCAATGTTTTTTTCGTCAGTTCCATAAAAATACCCCTTTAAATTGTTATTTTTACAATATTATATGTTAAACTACTTCATAAGGAGGATGTACATATGAAGCGTAATTTGATTATATTTACATTATTAGCTGTAACGGTTATCCCGCTATTAGTATGGTTAGTACTGCACCGCAGAGTCGATACGAAAAAAGTTATCGATAACCTGCATCTTCAATTTGAAAATATCTCATTCATCTCGCTTGACTATCAGGCAGATGGCCAAAACCGTTTTGGTTTAAATACAAACACGGTAAGCGGCGTCCTGCATGTGGGCAATGATGAAAACACTGTGAAATATAACTTTTTAGCAGATCCTTATACAGCTGAAATCATGGAGATTACTGTTCAGTAATCCCCATGATTTTTTTATTTGCCTAGATGTTCAAATGTTTTTCTAATACGCCCGAGCCCATCCTCAATACGGGTTCTGCTTGATGCCGCATTAAATCTGAAATGCATATTTTCTGACTCCAGATACAGCTTGCCCGGTGACACTGCAATGCCGCCGACTTCTACAAGCGCCCTATGCACTGCATCGGCATCGAAAGCTGATTTTTTAAAACTGATCCAGCCTAGATAAGTCGCCTTAGGCACATCAAATGATAAATATTCAGACAAGTGCTCATCGATATAATCGCTGATCAGCTGGAAGTTGCCTTCAACATGTTCGTTCAGCTGGTCAATCCATTCGCCGCATTCCGTATACGCAGCTTCAATTGCAGCAAGTGCCAAGCTTGAAGCAGTGTTGACATTATATCTGCTCCCCATTGCAGTTGTAATATCAGACGTAATTGTTCTGTCTTTTGTAATAAAGTAAGAATGCGGAATACTTGCTAAGTTAAATGATTTTCCTAAACCCGTCGTTACAAGTACAGAATCGTTGTCCTCGATAAGTGATGCCACAGATACAAAATCCTCTTTCGGTCTGACGAAATCCATATGAATTTCATCGCTGATTAAATATACGTTATTGTCAGCGCATATTTTTTTAATCTCCAGAAGCTCATCCTTGGTCCATACTTTCCCGGTTGGATTATGCGGACTGCAGTGAATGTATAATGTTACATCTTCACGTTCACAGAGAGTCGTGAACTCTTCAATATTTAAGAAGTATTCTTTTTTTTCGGTATCGTAAATAAGCGGTGTCTCTACTATTTTACGATCGTTTCCTTTAATTAAATTCGGAAAAGAATTGTAGGATGGTGTCGTTAAGATTACACCGTCTCCTTCCTTAGTCGTTTGTCTCATCACTTCGCCGACAGTATATAATACCGACGCTGCGTAGTGAATATCATCTTCATTTAAAGAAATATTAAAGCGTGTTTCCCACCAATTTTTAATTGGACCGTAAAAACGCTCATTCTGCCACATTGTATAACCGAAAATCCCGTTATCAAGACGTTTTTTAATCGCGTCTCTAATCACTTCAGGCGTTTCTATATCCATGTCCGCAATCCAGAAAGGTTCAAGTCCTGTCGCTCCGAATAAAGCTTCGGTGCCGTCGTATTGAACACTGTATGTACCTTCTCTTGACGTTGTTTTATTGAAATCGAACTGTGTCATTATATTCCTCCACTCTAAATGTTCTGTATCTTTACATTTTAACATTCTTTAATGGATAATACACGAATAAGAAAAAGCACCTTCCGTTAGAAAGATGCTTGAATCCAATATATTTTATGGCCCCGCTTAGAGAATTTTTCTTCATACTCTGTACGGATATTTTCTTTTGGTTCATCGTCATGGACATCCAAGTTAAGGTTCTCAAATTTCATGCCGTATGCGTTCATCGACATCAGGCTGAATTCAAATAATCCTTTGTTATCCGTCTTAAATTCAACGATAGATTGTTCTTTTAACAGCATTTTATAACTCGATAAAAAGTTGCTGTGTGTCAATCTTCTTTTCGCATGGCGTGTTTTCGGCCATGGATCTGAGAAGTTTAAATAAACTTTATCGACTTCATTCTCATTAAAGTATTCCATCAGCTTATTTGCATCCAGAAGCAGCAGTCTCACGTTTGTCAGTCCAAGCTCTAACACTTTTTCTGTAACGCGGATTAAGACATTCTTATCGATTTCAATTCCCACATAGTTAATACCAGGATTATTTTGTGCAAGCGTCGTGATAAACGTGCCCATTCCTGTACCTACTTCGATATGAATCGGCTGTGCTGTACTGAAAAACTCTTTAATTTTTTTGCTGTACGTATTGTTTACATCCACAATATGGTCATTTGATTCCAAATAATCAATTGCCCACGGCTTATTGCGCATTCTCAAAAATATTCACTACTCTCAATTATTAAATAAGTCGATCTTTGTCGATAACTCTGGATAAGAATAAAATCCATTTGTTCATCTCTGTAAAACGTTTACGGTCTTCATACCATTGAATCATTGTAATTGCCTGAACTAATGTATACCACTTGATGCGGGAACGTAAATCATTATCGAGTTCGACACCGTAATTTTGTAGCCAGCTGCTCCACTCACTGTGGCCGACATATGGATATAAAATCATTCCGAGGTCAATTGCAGGGTCTGCAATCATTGCACCTTCCCAGTCGACTAAAAACAGTTCGTCTGTGTCGGAAAGAAGCCAGTTGTGATGGTTTACATCACCGTGGCATACTCTCAAATCTGCAGCGTCAATTTCAGGCACTGCGTTTTCGAGGTATTGGATTGCATTTCTAACGACGTGATGGGCGTTAACTTTCGGAGATAATGATGACTGTATTTTATTAAGTAAAATTTCCGGAAGCATCGGTTTCATACCGAGACGTTTTAACATCGTGAGGAGCGGTTCTGATGTGTGTATCTTACTCATTAGCGCTGCGACCCGCAGCCCTCCCATATCTTCACGTGTCAACTCCCGGCCATTTTTCCAATGCTGTGCTGTTACCACTTCGCCCGTCTCGATTCGTTTAGTCCAAACGAGTTTTGGGACGATGCCTTCTGCGGATAACGCCGCTAGGAAAGGGCTGGCATTTCTTTTAAGGAATAATTTACGTCCGTCCTGCTCCGCTTTATAAGCTTCACCGGACGGGCCTCCCAAAGGATCTAATTGCCAGCCGAGTTGATAGAAATGATCCAATTCTTACACCTCGTTTCATCGGTCAAATAAAAATTTGCGCTATAATATTTAATTTGATAGCGCAAATTTAGTTCGTGTTTAAAATTTTATCGGGTTTATTGTTTTATTTCAAGGACAAAAGATGGAATACTTTTGCCAACTGAATGTTAGTACATAGTAACTGTGATGTTGTTCAGATAAACTATTATACACTAAACAAAATGTTGTTTAAAGTTAACTGAATGATGCAATAAATTATACGCTCATTTTTTGCCGGTAACTAAATCTCATCGTATACACCTGGCAAAGAAGCAAATGTTAGTATAACAGGTTTTCCGTCTTCTGGGAATAGAGGATTTGATACACTCTCCCCCTCTTTTCTCTTCTTCAAAAGTATCTGTTTTTATTCTCTCACTTGTAAGTTGCAGATATTCATTTAATGTGTAAATTGAAGTTTTAAACTTCAGTTTTAACAACGCATATATTATACAATGCTTCCAGATAAATCGCTGTAGCCAGCATCAGTTCATCAATGTTCATCCGCTCATCTTTTTGATGCATCGTATCTGTCGTATTTTTGAACATCGCACCGAATGCAACACCTGTTTCAAGCGTACGTGCATAAGTTCCGCCGCCGATAGTAAATGCTTCTCTGTCATCATCTGTATGCTTCTGGTAGCTTTCCAGCAGCGTCAGTACAAGCGGGTCGTTCTTATCGACATAATGAGGTTTCTGATCGCTGATATCTTCTATCGTAAAGCCTGTTTCTTTTATTATTTCTTGCAGGTTTTTAATTCCTTTATCGAAATCAAGACCGGTTGGATACCTTAAATTCACACCGAAAATACCGCCGTCAACTTCCGTATAGTTAATCATTCCGGTATTAACACTGACATTGCCCATCTCTTCGTGATGATGCGCCATGTTAAACTGTTCTCCCGATAAATTACCGGTAATATAATTTTGTGCAAAGCTGACAAACTGTCTGGCGTTTGCATCGAGCTCGATTTCTCCTAAGAATTTCAGCAGTTCCGTTCCGGCATTAACACCCTCTTCAGGCGTTGAACCATGGGCACTTTTTCCTGACAGCTCAAGTTTTAAGAAACCGCCGTCGATTTCATAAGTTCCTGTATTCCCTGTTTTACGGATAAACCCTTCATAGGCCTGAATAATTGAACTCATCTGTGTCAGAACTTTTAACTTTGCTTCCGCAGATTCGGGCACCATGTTGTAGCGTTCACCGGAAATAAATGCTTTTAATTCAATATCGCTCTCGATATACTCATCGTCTAAATGAGTCTGGACGATATTAAAGGACGTAATCCCTTTTTCACCGTGAATAACTGGAAATTCAGCATCCGGAGAAAAACCGGCGTCCGGCATTTCTTCGCTCTTGAAATACGCTTCTGTACACTGCCAGTCAGACTCTTCATCCGTACCGACAATCAGACGGACACGCTGATTAAATTTATATCCTTCGTTATGTAAAATTTTCAGTGCATAGTAGGCAGCCATTGTCGGTCCTTTATCATCCTGGACACCGCGTGCAATAATTTCATTATTGGCAATTACCGGTTCGAACGGCTGAGACGTCCAGCCTTTACCTGCAGGGACAACATCCACATGCCCAAGCACACCGAACAATTTCTCACCTGCGCCAAACTCAATATGACCGGCAAGATTGTCGACAACTTTGGTCGGCAGGCCCGCTTTTCCACCGAGATCAATCATATATTCGAGCGCCTTTTTCGGACCTTCGCCGACAGGAGCGTCTTTAACCGGCTCCCCTTTGACACTGTCAATTGACAGCAATCCGATTAAATCATCAATTAAGTCATCTTTATATTGGCTTACTAAATGTTTCGCATCCACTTAAATCAGCTCCAGCAATAGATTTTCTTCCATTATATACTTTTTAGTAAATTATTTCAGTTTGTGCGGGAAATAATCAGGCAGCAGGACAAAAAAGGAACCGCATCTGCGGTTCCTCAAAATAACTGCTTATTTTTTATTGTTCTGTTTGTTATCTGTAACGACATGCACATTATGATTTTCATCTTTAGCGCCTGCTTCATCTACTACATCAACGCTGTGCTCTTCTTCAAATTTTTCTACTTCACTCTCTGGAATGCCGCCTTCGTCTGCTAAAACAGATTCTCTTTGATCAATATCGTCGGTATTTTCTTTATCCGGCTTGGCATCTGCTTCAGGACCCTTTACTTCTTTTTTTACTTTTTTAGCTTCTTTTTTTACATTGTTCTTGGTTTTTTCAGCTTCTTTTTTAGCTTCATCCACTTTTTCTTGACCTTTTTCTTTTAGTTCTGCTTTATAAGCTTCAGGGTCTTCTTTGGCTTTAGCGTACTCGTCTTTAGCTTTAGACTGAACTTCAGTCGCTTTGTTTTTTGCAACGTTTACTTGCTCATTAGCTTTAGTTTGAACTTCTTTTGCTTTTTCAGCTGCTTTGTTCTGAACGTTTTCTGCGTATGCTTTCGGATCTTCTTTAGCTTTAGAATATTCTTCCTGAGCTTTAGCTTGAACGTCCTGCGCTTTAGCAGTCGCTTTATCTTGCACATTCTGTGCATAAGCTTTCGGATCTTCTTTAGCTTTTGCGTATTCTTCTTTTACAACCTCTTTATTGTCTGCAAGTTTCTTTGCAGCATATGCAATACCAAGTACCGCACCGACTCTAAATACTAAATTAAATAATTTCCCCATTTTAATACACCTCGTATTATAAAATTGTTTTTCTTTGGACTTAATATAAATTATACCCTTAGCGGCGTATTATAAACTTAATTATTTAATTTTTTTATTTCCTCTTCAGTTAATCTGCGATATTCACCTTCAGCAAGTGCCCCATCGAGTTCAAGTGTGGCAAAGTTCGTGCGCTTCAGCTTCACTACTTCATTGCCGAGCGCTATAAACATCCGCTTCACCTGATGAAATTTCCCTTCTGTAATCGATAAGGATACTTCATGCGGACTTAACAATTCAGCTTTTGCAGGCTTCGTCGTAAATTCTTTCAGTTCAATGCCTGTTTCCAGCTGTTTAATATCCGCCTCGGTCACTTCGTCACGGAGTGTGACGTGATAGGTTTTGTAGTATTCATTTTTCGGCGACAGCAGCTTATGGGCAAGTTTGCCGTCGTTCGTAATAAATAAAAGCCCTACCGTATCTTTGTCCAGCCTGCCGACAGGGAACAATTCCCCCTGCTGCGGGTGGGCAATTAAATCAATGACTGTTTCTGTCGGACCCTCTTCAGTAGAAGAGATAACCCCGTCCGGTTTATTCATCATAAAATATATAAATTCTTCCAGCACAATCGGCACGTCGATATAAACGATATCATCTTCGTAGCCAACGTCTGTTTTAGGGTTTTTAACGATTGTACCGTTAACGGAAATCTCGCCTTTTTTAATCAGCTTATTCACTTCTTTGCGGCTGCCTAAATTGGCATTCGCAAGATATTTATCAAGTCTCATTATAAAAACTTCACTTTCCGGCGAATTTTTCCGGCACGCTCACCAAGTACTTCATCTGCAAGTCCTGTTTTAAATGATATAAACAGATAGACAATGACACCTGCCGGCACTGTAACTAATAAGGTCAGAATCGAAGTTGCTGTTGTCATGCTGTCGATGTTTATCATTAATAGGTAGTACACTATTTCTACTGCTAAAAGCATGGCAAGTGCACAGACAATAATTTGGAATACCGGTGCGATGAAAGCGCGGAAACGGATTTTACCATGTTTCTTAATAATTATCAGGTTCATAATTACTCCCGCACCAAGTGCGATCGCTGTACCCATTACTGCACCGACTGTGTAGAAATTCATAATCAGTGGAATGTTCACTGCTGCTTTAATAATCAGCATAATAATAACAACATAGAATGTTAAATTCTGTTTATCAATTCCCTGAACGATAGAACACGTTACAGAAAATAGTGAAATAATAATACTGACCGGTGCGTAAAACGTCAGTATCATAATACCGATTTCGTTATAGCTGTAAAACGATGTATAAATCGGTGCTGATAAAATCATCATCCCGAGTCCTGCCGGAATTACGAAGAATAACAGCATTAGAATCATCGATTTTACCTGACTGTGTACATTATCAAAATGTTTCTGCTGATAGTTTTTTGTAATAAACGGTAAAATAGTAATCGCAAACGCAGATGCAAATGCAGTAGGAATCATTACAAGTTTATGTGTCGTAAGATTCAGCATACCGAACCATGAGTCCTGCAGACTCCCCGGCACACCTGCAAGCGATAATGCGTTGTTGTGTGTCAGCTGGTCAATAAACATTACAACCGGAATACTGACGCTGACAATTATAAACGGCAGTCCATAACGGATAATTTCTTTATACATTTGGCCGTAAGACAAATCGATGCCGCTCGTATCCTGTTTACGCTGTTCTGCCATATACGGTTTTCTTTTCTTCCAGAAAATCGCGAGTGTTACCGTAGCACCGATGGCGCCGACGAAGGCGGCAAATACTGCAATCTCGTTCGCAGTTTTTATCGAGCCGTCCATTACATTAATAACGATAAACGCCCCTGATAACAGCACTGCAATACGTAAAACCTGTTCAACAACTGACGAAACACTCGTAGGACCAAATGATTCGTGTCCCTGGAATATTCCTCTCCAAGTTGCCATAAATGGTACGATAATGACTGCGAAACTGATGACGCGTATAATACTAGTAATATCTTCAGTACTCCAGCGGTGTTCCCCGCTGCCGCTAGCGGCACTTTGTGCTTCAGCAATGACCGGTGCCATAAAATATAAGGCAAGAAACGCAATAACACCTGAGACCATCATGACAAGAAGACTTGATTTGTAAAGCTTCTGACTGGTTTCGTAAGCACCGAGTGCATTATACTTCGCAACGAATTTCGATACAGCCCCGGGTACGCCGGCAGCTGCAATCGACAGCATGATTGTATACGGTGTATATGCATACCCGTAGAGAGCGAGGTTTTCTTCTCCACCCATAATGCTGTAAAATGGAATTAAATAAAGCATTCCTAAAATCTGTGTTGTAAATGTAGCTGCGGTTAAAAGAAATGTACCGCGAAACATCTTTTTCTGATCCGACATATATTAACCCTTCTTATCTATAATAAACATACACATTATTATAATGGATTATAGAATACTTTAAAACTAAAAGGAGCAAACTCATGTACGATACGATAGTAATTGGCGGCGGCGTCAGCGGAATTATGGCAGCGACCGCTGCAAGTCTAAACAATAATAAGGTACTTTTAATAGAAAAAAATAAGAAACTCGGCAAAAAACTGCTGATTTCAGGCGGCGGACGATGTAATGTAACCAACCGTCTGCCGTATGAAGAAATCATTAAACACATTCCCGGCAACGGTAAATTTTTATACGGTCCGTTTTCGGTTTTTGATAATGAATCGATTATTAATTTTGTCGAATCCAACGGCGTTAAATTAAAAGAAGAAGACCACGGCCGGATGTTCCCCGTATCGAACAAAGCAAAAGACGTGCTGAATGTATTTTTGGAACAGCTTGAACAAAACAAAGTAGACATCTATTTTGAAACTGAGGTCGCTGAAATTTTAACTGAAGACGATAAAATCACAGGTGTAAAAACTGCAGCAGGTAAAACTTATAAGGCACGGAATGTCATTGTTACAACTGGAGGTAAGAGCGTGCCGCAGACAGGCTCTACCGGCGACGGTCATAAATTTGCGAAATCACTTGGTCATACAGTCACTGAGCTGTTTCCGACTGAAGTACCGATTACATCCAATCAGCGATTCTTTACAGACGGCTCCTTAAAAGGTATCAGTCTGGACGACGTGGCTTTATCCGTCCTGAAGAAAAACGGCAAACCGCGTATTACACATCAGATGGATATGATTTTTACGCACTTTGGTGTCAGCGGCCCGGCGGCGCTGCGCTGCAGCCAGTTCGTTTATAAAGAACAGCAGGCACAGAAAAAAGATAATATTAAAATGCAGCTCGACTTTTTTCCGCAGTACACGATGGGCGAAATGCAGGAATATATAAATAAGACTATTAAAGACAACGTCGATAAAAGTCTTAAAAACATTCTAAAAAATATTCATCAGGAACGCCTGATTACATTCGTGCTCGAGTATTTAAAAATCGACGGCAGCACCAGCGGCCACCACGTATCAAATCAGCAGAAACAAGCACTTGTTGAATTTTTCAAACGCTTCACTTTCAACGTCAACGGTACTCAGTCAATTGAAAAAGCATTCGTTACCGGCGGCGGCGTGAACTTAAAAGAAATTAACCCTTCTAAGATGTCGAGCAAACTGATTGAAGGACTCCACTTCGCAGGCGAAGTTCTCGATATTCACGGCTACACCGGCGGATACAATATAACAAGTGCCCTCGTGACCGGTTACGTAGCAGGATATCATTGTTCAAACGGGTAAAACTCTTTTAATTAATGGGTATACCGTCGTGGTTCATCCCCCGGTTCACAACAGGGAAACGCCGTTGTGAACCGGGAGCACTCGATGCGCAAAATCCGGCTTATATCCGGCTTATAATTGAAACTCGGATATTTTTTTATAAAAATACACCGCTCCCTGACTAAATTCAGTCCGGAGCGGTGTTTTTAATTAATTAGCTACAATATTAACTAATTTCTGAGGAACAACGATAACTTTACGTACCGTTTTACCTTCTAATTCTGCTTTAATTTTTTCATCAGCCATTGCAATTTCTTCTGTTTCATCTTTCGACAGCTCTCTTGCAATTTCTAATTTATTTTTAACTTTGCCGTTTACCTGCACGACGATTTCAACTGTATCTTCTACCAGTTTACTTTCATCGTATGACGGCCATTCTTCATATGCAAGTGTATCTTTATTACCAAGTTTGTCCCACAGTTCTTCTGCGATATGCGGCGCCACAGGCGACAGCATTTTCACAAAGTTTTCAATGTAGGTTTTGTTTACTTCTTGTGCTTTGTAAGATTCATTGACGAAGACCATAAGCTGAGAAATACCTGTGTTGAATAACAGTGACTCGAAGTCTTCTGTTACTTTCTTCACAGTTTCGTTATAGACTTTATCGAGTTCCGGTGTTTCTTTGTCAACAATCTTCGCTGCAGTTTCACCAGTTTCTTCATTAATAACAAGTCTCCATACGCGGTCAAGGAATCTTCTTGCGCCGTCGAGTCCGTTTTCATTCCATGCAATTGATGCATCCAGCGGTCCCATAAACATTTCATACAGTCTTAAAGTATCAGCACCGTGTGAGTAAACGATATCGTCAGGGTTTACAACGTTACCTTTTGATTTACTCATCTTCTCGTTGCCTTCACCGAGAATCATTCCCTGGTTATACAGCTTCTGGAATGGTTCTTTCGTTGGAACAACACCGAGATCGTACAGGAACTTGTGCCAGAATCTCGCATACAGAAGATGCAGTACCGCATGCTCTGCGCCGCCGATATATAAATCTACAGGCAGCCAGTGTTTCAGCTTTTCAGGATCAGCAAGCTGCTCCGTGTTGTCGGGGTCGATAAAGCGCAGGAAGTACCAGCTGCTGCCGGCCCACTGCGGCATTGTGTTCGTTTCACGTCGCCCTTTAACACCGTCTTCTCTGACAACATTAATCCAGTCAGTATTGTTTGCAAGCGGTGATTCGCCTGTACCTGACGGTTTAATTTCCGTCATTACCGGTAGTTCAAGGGGCAGTTCTTCTTCAGGAACTGTCGTCATCGTACCGTCTTCCCAGTGAATTACAGGAATCGGCTCGCCCCAGTAACGCTGACGGCTGAACAGCCAGTCTCTTAATCTGTAAGTGATTTTCGCTTCTCCGGCATTCTTCTCTTCAAGAAGCTCAATTGCTTTCTTAATACCGTCATCAAGTCCAAGTCCATCTAACGGGCCTGAGTTAATATGTGCGCCTTCGCCGGTAAATGCTTCTTCTTCAACATTTCCGCCTTCGAGCACCGGAATAATTTCCAGATCAAATTGTTTAGCAAACTCATAGTCACGCTCATCATGTGCCGGGACTGCCATAATTGCACCAGTACCGTAAGATGCTAAAACGTAGTCTGCAATCCAGATCGGCAGTTTTTCACCGCTTAACGGGTTAACAGCATATGCACCTGTAAACACACCGGTTTTCTCTTTGGCTAAATCAGTACGTTCAAGCTCACTCTTATGCGCTGCTTTTTCCTGATATGCTTTAACCGCTTCACGCTGTTTGCCGGACGTAATTTTATCGATTAATTTATGTTCTGGAGAAAGTACTGCGTACGTCGCACCGTAAATCGTATCCGGACGTGTCGTAAACGCAGAGAATGATTCATCAAAACCGTCGATTTCAAAAGTGACATTAGCCCCTTCTGATTTACCGATCCAGTTGCGCTGCATATCTTTTAACGATTCAGGCCAGTCAAGATCATCAAGGTCTTCAAGCAGGCGATCCGCATATTCAGTGATTTTCAGAATCCACTGTCTCATGGGCTTGCGTACGACCGGGTGTCCTCCGCGCTCGCTCTTGCCGTCGATTACTTCTTCGTTCGCAAGTACTGTTCCAAGTGCTTCACACCAGTTCACAGGTACTTCGTCAACGTAAGCAAGTCCTTTATTATACAGCTGGATAAAGATCCACTGCGTCCATTTGTAGTATTCAGGATCTGTCGTGTTAATTTCTCTGTCCCAGTCGTAGCTGAAACCAAGTTCTTTAATCTGACGGCGGAACGTATCGATGTTTTTATCGTTGAAAGCATGAATATCGTTTCCTGTGTCGATTGCATACTGCTCTGCAGGCAGACCAAATGCATCCCAGCCCATCGGGTGAAGTACATTGTAGCCCTGCATACGTTTCATGCGGCTGACAATATCCGTCGCCGTGTAGCCTTCAGGGTGACCAACGTGCAATCCTGCTCCTGACGGATACGGAAACATATCAAGTGCGTAGAATTTCTCTTTGCCGATTTCATCTTCTGTTTTAAATGTTTTATTGTTTTCCCAATGCTGCTGCCATTTCTTTTCGATGTCTCTGTGTTTAAACGTCATTAGTTTTCCTCCTATTAAATAAAAAAATCCCATATCTAAAAAAGATATGGGACGATCTATACGACCGCGGTACCACCCGCATTCACATTTATGTGCAACTTTGAATAGTATGAAATTAACACAGACAAGTTCACTTGACGTTAATACCGGTTCGCACCAACCACCGGCTCGCTTAAAGAAACGTTTCTGCTACTGCTTCTGATATTAATAATATAGCTGAATTTTGTTAATATAGCAAGGCTGTCAGCGTCCTTCGACTGATAACAGCAGTTTTTTCTTATCGAGTCCGCCGGTATATCCCCCGAGTGTATTATTGCTCGCGATAACTCTATGGCACGGAATGATAATCGAAATCGGATTTTTACCGTTAGCGTTGGCGACAGCACGGGAATAATTTCTTCCGCTGATTCTTTCAGCCAGCATCTTGTAGCTGATGGTTTCACCGTAAGGAATCTGTCTCAATTCTTGCCAGACAGACTGCTGAAATGGTGTCCCGTGAACGCCCGGATTTATTTTAACGTCAAATAATTTTCTTTCTCCCTTAAAATATTCACCGAGTTCTCTGACACACTGTTCAATTACCTTATCGGGTTCAGCCGGCTCCCCTGGTTCATCCGTGTAATCTATTCTAACAATTGAATCATCAAGCGACTCTATACGCAGCCAGCCGATATCATATTTTTTAAAATATACAGTACCAGTCATAGTTATCAGTCCTTATACGTAATATTGTAGCCTTTATCGTACTTTTGGCCGACTCTTCTTAAGAGAAACACGTATGATAAAATGCTTAAAACGATTAACACTCCAATTACCATAAACATTGTGTCATGTTTCAGCACAAAAGCTTGACCGTCGAATTCAATCGTAAACTGGGTCATATAACCCATTAAAAATATCAGCGCAAAAATCGTCACAGAGATAATAACGTTTGCTGCTGTATCGAGCCTCTGCGCCGGATTTTTTCTTGAGACCACCGGATTCATCGTACCGAGCAGCATGCCGAGCGGCGCCGTTGTCATAACGAGCAGGACCGACACCAGGACGGCATAAATCAACGTTGTTACAGGTACATCCAGTATAAAATAAATAATGCTTGTTATAAATATATACATCGGTGCAATCGTTATAAGATTATATAAGTATTTTGCTTTTGCGACGTCCAGTCCGCTGACCGGCATCATTTTTAAAAATGCATAGGTCCGCGCATCTCTCGCTGTGTTCATCGCAGCAGCAAACAGTGAAATCATAATCGATCCTGCGAAGGTGATTGAAATCA
This sequence comes from Jeotgalicoccus sp., assembly GCA_003513765.1. GTDB lineage: Bacteria > Bacillota > Bacilli > Staphylococcales > Salinicoccaceae > Jeotgalicoccus. The sequence goes on from DONT01000009.1 coordinate 58,461, forward strand.
TGACCTGATCGTCCGATGATGCTTCTCCGCCGTAAATCAGCGGATTTGAAGTTAGCAAATATAAAAAGACAAAAGGAAATAAATACTGCGGCAGCACCGCCGACCATTCTTTAAAATCACGTTTCGTCATCGCTAAATCTTTTTTCAATAATGCAGCTGCAGGCGAACCGACTTCAGCTGATGCCGTTTTTTTACGCTGGATGCTTCTGGTATTTGCCGTACCTTTAACAAATGCATCCGTAACGTAATTTAAGACGAGCCGGATTAAAGCTGCGGCAGCCAGACTGAAAAGAAGCAGCAGAAGAAGATATTTTGCTAATGACGGATTGTATAAAAAGCCTGAGAATATAAAACTCACATCCGGCATCATTTCAATAATATCTATTAAATACTGGCTGCCTGCCATAATAATGAAATACGGCAGTACACTTGCAAATCCGCCTGCCAGAGTTAATACTTCACCGACACGTTTTGCCGAAGAAACTTTCGTAACTAGAAAAACGATAATATATGCGAACGCTGTACTCACTGCCCCGATAAAAATGAAATATACGATATTGCTTAAAATCAATAAAGGCGATTCATACCTGACAGCAAGTGTCAGTCCTGTCACTCCGCCTAAAAAGAGCACAATCGGTAAAACCTTTAATGTAAACTGATAAAATAATTTTACCGAAAACACAGCTTTTGGTGTGACCGGCAGCACTAAGTATGAATCGATATTTTTATCCATAAACATTTCTTTAATAATGCCGTTAACCAGAAACAGCGACAAGACCGGAAGGATAAATAATGACAGCAGTACTGCTGCTTTACCGATAAGCACCTCTTCAGAGTTCATTAAAAATATATTTAAGACCATCCATACAGCCGGGACTATCAGCGCAAGTATAAATAGTGCTAAAAATAAATATAATATTATTTTTCCTGTGCTGAGCGCTTTAAAATAGTTCAGTCTGGACTGTGCTTCAACCTTCAGTATGCTCTTGAACATGCACATCCTCCTCGCCGGTGAGCGCTAAAAAGATGTCCTCAAGCGTCTTCTCTCCGCTCCCCGCCTTTTTAGCCAGTTCTTCAAGCGTACCGAGCGCCTTAATTTCACCTTTATAAATAATACAAATTCTGTCGGCAATTTCTTCTGCGAGACTAAGCGTATGAGTAGTCAGAAACACTGTATTTCCCTGTTTAACATACTCTGTTAAATAATTTTTTAATTCGCGGTTACTCTTTGGATCTAGCCCCACGTTCGGTTCATCCAGAAAGATCACTTCAGGTGAATGCATCAGCGCACCGATAACGACAAGTTTCTGGCGCATGCCGTGTGAATATTCCTCCACTAAAGTGCCGAGATCATTCTGCAGCTCGAACATATTGACCAGTTCATTGCGTTTCTCTGTGTAAGTTTTTTTGTCCATCTTATAAATACTTGCCACAAAATTTAAATACTCGTTGCCGGTAAGCTTACCGATAATATCCGGTGTATCCGGTACAAAACTGATTTTTCTTTTCAGCTCTGTATTATTTAAATGCATCGGTTCACCCAGTATTTCAACTGTGCCCTCAGTCGGCTCAAGGAGCCCCATCAGCATTTTTATCGTCGTTGATTTGCCGGAACCATTCGGTCCGAGATAGGCAAACAGCTCGCCTTTTTTTACGGAAATATTTATATTTTTAACGGCGGTCTTTCCACCGAAATTTTTAGTTAAATTACTGGCAGTAATCATTAGTGACCCAACCTTCTTATGGTAAAATTAATAGTAATTGAAAGGATTGATAATATGCTTGAAAGAATTCTCCCAACCGCTAAAACCTTCATTAAAGAAGTGGTTAAAGCAGAAGATATATTAGTCGATGCCACGTGCGGCAACGGCCACGACTCTTCATTTCTAGCACGTCTCGCACCAGATGGTCATGTTTACAGTTTCGACGTCCAGGCCGACGCAATTAACAGTGCGAAAGAAAAATATAATGAGCCTAATATTTCATTTATACATGACGGCCATGAAAATATATCAAATTATATTTCATCGCCTGTTAAAGCAGGTATTTTTAATTTGGGCTATCTTCCGGGCGGCGACAAGTCAATTACGACGGCGTATGACACTACCATTACCGCGATAAATGATTTGTTTAATTTATTAACAGCGGGCGGCAGAATTGTAATTGTCGTTTACCACGGCCACGACAGCGGTAAAGTTGAACGTGATGCGCTTTTAGAAACACTGTCGGCCTGGCCGCAGGACAAAGCACAAGCGCTGCAGTATCAGTATATTAACCAGAAAAACAGCGCGCCGTTTTTACTCGTGATAGAAAAATTGAAGTAAGATATTTAATATCTTACTTCAATTAATCCGTTAATATACCGATTGAAAACAGCTGTGCATTAAAGAACTGACCCATTAAATAATACGGATATTCTATATTCTCTCTTTGGAATATGCTGTGCTCGTCCGAATCCAGCATGGTAAAACGGAAGTCATCCGACAATGTTCTCTTAATGTACTTCGCAGATAAATAAGGATTGATAATCTGGTTATCATTGCTCATTACCGTCAGTATCGGCACGCCTGCAACTTCTTCCATATTCTCAGACGTCAGTTTCATCTGATTAATAATCGTCTTGTACCACTGGTAGCTTACCCTGTCGACGATCAGTTCGTCAGCTTTATAACGTTCGAGGAACCGTTTATCCTGCGTAAAGTAGTTCATCTTAATTCCGAGATTGAATCTCGCTTCGTCGCTTGTTACACGCACGCTTGTCAGGATTGTATTTTTACGGTTCATAAATGACTGTTTAAATGATAAGAGCGGATTCAGTGCAACGATGCCGTCCGACTGAATTCTGTTCTGTCTGTGTGCTTCAAGTGCGATTAAAGCACCGAGACCCTGACCGATTATAAACGTTGGAAGATCGTACTGTCCGGCAAGTTCATGCCATTCAGCGACTCTTTCCACATACTGCTCAAAACTGTTGATATGTCCTTTGTTCACACGTGTCGTCTGACCGTGTCCCGGCAGGTCGCCGATAATGACATGATAGCCGTCACGGCGCAGTTTTACAGTCAGCTCATCGTAGTATTCATGATGCTCCAGCAAATCATGAACAATGACCACGACACCCTTTGGTTCGTTTTCTGTCTCCCACTTCCACATAAGCTTTCTCCTTACAAAAATATGCAAATTTGATATGATGAGTTTATTATAACATTTGAGAAGGGAAAGGATATTTAAAATGATAATAGATTACAAAAATCACACTCCAAAAATTAGTGACTCTGCTTTTATCGCACCAAACGCAACAATAATCGGAGATGTTGAGATCGGCGACAATTCATCAGTATTTTTCGGCACGGTCGTCCGCGGAGATATCGCACCAGTACGCATCGGCAATAATACGAATGTCCAGGACTTATCTGTACTGCATCAGACACCGGGCCTGCCGCTGACACTGGAAGATAACGTCACAATCGGCCATAAAGTGACACTGCACAGCTGTACTGTTAAAAAAGGCGCTTTAGTTGGCATGGATTCAATTGTGCTTGATGAAGCTGTTATTGGGGAAAATGCATTTGTAGGCGCTGGTTCATTAGTAACCGGAGGCACTGTTATTCCGCCGAATACATTAGCATTCGGGCGCCCGGCAAAAGTGGTCAGAGAACTGACCTCAGAAGACCTTGAAGAAATGAAACGCATTAATGAGACATACGTTGGTCACATTCCAAATTACAAAAACTAAAAATTAAATTTTTTTACACCCTTTTTTTATTAAAAGGCGATATAATGAATTAAGCACAAAAAGAAAACGCTTTATTTACAGGAGGATTAGCAATGGGAGTAGTTAGGGATATTTTCATCGGTTTATCAGAGAACAAGATTTTAAATGATGCATCAAAGCAGGTGGGACTTAGATTTGGTGCACAGAAAGTAGTCGGAGGAACGGGTGTAAAAGACACTCTCAATTGTCTGTCCGACTTAAATAATCAAGGGATGAGTGTTACATTCGATAACCTCGGGGAATTCATTTCCGACCGCAAAGAGGCTGAGAAAGAAAAAAATAATATCATTAAAATGATTAAAGAGATTCAAAAAGAAGGACTGAATGCCCACGCATCAGTTAAACTTTCTCAAATCGGCTTAAATATTGATGAAACTTTCTGTTATAACAATATAAAAGAAATTCTTGATACAGCTAAAGAAACGAATATGTTTGTAAACCTGGATATGGAGAACTATTTATCAAAAGAACAGTCACTGACTATTCTTGATAAGCTGCTCGAGGAATACGACAATGTCGGTACTGTTATTCAGGCATATTTCTATGATGCTAAAAAAGACGTCAGAAAATACAAGAATACCCGTACGCGCTTAGTTAAAGGCGCTTACAAAGAGCCGGATACACTTGCATATCAGTCAAAAGCTGATATCGATCAGTCTTACTTTGAAATTATTAAAACACATTTAGTAGAAGGAAATGGTTTCACTTCAATTGCGACACATGACCACAATATCATTGAGAAAACACTCCGTTTTATTGAAACGCAGAATATTTCAAAAGACAAATTTGAATTCCAGATGCTTTACGGTTTCCGTAAAGACTATCAGCAGGATTTAGTCGCACGCGGTTATAACATGTGTGTCTATGTGCCATACGGTACTGACTGGTATGCTTACTTCATGAGAAGACTTGCAGAAAGACCACAAAACCTTAATCTGGTTGTTAAGTCTCTGACTTCAAGCAAAAAAGTACAAGCCGGTGCTGCTGCAGTCGCTGCTGTTGCGGGACTTGCACTCGTACGTAAAGCAATTAAAAATTAGGATTAGATTGGAATTTTTATGACTAAATATTTAAGTATAGGCGCAGGTGCAGCACTTGGTGCACTTTTGCGCTTTTTACTATCCATAGGAGTTATCACACTCCAGCTGCCATTTTACAGCAGCACTTTAATAGTTAATATGGCCGGTGCACTTTTAATCGGTTTCTTTATCGCCAAAGAGCTGAAACCGTCAATGCAGAGTTTTTTAATTACGGGATTCCTTGGGAGCTTTACCACGTTTTCCATGCTGAGCTATGAACATTACCTGCTCCTCTCTTATGGAGATTATGTAATGTTTATTATTTATCTCGGACTTAACCTGTTCCTCGGAGTCGTTGCTGTATTCCTTGGATTTACGCTCGGAGGTAAAAAATTAAATGATTAATATACTGACGATGATGGTTGCAGCAGCACTCGGAGCCTGTCTCCGTGCGTATGTAAACCAACTGTCCGTTTTTAAAAATAAAGACATGCCTTACAATACGATGGCAATAAATATCGCAGGTGCATTCCTGATTGGCTTCGTTGTGATGCTGGTGACAGCAAATAATCAGTACTACCTGATTATCGTTACCGGATTTTTAGGCGGCTTTACGACATATTCACAATTTGCTTTAGATCAGTTTAATCTCCTCCGGGAAAAGAAAACAAAATTATTCTTCAAATACTCCTTCAGCACTATTTTCTTCACATTAGTCGCTGTTGCATTCGGACTGATTGCCGGGAGTATATTTGTTTAAACATCAAAAGCACCTCCATTTCGTATTTGAAATGGAGGTGCTTTTTTATCTGTTTTACGCCGCTATCCCTAACGGAGAAAAGATTATATAACTGCCGACAACAATCGCCAGTACAGCAATTCCTGCGACATATCTGTATTTCCATGGTGTCATATCCACTTTCGAGAAGTTTGATTGTAAATCAAATTCGTTCGATGGATACAGTTTATTAAATACGAGCAGTACTGCCAGATCTATAAAGAACAGTGCGCTTAATATATATAAATAATGTACGTCTTCTAAAAACAGGTTTGCTGATGCATATAATATGATATGCGTTATAAATGTTACTTTTGCACCCAGTTTTGATGTCTTCTTCGCAAAGAATCCGACGACTACCAATATTAATACCGGCAGACTGTATATTCCGTTAAACTGCTGCACTACTGCATACAGTCCTGACGGGAACAGTGAAATTACCGGCGCGAGTATTACCACAATTACACCGACAACGATTGTCGTAATTCTCCCGACATATGACACTCTTCTGTCTGAAGCGTTTTTATTAATAAATGATTTATAAAAGTCCAGTGAGAACAATTTCACCGTACTGTTCAATGCACCTACAAATGAGCTCAGTATTGCACCGAAGATAATCGCACCGAATAATCCGTATGCCCATCCCGGTAATATCGTACTGATCAGCATCGGATAGGCGTTATCTGCTGTACCGCCTACATTACCGTTAAAAATATTATATGCAATAATGCCCGGCAGCACTAAGAACAGCGCACCGAATATTTTAAATATGCTTAAGTATATCGCGCCTTTTTGTGCTTCTTTCAAGCTTTTAGCTGCCAGTGCTTTTTGGACAATCATCTGATTCGTACACCAGAAGAATAAATTGTTAAATAACATTCCGAAAAATAATGTTGGCCACGGTACAATCGTTGAGTCAACTGCACCCCAGGCGTTTAATTTCTCAGGTGTTTCTTTTACAATATGGTCGAATCCCCTGAAGATAACTTCCGCTCCCCAGATACTTAAGTGCAAGTATCGTAACGATAAGTCCTCCGAATATTTAGCCTATGCCGTATAAGGTATCGCTGTATGCACTGAGGGACAGTCCCCCGATAAATAAATACAGTATACCCACTGCACCGATTACTGCTGCGATAATAATAACCGCTGTATTATCACCCACATTCAGAAATCCGCTGACATTGAATAACTGGTTAAATACCAGTGAGCCTGAATATAATACAACCGGCAGAAATGACACTACATATGTGAATACAAATAACATAGATACCAGCCGTTTAGTAAATACGTCGTAACGCATTTCGATAAACTTTGAAATCGTGCTGACTCCGTATCTTAAGTATTTTGGTAAAAACACCCAGCACAGCAGCACTACTGCCACTGCGGCGGTTACTTCCCATGCCATAACTTCCATACCTGCAACAAAGCTCTGGCCATTCTGCCCCACCAGCTGTTCGGTTGATAAGTTGGTCATGATAATTGTTGATGCTACAGCAAAACCGGTCAGGCTGTGTCCGCCCATAAAATACCCCGATGCACTGTTTGTGTTAACTTTCCTGGATCTGAAATATGCATATAGTGCCACGCCGATAATTACTGTTAAAAATATAATAATAGACCAAACACTCAAAGCTAAATCTCTCCCTATTTAATAATGTTAATCAATAAGCAGTTCATTCAGCTTTTTTTAAATAAAGAATAAGTAAATTTAGCTATGATATCAAAAACCGTAAAAGTCCTGGGCGCCATATCTTAAATTTCCACCTCTTTATATGAAATACAATTCCAAATAGAATACATATAATTGTATTACAGTAATATATTTTTATACAAAAAAACCAGAGTTTCCTCCAGTTTTGATGATGCATACTCACCTAACTCTGCAATCGGTAAATGAAAATCCTGTAAGCGGTCTTTAATTTAATCGTGAGCTCATATAAAATTAGCCCAGCTTTCTGTACTGCTGCTGATGGGAGGATGTTTTCTCTATCGCTTCAACAGATTTTTTCTTTTGCACTTTTTCTAAAAACAAACGTCCTAAGCTGCTGCGTGTTTCCGTTTTAATCCGGTTCCACTTATATCCTTTGAACAGGTCTTTCAGCAGAAATACTTCGCCTTCCTTTAAGTTCTTCGTTTCCTGCCAAGCCTGCTTAATAATTTTCTTCTCATTCTTTGCCATCGTTATCACCTCAGACTTTTGATTACATTATTAATACCCAGTTTTCACGAGATATAACAATTAAGATTGTAATAATCTGCCTGCAGTTAACAGCAATACATTTGCACCATTAACTAACTGTTCAGGTGACGAATATTCCAATGGATTATGACTCACACCATCTTTACTCGGAATAAATATCATTGCAGATGGTGCAATTCTATTAATCATCTGCGCATCGTGTCCTGCACCTGAAGTCATTAATTTAGAACTCAGTTTTAATTCCCCTGCAGCTGCAACAATATTTTCAACGATTGTCTTATCAAATATCACAGGTTCAAATATCGCAAACTCAGTTGCCTCGACACCTATTTTCCCTTCTGCTTTAATATCCTCCAGCGTATCACGGACTAATTTCTGCGCTTCATGGAATCCTTTTTCTGTCGGGCTTCTCATATCCAGAGTAAATTTTGCTTTCGAAGGAATAATCGTCGCTGCATTCGGTTCCAGCTGAATCGAGCCAAGTGTCGCCACAGTATCGAGATTATTTTTATTAATGTAGTTGTACAGTGTCGACATAAAATGTGTCACTGCCTGCATCGGATCTTTACGCAAATAGTTTGGTGTAGAGCCTGCATGATTTGCCTCGCCGGTAAAGACAATTTCCCGTCTCGAGTTTCCCTGCAGATTATGAACTGCGCCGATTTCCAGACCTTCTTTGTCCAGCACCGGACCCTGTTCAATATGCAGTTCTATATACGCTTCAGGTTCAATAAACCCAGGTTCATTGTCACCGGCATAGCCGATGCGTTCCAGTTCATCCCCCAGTCTCAGACCGTCGATACTGATCGTATCGAGTGCTTTGTCGATATTCAAATCTCCTGAATATACTAATGACCCGAGCATGCTCGGCGGGAATCTTACACCCTCTTCATTAGTAAATGCAGCAATAGTTACCGGTCTGTTTGTTTTAATATTATTTTCCTTTAAAGTCTGTACCGTTTCTAATCCTGAAAGAACGCCGTAGCTGCCGTCATATTTCCCGGCATCAATAACTGAGTCGATATGAGACCCGAGCATTAGCGGTTTTTCACTTTTGTTATGTTCTTCTTCCCAAGTTGCAAAAATATTACCAAAACGATCAATTTCAACTTTTAGATCAAGTTCCTTAAACCAGCTGACCAGCAGATCTCTGCCTTGTTTATCTTCATCTGAAAGTGCGAGTCTGATTAACTTTCCATCGTCATTTCTGCCGATTTCACCAAGTTCATCAATTCTGTTTAATAATCTGTCTTCATTAATTTTTAAATGTTTCACTATAGATGTGCCCCCTTTAAATTACTTTCTTAATGTTTACCCTGCATTATTGAACTTATTCCAATATTAATTTTACAATTTCTTCTTTTGTAATACTGCCGAGATACTTTTGCAAATCGATTGATGACAATGCTGAAGTTAAATCTTCCTCTTTCAGCCTCACACCTTCAAGCGTTTTTTCGACTGCATTGATTTCCTTGTTTCCGAAAAAATCGCCATAAATTTTAGCATGCTGGATAGTTCCGTTCTCCACGTCCAGAGTAATATCAAGTGTACCGATAGAAAATCTGCCGTCTCTTGAGTACTTGAACCTCGGTGATTTACCGAAAGTCCATTCCCAGTTGTTATATTTCTCAGCCATCATCTTATCAATTTCAATCCAGTCTTCTTCGGTCAGTTCATAAGTTTTAACTTCACTTCTATCGGCAGCTCCAAATATTTTTAAAATCATCATTTCAATGAATTCGATGCTGGATAGATTTTTATATTCTTCACTTAAATAGTCTCTCAAAGAAACCACTCTGCTGCGGACGGATTTAATGCCTCTGGATTCCATTTTCTTTTTATTCGGTTTCAGTGATTTTTCCATTTTTTCATTATCGATATCTAGCAGCAGCGTATATCCGCTGTAGGTCCGGCCGTTTACCACACTCATTGCACCGCCTGATACCTTTCTTCCATCGACATGCAGATCATTGCGCCCGCTTTTCTCAACATTTTTTAAACCCAGTTCTTTGAGTATTTGAATCGCAGGTTCATACATCCGATCAAAGTTAATGTCAGTACTCACATCGTTATTATCACTGACAAAACAAAAATTCACTCCGCCCATATCGAGGTAAATCGTTCCGCCTCCGGTATCCCGTCTGACAAGATTAATATCATTTTCTTTCATATATTCTAAATTCGCTTCTTCACGTGCATTTTGATAGCGGCCAACCTGTACGAGCGGTTTTGTTAAGTACGGGAACACCATATCTTCCCCTAAGAATAAATTCTTTTGAGCATAGACCTGCACAGCAAGTGCAACTGCGCCGTCATATATATATTCACCATCGCGTTTAACTTCTATAAGATACATCAGCTGTTACTCCGTTTCTTTTCAACATTTTCAAGCAGTTCTTTGATATCTTCCTGCAGCCATATTGAACGTTTTCTGATTGCAGGCGGTATTCTGTAATCTTTTAAGTTCACCGTCATATATAATGCATTGTCGCGATTTTCGGTCATCTGCTGGAAAGGGTGTTTAATGACCTGCGGAGCCATATAACCGCATCCCAGTTCCAAAAATAATATTTTCTTATTTATATTGCGGTCTAAAAAGTCATGAAATAGCTGCTGATCTTCAAAAAACGCCTCATCTTCAACCATCCAGTCGGTATGATTTCTTCTATTCAGTTCCATCGGCGCACTGCATTCAGAGCAGTACGGAATCAGCTCGTCCGGTACAGCCATATTCTTTTGTTCAGCAATCATCTGCTTCATTAATTCTTCATTGTTATAACGTTTCGGTGTGCACCCTTTGGAGCACTGAATCAGATTGTATTTTCCCTGCACATCGAATACTTTATCCTTGTCAAAGCCGGCAATTTCAAATGCGTTATCCGCATTCGAAGTAATAATATGATAGTTGTGAGGCTCTAATATCTCTTTCAACCGTACATATGAGTCGCCGGGAGGCTGGCTCATATAATTCAAGTCAACAAAACGGCTGAAAAATGCCCATTCTTCATTTAAATTTTTAAATTCAAAAACGCTTGCCTGAAACATATCCAGCCAGCGGTACTTTTCGATAAAATCCGGGAAACTCTGTGTAAATCTCGGTCCGCTATATGTAAAGCCGTCTGCTGCGCCCATACCGGCACCGACACCGACTAACACAGCATCCGCTTCATCCAGAGCCATATTCAACTTGCTTGATGCGGTTAAATCTTTACCTTTACTTAGCACCTGCCATGATGTTTCACACATAACCTTCAGTCCTTTTATAAATAGTTAAAATTTCTCTTAAAACTACTATAACAAATTAAAAAACACGATGATTATATTAATCACCATGTTTTAGACTTAAATATATTTAATTATTCTTCTGCAAGACCGACATTATATAATGCTGTTTCTTCATTAAATCCTATTTCAACGCCGTAGTTCACAACGTTATCTCCAACTGGGTAGACAGAAGAACGGTAGACTGTCGGTATTACAGCCACATCTTCCACCATAAGTTCCTGCCATTCTTTATAAATTTCAATCCGTTTATCGATATCAAGTGCTTCTTCTGACATTCCTCGTGTCAGAAGTTCAGTATTCTTATCAGACTCGTATCTAATGTAATTATATGGTGCATCTGCTCCGTACAGTGCTGTTGGATCTACATCAGTTCCTACAGACCATCCTGCTAAAAATACATCAATACCGGGATCATCATTTTCAAGCATATCGTAGAATGTGTTGTATTCAATCAGTCTGCCGTTAAGTTTATCGATATCAAGTCCGATACTTTGCCACTGCTGAATATAATAGTTTGCCAGTGGTTCAGATGTATCCCCGCCTGACATTGCAGCAAAGTTGATTTCGAGCGGTTCACCGTTAGGGTCTTCTCGCATACCGTCTCCATCGACATCTTCATATCCCGCTGCATCGAGAATATTATTTGCTTCATCGATATTAAATTCTGGTGTTTCAATTTCATCATTGTGGAAATTTTTATGGTAAGGTGGAATAATTGTTGTTGCTTTCCAGCGCAGACCATTATAGAAACGCTCGCCGACTGCATTATTATCAATTGCATGCCACATTGCACGGCGCAGTTCAACATCTCCCATTTTAGCTTCTTCCATATTAGAATCTACTGTGCCATTTTCCGCATCCCACGTACCGTATTTAAAGCCAATGTAATCATAAATAGGTTCAATCTGGGCTAACCATTCCACCCCTTCCATATCTGCTACATCAGGATACTGGTTTGTCGGAAAGTTCACTGCGACATCAACATCTTTAGATTCAAGAGCACTTGAAATTGAAGAAGGTGCCACAACTCTAATATTAATACCGTCGAGCTGAGGCTCTCCGCGCCAGTAATCTTCATATTTTGTTAAAGCAACAGATTCACCTGTTGTAATTTGCTCTACTTTATATGGTCCAATACCAATCGGGTTCTCTCTTGTCTGTGGTGCTGCTGCCATTTCACTGATTTCCAGTCCTTCATAATGATGTTCAGGGAATGCATAGAACCAAAAGCCTCCGGCAGTTAGAGACGGTGCAAGTTCTTTATATGTAAATACCGCAGTCTGCTCATCTATGACTTCAATACCTGAAATTTCATCTGCTTCACCTGCACGGTATTCATCGTAACCGACAATTGACGTAAACCCGTCAGTAGTTCCGCGAACCCCTTCGTAATCTGGGTGACCAATAATTTCATATGATGCAATGTAATCTGTGATTTTCAGCGGTTCACCGTCATGCCAAGTCACACCATCCTGTACGGTAAATGTTACTGTTTTATCTTCTTCATTCATTTCGTAATGAATTGCCCCTTCATTCGTCGCCTGCTGATCCTCATCGAAAGTAAATACAGATTCATCGATATATTCAAGAACATCCGCTTCAGGCGCTAAAGTATAAAATGCCCAGTTAAACGTACCATCAAAAGGCGTGTCACTCGTGTATCCAACATTCAGTGTACCTGTACCACTCGGTTCAGCCTCGTTTGATACTATCTGAGGGAAATCCTCGTAGCTGTAAATATTAGTATCATCCTGAGCAGTATCCTCACCACTTTCCGTATCCGTTTCAGTCTCTGCAGGCTCCTCTTCACCATTACTGCAGGCAGCCATCACTAATAATAAACTCGATAAAGCCAGCCCCTTCATTAATTTAGAACGTTTCATAAAACCCATCCCCTTTATAAAATTATCTGATAATTATAATTATATAATTAGATAAAATAATGTAAAGGCTTTCATTTACGTTAAATGTAAATATACTAATCTTTAAATAGTTCTGGTATCATTATAAACCCATCTTCATCTGTGCCGAACTTTCTCGGTGCAGCAAGTTTTTTATGAATCATATACAGCCCTAAAGCACATAGCATGGCGTCCAGTTTATCTTCTAAATGTTTGTGAAATTTACGGGTTATAGTTGTTTCATCTACAAGCAGTTTTTCACTGAAACCCTTAATAATATTCTGTTCTTCGAACATGGCAATCCGGTCAATCAGCAGCACCATCTGTCCGACTGTTTCTTCAAACGTCATCCCTTTTTTACGTTTATATCTAACCGGAAAAATATCCGGGAACAAGCCGCTAACTATCCCCGTCGGGAATGTCTCAATTATAGTCGAGCCTTCTTCATACATACCGATGCTGATATTTGGAAGATGTTCAGTAATTAACTTGCTTAATACTTCTCCCCGGATACTTTTAAATGTTTTCGTTAGAAATGTTCTATTCGAGTTGAATGCAAACAGACGGTGTCCGTTAATCCTTCCTCTTTGTAAATCACGTTCTGCCTGGCGCGAGCCCGTCTCATTATTTACAACGAGCGGCGCATCGATAGCGATATGCAGTTTTTCATCGCTGTAAGTTTTAATAATATTAACAATCTCTTCATCGCTGAACACTGCTGATTCAAGGATAAGCACTTCTCCGCTCTCATCCATAACACAAATTCCGCTCTCGTTTTTATAAGTCCACGCCAGATCTATGCCGATAAATTTCATTTGTAGCACTCCTGTTCTGCATATCATTATTGATGATGCTCCCAGTATATTATAATCAAAGTAAATTATTAATACAGGAGAGGATCAAAATGTCTGAAATGCTAATTGATTCACTCACTTCAGAACTCCCGCTTAAAAATATTCAATCTATTACTCCCTTCAATAAAGGGTGGTCCAATGATTATAAGTTTATCGTTGTGACTGAAGCTAAGAAGTATTTACTTAGAATGACTGATATTAAAAATAAACAGACGTATTTGGAGCACGCAGATTTATTAAAGCAATCAGCGGAAAACAATGTCCCGACTCACAAGCTTACTGCACATGGTGAGTGTCTGAATGATACTTATTATTTTTTGCTTCTGGACTGGATAGATGGAAACGACGCTCGGGATGTAATTAATAATTTCACTTTGTCAGAGCAGTATAACTTTGGTGTCGAATCCGGAGAGTTATTAGCTGCGATTCATAATTTTAAACCTGTCAGTAAAAGCACCGAATCATGGATTACAAGATATAACAGAAAAATTGATATGAAAATAAAAATGTATAATGACTGCGCCTTAAAATATGATAGCGGTCATCTTTTAATGGACATCATCAATAATTACAGACATCTGATTAATAATAATAGAAATGTACAGCATCACGGTGACTTTCATATCGGCAATATGCTGATTGACAGCAATAATAAACTTCATATTATTGATTTTGACCGTCATGATACCGGTGAGGCTTATGAGGAATTCAACCGGATTACGTGGTGTACGAGTACCAGTCCCGCTTTTGCCAGCGGCAGAATCGATGGTTATTTCAAAAATGATGTACCCGATGAGTTCTGGAAACTGCTCCAGCTGTATATCGCATCCAATATGCTGTCTTCACTGCCATGGGCAATCCATTTTGGTGATAAAGAAATTGACACAATGAGATGCTCCTATGCTGAAATTCTGAATTGGTATGATGATTTTAAACTGACAGTACCGAAATGGTATAAAAAATACTAGAAACAAACCTGAAAAAGCACTGAAATCATTGCTGAATGATTTCGGTGCTTTTATTTTACTCAGCCGCGGCTGGATATTTCTTTTTCATTCTGTTTTTTACAAACAGCAGTATCGCAACCAGTACAGCCGCAGTCGTAATGATCCCGAGAATGGAGTTTTGTGTTAATCCCGTCATCAGGAATCCCATACCTGCTGACAGTGCAATAATAATTGCATACGGCAGCTGTGTACGGATATGTTCCATATGGTCTGCAGCTGATCCTGTGGAAGACATAATACTCGTATCGGATATTGGTGAACAGTGGTCGCCGAATACCCCGCCGCTGATAGCCGCTCCGATGACAAGTGCCAGTTCCAAATCAAGTGCAATCCCCATCGGGATTGCAATCGGGATCATAATCGAGAATACTCCCCATGAGCTTCCGGATGCAAAGGCAATCAGACCGCCCAGTATAAAGATAATTACCGGTACTAAGAACGTCGGCAGATAGCTTCCTGCATAATGTGCAATGACATCGCCAAGTCCCATTTCTGTCGCGACTGTTCCGATAGACCATGCCATGACTAAAATAACCGGTACAATCATGACCTGCATAATGCCGTCTACATATCCGTTCAGCAGTTCTTCAAGCGGCTGGCCATAGCGCAGTTTCGCATAGAGCATTCCGCCAACTGAACCGAGGAAGAATCCTGTCGTAATAGCAAATATAATATCTGCATTTAAAAATGCACCTGCAAGTCCATTTGCACCGATATCGCCGGTCCAGAATATAACTCCGAAAATCCCTGCAAACAGCAGTGCCAGCGGAATCAGGAAACTGAAAATATCCGCCTCAACCGCATCTGCATCACCAGTATCGTTAATCATTAACTTATCGTGTTCTCCGTATAATTTACCGGTTTTTATCGCTCGCTGTTCCGCTTTGTACATCGGACCGATATCAATTTTCATATTGATTACAAGCAGTACACCGACAATCGCGAAGATTCCATACAGGTGGAAGGGAATCATCTGAATGAACAGCGACCACGGATTTTCTGATAAACTCAGTGCTGCCAGCTGTGTCGCAATCAGCCCTGTAATAAATGGCGCATACACACTGATTGGCGACATCGAGGCCACCGGGCTCCCCATTGAATCGACGATATATGCCAGTTTTACCCTTGATATTTTTAATTTATCCGTAATGGGTCTCGTCACAGTTCCAAGTATTAACACCGGTTCTGTATAAGAAAACAAGAATGCGCTGCCCCAGACAAAGTTCTGCCCTTTCTGGCGCGTATTTACTTTCTTCGTCGCGAAATCGCCAAATGCCTGGCCTGCTCCTGTCGTACGGAGCACGTTAATGAATCCGCCTGTAAAGACAACCAGCAGTATCAGTGAGGCATTCCACGGATCCGCAATTGACGGCACCATAATTTCATTAACTGTATATGTAAAACCTGAAACCGGATTCCACTCATTCATTACTGTTGCACCAAACCAGACGCCTAAAAATAATGCGGCAACGGTCTGCTTAGTAAGAATTGCAATAATGATTGCCAAAAGCGGAGGTAAAAGTGATAAAAAACCGTACTCCATATGAACGCACCTTCCGTATTTGTATTATTAACAACTTATTAATAATACAACAGTAGAGGACTGTTGAAAACAGCAAAAGGGTAAGACTCATGTCCCACCCTTTTATATTAATTTAAATTTTAATCTTCACCGTTTTGAATTCCGAACTGGTCTACGAGTTCTACAGTTCTTTCTTCACCCAGCATAAAGTCACCGCTTAACTGATACATGCTGACGATCATTTCATCGTCTTCCACTTCGTAAATTGCGAAGTTCTGTGTAGATGAATCACGGTTGTTCGAGTGTGAATCATCAAATGCATCTGTGTCCTGCGGCTGCCCGCCAAAACCGAATAAGCTGTTGTAGTGATCCATGTTTTCCTGCGTCATCCAGTTAAGATCAGGTCTCACTTCGTGAAGGTGGTCAAGTCCTTTAGAGTATACATCGTCATACTCTTTAGTACCGCCTGTGTTCGGCAGCACGTAAACTGTTCCGTCCGGATCTTCTATATACTCAACACCATTATCTCCGACGAATGTTTCCACGTCTTCAACTTCAGCGTTTGAGAAGTTTTCCTCCGTCGGTACATGTGTTAATGAATGCGTTCTTGAAATAACATGGTCATGACCCTGCAGTGCAAGGTCGATATCAAGCTCATCGATTAATGCCGTCAGTTCTTCTCTTACTTTCTGTACATCTTCATCCTGCAACGAATGATATGATTTAGAATACAGCGGTTTGTGATAGTTTAAGACAATCCACTCAGCACCGTTTGCACGTGCCTGTTCAACATCTTCACGAATCCACTCCATCTGTTCTTCTCCGATTGCTTTACCTTCCGGATTATCTTCAGATACTTTGTTGTCATTCGTATTTAATGTCACGAAATGCACCCCGTTATAATCGAAAGAGTAATACGAGCCGCCGTCAATTTCATCGTTTGCTGCCGGCACGTTTACGTGCTCATTGAATTTCTCTGTCAGCGGATCATCGCCGTAGTTTAAAGCATACTCATCATGGTTGCCTGATGCCACTGCCATAGCAGACTGCATAAAGTAAGACTGTGACTGGCCGAACAAGTCCACCCACTCATCTTCTACCTCAGCTGTTTCAACAACGTCACCTGTATGAAGTACGAAGTCTGCATCACCTGCAGTTTCAAGTGCATTCATTAACGTGTTCGCACCGAATGTTGCTTCATTCCGTACGTTTTCGTTCCAGAAAGCATTCTGTGTATCTGTGTAGTGAACGAATTTAAATGGATCTCCCACTTTTCCTGATGTTTTAAATGTTCCTGTTTCGCTGACTTTACCTGATTCACTGCCGACTTGGTAATAGTAATCCGTATTCGGCTCAAGGTCTGTCGCTTTTGCTTTATATGAATACTCCGTCACATCAGTAAGTTCGATATGTCCGTAATCTCCGGACATCCAGTCGTCACCGTGTGCCTGCTGGTCAGTATAGTATCCATTGAGTACAGGTTCACCATTTTCGTCTTCAACCGGCTCCCCTTCCGAGTTTTCTTTAACTTCAGCAAATATGTAATTTCCGTTTTCGTCACGTTCACCGTAACTTGAAGTGACTTCTGTCGCTTCCGCTTTAAATTCTAAAGCATCATCGAAGTTCCCTGATTTAGAAACCCATACTTTAGCATCTTCAAATAAATCAGTTGTATACCAGTTAAAAGCCATTTCAGACGTTGTATCACCGTTAATAGTCGTAATAATACGGTTTGGCATATTATTTACCGGCACCTCTGCAACAGCAGGCTTGTCATTTGACAATACTGGAGAAAACTCTTCTTCAGTTCCTGTTTCTTCTGCCGGTGCCACTGTACCTGCACTGTTTGGATTACCGCCGCCGGCACCTTCTGCGACCGGACTGAACACCGCAGTCACTCCAAGTGCTGCTGCCAGAAAACCGGCTGACAGTTTTCTAACCATCGACCTGTTGTGTAAAAACTCTTCTTTCATAAATAAAACCCTCCATTAATTTGACTAACTTTCATGCTGCCTGTCAAATCTTACAGAACGAATATTTAAATTCATTTAATATATTGTAAAGGTTCCTTAACATTTAAACTTGGTGTTTTCTCACAAAAATAAACCGGAGCAGTGAGCTCCGGTTTATGACAATTTAATTATTATTCATAATAACTGTTGTCGTTAATACTGTTGTCGTCGCCATTAGAATAGCAGTTTCCATATCTTTAACCGTCTGGCTGACAGCTTTGCCGTATTCGTTGTTCTCGATTATCTCTATCAGCTTTTTCTCTGCTGATTCTTTTCTTTCTTTGTCGAACACTTCTTCAGTTAAATCGCATGTTTTAATTAAGCTCAGCAGCATCGCAATTTCAGCGTCCGCTTCTTCATTATTAAACACAACATCGTTAACATGCTTACGAATTTCCTGTTCGGGACGAGCATCAACCGTCGGATATACATTAGTATTGAAAAAGAAAAAATACGTCTTATCTTCTTCTTTTAAAATTCCTTTATCAACTAGCGATAAATACACCGGGTCATTAATCGCTTTAGTATTACCGGCAAAGTGATTAATCCAATGTTCAACTGTCCGTTCTTTATGGTCTTCTTTAATTTCATTAATCACAGTATTGAAATATGAAACCTCCGTTAATGTATCATCAGCAAGTACAACTTTGCCTTCTTTTAATTCTATATGTCCTGTCATTGCAAGCTCTGATAATATGGAACCGGCCAAGCCGTAATTCAGCGATGGTGATGCTGACGATACAGCCGTGCCTTTATCGTCATCTGTACCAAGTAAAATTAATGCTTCAGCTATAGTAAACATTCGGACACCTCCAAGATTAATATATCAATACCATCAATGCCCGAAATTTAAACAATCCATTTAATTACAGATTTCTAATGTAGCACATGCATTTATATTTTCTTTCAATTGAATCAAACTGCTCTATGTCATTGCCAGTATACTCTGCAAACATGTACAGCGGGTGAAGGGCTTTGTCGCCGGGCTGTACGCTGTGCGCCATATCCTCATCAGATAAGTAAAGATGGTAGTATTCATCAACTTTTCTATATGAATTCTTTTCAAACCAGTCCGCTGAATTACCTGCATCACGTGTCCATACTTCAAGAATTTCAAGGTTTTGTTTAATCGCTTCTTCAACGGCACGCTCCATGAGTGCTTTGCCGATACCCTGCCCCTGAAAGTCAGGATGTACAGCAAGATGCCAGATCATCCCACCCTTTTCTTCTTCTGAAACAACTTTTTCTTCTTCTGTGTCGTACTCAATGTCAATCAGACCGACTACCTGGTCATCTTTAACTGCAACCAGTTCAATAGTCGGATTTTCAAATTTCTCTTTCTCTCTGTGAACATCGTCATAATAGGCAGTATCTAAAAATGATAATACGCGGCATCTGACCCAGCCTTTTTCGTCTTTTGCTTCATAATTTCTAATTTCCATAATAAGCTCCTTCAGTTATCTGTTTTTATTGAATAACAGTCTTCTCTTTCCTATAAACAGCGATGCAAACTGTTCGGCAAACAGTATTCCCACTGCTATCGAACCTGCACTGATAATGACTTCCATAATTATATTTACCGCACCAAAGTAATCCGATAAAATAATGCTGCTTGTTGCATCATATGCCATGCCTCCCGGGACAAACGGAATGATACCCGGCGTTAAAAAGATTGTCGACGGCTCTTTATACACCCTTGCCATTATATGACTCATTATCCCGAGTGTAAATGCACCGATGAAATTCACCATAACGAGCGGCAGATCAAAAACAATTCCAAACGTCTGCCCCATCATCCAGCCGGCGGCTCCGACAATACCCGCAGGGAGAAATAATTTTTTCGGAGCATCGAATACAACCGCAAAAAAGTAAGACGCAGTAAAACTAAACAGTAAATTGAATATCCAATCCATCATTATTCCTCCTTAAACGAATATTAGAACGGAAGATACGCCTGCACCTATCGCAAATGACGTGACCAGTGCTTCCGATGACTTAGTTGTAAACATCATCATATGTCCGCCAAATAAATCCTGAATTGCGTTAGTAATCAGCACACCAGGAACAATCGGCATAACCGACGAAATCAGCATCGTCGATAAATCCCCGCCGGGAATATAATAATGTCCGGTGACGACTGTTAATGCGATGGTAAGTCCGCCGAAAAATTCCGGTATAAACTGGGTTGGCGTCCGTCTTTTAATAATTTCCGTGATACAAATACCAAGCGCCCCGCCGGCAAGTGTCGTGAAAATATCTATCGGAAGACCATCCTGTAAATACAGGAAGCTGAGCGCAATCAGTGCACCCGCTATCGTTTTAAACCAGACCGGATGGTCTTTTGTGGTGATATATATTTTTTCAAGCAGACCAAACGCTTCTTCCAGCGTCAGTTCATCCCGCACCAGTTTTCGTGACACACTGTTCACTTTGGAAATTTTGATTAAGTTGGTGTTTCTTTCTTTAATCCGGTATATTCTCGGATATGACTGGTCATGCAGTATAAAGTTAATCACAGTGTTTGTGACAAAACTGTTATTTTGAATGAAACCGTAATGTGAAGCTATGTAATTCATCGTGTCTTCAGTACGCGTTCCTTCAGCACCCGCTTCAAGCAATATACGTGCTGCGAGCATGACAACATCTTTAACCTGTTCTTCATGATCGTCGATATGAAGTTTTTCAACTTTCACCCACAACACCTCCAATAATATCTATATACCTATAATAGTATAAAAAATAAGCTTCAGCACCTGCTAAAGCTTACCACGATTATACATTCATTAACGATTTTACTGCTTCGAATTTTTCTGCTGCATCTTTGTAGCCCAATTCATATAAATTTTCGAGCTTTTCCTTGTTGCGCGTCGTTCTTCCGACACCTGAATCCTCACTTGGCGCAATCACAATAATATTGCCTGTTTTCTCCTGCTCGAAAATATAATCCAGTCTTTCGTTATAATGTTTATATCTTACTTTCATGCGTTCATCGACTTTCGGATACTTTTTATAGTTAATCATTGTCGACATTCTGCTCTGTTTTTTATAATAACCTTTCGGTTTCGTCAGCACGACGACATTTTTCACATAGCCGTCACTTTCAGCTTTAATAATCGGCAGCGGATCCACAATGCCGCCGTCCAGCATATAGCGACCTTCATGTTCCACAGCATCTGCAAAAAATGGAATTGAGCTTGAGGCACGCAACAATTTGCCGAGCGTTTTTTCATCGTAATCTTCTTTATAAAAATACATCGGCTCACCCGTCTCGCAATTCGTAGTTACGACAACGAACTCATCCGGCCCGTTAATAATCTTTTTAACATCGAGCGGAAATATATTATTTGGAATCTCATCAAAAATGAAATCCATGCCGAATAATTCTCCTTTGCGTATAAAATTGCTGAACGATAAATACCTTTTATCATTCACGAAATCAATGCTTACGCTACGGTTTCTTCCCTGCTGCTCCGAAAGATAGGATGCTGCCATGCAGGCACCCGCTGATACTCCGATAATATAAGGGAAATGTATATCGTGCTGTGCAAAATACTCAAGGACACCGGCAGTATACAAGCCGCGCATACCTCCGCCCTCAAGAACAAGTCCTGTGTCGTTCATTTCATCTTCTCCTCGTATCTCTTTATAAAAATGATTGTATTATAAAAATATCATAGATTTCAGTCAGTTGTATAATTTACCGATTGATATTATTCCATTTTATTGAGAAACTGTTAGATAAGAATACGCTTTCAAAGGAGCTCTTATGAAAAAAGAAAAAGTCATCCGCTTCATATATATGTACATAATTGTATTTGCCATTATCATAGGTGTGCAGTATGCATTTCTCGATGAAGTCAGTATACTGAACTCACTGTTTATGCCGGCAGTTGTCGCGTTCCTGTCTCTCGCTGTAAGGTCAAATGTTAAAAAAGATGAAGAAGCAGCGCGGAGAAATGAGCTGGACGGGAAAAGATGATTGCCTGGGTCTAGCCGGGAGCGTTCGATTTACAACAAGGAAACGCCGTTGTTAACCGGGACTAAGGATTCAAAAAAATGAGTGTACCTCACAGGTACGCTCATTTTTTCAATTCAAACTATATTTTAATCGATGTCACTTTCGTTTCCGTATAAGGTTCCAGCCCTTCCGGCGCTCCTTCACGGCCGACGCCGCTTTCTTTTAAGCCGCCGAACGGAATATTTGCCGCACTTGGCGCTCCATTATTCCAGCCGAGTACACCGAAATCCAGTTCTTCTGTTAAGCTGATTCCCGTCGCATAATTTTCAGTGAAATAATATGCTGCAAGGCCAAATTCTGTACTGTTTGCTTTTTTGATTGCTTCATCTAAATTCGTAAAGCTTTGAATCGGTGCCAGCGGTCCGAATGTTTCTTCGCTCATGCAAATCATATCGTCTGTCACATTCGTAATGACCGTCGGCTCTACAAAGTAGCCGCCTGACTTATCGCCATTTCCGCCGGTCATAACTGTACCGCCTTTTTCAATCGCATCTTCAATATGCTTCATTACTTTATCGTAACCATCTTCATCGATTAGCGGACCGATTTTCACGTCGTCTTCCATACCGTTGCCGACTTTTAATTCTTTAACCTGGGCTGTAAATTTCTCAGTAAATTCATCGAGGATATCTTCGTGCACGTAAAATCTGTTAGCACATACACATGTCTGTCCGGAGTTTCTGAATTTAGAAGCAAGTGCCCCTTCCACTGCCTTATCGATATCAGCGTCATGATGAACGATTAACGGTGCGTGTCCCCCGAGTTCCATCGTGACATTTTTAACTGTTACCGATGCGTCACTCATCAGCTGCTTGCCGACTTCAGTTGAACCGGTAAATGTCAGTTTCATAATTTTATCGGATTGTGTAAATATCTCCCCCGCATCACGGCCTGATGCATTCACGTACTGGATTACACCTTCATCGAAGCCGGCTTCTACTGCCAGGTCTATAAATTTCACCGCTGACATCGGCGTTGCACTGGCTGGTTTGACGATAAAAGTATTACCTGCTGCAACAGCGGGTGCTGCTTTACGCGCCATCATTGCCACCGGGAAGTTCCACGGCGTAATCGCTGCAACGACACCAATCGGATGTCTCGTTACAACAATTCTCGTCTCATCATTATTCGCCGGTACAGTGCGTCCGTATATACGTTTCGCTTCTTCTGCGTAATATTTAATGTAACTGTTGGCGTAATCCACTTCACCCATTGCTTCAGCCAGCGGCT
The DNA here is from genome assembly GCA_003513765.1 of Jeotgalicoccus sp. Taxonomy (GTDB): domain Bacteria; phylum Bacillota; class Bacilli; order Staphylococcales; family Salinicoccaceae; genus Jeotgalicoccus. The sequence goes on from DONT01000009.1 coordinate 82,065, forward strand.
TGCCGCCTTCAAGTGTTACAAGTTCTGCGATTTCCTGTTTATTCTCTTCGATTTTTTCTGCCCATTTGAAAAGTAAATCTGAACGGTCCTGTGCATTCATTTTTCTAAAGCTCTGAAATTTTTCGTATGCGGTATTAATTTTATCTTCAATAGTTTCTTTGCTGTCTTTCTTAACACGTCCCGCTTCTTCCTGAGTCGCCGGGTTCATTACGATAATTTCTTCTGACATTCCATTCCCCTCCAAAATATAAAAAGTCGTCCTATAAATAATTATAGGACGATTAGTTTGAATTTACAAAACTAAGGAATTATAAGCTCTGGTCGATTAATGCATTCGCAATTTCATCCAGGTCTTTAACAGTGTACTGGAATCTGCCGTGGAATACATATTTCAGGAAGAATGCTTCTAAATCCTCCTGCCCGACGATTACTCTGATCGAAGGATCTTCCGAATAGTTGGTAATTGAATAGTTACCGTTATCTTTCGGATTAAAGTAAATAATCGGTACGATATCATATTGTAATTTAAATTTGTTTTTAAGTTTTTCAGCAGTCACTTTCGTTTCATCGATAATACCATTGTAATGGTTAACCGAGACGTTTTCTGAATCTGCTTTTTCAAAAATTAAAGTTTGTTCTTTCTGCTTATCAAGCTCAAGCAGATCGAAGAATGACTCAACATACGGTATTTCTTCAAACTGATTTTCATTGATACCATGTAAAATATGACCGCTCCAGTATTTAGAATCAAGCAGATAAATACCAGTACGCGTTAGTACTAAATGGTCGATTTTACGCGTATTTGTGTAATTTCTTGATGGTAAATAAATGTTCGACAGAATAATCATATCCGTCTCACGAATTTTCTCATCTTTAACAAGTTTGTCTTTTAACTGAATTAAAGAAAGGTCTGTTAAATACTCGCCTTTATCTACGGTAAACTGATGCAGGCTCGAAAGTTTGTTGTCGAGTAGTGTCGTATCGTTATGATACTTTTCGTTTAGAGCAGACATTTCTTTCTTGTGTCCTAAACGTTCCTCTTCATGTTCACTTTCGTATTTTTCAACAAGTGACTCTTTTTCTTTCGAATATGTTTGCTCCACAGTTTTCACTTCATTGCGGTGTTTAAAGTAATATACTAAAAACCAGATTACAATGATGAGAAGTACTGCTGCGACCGCGATAAATATCGGATCTGTAAAAATATCAGTATTCATATTATTCCTCTCTTTCGCAACTGCATGAATTAGCTATTTCTAAGAAGATCTTTCAGCGCATCGACTTTATCGAGTCTTTCCCACGGTAAGTCGATGTCCGTACGACCAAAATGTCCATAACTTGCAGTCTGTTTATAAATTGGTCTTCTCAAGTTTAGCATATCTATAATACCATCTGGTGATAAATTAAACAGTTCTCTGATGACTTCTGTAATTTTTCCTTCATCATATTTCCCTGTGTCAAAAGTATCGACAGCAATAGATACCGGCTGCGATACGCCGATTGCGTATGCCAGCTGTATTTCACATTTTTCCGCAATACCGCTCGCTACGATATTTTTCGCAATGTAGCGTGCCGCATATGCTGCAGAACGGTCAACTTTCGTCGGATCCTTACCGCTGAATGCACCGCCGCCGTGACGAGCATAACCGCCGTACGTATCAACGATGATTTTGCGGCCTGTAAGACCAGCGTCACCCTGCGGTCCGCCGATAACAAATCTGCCTGTCGGGTTGATGAAATATTTAGTTTCTTCATCTAATAGCTCCTCGGGAACAACTTCCTGAATGACATGTTCTAACAGATCATCATAAATTTGAGTTGCCGGAACGTTTTCATGGTGCTGAGTTGAGATAACAATTGTATCGACTCTAAGCGGTTTGCCGTCTTCGTCATATTCAACAGTAACCTGTGATTTACCATCCGGACGCAGATAAGAAATCGTGCTGTCTTTACGTACTTCCGTTAAACGGCGTGAAATTTTATGAGCCAGTGAAATCGGCAGCGGCATAAATTCTTTCGTTTCGTTCGTCGCGTAGCCGAACATTAAGCCCTGGTCGCCTGCACCTGTTGAGACACCTTGTGATTCGCGTGTTTCAAATGCATTGTTTACACCGACAGCAATATCTTCTGACTGCTCATCGATACCTGTTAATACTGACATTGTTTTGTAATCGTAACCGTACTTCGCATCGACATAACCGATTTCCTTCACTGTTTCTCTGACAGTTTTCGGAATATCAACGTATGTTTCTGTGCTGATTTCACCGACAATCATTGCAAGACCTGTATTGACAACTGTCTCGCAGGCAACGCGTGCGTACGGGTCCCCTTCTAATATTGCATCGAGAATCGCATCTGAAATCTGGTCTGCGATTTTATCCGGATGGCCCTCTGTGACTGACTCCGAAGTAAATAATTTACGTTCTGACATTTATAAAAATCTCCTTTATAGCTGATTTAGCTATCTCTTCAAAAGCAAAAAATAAAACCTTTTTCTCCATATTAAACAGAGAAAAAGGCTCGCCCTTTTCCCTTATCGCTCAGAATTACTCTGCATTCTTTAGCACCTTTCTTGAAAAAGGAGGTTGCTCTGGCTTCATCGGGTTTGAATCCCTCCACCACCTCTGGATAAGAGATAACTTATATTCATCTTACAATATTGTGAAATTCAAATCAAGATTAACAAAGGGTTATTTGTGACAGGTTCAATCTCTTTAAAGTTAAACTTCTCATTTACAAACATATTCTTAATGTTTTTTAAACTGTTTATAAGCTGCACTTATGAATTAACATTGTAAAATATATATCATTATACGTATACGTTATCGTATTATCTGTGTAAACATAAAATCTAATGTGTTATACTAATTTCTAAATAGTTCGTTAATGACAAATATTTTGGAGGCGAATCATGGTTAATCATAAGAGTTTAATCGAAGGTCTTGTTAACAAACCTTCTACGCACAAACAATTATCAAATGCTGAACTTGTAGAAGCATCTATACGACGCGACGAAGCAGTTCTGACAAATACAGGTGCACTTCGCGCGCAGACTGGCGAATACACTGGACGCAGCCCGAAAGACCGTTTTATCGTAAGAGACAGCGTATCCGACAGTAAAATTGACTGGGGTGATGTTAACCAGCCGATTTCACAAGAAGTTTTCGATAATTTATTCGATAAAGTTACTACATATTTAAATGACAAAGAAGAATTATTTGTCTTTAACGGCTATGCAGGCGCAGACCCGCATACACAGCTTCAACTCCAGGTCGTTAATGAATTCAGCTGGCACAACATGTTTGCAAAAACTATGTTTATCCGCCCTGAAACAAAAGAAGAAGCACTTGCAATTGATCCTGAATTTACAATTGTATCAGCACCTACTTTTAAAGCAGACCCTGAAGTTGACGGCACAGGCTCAGAAGTATTCGTACTTGTGTCATTAGAGAAGAAAATTATTCTTATCGGCGGTACTGAGTACGGCGGAGAAATGAAGAAATCTATTTTCTCTATTATGAACTACCTGCTGCCTGAACGAGGCGTACTCAGCATGCACTGCAGTGCCAACGTCGGTGAAAACAAAGATGTTGCATTATTCTTCGGTTTATCAGGAACTGGTAAAACGACATTATCTGCAGACCCTGAACGCGACCTTATCGGTGACGATGAGCACGGCTGGAACGACGACGGTGTATTTAACATCGAAGGCGGATGCTATGCTAAAACAATTAATTTATCAAAAGAAAAAGAACCTGAAATCTTTGAAGCGATAAAATTCGGTTCAGTACTTGAAAACGTTGTTGTCGATGAAGACGGAAACGCTGACTACGACGATGATTCACTAACTGAAAATACAAGAGCTGCATATCCGCTTGACCATATCGATAATGCACGTATTCCTTCAGTTGCAGGCCACCCGAAAACAATTATTTTCTTAACAGCAGACGCATTCGGAGTACTTCCTCCAATCGCTAAGTTAAGTAAAGATCAGGCAATGTATCACTTCCTGAGCGGGTTTACTTCTAAACTTGCAGGAACTGAGCGCGGTGTTACTACACCTCAGCCGGTATTCTCAACATGTTTCGGTTCTCCATTCTTACCACTGCACGCAACAGTGTACGCAAACATGCTTGGTGACTTAATCGACAAGCATGATGTTAACGTTTATCTTGTAAACACAGGATGGACAGGCGGCGAATACGGCGTTGGTAAACGCATGAACCTGGCACACACACGCTCAATGGTTAGACGCGCTATCAGCGGTGAATTAGAACTTGGTGAATTCTCTGAAGACGAAATGTTCGGCCTGTCAATTCCTAAATCAGTAACTGGTGTACCTGAAGAAATTCTTGCACCAATCAACACTTGGGAATCAGCTGATGCTTACAACGAAAAAGCACAAGCGCTTAAAGACCAGTTTATAGAGAATTTCAAAAAATTCGGTTCAGAATCAGCAGCGATTGCTGAAAAAGGCGGATTTTAATAATATTTGAATAGATTAAATCCCGGGATAAAAATTATCCCGGGATTTTTTTATCGTTCTGTTGTTTTTTGATTAGCCGATGACACGGTATTGGCTATACAGAGCGTTTGTATGTACTCTATTGATTTCACATTGTCTAGACAGCTCTTTCTATAGACTCTGTTCATTCCACATTGTCTACCAAACATCCTAACAGCAAAAAACCGGAACAACATATGTTGTTCCGGTCCACTATCATCGCTACTGACAGCCGTTTTCTCTGACTTCGTTATATAAATAAACAACGCAGTCATCTTTCAAGAGCAGGCTTTTATCTTCTTCTGCAATATCATCGATGTGATCGACGAGCATCGGGCCATTTGTTTCATGGTAGTGTTTCAGCTGATCCAGCCGTTCGATGTTACAGCAGAATGCTGCTTTACTGAATGTTTCATCACCATCATGAACGGTATATGTACCGACAAAATGCAGGTTCCCTACCAAACCGCCGGTTTCTTCATATAGTTCACGCTGTGCGCCTTCGACGAGTGATTCACCTTCATCTACTTTACCGCCCGGAAATTCGAGCCCGCGTTTTTTATGGTTCGTCAGTAAGAACTGGCCGTTAAACTTAGGAATAATCAGGACATGTTTCGTATTTTCTACGTAACTGTTGTTCAATGTGACACGTCTGCCTTCATAATCAGTAAATGTTTTCATGTATAATCCTCCTAGTTGCACTCACGCAGATATCAGCTTACAATAGTTGTATTAATTTTAAAAGGTGATGCTGCAATGAAAAAAGTATTAATTGGCTCCGTTCATTTTTACCAGAAACATATTTCTCCAATGTCACCGCCGACTTGCCGGTTCTACCCCACATGTTCAAATTATGCGCTTGAAGCAGTTGCTGAACATGGTTCTTTAAAAGGCAGCTTTATGGCAACGAAACGCATTTTAAAATGCCATCCGTTCCACGAAGGCGGTTTTGATCCGGTTCCTGTAAACATAAAGAAAAAACGTCAGTAATTATATTTCTTACTAGTCCATACCTGTATTTAATCGTTTAGAAACATTTTTTGGTTCTGACTGCGGGAAATTTTCCCGGTCGCTGTCATAATAATTTTATCGACGTAATGAATTTCTTTCGGCAGTTTATATTTCGCCAGATGCTCGCTTAGATGGTTCAGGAGTAATGTTTCATCGACTGCTTCTTCTAAAAGCAGCACCGGCACGCTCCCCCATTCGACGTCATCTTTTTTAATGACGACACAGCGGTCTACGCCGCTGATCATATAGACGGCATCTTCAATTTCTTTCGGATAAATATTCTCACCGCCGCTGATAATCAAGTCAGTACGTCTGTCCAGAATATACAAGTAGCCTTCATCATCAATTTGTGCAAGGTCTCCCGTATTAAAGTATCCGTCTTCTAATTTCAAATCCGCATTTAAATAATCTCTGACAACACTATCACCTTTAATTAACAGCTCATCGGTCTCCCGGTCTATTTTTATATCATAACCCTCTACATTACCGACAGCTCCGCTTAAAATTCTGGCATCTTTAGAAGAGATTTGAACAATTTGAGAGCATGTTTCAGTCATGCCGAATGAATTATACACAGGCAGTTCTTTTTCAATTGCTTCTTTTAAAAGTGACGGCGTTGTACTCGCGCCCCCGAGCAGCAGCCCTTTAAGCTGGTGTGTGCCTTCCATACTCATTAAACGTTTCAGCATTACAGGCACCATACTCGTGTGAGTGACTTTATCTTTCTCTAAAATATTCCAGACACGCTTTTCATTAAATTTATTTTCAACGATTAAGGTAGATCCTGTCAGTACCGTTCTAAACAGTATAGACAATCCTGAGATATGAAAAATCGGATTGACCATAAGCCAGGTGCTGTCGCTGTTATAATCGAAATGCTGCTGACAGTTACGGTGTGACGCCGCATGATTTTTATATGTCTGCGGCACTGCTTTCGCGCGTCCCGTCGTTCCTGATGTAAACATAATCGATAGAATATCATCCGGCTCAGGTTGATTAACGATAAAGGTCTGTGTCTCAAGCTCAAATAAATCATCATAGTCAATCACTTCCACACCGGGAATATCCACCGGTGATGTCGCAATAACCGTTGTGACCGACACATCTTTCAGCTGAGTACTGAGTTCAGCCTGCGTCAGACGTGTGTTCAGCATAACCATTTCCACGCCGAGCATCATCAGACCGTGAATCAGCTTAACTGAATCCAGCGAGTTGTCGATATATAGACCCACGCGTTTTAGTTTGAGCGCCTGCATATGTGTACCGAGAGAATGTGCATGCATATACAGCATCTGATACGTCAGAGATTCATTATTATATTTAACAGCAATGTTATCAGGATAAGTGAAACTCGCTGTTTCAAGCCATTTGTAAGACATTACTTCACCTCAAAAACACCCATCATAGACGGGTGTTATATTTTAAAACTATGAAATTTACGGGAATTTAGGGAATTGATCGAAGTTTGGTTCACGTTTTTCTTTAAACGCGTCACGACCCTCTTTCGCTTCATCTGTAGTGTAATACAGAAGCGTTGCATCTCCGGCAAGCTGCTGCAGTCCTGCAAGACCGTCAGTATCAGCATTCATTGATGCTTTTAAGAAACGAAGTGCAGTTGGTGAGTGCTGTAAAATATCTTCACACCATTCAACAGTTTCATCTTCAAGACGCTCTAAAGGCACAACTGTGTTAACTAAGCCCATGTCCAGTGCTTCCTGTGCGTCGTATTGACGGCATAGGTACCAGATTTCACGTGCTTTTTTGTGTCCAACAATGCGAGCTAAGTAGCCTGAACCGTAACCTGCATCAAATGAACCGACTTTAGGACCAGTCTGGCCGAATCGTGCATTCTCAGCAGCAATTGTTAAGTCACATACGACGTGCAGCACATGTCCCCCGCCGATTGCGTAACCTGCAACCATTGCGATAACCGGTTTAGGAATCACACGGATTAAACGCTGTAAATCAAGAACGTTTAGACGCGGCACTTCATCAGAGCCAACATATCCGCCGTGACCGCGTTTTTTCTGGTCTCCGCCTGAACAGAATGCAAGGTCGCCCTCACCTGTTAAAATAATTACGCCTACACGCTGATCGTCACGCGCACGTGTAAATGCATCGATCATTTCTGCAACAGTATCCGGAGTAAATGCGTTGCGCACTTCCGGACGGTTGATTGTTACTTTAGCAATACCGTTATAATATTCATATTTTATTTCACTATATTCTTTAACTGTTTCCCAAACTCTAGTCATGAGTTATCCTCCTCTAAGTACTTTCGTACTAAGTTTATGTACGCTTCGTAATTTTCAAGATGAATATTGTGACCGCAATTTTCAACTATATCCAGTTTAGCACTTTTCAGCCGTTCTGACATCGTTTCCGCCACCTTGATAAACTTCTTATCTTCACTGCCTGTAATTAAATAAAAATGGTTATTCAGACCGCTTAAATCATTCCAGTATGACCGCTGCACACCCGTGCCGTATTTCAACAGGCTGTCCGCCGCTTCAGCCGGAATCTGCTGCAAGCGCTCGTCAAGCTGTACTTGCAGCAGAGATTCGTCAACATGCTGCTGAGTTTGAAAGAGCGGCATACTTTGCCAAAAATTTAGAAATTCATTATAATCACTGACGATTGATTCACTGCGCTTCTGATCTAGAGTGAGCCGTTCAGCTTTCTTGTTGCCGTCAGCAATGCCCGGTGACGCACTTTCCAAAATACATTTTTCAAGACGTTCCGGAAATTGAGCAGTTAACGCAAGCGCAGTCCGTCCCCCCATCGAGTAACCGAGCACATCGAAAGTTTTAATGTTGTGACGGTCGGCAATCGCAATAAGTCCATCGGCAATATCTTCCATACAGTAATCATGTGAAGTACTGTTCGTTTCGCCGAAGCCGGGTAAATCAACTAAGATGACGCTGCGTAAATCGCTTAATCCTTCGGCAATCTTTCTCATGCTTTCTTTAGACGATAAAAACCCGTGCAGCAGCATAATCGTTTTTGGCTGATTATTATCAATCAGCTCGTAATTAAAATTCAGCATTATCCACCAGATTTTTAAGCTGCTGTTTCAGTTCGTTATGACTTGTCAGATTATGTTCTCTGTCTGTTTTAATCTCGATCATCTGACGGCCCGATTGATTCAGCATGTCTTTCGTTAATTCATCAGCATTTTCAATATGAACATATTCGTAATCATAGAGTTTCGCCGCATGTTCAAAGTTCAAGTCAAGCGGTGTGCCGAATAATCTTTCGAAATGCGGTTTATGTGCATACTGCGGCAGGTAGCTGAAAATATTGCCCCCGTTATTATTGAAAACAATCACCGTAAAGTCGATATTTTCGAGCTTGGCCATTAAGAGACTGTTGATGTCGTGGTTCATCGACACGTCACCAATAAGCATTGTGACCTGTTCTTTCGTACCAATACCCAGTGCACTTGAAATGACTCCGTCAATACCGTTAGCACCGCGGTTGGCGAATACCTCATGTTTGACGCGGGTATCGTAGCGTTCGAAATCCCTAATCGGCATACTGCTCGATAAGAAGAATGTCCGTGCCTCGTCCGTAGCTTGAATAATGTCATAGACATATCTGCCTTCATCGTCAAATTTTTCTATATGCTTATCAATATAAGCGTGAATATCTTTCGACAATGTGATGAAACGTTCTTTAACTTCACTCTTGAAATTATCATTAATCATTCTTGGCAGAATTTCATTCACTGTACCGACATACGTTTCACCCGGCGTTACCGGGAACGGTTTAATGTCCTGGAACTCACTGATTAAATACTGCTGTACTGTTGTCTGTTTTAAAAATGCATTCGTCTGTTTTGATGTGACCGGCTCGCCGATACGGATAATAAAATCTACATTGCGGTTAATGTATTCACGGTGCTTGTCGCCGAAGTTCGAAAACATCATATCGTGATTGACAATCCCATCTTTCACATCAGTACGTAAATTCTGACGCGGGTCAAAGACAGTAATAATATTACCCTGTTCAAGAACTGGTTTCAGCGGTGTTAAATCTTCTGCTGTTTCACCGATAATTACTAAACCTGTCCCGGTTAATTTTTCAATATTCCCAGGTAACGTCATGGCCGGGACTCGTTTTTTCTGTCTACGCTTAAATAAATCGAGACGCTCGATGTTCGGCATAATCGGTTCGCGGACCGGAATATTAAAATGCACCGGCCCCATATTAATCCCGTTAAAATACTGGCTTGCCTGCAGCACTTTATCGTTAATTAACAATTCCGCACTGTCATGGTCGTCAGCAATCGGCAGTTCCGTCTGATAGCGGACGAAGTTGCTGTACATATTGTTTTGTTCAATCGCCTGCGGTGCCCCCACATTTTTAAGTTCATGCGGGCGGTCCGATGTCAGAACAATTAAGGGCAGATGACTCAGTCCTGCTTCACTGACAGCGGGCGTATAATTTGCCGCTGCTGTGCCTGATGTACATAGTATGCCTACGGGCTGACGGTTCTTTTTAGTAAGCCCGGCAGCAAAATACCCGGCACCCCGCTCGTCAGGGTGAATGTAAGTCCTGATACCTTCGTGCAGTTCAGCCGCAATTGCAAGCGGCGTTGAGCGCGAGCCCGGGCTGATAACCAGTTCGCTCATGCCGTATTCATACAGTGCATCTATAATACTAAACGTTTGTACCGTCAGTGCTTCTGTGTAACTCATTAGTAGTCGCCTCCAAGACGTTCAACATCGGTGTGAATTTAACTTCCGTTTCTAAAAATTCAGCTTCCGGATCCGATCCTTTAACGATGCCGCAGCCGGCAAATAATGTCGCACTGCGTGCAGAAATCAGCATCGAACGGAGTCCGACAGCAAATTCACAGTCCTTATCTTCATGAATAATACCGAGCGGTGCTGCGTACAGTCCTCTTGTGCCGTATTCATGTTCTTTAATATAATCTTTTGCCAGGTTTTTCGGCAGACCGCCTACTGCTGGCGTCGGGTGAATCTGTTTTAATATCTTAAACTCATCGGAATCTTTTTTCAACATTGCCTGAATCGGTGTAAATAAATGATAAATATATTTATTTTCCATCAGCAGAGGATTCTTTTTATAGTTGAGTCCTTCTGAAAACGGCACGATATCACTGACGATTGATTCTCTGACAATGCGATGTTCAAACAAGTTTTTTTCGTCGTTCAGTAAAAACTCTTTTTGAAGTGTATTTTCTTCTGTGTCCTTAACCCGCTGAATAGAACCTGCGATTGCATTCGTAGTCAGTTGTTCCCCGTCGATAGAAAATAGCTTCTCGGGTGTTTTTGAAACGAAGGTCGATTTCCCTTTTTCATAGTAGATCGTATACGTATCCGCCTCATCTTTTAAGCGTCTGATTAAATACAGACGTTTTGCCTTCGACTCAAAAGTAATGAGTTTCTGGCGGGCAAGCACAACTTTTTTAAACTCGTCGTTTAAATTATTTACAGCTTCTTCAACGAGGAGCTTCCACTCATTCGGAAAAATATCACGCTTACTTTTAACGACCGGTTTTTCTTTCTCTGTAATTTCGACATTTTCTATTCCTGATAACACTCCGTCAATTTCCTCAAGCAGCCCGTCCATATTCAGCTCTGTTTTGCTGCGGGTTAAAAATACTTCATTCTTTTTAAGATCAAACTGCCACTCGGGCAAATGGAATTCAACCATTTTAAAGTCATTCCACTCATCGGTCGTGTCTTTATCATCAAATAAGGTACCGCCAAATAAGCTCAGTTTAGATTTTAAATCATCTCCGAGCTTTTCCTGCTGCAGTTTCCTATACAGCGCCTTTTTACTGTCTGCTGTCGCTTCAGGCTGAAACTTATCGCGCCACATGCTTTCGATATAATTGATGCCGACAACATTATAGGTGCTGTCTTTTGACTTGAACCAATAGCGTGAGCCCTTTGATTCATTAAAATATGTAAATATTTTTTCTTCGTCAATATTATACTCATCCATAGGGATATGCAGTGTAAGATATTGCTTGTCCGAATCCAGACTGATATTCTCTATAAATGTTCGAGACGATTGTAATTTCATGAGTCACACTACTTTCATCATAATTAGCTTTATTTTATCATTTTTTATCTACTGTGTGTATGGACAAGTCTTAAATATGATAAAATTATAGCCATCATGTTTTAAAGGAGAAAGTCATGCAGGAAGCACAAGTACATACAGGATTTAAAAAATATTTGATGCTGACGCGCCCGCACACTTTAACAGCAAGTTTTGTACCTGTTTTTGTCGGGACGGCAAGCGTATTATTATTTGCGGATATCCGCTGGGGAATGTTTTTCCTTATGCTTATCGCCACAATTTTAATACAGTCAGCAACGAACATGTTTAACGAATACTATGATTTTAAACGCGGTCTGGATTCTCATGAATCTGTCGGTATCGCAGGCGCCATCGTAAGAAACGGCATGAGCCCGCGCCTCGTACTGACAATCGCTCTTATATTTTACGGCATTGCTGCTGTTATCGGTATTATCATTACGATAAATTCATCATGGTGGATACTGATAATCGGTGCTGTATCAATGGCTGTCGGCTACTTGTACACAGGCGGTCCTTTCCCGATATCCTGGACGCCGTTCGGTGAAATTTTTGCAGGCTTCTTTATGGGTACTGTAATTATTATGATTACATTCTACATTCATACCGGCACGCTGCACGTATTTCCTTTATTAATGTCTATCCCTCCCGCAATTACAATTGGGCTGTTGAATATGGCAAATAATATACGCGACCGCAGAAAAGATAAAGAAAGTGGACGTAAAACTTTTGTCATTCTCGTCGGCAAACCGTTCGCCGTAATGACATCTGCTGCACTGCTCTTGTTCAGCTATATCTTTTTAATTTATATCGCATTCTTTACGCCGATGGGCTCTGTTTTTCTGCTCATTCCGCTGTTATCTGCACCACTTGCGATAAAGACAATTATGCTGATGCGTAAAGGCGATACACCAATTGAACTGATTCCGGCAATGGCATCGATGGGTAAACTAAATACGATAATGGGACTACTCCTTACTATCGGCTTAATTATTTACGGTGTGACCGGCGTATAAACTCTCCCCTCGAAAATTGTGTTTCTTCTTTTCAAGGAATATAATGTAGATGAAACAAACAATATAGGGGGATTTATCATGCAGTTAAAACGCACGTTATTCGCGGGAGGACTTCTAAGTATGCTTTTACTTGCCGCATGTAATGGGGACAGCACTGAAGAAGCTGGTACAGAAGAAGAAACACCTGCTGAAGAAACTACAGGAGAAGAAACTTCAGAAGATGGATTATCGTATTCAGGAGTTAATGGGGATTACAGCTTCACAAACTTCACACCGGTTGAAGTGCCGGCAACTGACGCTGAAGGCAATGACATGACAATTCAGGCAGTCGCTGCTGAATTCGAATATACGAATACTTCAGAACGCACATCAACGCCGTCGGAAGCATTCAGCCTCGACCTTGCAATACGCCAAGTGAGTGAAGACGGTGAAGCACCAACAGAAAATTATACGATGGACCTTGAAGACGAAGGTGAATTTGCAGAAGGCAAAGCAGCTTCAGCTGAGTTAGTCGAACCGGGCGAAAGCGCAACAGCAGTTGTCGCTTACGGTCCGCTTGACCCTGAACTCGCTACCCACCTTCAAGCAAGAGAAAATCCAATTGAAGAAACTGAATCAATGGATCATGAGATCGAGCTTGAATTAGCACCAGCAGAAGAGTAATAGATTTTAAGACAATGCCATTTCAAATGGCGTTGTTTTTTTGTTTTGGGGACGACGGAGTTCTATGGAATAAGCTCATCGCGTTCCGAAAACGCTGGGATTTCGATGAAATAAACTCTTTGAATTCAAAACTCTCGGGATTTCGATGAAATAAACTCATTGAACTTCAAAACTCTCGGGATTTCGATGAAACAAACTCATAGAACTCCAAAACTCTCGGGATTTCGATGAAACAAACTCATAGAACTCCAAAACTCTCGGGATTCCGATGAAACAAACTCATTGAATTCCGAAACTCTCAGGATTCCGATGAAACAAACTCATTGAATTCCTAAACCTCCAGGATTCCGATGAAACCAGTTCATCGAGATTCCGACATAAAAATAAGCCGCCCTTAAGTTGAAAAGGACGGCTTACAATACATTATTTTGTTTTCGTCAGGATAAACTTCGTACCTTCTGCTTCGTACGTCAGTTCCCCGCCTTCCATATCCATGCGGACAGACATCATAATATGACCTTTGTTATTAAAGTCTCTGTATAAAATACGGATTCGGAAATTCATCGTCTGATCTGGCTGCATATAAAATTTCAGAATTACTACATCATTTTCTTCTTTATCTTTTATGTAGTGATATTTTGTCGTAAAGTCATAACCTTTAATATAGACTTTCTCAATTTGAAACGGGTTATCATTTTTGTTCTCAACTCGGAACATCATGTACTCTCCGCGGTCGTCATTTCTCCAGCCGACTTCGTCAATCATTAAAAGCGGCTGAGTCGTCATGACCTCTGCACGTTTTCTCGAAAAGTAAATACCGAGACCGGCGATTGCCACGATAAATAACGCCAATATGACAACTATTTCTATCCAGACTGATAATGGATCCATATCTTTTCCAACTCTCTAATTAATTTCATTTATATAATTTTATCATTACATGTACGATAAAAACAATTATGTTACATTGAGAGTAACTTGTTAAGGAGTCGGTTTTATGATTGAAATCTTAAGCGGCATCGGCATTGCCTTTATTCTTTTCGTCATTATAGGTATTTCCATTTTACTTGCCGTGAATAAAAATAGATAATTATCACTACACTGTTTCTCATAAATATTTAGAAGCGAGGCTCAAATTGAAAATAATTGAAAACAATCAAATATTAATATATGCCATTGTAATTATAACTGGCGGTGTTATCGGGCTGTTAAATGTAAATATCGGCAATATTTTAGCGCCATTGATTTCTCCGCTCATTGCACTGCTTATATATGTCATGTTTGCGCAAATTCCATTTTTAAATTTACGTGAAGCTTTGTCTAATACTAAGTTTATAAGCGCTCTGTTAATCGCTAATTTTATTGCTGTGCCAATAGTCGTATGGGCTTTAATTTCACTATTCCCGCTGCATCCTGCAATTTTACTAGGCGTTTGTCTCGTCCTCTTAACACCATGCATCGATTACGTTATTCCTTTTACTAAGCTTGGCCAGGGTGACGAAAAATTAGTTTTAGTATCAACACCGCTGCTATTTATTATCCAAATACTATTACTTCCCGTATATCTGACGCTATTTATCAGCACGGATATTTCAGCAATTATTAGTATCGGCCCGTTTATCGAGTCGTTCCTTTTACTTATCGTACTGCCGCTGATACTGGCAGTTATTACACAGCTGCTTGCTAAAAACACAGCAGCAAGTAAATCGTTGTTGAAACTTACCGGCAAGCTCCCCGAATTACTGATGGCAGCTGTCTTGTTTACTGTTGTCGCTGCACAAATCGGTAAAGTTTATAATGACCTGAGTATTATTTTAACTATCATTCCAATTTATATTCTGTACTTGATTATTACACCGTTTATTTCTAAATTGCTTGCCTCAGTATTTAAATTAAATCCAAATGCCGGACGTGCACTTGCCTTCAGTGCCGGCACGAGAAATTCACTCGTTGTATTGCCGCTTGCGTTGGCACTGCCGGGAGAATGGGGTGTAATTGCTTCGGCAGTTATCGTTACCCAGACGATTACCGAATTAGTCGGCGAGTTATTTTATATAAAATTTATACCAAAACTGATCAAATAAAAAACACTCAGCTTAACGGTCTGAGTGCTTTTTCTTAAAATTATTCTATTTCAAAAATATCCTCTGTATGTTCATGCAGGTCTTCAGGCCCATTGATGTGAGCTGTGACACTGTATTCTCCAGGTTCAACTTCTGCAGTTTTTGCAGTATATACCCCGTCACCCTGATGCTCAGCATTCAGCCATGTAATTTCTTCTGTTTCAGGTTCCTGCACTTCAAAACGGACGCGGTCCGCTTCATAGGCTTCATCTTCTTTCAGCAGCTCAACACTGATTATTGAAGGATCTGTTTCATTATCAACAGTCAGATTAATATCCAGTACATGCTCATGGTCGTGTTCGGCGCTTTCTTCAGCCGGTTCATGTGTTTCTTCGCTTTGTGCTTCTTCAGTTGTATTGCCGCATGCAGCGAGTGCCAAAGTCAGGCCAGATAGTAAAAGTAATTTCTTCATAAAAATGTCCTCCAAAAATTATGTATGCACTCATTTTATCAGGCCGGTTTATGCGTAACTGTATATTTTAAGTTATTTTAGTGACAACATTACTGATATATCCTATCTTTTCAAGCCTGTCTTTAATACTTACTGAACGTTTCTTTTAGAATATCGTAGGATTGTTTAACTCTTTCTTTTGACTCTGGCAAATCCCATTTCTCCCAGGTGAATTCTTTCATTTCATCAAGTCTGTTGTCAGATACAGCCGGGAAACTGTCTACAATTTCTTTGCCATTCTTCATAATAACTCCCGCTTTAATATGATTTGCGGTAATTTTCGCTTCCAGTCCTTCTTCTGCAATATTGCCGATAAATTCATGCTGTGACGGATCTTTTGCACCGATTAACATCCACGGTATTCTAATTTCTATTATTCCATTTTCACTGTCCCAGTAATAATCACTTAATGAATTATAATCCTCATGTTCGGGATTTCCCACGCCTTCTTTAAGCAAGCCAGTTTCATACGATTCAAACGGTATCATTTCATCACGGTCAGGAAGATAAAGTTCTTTATTCAGAGCGAAGCGTATTGGATTGAAGCGTCCGGAATTATTCACAAGCG
The DNA here is from genome assembly GCA_003513765.1 of Jeotgalicoccus sp. GTDB lineage: Bacteria > Bacillota > Bacilli > Staphylococcales > Salinicoccaceae > Jeotgalicoccus. Next base: position 98,476 of record DONT01000009.1, read on the forward strand.
GTTTCCCCGACTCAATCATCTTAAGCGTGTGGCCGTACTGAATGTTAAAGAAGTCGTAATAGTCATCAACAACTACACGTGATTCATCGTCCCGCAGCTGAATGATAAAATCAACCGCATCGGATGTATCTACATTATTGAATGTTGTATTACCCTGCCCCTGAATAATATCGAGGGGAATATCAATATCTCCTGAAAATCCCGGTTCGTGTTCAATTTTAAAGTACAGATACCTTTCATCGGAATCCATCGTCATACTTTTCAGTTCATTATTTCCTTCGTACATTAAGTCCGTTTCCCACTCGTCACCGTTACCGTCAACACCAATTTTATGTGTATCGAAGCTCAGTATTCCAAACTGCTGTTCATTTGTCTGAGCATTCGACCAGTATGGTCTCCGGTCAGGGTTATCATAATCCATTGTATTCCATGTGCGCTTAAACCATTCATCCTGCCATGTAAATACGAGGCCTCCCATCATTCCTTCATGAATTATATCCTCATAAAGATGAGTGACAATTTCTCCTTGTTCTTGCTCAGACAGAAATCCCTGATTCCAGCCAAACGGATTTTTATGTGTCATGCCTCTTGATCCCGGGACACCAAATTCAGCTACAAGCACCGGCAGCCTGTGTTCCTTGTGCAGATCATTTAAATAACCGGCATAGTTATTTTTCTCTCCGCGGTGATCTTCATATTTCACATAATCTTTTTCATAATTCAGGAAATCAGGATAATATGGATAAATGTGATACGAAGCAAATTGACCGACATCTGTCATCGGTCCTTCTGTATATATAACATTGGGATCGACTGTCACCATATCCTCCATATCAGACGAGTCCGCCGGATGGTCCAGTAAATCGGTCGTTACCCAGTTCGTAAAGCTCATCGGTCTTAACGACTCGTAATTTTCATGTTCATAACGAGTCGCGAACTCCATCTTTTGAGCCAGCCAGTGTTCAAAAGGAGATGCATCTTCTGTGCGGTAATAAGTGCCTTCGAACTGCCCTGCATCACTGTGAACTTCATTAGTATTTACAACGAGCGGCGGATACCATTCCACACCAAGTATCCAGCTGATTACATATTCAGATACGTCATCTTTATATTTGCCATGCGCTTTACCTGGTGTTTCAGCAATATTTGCGTTGCCGTGCACCGCATTAATAATATGCTCAATATCTTCATCGAATTCTGCATTCAGTTTATTCTCATATGCGTCCAGATCATCGTGCATTTTAACTTCATCCACCCAGAAACCGTGCATAATATATACTGGTTTATCAGGATATTTTTTATTATAATCTTTTAATGCAGAATAAAAGCCGGGCGGATGGAGCGTATAGACCCGGACAGTATTCGCATTCATTTCACCGATATATTCAAACCATCTGTAGTATTCATCTTCCGTTATGGCCGCTTCACCGGGGAAGTAGCCCGGTTTTGCCATACCCATATTTACACCTTTAACCGTTATCGGTTCAAAACCTTCGGCAGAATTAATTTCAATTTTTCCATCATTTATTCTTGCAGGCTGCATTTCATATGCCTCCCTCGTATCATCGGTAAAAACATTCATCAACAGAAACACAATTGCGATGACTGCCGCCGCACCCAGTAAAATCATTAATGTTTTCTTCATTGATTGCTGTCTCTCCCTAATCCTTTACGTTCCATATTGCCCCACTCCTGTTTTTTGAAGATAAAACGCAGCATTCCTTCAATACGGAATAATATCGTCACTGGTCTGTACCAGAATGTTTCTGTCAGTGAGATCAATACCAGTTTAATTACGCTCATTGGCCTAAGGTAATTGTTCGTTGTCCATGATTCTATGAGCAGTGACAATGCTGAGAAAATTGAGCCGTAAATTACAAGGGTCAGCAGAATTAATAACGCAAATTCTGTATTCAGCTGATCTGTAAAGAATGCAAATATCATATATAAATATCCCGCGAGTTCCACCAGCGCACCGAACGCTTCAAACAGCCAGAAATACGGAAAAGCGATAAAGCCAAGTCTGCCGTATTTGGGATTCAGCGTAATATATTTATGTCTCCACAGACTTTCAAATAAGCCCTGTGACCAGCGTCTCCGCTGCTTGCGGAGCACTGACAGACTTGTCGGCGCCTCTGTCCAGCAAACCGGATCCGGAACGAATTCTATCCGCTTATCTAATTTATTTTTTCTAATATAGGCATGAACCTTAACGACCAGTTCCATATCTTCACCGATAACATCTTTTGCATAGCCGCCTGTCTCAATTACTATTCTTTTATTAAAAATGCTGAAGGCACCTGACACAATCAAGACCATATTAAAGCGGCTTAAAAATATTCTTCCCAACATAAAAGCACGCAGATACTCAATAATCTGCATCAGTACCAGAGGATGATTCCCAAGCTGCTTTTGCACCATTGCACCAAAGTGAATATCATTGCCGTTGGCGATGCGGACGTTTCCGCCTGCGACAGCGACTTGACCGTCTGATTCTATAATCGGGCGCATTACTCTGAGCAGTGAATTACTGTCCAGTATCGAATCCCCGTCAATCGAACAGAAGTAAGGATATCTCGAGAAATTTATTCCTGCATTTAAAGCGTCTGCTTTACCGCCGTTATCTTTACGTATTAAAAATACTTTCGGGTGCAGCTGAGACTGGTAAATACCCAGTATCCCTTCTGTCTGTAAATCTGTATTAATACTTCTTTTGGTTTCAACCATATCGAATGATGCTATAACCAGTGCTGCTGTATTGTCTTTGGACCCGTCATCGATAACGATAATTTCCGTTTCCGGATATTTTAATGTAATCAATGAGTGCATTGATTCTATAATTCCCAGTTCTTCATTATATGCTGGCACAAGAATAGACACAGGTTTCGTAAAGACATTCATTTTGAATTCGTCTTCAAGCCAGTCATGGTCGAGACGCTTTCTTTTTGCCAGTGTCTGATATGCTACCGCCATCATTATTAAGTAAAATATAATCACTGCAACTATATATACAATGATTACAATACCCACGACATCTCCTAGATAGTTTAAGTCCATTTTAGTTTGGACACCTCTTTCATTTCATCCTGATACATATTTGTCTGCACTGACCATCCGGGTTCATTAAAACCGAAATATGCCAGTGAATTCAGTGCCGCACTTTGAACCAGACGGTTTTTATCGCTGGCACAAACTTTCAGTAAAGGCACTGTGCTATCACCGATAATCGGTGCCAGACGCGAGACAATCATACGCTCTTCCCATACGCTTGAAGTAAAATACGCTGTGTATTTCTCCGGGTCATGCACACTGCCGATTAATTGAATAGTCTTCAATGCACGGATTCTCGTTTCAGAATCTTCGCTGTCAAACAATGACTCCAGCCATTCCAGCGGCTGGTCATGACCCACCCTGGCAACACGGCTTAAAAAAGCATATCGGGTTGTCAAAGACATCTGTTCGAATGCCGGAATGAGGGACAAAACAGCATCATTACTTAGACGGCTCAATATCTTTTTATTTTCATATTCTGTGAGTGCTCTATTGTCCAGAAATTTATAGCGGAATCTGTCAAAATCGTAAATTGATAAATAGATTAAAAATAAATAAAATTCGAAGCTTTTCATGGCATCTATGTCCCTCGCGGAATATATATCAGTGAAACCCGGAACTTTAAATTCTGCGATTTTATTAAGTGCATTGACACGCTTTGCCCATAAAGGCGATTTTAATTCTTTTCTGTATTCATTTGAGAAGGATACTCTCGCGTAAGATGAGATTCTGCGTTCGACATCTTTCGTTTTTCCATTGCTTAAAAATGTGGAGAATATTTTTTCGATGGCATGCTGGTGTAATTTACTGTGGCGGTTTGTCTGGGGTAATTTATGTCCGTTGTATAAATAGTCATACCACTGATCGGCGTAATCATTAATATATAACTCTACTGCTTCACGGTTTCTGTTCAATCTGTCTGCCCGGATAATAGTGAATACAACCAATACTGCGAGAAATATGATTAGAAAAACAGCAATTGCTAAAATGATTTGGGAGATTACTGTCATACTCCTGCACCTCTGATAATTCTATTCTTAATAATTGACTGGAAAAGTTTTAAATTGAACGGTTTGACGAAGTAATTATCGACTCCGAGATTCAATGCGTAAAGCATATCTTCTTCTGTTTCAGAACGCGTCATAAAGTAAATGATTGATCTATCATCAAATTTACGAATATTACTTGCGACTTCGAGACCATTTTTCTTAGGCAGTATATCGTTGACTATATAAAGAGAAAAGTTGTTTACATTCTTTACATCTTTTATAAATTCATATCCGTCTTCATAAATGAAAATATTAATTTTTTTCTCTGTTTCAATATCTTTAATTATTCTCTGTATAATTTTTCGAAAAAGAGCATCCGGTTCAAGAATAAAAATATCAATTTCATTACTAAGCATAAAATCTCATCCTTTATACGTATATTCACTCTAATTAAGCACAATAACTCCAAAGCTGTTGCTATAACCAATTTACAATATTATACTTCAAACTAATAGTATTATTTTGAAATTTTTTACAATTCGGAGGTTTTTCCCCGTGTTTCTACAGATGTTTACGTTAATTTGTGTGTTAATTACACTGCAACTTGTATATTATCAAGTGAAAATTAAATTAAAACTTGAAATGACTAATAGTTTTAAAGAAAAATTATTCAGCGGAATCATGAGTGGTCTAATGGCCACAATATTAAGTTTTTACTCTATCGATACACGTTTTGATGTGTTTATCGGGCTTGGCATAACATGTTTGTTAATTGGACTGATCTACAGCGGCGGTTTAACATTTTCTATTGGATGTATTATCTACGGAATTTGGCTGTATGTTTTTCCATATATAGAAACAATGTATTCTTTAGTGACGTATATACTTATCGGCTTGGTGCTGTTAACAGTAAATATTTTCGTTAAAAACTGCAAAGTTTATGTTAAAGGAATTACTTCGGTAATGACCTATGCATTAATATCAGGACTGTTCACTTATTTTACGAGTAATAACCTCTCGTTTACTATAGGCTTTATAGTACTCTATCTTATATTGGCGACTATTAGTGTATTCGCCGGTGTGGTTATAATTTCCTATATGCAGAACTACATGAAAATGTATGAAAAAATGGAATCGGAAGCGATGCACGATGCTTTGACCGGACTTTTAAACCGCCGTCATTTTAATCAGTGTATCAGTGAACTGAAGCCGGATTCTCCTGTCTCGCTGCTCATGATGGACATTGATTATTTTAAGAATATTAATGATACATACGGTCACAGCACGGGTGATATAGTACTAAAAATGGTTGCAGATACAATTAAAAACGTAATTACTGAAAAACGTTCCATTGCACGTATAGGCGGTGAAGAGTTTGCTGTTATTTTAAGAAATCGTTCTTTGGATGAAGCTAAAATAATCGCAGAAAAACTCAGGCTTGCGGTTGAAGAAACCGAGATCAGCTGTGAAGAAACTGAAGGTAATATCAACGTGACAGTGTCAATCGGTATCGCAAGCTATCCTTCAGAGACCATGTCTATACCCAAACTTTATGACACTGCAGATGAGCGTCTGTATTTTGCGAAGAAACTCGGACGTAATCAAATTCAGTACAGCACTCCACAAGAAATCATCAGCAAACTAAAATAATCTCTCAGGGGAACCCCTGAGAGATTATTTTTTATCTTACATATTCAAATATTCCTGCTGCACCCATACCAACACCGATACACATTGTTACCATACCGTATTTCGATTCTGGTCTGCGTTTCATTTCAGCAAGCAGTCTCGCTGTCAGCATTGCGCCTGATGCTCCGAGTGGATGTCCCAGTGATATTGCTCCGCCATTTACATTCGTTTTCTCAATATCCAGTCCCGCTTTTCTAATCGACGCCACTGTTTGTGAAGCGAACGCTTCATTTAGTTCAATTAAGTCCATGTCTTCTACTGATAACCCAGCCTGTTCAAGTACTTCCGGTATTGCATATGCTGGACCGATTCCCATAATTTTAGGATCCACACCGACTGCTTTAAAGCCGACAAAGCGTGCGATAGGTGTTACTCCAAGCTCTTTCACCTTATCGCCCGACATCATTACAACAAATCCTGCACCGTCTGTCAGCGGAGCCGATGTCCCCGCAGTTACAGTACCATCTGCTTTAAAGACTGTTCTGAGTTTCGCAAGCCCTTCCATACTTGTATCCGGACGGATATGTTCGTCCGTTTTAAATTCACCTTTTGTAACAACTGGTCCTTCTTCGTTATAATCCACTTTATTAACTTCTACCGGAATAATTTCATCTTCAAATCTTCCGGCATCCAGTGCTGCCTTCGCCCGCTGATGGCTTTGCACTGCATAAGCATCCTGGTCTTCTCTTGATACTTTGAACTCTTTTGCAACCATTTCAGCAGTCAGTCCCATCGGATAAGATACACCTGAGTCTTTGTCCTGCAGCATCGGGCTGTTTGTCGGTTCATTACCGCCCATCGGTACGGCACTCATCAGTTCGACACCCCCTGCTACCAGTACATCAGCCTGCTCTGCCATAATCTGGTTCGCAGCGATGGCAATCGTCTGAAGTCCTGACGAACAATAACGGTTCACCGTCTGTCCGGGCACTTCATTTGGCATGCCTGCGAGCAGTGCGATTGAACGTGCGATATTCTGGCCCTGCAATCCTTCCGGAAATGAGTTGCCGACAATAACATCCTCAACCATATCCGGACTGAATTTACCGTCAACTCGTTCTAATACACCTTTAAGGACTTGTGCCGCCACCTCATCCGGTCTGTCGTGGAACATTGCGCCGCCTTTTGCTCTTCCGGCCGCTGAACGTCCGTAAGCTACTATATATGCATCCTGCATTTAACTTCATCCTTTCTCTGTTTATACGTATGACTAATTACGGAGCGGTTTGCCCGTTTCAAGCATGTGACTGATACGTGCATATGTTTTCTCTTGTTTAAGCAGAGCCAGGAATCTTTCTCTTTCGAGCTTCTGCAGATAACGCTGATTAACGTACGTGTTGCGCGGTACATCCCCGCCCGATAATACTTCTGCAATCTTCAAAGTAATTTCATAATCATGATCACTGATAAAGTTTCCAAGACGTTGGGCATCAAGCATTCCTTCCGCCAGTGCTTTAAAATCGCTGCCTAGAGCAATGTATTTGCCCGCAGGTTTAGGAATGTAGTTCATTTCCGACTCAAGGCGTGCTTTATTTAATGCAGCTTCAACACGCTGCTCCACGTTCAGAATAATAGAATCAGTATCTCTTAAATAGCCGTATCTTTTCGCTTCATAAGCGTTTGTCGATACTTTTGCCATTCCGATATTTGTCAGTACGTCAGACATCGACTGCTGTTTATCATCGTGTTTATGGTTCGTGCTTAATATACGGTCTGACATCTCAGCAAGTCCGCCGCCGCTTGGCAGTAACCCTACACCCGTTTCAACCATACCGATGTATGTTTCGCTTGCTGCTACTACGAATGGCGAGTGAAGTACTAATTCACAGCCGCCTCCGAGTGCCTTGCCCTGAACAGCTGTCACTATCGGTTTCAGTGAATATTTCATACGGTTGAAACTTTCATGCAGCGTATCAATCGCAGGCCCGACTAATTCGTCGACTTTCTTCATTTCATGAGCTTTTTTCATCATGAACAGATTTGCCCCGACACTGAAGTTTCTGCCGTCTGCATATAGGACCATACTTGAAAAATCTTCACTCTCAAGCAGATCAACTGCTTCGATTAAATCCTTGGCGAAATCGTCGGAAATAATATTGTTGCCGCTCTGCAGTTTTAACAGCAGCTGATCCGCATTCACGACAGACAGATTGGAGTCCTCACGGTTCCAGATTTCACTTTCAATTAACTCACTGACCGATGCCACACGTTCAATAGATTCTCCATCTTCATAGAATCCTTCAGTGCGGTTTTCGATCCACTCCGGCAGTTCACCAAGCTCTTCTTTTATACGGTTTTTAACCCGTTCGAAGCCCATCATATCCCAAAGCTGGAACGGACCTTTTTTCCAGTTAAAGCCCCAGACAAGCGCACGGTCTATATCCTTGTAGTCCGATGCTGCTTTGGGCACATTAAGTGCTGAATAGTAGAAGTTATTTCGCATTGTTTCCCACATGAATAATCCTGCTTCGTCATCAGCGTTGAAAATAACATCCATATTCGCTGTTAAATCTTTGCTGAATTTAGCAAGAACCGGGTATTGCGGTTTCGACTGTTCAACGTATTCATTGCTTTCAGGATTAAAGACGAGAATTTTATTCTTCTCTTTTTTATAGAACCCCTGCTTGGTTTTTCTGCCAAGCGCTCCTGATTCAACCAGTTTTTCAGCTGTTTTTGTACTCTTGAAGAATTTATCTTCACCGGGCACCTGCTGCATTCCTTTAGTTACAGTCACTGCAATATCGATTCCTACTAAATCACTTAGGCCGTATGTTCCGGTACTTGGACGTCCAATCGCTCTGCCCGTTAATGCATCGGTATCTGAAATCGACATTCCCTGTTCCTCTGCACGGTGCATAATATCATTCATCGTCTGAGTCCCGATGCGGTTCGCGACAAATCCAGGTACGTCATTGGCAACAACCACACCTTTACCAAGTTTGCCTTCTGCAAACTCCTGAGCTGCTTTTACTGATTCCTCAGTTGTTTCTTTCAGCGGAATAATTTCAACCAGTTTCATAATACGCGGCGGATTGAAGAAGTGCATTCCGAAAAATCTTTGACGTTCTTCTTCATTGAATACTTTCGCGATGTATTCAATCGGAATCCCGGAAGTATTCGTTGCAAATAATGCATTATCTTTCGCCACAGCTTTAACTTGCTTCCATACGCTGTGCTTAATATCCAGCTCTTCTTTAACCGCTTCGATATAAATATCTGCGTCATCTTCACCCTGCAAATCTTCTTCGAAGTTGCCGTATGTTAAATTCGGAGCAAAGTTTAAATCAAACAGCTGAGGACGTTTTTTATCCGTAATCATTTCATAAGATTTCCTCGAAATTTTGTTTGGATCTTTTTCATCAATTGCTATATCGAGTATTTTTACTTTTAAGCCTGCATTAACGAGCAGGGCAGCAATCTGGCTGCCCATTACTCCCCCGCCAAGCACGGTCGCTTTTCTTATCGTCATGAAAAACCCTCCAAATTATTTTATCTTTATACTTTTCATACACTTTGTCTTTAAATAAATGCTGAATCACCTGTTAACGCTCTGCCGATTACCAGTGCATTTATTTCGTGAGTGCCTTCATAAGTGTATACAGCTTCAGCATCGGAGAAGAATCTCGCAATATCATATTCTGCCAGAATACCGTTACCGCCGTGAATTCCGCGTCCCAGTGATACCGACTCGCGCAGTCTTAATGCATTCATCATTTTCGCTGTTGATGTTGCCACTTCATCGTACTCGCCGTTTTCCTGCATACGCGCAAGCTGTGCTGACATTGCTATTGCGTGTGCAAGGTTCCCCTGCATCATCGCAAGTTTTTCCTGTATCAGCTGATACTTGCTTATTTCTTTCCCGAACTGTTTGCGCTGTGTAACGTAATCAAGCGTTGCACGAAGCGCACCGGCCATCGCACCAGTTGCCATGTACGATACACCTGCACGAGTAGAGTAGAGGATTTTGGCAATATCTTTAAAGCTGTTAATATTCTGCAGTCTGTCTTCTTCTTTTACGACTACATTATCTAAACGGATATTAGTATTCGGAATAATTCTTAGTGCAATTTTATTTTCGATTACATCGATTTCGACCCCGTCCTGTTCAGGACGGATAATGAATCCTTTCGGCTTGCCTGTTTCTACATCTACTGCAAACAGAGGAATAACGTCCGAGACATTTGCTCCGCCAATCCATTTTTTCGCACCGTTAATGATCCAATTTTCTCCGTCGAACTTAGCTGTCGTTTCAAGACCGCCTGCAACGTCGGACCCGTGGTCCGGTTCTGTCAGTGCAAAACACGTTCTGAGCTCGTGGGATTGAAGTTTTGGCACATATTTAGCAATCTGCTCTTTTGAACCGCCGAATAAAAAAGCATTGTGTCCAAGCCCCTGGTGTACACCAAGTATTGTTACGAGTGATACGTCAAAACGTGCGATTGTATATGACATAAAGAACTGGAACAGCTGGCTCGGAGTTTTTGCACCTTCCCGGCCTTCAAATAATAATGGATTTCTGAAATAGTTCAGTTTCCCCATATCGTCGAAGAAGTCTTCAGGGACCGTTGCATTTGCCCAGTGATTGTTAATTGAATCACGGTATTTCGATTCAAGCAGATCGTCCAGCTGTTTTAGAAATTTAACTTCCCCTTCAGTAAGTTCCTTGGCATTATTTAAAATATCCTCAGGATATAATTCTTTCAGTATTTGCTCTTTTTCTGTCATAGTATTCCCCTCCGCTTTATATGATATCGCTTTCAATTGGAATTAAAATTTTTACGCTACACCGTTTTCTTTTGCTTTCTCATTCATTAAACGCTGAATTTCCAATCTGTCCGGTTTTGCCGTAGAGTTTAAAGGTATCTCTTTCATCTCAAGATATAATCTCGGAATCTTATACCCTGCAATACGTTCTCTGACATGCTTATCCAGGATTTCTTCGAAATTCTCAGTTTCCTCCGCCAGCACTATTGCCGCAGAAACTGACTCTCCGTATTCCGGGCTGTCATAGCCAACTACAATTGCCGTGCGTACCATTGGATGTTCAGACAGTGCCGCTTCAACTTCTGATGGCAGAACGTTTTCACCGCCGGTAATAATCAGTTCTTTCTTGCGGTTAACGATAAAGATATCTCCATCTTCATCTTTTTTAGCAAGATCCCCTGTGAGGAAATAACCGTTCTTGAAGACTTTAGCTGTTTCTTCAGGCTTATTCCAATAACCCGGCGTAACGTTTTTACCTTTAACTGCAAGTTCGCCGATTTCTCCGACTTCTACCTCATTGCCTTCATCATCCAGCAGCTTGCTTTCAACGTACATAATCGATTTCCCGATACTCATCGGTTTTACTTTGGAATTATGCGGCGTATTTACCATCGTAAGCGGCGCTTCCGTGAGACCATAGCCGTTTATCAGTGTGTGCCCCATACTTTCAAATTTCTTCTGTACAGCAGGCAGCGGTGATGATCCGCCTTGAATCAGATATTTAATGTTTTCGAAATTATTAATGTCAAAGTTATCTGCAACGAGCATGCCGTAGTACATCGTCGGAATCATAATCAGATAATCGGGTTTGAATTTACTCATCAGATCATTCAGCTGTGCGCCGTCAAAGTAGCGGTGAAGTACGAGTGTTCCGCCTGCCATAATTAAAGGCAGTGCCGTATCATTCAATCCAAGAACGTGGAATGTCGGTGTCGAAATAATCGTCGTCTGATCACCTGTCACTTTATAAGTCAGCGCCGCGCTAATAACGTTCGCTACAAACGATTCGTACGTAAACATTACCCCTTTTGGCAACCCTGTTGTTCCGCTCGTGTACATCAGTGCAGCCAGATCTTCACTTTCAACATTAACCGTTTCAAATTCCCGGTGATTTTTCGGATTACAGATTTCATCGTACTCAGGTGAGTCGATATCCATATGAAGCAGTTCTTCCGGCGTCCCTGTTAAACTTTCCTTATGACGCAGCGAGTAGAAAATCATTTTTACGCCCGAGTCTGCAATAATACTCTGAATTTCTTTCGGTTTTAAGCGCCAGTTAATCGGCAGATAGACTGCACCCATCTTAAAAGAAGCGAATAACAGGTCAAAGATTGCCACGTCATTCGGCGCAAAAATACCGACTACATCTCCCTGTTTAATCCCCTGTTCCTGCAAATAATTCGCCAGATTTTCAGCTCGTGCGTTTAAGTCCTGATAAGACCACTGCGTCCCTTTCGCCGGGTCAATAATTGCCGCTTTTACCTCATCATAGTCCGCTCTTGTTTTAATCCAATCATAATTCATTTACATCTTCCCCTTTGTTAATGATTATTTTTAATTGATTGCGCTAATTTCCCCCATGTTTCCTGAAATAGTTCGCTGCTTATTTCTTTTAAATCTTTAGACACTAAAGGCTTAAAATCCATTTGCGATAAAACATCTTTCTCGAGATTAAGTCCCGGAGCAATTTCAATCAGTTCAATTCCGTTATCAGTCAGCTGAAATACTGCACGTTCTGTGACGTAGTAAACATCCTGATCAAGCTCCCTTGAATACTCTGCGTTGAAATCCATACTCTGAACACTATCTACAAACTTCCTGGAATGTCCTTCTGAATCGATAATCAGTTCATTATTCTCACAATGCGAGTCGCTCCCGACGACCATCGTACCTGAGAATATTAAGGTTTTTACTGTCTGGCTGATATCGATAAAACCGCCGCTGCCGTTCATTCTGTCTCCAAACTTCGAAACGTTGACGTTGCCGGAACTGTCGATTTCAGCAAAGCTGAGAAATGCGATATCGAGTCCCCCGTTAAATATAAAGTCCCATGTCATATCATGACGCATTCTTGCATCGAGATTATAGTTCATGCCAAAATAATTTCCGCTGCCGATCATTCCCCCGAATATACCGGTATCGATATTCAATTTGACAAGATCCTCGGCACCCTCTTCACGCAGTACATTGGATAGCTCATTGTTAATCCCGTACCCGATGCTGACTCTATGACCGGGTTTTAAAAACTGAGCTGAACGCCGTAAAATGATTTTTCTGGAACCAAACTCTAAAAACTTCTCCTTACTTTGTGAAATTCTGTGATGGCCGGATAAAGCGGGATCGTAATATGTTTGTATCACCTGCTTATGATATTTTGGATTTTTGTTTACTACAACATAATCGACAAGCTCCGATGGTATAAATACATCGCGCGGATTGAAACTCCCCTTTTCAATTATCTCTTTTACCTGAACGATTACCTTGCCGCCATTTTGTCTTGCAGCAGAAGCTGCACTAAAACCTTCACCAAGATGTGATTCGTGGGTCATATAAATGTTCCCCTTCTCGTCGGCGAATGTGCCTCTTAACAGAACCACATCAATCTTTGGAAAATTGTAATGCAGATACTGTTCATTGTTAATTTCTATTAAAGAAACTAAATCATCACGAGTAACATCGTTAACTTTGCCGCCGGACATTCTCGGATCCACAACCGTATTCAAACCGATTTTGGTAATCATCCCCGGTGAAGAAGAAGCCTGTTCGCGGTATGACGTTGCGATGATACCCTGAGGCAGAAAATAGGCTTCAATTTCATTGTTTTTAATCGCTTCAACCGTTACAGGAGAAGCAATGACGAGACTGGCAATAATTCTTTTTACCATGCCCCGTGAAACGAATGAATCGAGATCAAAGCCGTCATCAAAATCACTGATATCATTCGACACAACAAAAGTTAAATTGTCAGTTTTACCATCTTCGTCATACTGCTCTGCCAGATATTTCAGTACTTCCATCGGTAAGTTCCCGGTGGACAGAGCAGCTATTGAAATGACATCGCCGCTTTTAACAATATTTCTTAAATCCCTATATGAAATAATCTCCATATTCTATTCTCCCGACATAGTTATATTCAGTTAATCTTTTGCATATAACCCTTTCTTTATTTATCCCCTTCACTTGCTCAAATGTACCACCATGCTTTTAAATTGTAAACGGTTTCATTTCATTATTTTTAAAAAAATTACATTATATAATTTCACACTAGCTATTAATACCAGATACTATTAACAAGTCTATAAGCACTGATACCATTGATATAACAATGTTTATTACTATTTACCTGAGAATAATATTCAGAAATATTAATTACTTCAATATGAAATAATTATGACTTGACTTTAATGTAAAAAAATGGCCAAGTGACATAAATTGGTCCGTCCACTTTCTTTTTTACGGCAGTAAAATTATTTTGACATGAAAATTAAAAAACCTGTGATTCAGCTTTAACTGCTGAAACACAGGGAGTAAATATTATTTAACTAATGGACGGCTGTTTTTAATAAATATAGATCCTATTAAACCAATCACACCTGTAATTAATACAGCATAAAAAGCGTAGTTAATACCGTGTGCAAGAAAATCTACAGGATTAGCAGCACCAAACTCTGCAATATAACGATTCTGTCCGGCAGTAAATAATGTAATGGCAATTGCTGTACCTGCTGCGCCTGCAACTTGAGTTAATGTATTCATCGCAGCGGAACCATCTGCATACAGATGCTGCGGCAGCTGATTCATCGCATTTGTCTGAGCAGGCATTATCGTCATTGAAACACCCAGGAAAAGAATACACAGAGTGGCAACGACTTGCCATACCGGTGTAGTTGAAGAAATAATTACAATAAATATAATTGCACTAATTGTAATAAGAGTAAATCCAATGCGTGTAAATATGCGTGCACCTACCTTATCGAAGTTAGACCCAACGACTGGTGACATGATAATATTTAAAGCATTCGCAGGCAGCATAAGCAGTCCTGCAGCAATTGCTGTATAAGCTAAGACACTCTTTAAATAAAGCGGAATTAAAATCGCAACTGATAAAATAATAAATAGTGTTGCGAACATTAGGACTGTGCCCAGTGTAAACATCGGATATTTAAATACGCTTAAGTTAATCATCGGCTCTTTCATTTTAAACTGACGAATTGTAAATAAAATCAATGATAGTAAACCGAGAACAAGCGGCAGCCAGACTGTCACGTCTGATAAAGGCAATTCTGCCAGTGTCGCTAATGCAAATACAATTCCGCCGAAAGAAACAGTAGATAACAGTAACGATAATATATCAATTTTCGGTTTTGTAATATTCGAGACATTTTGCATTTTAGGTGCACCTATTACCAGTAAAATAATATTTAGTATCATCATCACTACAAAAATAAAATGCCAGCTTGATGCACTGATGATCAGTCCGCTTATCGTTGGTCCGAGTGCAGGACCTGCAGTAATTACTAAACCAACAATCCCCATTACAGCTCCGCGTTTATTCATAGGGAAAATCATTAATACAACACTGAACATCAGAGGCAGGAAAACGCCTGTGCCGACGGCTTGAATTAAACGTCCTATAAGTAAAATCGAAAAACTTGGTGCAATTGCCGCGAGCAATGCGCCTATTGTAGAAATGATTATCGCACCAGTGACGAGCTGGCGTGTCGTAAACCAGCGTACCAGATATGATGACAGCGGCACTAAGATTGCTAATACTAATAAGTAGCCGGTAGTCAGCCACTGCGCTGAGCTTGCACTTATAGAAAAATCTTCCATAATATTTGTCAAAGCCATATTTAATGCAGTTTCACCGAATAACCCGATGAAAGACCCAATCATTAAAACTGCAGCCATTAATTTTGGGTTTTTAACTTGTAAATGTGATTCCATATTTCTAACTTCCTATCCTTATATAATTTTTGACTTAATCATTTTTTCAAAAATACATAAAAACAGTTAGTAAAGTTATTACGGTACTTTAAGTGAATATAATTAGTCTGTTAAAAACTATATCAAATTTCTCCTGAGAATTTCTAATGAAATTTTCATTTTATATTTATCAAATACATATTTCAGACAATTTTTTTGAAATTATTTCCAGTAAAATAAAGTTTAAAATAATTGTTTAAAATCCCACTCTTAATGTAAACGATTGCATTTTTTTATTTTAGTTTTCACTTCATTTCAAACGCCGTTAGCACAAGGTTTATAGCGTTTTATTAACATTTGATAGGAAGACCCGATTTTTTTCAATACCTTTAACGTTAAAAATAAAAATAATTACGAGAAAAATCATTTAATTATACAAGCTTTAATAAGCAGAAGACAAAATAATGTCGATTTACATACACTTAACCATCCCTTTTCACTCTTTAGTTAACGTAAAATAGTATATGAGAGAAAAATTTTACATAGAGGTGAAATGGATGCTGTTGACAAAAGCAAAGAAATTCATTCGAGAGATGCATCATGAGCTGGGGTTAAATTCATCTGAAATGAACAGCCGCTTTAAACAGATTGAGAATGAAATTAATGAAAGCGGCACATATACTCATACTGCTGAAGAATTAACTTACGGCGCTAAAATAGCATGGCGTAATTCCAACAGGTGCATCGGCAGATTTTTCTGGGATAAATTAGAAGTACGTGATTTAAGGCATATAAACAATGAAGATGACTTCATCACTTCGATTAATAATCATATTGAGCACGCTACGAATGATGGAAAGATTATTCCGCTTATTTCAATATTCTCTAATGATCTTAAAATATATAATGAACAGCTTTTAAGGTACGCGGGCTACAGAAATGCAGGTGATCCTAAATCTGTTGAAAGCACTTCACTCGCGGCAAGCTTAGGATGGATTAAGGAAGAAAATGATTTTAATATATTACCTTTAATGTACAGTGTTAATGAGGAAGAAATGAAATATTATGAATATCCTCAATCAATTATTAAAGAAATCTCTATCACTCATGACCAGTATCCTGATTTAGAGAAACTTGGTCTCAGATGGTATGCTGTACCGATTATTTCCAATATGGATTTAGAAATTGGCGGATTGTTTTATCATACTGCCCCATTTAACGGCTGGTATATGGAAACGGAAATCGGTGTCAGAAACTTTACTGATGAGTACCGGTACAATAAATTAAAAGATATTGCCGAAGCATTTCATTTAGATACTTCAAAAACATCGACTTACTGGAGAGACAGGGCATTAGTCGAGTTTAACTACGCTGTCTACCATTCTTTTAAAAACAGCGGTGTCTCAATTGTTGACCACATCACTGCCTCCAAACAATTCCAGCAATTTGAGAAAAGAGAACACAAGGAAGGCAGAGAAGTTACAGGAAAATGGAGCTGGCTTGCTCCCCCTCTGTCCCCTTCACTGACCCATAATTATCATAAAGGATTTAAAGACACTGTAAAATCTCCAAACCTGCTTTACAGAAAAAAAGAGAGCGGCTGTCCGTTTCATAATTAAACAGTAAAACCCCCTTTAGTCAGTAATGCTTAGACTAAAGGGGGTTAATTATATGACAGACAGTAAGGGATTCGAACCCTTGAAACGAGTTAACGTTTACACGCTTTCCAAGCGTGCGCCTTCAGCCGCTCGGCCAACTGTCCTGAATAAAAAAACAGAAGTGCGATTACACTTCTGAGTATGACCCGTACGGGACTCGAACCCGTGTTACCGCCGTGAAAGGGCGGTGTCTTAACCGCTTGACCAACGGGCCATGGCTCCACAGGTAGGACTCGAACCTACGACCGATCGGTTAACAGCCGATAGCTCTACCACTGAGCTACTGTGGAATAATAATGGAGCGGGTAGACGGGATCGAACCGACAACATCAGCTTGGAAGGCTGAGGTTATACCATTTAACTATACCCGCAAAGGTAATAAAGTAAATATGGTTCAGGACGGAATCGAACCGCCGACACTGTGAGCTTCAATCACATGCTCTACCAACTGAGCTACTGAACCTTAATTTATGAAATTTTTAATGGCGGTCCCGACGGGAATCGAACCCGCGATCTCCTGCGTGACAGGCAGGCATGTTAACCGCTACACCACGGGACCACTCTTATGTATTAAAAAGAAAAATTGCGGGAGAAGGATTCGAACCTACGACCTCCGGGTTATGAGCCCGNNAGCTACCACTGCTCCATCCCGCGCCAATATTATTTAACATATATTTAATGTCTGTTATATATACTATAGGTTTAACTAGAATATTTCAAGTCTTTTTAACCATTTTCATATAACAAATTTACACTTTCTTAATTATTGAAGTTTAACAGCTGATTTCTCTTTTTTTGGGTAAGGGTATTATATATTCTACAGTAGGGGTTCTATGAGCAATGATGTAAATCAATCGTACTGGTCAGCTTCCGTTGAGCTTCCAAAATTCACTGAACTTAAAGAGAATATAACTTCTCAAATAGTTATAGCCGGCGGCGGCATCAGCGGTTTAATGAATGCGTACCAACTTGCTGTCAAAGGATATGAAGTGACATTAATTGAAGGCAATGAACTGGTCAGCGGCACTACAGCAAATACAACTGCAAGAATAACTGCACAGCAGGGTTTAATTTACAGCCAGCTGAAAAGCCAGAAGGATGCAAATACAGCACAGTTATATTACGAATCTCAAATGAGTGCAATTAAAGAAATTGAACGTATTGTTAACCAATATAATATTGATTGTGATTTTAAACGTGTGGACAGCGTAATTTATGCCGAACACGAAAAATCATTGAAAGATCTTAAAAAAGAAGAAAAAGTATATAAGGAACTTTCAATTGACGGTCACCTGACAACAAATGAACATGACCTTCCATTTGAAACAGCCGGAGAACTTATTATGAAGAACCAAGCTGAATTCCACCCTCTTAAGTTTTTCCAAGGAATTATTGAAGTGCTTGAAGATTTAAATGTAACGATATATGAACATACACGTGCTAAAAGCGCTGACGGCACTACTCTTACGACAGTAAATAATCATAGTATAGATTTTGAGTATTTGATTATCGCGACACACTTTCCATTCCTCGATATTGAAAACTTTTACTTTAACAGTTTTAAAATCAGTTACGGCTACGGTCTCGTCGCAGAAACATCCACGCCAATACCGGAGCACCTTTCATTGAGCGGTCATGACGATGCCGGATTATCGATTAGAAACGTTGTGAAACCCGATAGTTCCCTGCCTGTACTTCTGTTCGCGGGACTTGGACACGGTTCATATGAACAAAAGGATATGGCTATGCAGCTGTCTAAGCTCGAACATTACGCAGGACAGAAAACTGCAAACAAGGATACTTTGTATGCATACCGCGCACAAGATTTAATGACTGCCGACTCCCTGCCTTTCATCGGTCATTTCAATAAGCAGAAGCAGAACTATTTCGTCGCAGCAGGTTTTAATAAATACGGTATGACAAACGGTGTACTTTCTTCTATGATAATCAGTGATTTAATAGAAGGCAAAGATAATATGTATAAAGATCTGCTTGATCCCAGCCGTAAAAAAGGCACTTTCCAGCAGTTAAAACAGCACCTGACAAATCCCATCCACGTTGCAGAATCAGAAATAAAGAACATGGCTGAATCTCATCCTGATCTTAATGACCTGCATCTGGAAAAAGGTGAAGGTACAGTTGCAAGAGATGGAATGTCTAAAAAAGGTGTCTATCGTGATGAAGATAACTATTACGTCGTATCTAACCGCTGTACTCATATGGGCTGCAGTTTAGGCTGGAATAATGATGACAAGAATTGGGACTGTCCCTGCCACGGATCCAGATTCAATTACACAGGGAAAGTTATCGAAGGTCCGGCCACGGATAATCTTGATTCTGACATCAGACCATCCAAATAAATTAATCCCCATTCCGGGGATTAATTTTTATGATTTTCATAGTAAATACTCATTGCCTGCTGCATAAATTGAGCTAGTCCGTCTCCAAATTTATTTATATTTTTAGTGAATCTCTCGTCTTCGACATACATATCTCCAAGACCTTTAAACATTTCTGGAGAATAGTCTCCTATTTCATTTAGAAATTCATACCACTCATGAATTTGCTGTTGAGCATCCTCTGATGCTGGTTCCAGATGTCTGACATTGGCTAGTTCTGTATAAATTTCATTGAATCTCCGTTCCGCTTCTTTTGTTCCCGTCTTTTTTAAGTTTTGCTTAGATTTATCAACTGCATCACTACCCCATTTCTCTTTTGCTTCTTCTTCATAGGGATTGTGCGAAAAATCCACACCTTCAAATTTCTCTTCATTTGTCATCATCATCTCTCCTTTTTCACTGATGATTGTTTTATCTATCAGTTTCAATATGCTATTTAGTCTCGCCTGCTCCTTCAAAATGATACTTTTTTGTATCTGCAGTGCTTCTGTTTTATCATAATACGGACTGTCCAGAATTTCTTTAATCTGCGTAAGTTTAAAATTCAGCTGTCTGAAGAACAGTATTTGCTGCAGTCTTGAAATATCTGTATCTGCATACTCACGGTAGCCATTTACTTTATTTGTATCAGGTGTCAGCAATCCGATTTTATCGTAATGATGCAGCGTTCTGACGCTCACACCTGCAATGTCTGCCAGTTCTTTAATTTTCATATCCCTCACCTCTTAATTTCGAGTATAAACGATGACGCTACGTTATGGTCAACGTCAATTTTATTATTGTTTTAACAGGGTATAAACTATAAGATAGAATTAATATTTACTATAAGAGGATGATAATCAATGGCACCGCAAAACGACAGAAAAAATAATAAATTTATCCGCCCGAGACATTTAAAAAAATTGGGACTCCCCGGGATGATTGTAATACTGTTATTATTTATCGGTGTAACTGTCTATAATGATAATTTCGCTGGTGAAGATACTGAACAGGAAACAACTGCCGATAATGAAGTCACAGTGGATCAGCACATCGATGGTGATACGACACGTTTTAACTACAATGGCAGTTCTGAGAGCTTCAGATACTTAATTATTAATACGCCGGAAATCGGCAGAGACGGCGAGCAGGATGAGCCGTACGCACAAGAAGCATTTGAAAGAACTCAGGAACTGCTGGATAACGCTGATACGATTACAGTGGAATTCGATGAAGAAGAAAAAGACCACTATGACCGTTACTTGGCGTATGTATATGCAGATGATGAGATGGTTAATGAAGTACTCGTTCAGGAAGGACTCGCTTCTGTAGATTATGTGCATCCCCCAAACGATAAATATGAGGACCTGCTGAAAGAAGCTGAACAGCAAGCTAAAAATGAAGGTCTTGGAATTTGGTCAGATCAATAAAAAAACTGGGAGTCCTAATTCAGGACTCCCAGTTTCTGCTTTATGCTTCTACTTTGCTATCAGACTCTATCCAGTTCTGCGACCATTTCTCAATATCTTTTAACACAGGTTCAAGTGAATGACCTTTTTCTGTTAAAGTATATTTAATAACAACAGGCGTTTCCGGAATAACTTCACGGTTGATAAGGCCTTCCTGTTCCATGCTTTTCAGACGATCTGATAATACTTTGCCGCTGACACCGGTTGCTGCCTGAATTTCACCGAATCTGGAATTACCATCCAGCATTTGATAAATAAGCAGAGCAGTCCATCTTTGGCTTAATATATTTACCGCTTTTTCAAAGCGCGGGCACATTTCATTCTTGGACATATACACCACTCCTTATTAAAATATAATAGCATAAAAAAGCATATATTAAAAGTAAAATTAATTACTTGCCACAACCTGATAATTAATATATACTTAGTTACATAAAGTTACCAATTAGGAGGATTACTATGACATTTCATAACAATAACGCGACATATGTAGAAACAGTATCATTAAATATAAAAGACCTTAATCGTTCTTTAGAGTTTTACACTAATATAATCGGGCTTACAGTAAAAGAACAGGACGGCACACGTGCTGAACTGACTGCAGACGGAGAAAATGTTCTGCTTATTTTAAACCAGGTCGATAAAGAGCGCACACATCCGCGTGCTGCAGGATTATATCACTTTGCACTGCTTCTCCCTACTAGAGAAGACCTTGCATTAATAACAATGCACCTGGCTGCAAAGAGAATACCTTTAGGCTCAGCAGACCATCACGTGAGTGAAGCACTCTATTTAGATGATCCAGACGGCAACGGTATTGAGATTTATATCGATAGAGAGCCTGAGCACTGGATTTGGAATGACGGTCAGGTACACATGGTTACTGATCCGTTAAATGCAGAAGACCTGCTGAAAGACAGACCCGCCCCTGCAGACTTTAAAGGATTACCGAAAGATACTATAATGGGACACGTTCACCTTCACGTCAGCGAACTGCAAAAGACTGATGAGTTTTACACAGAAGGCCTCGGCTTTGAAGTAATTCTCAATTTCGGAGGTCAGGCGCTATTCATGGCAACTGAGAAATACCACCATCATATTGCAGCGAACGTCTGGAACGGTCTTGGGGCACCGGCACCTGAAAAAGGCAGTATCGGTCTTGATTACTACACTGTAATATATCCATCTAACGAAGCATTAAACAAAGCTGTATCAAGACTTACGGAACTCGGCTTCACTGCTGAACAGGAAGAAGGATACGTTCTGACAGCTGACCCTTCAGGCAGCCATATCAGAATGCAGACACATAAAAGTCACAATTAATTGAAAGAGATTCTCAATTAGGGTTGACTCATTCTCAATAAGTATTGTATATTAGTAATTGAAAATGATTATCAGTTAGAAATTAATAGGCCCCCTCTTATTAATAAAAAATCATTTTCAGCTACTTTAATCTAATGTACGCACATTTATAAAGCCATACCCAGACCCAGGGTATGGCTTTTTTAATTTACTTGTTTACAATGGCAGTAACCACTCAAGAAAAGAGGATTCTCTATGACTTTTAAATCAAAGATTGATTTTTCCTTCAGTATTATGATGATTATCTCTATTGCTGCTGTTGCAGCAGCAGGATTTTTCCCATTCTTTCTGGATAATCCGGTACCATTGTCGGCTGCTGTTATAATTTTTGTAATTATCATACCGATTATTCTGCTGCTTATATTGATGACTTTTAATACCCGATATACTTTTCACGATGATTATCTGCATGCAAAATCTGTAATTTTCGGCAGCAAAATCCCTTACAGAGATATTTTCAAAGTGCATCCGACTTCAAACTTCATCTCCGGTTACCGGATGATGACTTCTAAAGACGGCATCGAGATCCATTCGAGGAGCATTGCTTTCGGCAGCTTAAGAATTTCTCCCGAGAATAAGTCTTTATTCATCGAAGAACTAAAGAAACGTGCTCCTCATGCCGATTATCAGGATATTTAAGCATAAAAAAAGAGACAGCCGAGGCTGTCTCTTGAAAGCTTTATATTAAACCGTAGTGACGTTAGTAGCTTGTGGGCCACGTTGTCCTTCTTCGATTTCAAAGTTAACTTTTTGTCCTTCTTCTAATGATTTGTAACCATCAGCTTGGATTGCTGAGAAGTGTACGAATACGTCGTCTCCAGCTTCCTGTTCGATAAATCCAAATCCTTTTTCTGAGTTAAACCATTTTACTGTTCCTTCGTTCATAGAAAAAACCTCCTAGTGCTTTTGCACTTAAATATTTGCAATTGTTAATGTAAAAATTTTAAGAGTTTTTCAAACGAATGAAACAATTAAAATATTTGTTGATTAAGAACTACTCTTAAGATACTACAGGAGTTTTGTGTGAAAGTCAACTGTTTGTGGAAATATTTTTATATATTTTTGTGCGGTGTCTTTTCCAATTCTTCCGGATGTACAAAACCTCTATCTTTTTTAAGAGTTTCTTCAATTCCTGTCAGAACAGTTTTAACATCTTCAGGATTAAATAAATCCATCTTATCTATATCAATGACATAGACAGGTGAAATTCCTTTGCTGTTGTACTCCTTCAGGAATTCGTTTTCGTACATGTTATAAAGGTCCTGATAGTATTTATAAAGACCAGGATTACCTTCAATCTGTTCAAAGTCTCTGCCGCGTCTTTTAATTCTTCTTATAACTTCTTCAAGTGATCCGTGAACCATAACCATCAGGTCCGGTGATTTCTTGAACAGCACCTGCTGTTTATATAAATCATTCAGTTCTTCCATCATGTTCTCGTGAAGATCTAAATACGTTTCATATTCAGCTTCATCCATCGAGCCATTTTCATATTGAAGTCTTGCAAAAATCATTGCATCTTCATATATAGAACGATCCAGCACTGAGTTTGGGTGTGCCATTGCTTTCTTAATTGCTTTGAATCTGTGGTTCAGGAAAAATACCTGAAGATGGAAACTGTATCTTTCCGGCTCATCATAGTATTTCGCCAGGAATGGGTTGCCATCAACTTTTTCTTCGAGTAATTCAACGTCGAAGTGTTTTGCGATAACTTTCCCCCACTCTGTTTTACCTGCTCCTATTGTTCCTGCTAATGTAATCAATTTACCGTCACCTTTTCTGTGGTTCATTTTATTCACCAAATTTATAATTTTTTTCTTATACTTATTTAAATGCTATTTATCTTTATGTATCAAAATTAAGCCTTCACTATTTTAACAGAAAAACTGCATAAAACTACCACTTAATTTTGGCAATTCCCGTACCATGTCACTTTTTGCTCTTATCATTATAAAAGAACCTTTTATTTTCTACTATATAAGTAAAATTACTCACGCGCTCCCTTGCAGCAAGCATTAAATTTCCAGCCTTCAGGTCTTTCATAATACACTGGTCATACTATGAATAAAGGGAGAAAGTAATATGAAATCATACTACAGTGATGTGTTTCAGTTCAGGGGTAGTCATTACGACTTCGGCTTCTTGCAGGGGCAGCAATTGAAAAACTCTTCTATTTTACCGAATCGTGAAAGGCAGTGGCGTAAAAGAGAGAATCGTCATTTTATCGTTGACCCTGAGACGTCTATGAGTATGCTGAGGAATATTGCCCCTCAAGTACTGGATGAGATTCAGGGACTTGCGGATGCACTGGAACTCAATATCACAGAAGCATTTAAAAAGTTCGGCGGCTACTATTTGGAGCTGACACGAAGCGGCTGTTCTATTTTTACCGAAAGTAATTTTTTCGTCCGGAATTACGACAGCCATCCCCGCGGCTATGAAGGACGGTATATATTTTATCAGCCTACAGACCAGGGCTATGCTTTTATGGGTCCAACCATGCAAATTACAGGACGGATTGACGGCATGAATGAGAAGGGTCTCGTTATCGGCTATAACTTTACTCACACTAAAAAATCTGCAGACGGATTTATGTGCAGTATGATTGCGAGACTTGTTCTGGAAACATGTGCAAATACTGATGAAGCAGTTGCACTGCTGAAAGATATACCTCACAGACATTCGTTCAGCTATGTTGTACAGGATTCGAGAGGTATTCCTTATGTGATAGAAGCCTCACCGAGAAATGTCGCTGTCAGACAGTCTAATATATGTACAAATCACTTCCATATGCTGCAGGAAGAAAACCGTTACAGGCAGGAAGAATCACTTCAGCGTGAACAAAACATCATGGACAAACAGCAAAATACGAGTAAACCGTATGAAGCATTTAAAATTATGAACAGTCTTAATGAAGGTATTGCATCCACCAAATATGATGCATCTGCCGGGACTATTCATACCTCGGTCTATCTGCCGAAGGAATTAAAAGCATTATTTGTTATTGGTCTGGATAGAAAACCTGTGATTTTTGATTTTAATAAATGGCTGCAGGGAGAAGATATTAAAATTACGAAAATTAAAGGTGAGCTGGATTTTGACAAGCCCTTTGTTAATATGGAATGACTGTGAATCCATTTTATATTTTTATACTTAAATTTCTTTTTGGGGTTTGAGATATTTGAAGTGGAAAAAACTTAACTAAGTCTCAATTTAGGAGGGTGTTTCATGAAAGCATTAGATACTATTGCTCTGATCCTTTTAATCGTCGGCGGATTGAACTGGCTGCTTGTTGGACTTTTTGAGTTCGATTTAGTAGCAACAATTTTTGGCGGACAGGAAGAATTACTGTCTAAAATTGTGTATATTTTAGTAGGTCTCTCAGCCTTGTACTGCCTCAAGTTCCTTGGCTTAATTAACGCACCAAGAACAACTGTCAGAACAACTACAACAAGAAGAGATTAATTTTCGGTAAACAAAAGCCGCCTGTTACAGGCGGCTTTTTATTTATATTAACAATAACAGGGATTATTAAATAAGAGGTTTCGCAACCTTCTCTTCCCAGATTGGCTTATTAGATTTTATAAATGAAATAAGTTCTTCTTCGTCTTTAAAAATTTTCTCTTCGCGATCTATACTGTTAAAAGATGCGATGGTTAAACGATAACCGAGAATTGGGCGTTTGGATATAGTATATTTATGTCGTTCTGTAGCGAAAGTGACCTCATCGTCCGTTGACTCTACGGCTACCCAGTATCTCGAATTAATTAAACCTAAAATATTTTTCACATGGTTCCTCCTCTTTCATATGAATTAATCATACCACCTTCGATGATTCTAAAGTGAAGATTTTAAAAAAATTCACAACCAAAAAGAAGTAGAAACAGACTAATTTTTGATAAGGGAGAATAGTAGAAAACATTTTTATCTATATCTGTTATAGAAGCTTATTGCCTATATATGACAGTGTTGCTATATTTAATTAAAAATAGAAATTAATTAGGAGGAAATACTAATGAAGAAATTATTATTGTTAGGTACGGTATTATTATTCGCAGCTTGCAGTAGTGAGGAGGACGCACCCGTAGACGAAGAAGTTAATGCGTCAGTTGAAGCAGAAGATGAGACAGAAACAGAAGACGTTGCGGTGAACGAGAACCCTAAACCGGGCGACCCTGTCGTATTAGTGAACGAAGAATCAGACGAGGGTGTGATGGCGATATTCTCAACAGAACATAACGGCAAGCTCGTCCATGCGGACCTCATCGAAGCGTTAGATCATAATTCAATGATTGTCGATTACGGTGAAGGTGAAGTCGAAGCACGATTTGCGCATATCGCAGATGTCTCGCACAGCGAAGAGTTTTCAGAACGCGGGCGACTGCGTATGACCGGGTTTAACGAAGATCCTGAGAGCGAAGTGATATTCGCCGCGGAGCTGATTGGTGAAGACCCGGACGGCACACCAGTCATGACGTTGTGGTATCAACAGCCGGACACAACGAAATGGGACTTAGTTATCGTACAAGGTGTCCTTTACGGTGATATGGCACTCTCTAAAGAAGATACTGAAAGTGCATTCCTGGATAAGATGATCATGATGGAAGACGAAGCGAAGATCGATACGCATCTTGAGAGTATTCACGACAGCGGTATACTCGATGACGCAGAATTAAATTTACTTAATTAATCACCTATTTGAAGAAACATACGATTCTGATGAAATGAACGCCTTAAGTATATTAGATAAAATGCCAGATAGTATATCAAATTGACAGGCTGACAATGACAACTGAGATATTGACAGACCTTTGCCAACCCTACTCATTTTTAATCACTTTAGATATTAAATGCAAAAAACAACAAAACCCCGTTAATCAGCGTTTACCGCTGATTAACGGGGTTTATTAGTTAGTATTAACGGAGATGGAGAGATTTGAACTCTCGCGCCGCGCAATGCGACCTATGCCCTTAGCAGGGGCACCTCTTCAGCCACTTGAGTACATCCCCATATGGCTCCACAGGTAGGACTCGAACCTACGACCGATCGGTTAACAGCCGATAGCTCTACCACTGAGCTACTGTGGAATAGTATGTATGTTTCAATCGAACAAGATTTATTATAGCAATGAACGTTAATTAAATCAACAGTAAACTTAATAATTGTTAAGTAAAATTTACATCAATGATAAATAATTAAACTTTTACTCATTATATTCACTGGATTTTATTAATTTGGTCAATCCCGCGCATGTATTTTAAGTATGTTTCCCTTGCAGCCTCATTAACATACTGTAGTTCCTGATTCTGATATTCGTAAGATAATTTCGGTGTATCATCTTTCCGGTAAGTTTTCTCTTTAGCCAGATTAAATTTATAGTGCAGCTTCACCGCATTTAAATACTGATTGTTAAATGAACTGTATGAAATATTAATTTCCATTTCTTCATTATTCTCAAATTTAATTTTTGTATTCCCATTATAATCATAATAACTGTCGATGTATCTTAAGTTAAACCAGCAGTTTTCGCTAACACGATCCGAATGTGTGCAAAAGTAAATGTATGAACCGAATAAATCTAAAATAATCGGGTGCTTAGATCGTATACCAGATAAACTTCTTGTTAAATCTTTACGTGAAGCGTATGTCTGAAAATGATATTTACAGTTATGTTCCAATATTTTATTAGGTATGGAAAGACATTGAATAGGTTCTCCGTAGAGCTCTCCTATTACACTTTCAGTATAACGCCCGAGTGACTTAGCAACAATGTACATCGTTTCATCATTAATAATATAATGCTGTCGGCTCATATTTTCCCCCCTGTATTTATGATTACAATCAATATAACACAGAATATTTAAAATGTTAACTAATAATATTGAATGTTGTCTATTGTTTAAAATTTAGTCTTAAAAGTTAATTATCTGAATACATAGAACATCGATTCTCATTATCATTGACCTAAATGAGAATGTGTTATATAATCTGATTAAAGATAGTTTCGAGAGGGGTAATTCATTATGGGCAGACTAGTTTATCCTGCAAATCAATTAAGAGGCTTCATCAACACAATTAACGACTTATCAGCAGATCTTGTTTTGCAAGAATCCATGCACCATTTCAATGTAGAATTATATAAAGCAAAAATAGAAGAATCACTCATAGAGAAAGACGAAGAGAAATTCATGAAGTACACTACTTTACTAAAAGAACTGTAATAGATGTACATACAGAGAATGCACAGCCATACTATGGCTGTGCTTTTTTATTTGTCTGTACAAGTAATATCTTTGCCGGACTACTTTGTGAAATTAACATGGTTATCCAAACTCTGTCGGACTACCTT